>JAYFQU010000007.1:0-11957 GCA_034926785.1 Christensenella sp.
ATGCAGTTCTACTTCCCGTAACTTGACGATGATCTGCTCGACTGTGTAATTCTTTCTTGCCATCTTCTTTCAGCTCCTTTGTTAGTCTTTTCTCTTTCTTTCCTAACATTGTAGCTGGCCCGGTTCCGTGGGGCTAGATCAACCTAGGCTATTCTATAAATGTCAGTTCATATGACATTTCTGGTTCCTCTCTGATATCCAGATCGCGGGATCGATTTCATCTAGCAAAGGGGGAAAAACAATGTCCCTTGAAGAACTACGTGAACAGAACAAGCGAACCGTAATCGAAGCGGCGCTTGCTTGCTTTATTGAGAACGGGATTGAACAAACAAAGATCTCCGAGGTTGCGCGCCGGGCAAAATTGACCGAGCGCTCCATCTACCGTTACTTTGAAACCAAGGCGGATTTGGTGCTGGCCGCCGCGCTGCTCTTTTGGCAGGATAACCAAAGAAGAATTGAACAGGCTCACGCGGAGGGCGCGCAGGGCAAAAGCGGCATAGCGCAGATCTATGAAATCCTTTGCGGCTATGCGGATCTCTATGTGACCAACCGTCCGGAGATCATCTTTGTTCAGGAGGCGGAGGGATACCTTAACCGCAACGGGAAGAGCGCGCTTCTGGATAACAAGCCGCCAACGCCGTTTAAAAACTCTCATGCGCCGCTGGCAAACGCCATCCGGGCGGGGATTGCCGACGGCTCGGTGAAAACGGGCGCAAACGTCGAACTGCTCTACTATAACACCTATGATGCACTGCTGGGATTGCTGCAAAAGATGGCGATTTCGCAGGATGGTTCGGCGGCGGACGAAATTGACGCGCGCCAGCGGCTCACGCATTTCTGCAAACTTTTGACCGCTTCGTTCGAGCAGAATTTTTAGCTGTCAGCGCCGCCTAAAAGCGGCGGGCTGAGATAAATCAACTGGGGAAAAGAGGGAATTGTCATGACGGAACAAACACTGCCAAAGAATGCGGAGCACCGCAACCAAAACGTACTGCTGCTGATTCTGACCATCGCCTTTACCGCGACGAGCATGCTCGCGGCGAGCCAGCCGATTCTGGTGAACATCCTGGTTAATGTTCTGCTGCCGCTGATCATTATGATCTTCTGCAAGCTTGTGTTCTTTGAGCGGCTGAAACTGACAACCCTGACGTTGCTGCGCGTTTTGATCATCTTCGCGGTGTTCAACATCCTCAATAGGCAGATCTTCGTCAACATCGTTATCATCTTCCTCGCGATCAATATTCTGGAGGCGACCCTGACGGATCTCTTCCGCTATAAGCGCTATTGCAACGGCATTACCGGCCTTGTGCTCGCGGCCTCCTGCATCTTTTTGCGCGGGTCGTGGATTGACTACACGGGCTTGACGCAGCTTGGCTTTTTCGCGAAATTCATGCATATGTACGAGTTCCACGCGCTGACGCTGGCCGGAACCATCGCTTGGATTGCCGCCTACACCCTGTGGAACTGGATTTTTGTCACCAATGAGTTCTCTCCCTCCGTGGCAAAGCTGCATGTCGGCATTCTGGCCGCGCCGATTCTTGGCAGCCTCGTCACCGGCAACCCCGGCTTCTGGCTGGTTTTCCGCGCAGGGTCGCTCTCCTTTGGTGGATGCCTGCAGATTACGGAGAAAGAATATGTGGAGGAAAACCTCAGAAGCGAGCGGTTCTCGCGCTTTGTCACCTTCACAAAAAAGCCTGTCGTGCAGATCCCGGTCATGGTTCTCAACGTCGCGCTGATCCTCTTCGCCAGCTTTGTGAAATAAGGGAACGACAACATGAACGAATATGACGTCATCATCATCGGCGCGGGAAACGGCGGACTCGCCTCCGCCGCGACGCTCGCCGAGCTGGGCAAGCGGGTGCTTGTGTTTGAAAAACACAATATCCCCGGCGGGTGCGGCACAAGCTTCCGCCGCGGCCGCTTTGAATTTGAAGTTGCGCTGCATCAGCTCAGCAGCATGGGCACGCCAGAGAAGCCCGGCCCGCTGCGCGAGCAGTTCCGGCGTTACGGCATCGAGCGCGAGATTGAATGGATCGAGATCAAGGAGCTTTTTCGTGTGAATTTTCCGGACGGAACGGGCGTGAGCATCCCCGCCGACCGGAAGGCATGCGAGGCGTATCTCGCGGAGCAGTTTCCCGGGGAAAAGGACGCGGTTCTGCGTTACTTTGAGACCGTATATGCCTTTGCCGCCGAATCGGCAAAGTTTGCGGACGCGAGCGCTAAGAGCACGGGGGAACCGGGAGCGCTCAAAAAAGCGCTGATGAAGCGGCTCTTTCCGAAGATGTATCCGACGCTCGCGCGCTATGGCCTGATGAGTACCCAAGAGGTGCTGGACGAATTTTTCATCTCCCCCAAGCTCCAGCTTGCGCTGAGCGCTTACTGGTGCTTTATGGGCATGCCGCCCGAACGTTTTCCATGGTCGATCCTTGCCAAATGCACGAATATCTATATGGAGGACAAGCCTTACTATCTGCGCGGAACATCCATGATGATGAACCAGGCCATCATGGAGGCAATCCGCCGCATGGGCGGCGAGGTGCGGCTCAACCTCGGCGTGAAGAAACTGTTGCTTGAAGGCGGCGGAGCGGTCGGGGTGATCGACGACAACGGCGTGGCATACCGCGCGAAGAAGATCATCTCGAATATCTCTCCGCTCGCGACCTATGGCGCGCTGTTGGAGCCGGGCGAGGTGCCCGCCGCCGCGCGGGAATACCTTAAGCCGTACACGGTTGGCATCTCGGCCATCACGTGCTTTATCGGGCTGGACTGCACGCCGGAGGAGATCGGCTTTACGACCTCGTTCACGCTCAACTACGAGAGCTTTGACGCAAACAAGGATTTTCAGGATGCGTATCGTCTCCTGCCGGAGCATGATCCGCTGGTGGCAACCTGCTACACGGTGGACGACCCGGGGGTCTCGCCAAAAGGAACAAGCATCATCACCGCCGGAACGCTGAAATATGGCACGGAGTGGGAGAAGCTCTCACCCGAGCAGTATTACGAGATGAAGTATGAGGCGGGCAGGCGTATCGTCGCCCGGCTGGAGGCGATGTACCCCGGCTTTACGAGCCATATCGAGGAGATGGAGATTGCGACGCCGCTGACGCACATGCGCTATCTTAACCATCCCGGCGGCGCGATCTACGGATATGAGCAGGATTTGCTGAACTCAGTGTTTTTCTTTCCCACGGAGAGCAAGATTCCGAATCTGGAGTTTGCCGGCGGCTGGGTCAACGCCTGCGGCTTCGGTCCGAACTATCTGTTCGCGGATAAGCTCGCCAAACGCATGGCAAGAGAGGTGTAACGATGGGAAAAACGTTAAAGGATACGCTGCTCGGCACGCTTGTGCACGGTGGGGAAGTGCTCGAAGAGATCCGCGTGCTGCGGAAGGTTTCGCTGGATAAGATCCCGGAGGGGAATGAGGCGGATGCGCGGATTGCGCCGCTTCACGCGAAGTCGCTAAGCCTCGTCGTCAGCGCGATTGCGGACACGGGCAAGAATGCGAAGATCATTCGTCTCTCCGGTGCGGAAGGCTATCTGCCGCCGTTTGAGGCGGGGCAATATCTCAATCTGTTTGTTGAAATTGGCGGTGTGCGCACGAGTCGCCCATACAGCATCAGTTCGTCGCCGCGTCAGCGCGGATATTATGAGATCACCGTTGCACGGTCGGCCTGCGGGTTTGTTTCGGACTATCTTCTCGACGAGGTCAAGGTTGGCGACATCTTCTATGCCAACGGACCCGCCGGCGTATTTCGCTATCAGCCGGTGTTTCACGCAAAAAAATCGCTTTTTCTCGCGGGCGGCAGTGGGATTACGCCGTTTCTGTCCATGACGCGCGAGGTGCTCGAGGCACGGTTGGACCGCGATATCGTGCTGCTCTACGGCTGCCGAAACGAGCAGGCCGCGCTGTATCATGAGGAACTGCGCGCCTATGCGGACGCATACCCCAATTTTCGTTACCAGCTTGTGATTTCGGATAATATTGCAAACTGGGCGGGCGAAACCGGATTTCTTGACGGAGCACGCATTGCGCGGCTGGTGCCGGACTTTGCGGAGCGCACCTGCTACATCTGTGGGCCGCAGGTGATGAACGAGTTCTGCCAGCGGGAGCTGGAGGCGCTCGGCATGCCGGAAAAACGGATTCGCAGGGAGCTCTTTGGCGCTTGTAAAAATGTTGAACAGGAGGCCGGCTGGCCGGCCGAACTCACGGGAGAGGAAATCTTCCGCGTGACCGTCGGGGAGAGAACCATCGAGGCGCGGGCAAACGAGCCCATCCTCATCGCGCTGGAACGAGCGGGTATCCGCGTAAATGTCTGCTGCCGCAGCGGCGAATGCAGCCTCTGCCGCGTGAAGCTCGTCTCCGGCAAGGTATTTCTCTCCAAAGGAATGATGCTGCGCAAAGCGGATGAACAGTATGGCTACATCCACTCCTGCAAGGCATATCCGATTGGCGATGTTTCGATCCTGCTGTAGCAGGGAATCCATAGGGAGGAAATGAATATGGGATTCTTTTTTCAGGGCTATTCGCTTGTTAGCGTACTTACCGTGCTCGCGGTCATTGCAGCGCTGGTGCTGCTCAACGAAATTACGCGCCGCAGCAAGATCCTCGCGATTTTGACCTATTGCGTGTTCCCGGTCGTGCTGGTCGGCCTCATCGCCGCGGGCGTTGTCGGCAGTCCGTCCAGCAAAACCTGGTTTGGCGTAGTCAAGACCTATTCCGCGCTGCTCGGCGTTGTCGGCTTTATGGCAATCCGCTATACCAAACTCGGCAGCACGAAATTTGCCGCGTACTTCCCGGTGGCGATCCTCGGCATCAATATCGTCGAAGCGATCTTCCGCGACCTGGAGGTGTTCAACACCTTTCAAACGCTGACCACGGACAGCGCGGGCCTGACCCTGCTTGGCGGGCCTTGGAATATTCTTAACGCGATTGCGGGCATATTGCTTGTGCTGACCATGACTGGCTGGGTAGGCATCCGCGTTTCGAACACAAAGTCCAAAGATATGGTCTGGGCAGATCAGCTTTGGTTCTGGATCATCGCCTACGATCTCTGGAATCTTGCCTACTGCTATAACTGCCTCTCGACACGTTCAATGTATGCGGGCGTTGCCCTGCTGGTGTCGTGTACGGTTGCGGAGTTTTTTGTCAAGCGGGGCATCTGGCTGCAGCATCGTGCGCAGACGCTCGCGCTATTCGGGATGTTCTCGCTTGCGGTGGACTATATGGCGTTGCCCGCGTTTGGCATCACGTCCTCCTACAATCCGGCTGCGCTGACCGTCGTGAGCGCCTTGGCGCTGCTCTCGAACCTTGCGGTGTTCATTTACGAGATCGTCGTCATCGTGAAGACCAGGCGCAACCCGCTCACGCAGGAGGTGTATGCCGATCACCAGGCGTATCAAAAGAATCTTCTGGCCAATGGGTTGGAGCATTTTACCCCCGCCGCTTGACGGCTGCTCGAATCCTCCAATAGCATTCCGGGCGGGAAGCCGGTCCATCTTTCCCAATCATCCCACGAACGCGGGAGTAGCCGGCACTTGGCCCGGCTTGGTCATGGCATCGGGATAGGCCTGCCCTTCGGCGAAAGACAAGCACCGAGCGGATGGAATGAATTCCGTTCCTTTTCGACAATACGGCCCTCCGCAATCCCGGGTGGATGCGGAGGGCCGTATTGCTATGTTTTTTACGGATGAATGCCGCAAACGGGCGACAGGAAGGTGGCGCCCAGCCGATCCGCGCAATCAGGAGCATATGGCTGGGAAGTTTGCTTCAAACAGACTGCTGCCGGGTGACAAATGATTTTACGCTGCCGGATTACTCTTCGTCTTCCCTATAGAGAAGAGGCCATTTTTTCCGGATCGTATCCAGCATCCGCGCAATTTTAAGAGTTTCATCCAACGGCATTTCAGGCGCTTCCTTGCGCCCGTCCAGAAAATATCGCTGAACGGCCTCCGCTTCGTATTGAAAGCCGGACGACGGATACGGCTGGTGAAAGACGTCCCGATCTTGCGAGATACCGGTATCCGCGTCACCCCACGGTGCAAACTCCACTCGGTCCGGATGCCACCACCCTTCGCCGAGTAAAACGGAGCCCTTGGTTCCGCCGATGAACACGCTGTTGTCGAGCTTGATTCCAATCCCGTCCGATAATACCGCGATGCGTCCGTCCGAATACTCGAATGTAAATGTGTTGTATTCGTCAACGCCGTTTTCAATGCAGGCGGCGGTGGACACTTTGGCGGGGTCCGATCCGAACATCGCAAATGTCATTGCGAGCGGATAAATGCCGACATCCAGCAGCGCGCCGCCCGCCATATCATGCTGAAAACGCCACTGCCTTTTATCGCCGCTGTCGTCATATCCAAAGACCGCTTGGATCAGTTTTGGCTGACCGATACGCCCAGAATGAACCCATTCAACCGCTTGTTTAAACGCAGGGAAAAATCGCGTCCACATTCCTTCCAGAAAAAAGACGTTCTTTTCTCGCGCCTTGGCAATCATTTTCTCGGTCTGCGCCGCATTTACGCCCAGCGGCTTCTCGCAAACCACAGCAAACCCCGCCTCTAAAAACAGCATCACGTTTTCATAGTGCTGCGGGTGGGGCGTGCCGATATAGATTATTTCGAGCTCTTTATCCTTAGCCATGTCCTCATAGCTGCTATAATACTTGGGAATATCAAACTTCTGCGCAAACGCCTTTGCGCCCTCGAAGCTGCGCGAAGCAACGGCGGCTATCTGCGCATGATCCACGAACTGTAACCCCTGTGCAAACTGGGTTGAGATATTACCGGTTCCTACAATTCCCCATTTGACCTGTTTCATTTGCAGCCTCCTCAATCACAAGCGGAATATTTCGTTGCATATCCTGTGCGGATGGCACACCGTGTTTTCATTATAACAGGAAACAGGGCCGTTTCACATTGGAATTGGCCGGTTATGCAATGATGCAAGAAAGCCTGCCCTTTCCGCGCTGCCTGCCCCCCGGTGAAGGAATATCACTTCGCATAGCCGTCGGTGGGCAGGGGAGTCGATGCGGGCGCCAACGGATCGCCAACCGATTCATTGCGGTTCCCGCCAATCACAGCAACAGGAAGCATCCTCTACTCCCCGTGGTGTGACCCGGATAAGCTGCAAGCTTCCAACCGGCGTTGGCAAGCCCGGCGGCGCATCCGGCGAATGATAAACGCTGCGATACGTTTTTTGCGCTATGGATATCGGGGCAGAACCCTGCTGCGGTGACGCGCTTGGGACAGGAACATCAACGAACCGGTTGCTTATGTGTTTTAAAGAAAGGCGCAGATGATGTATAATACGGTATTGCATCAACCATCGCGCACACGGATCGGGCAGACCGAATTCCCGCCGGGCAACGGCACGCCCTGTAAAGTGGTTCTTTGAAACTGCGCGTGGAACGCAACCGGCGGAATCGTTCGTGCAGGCGCCGGCGAGAAGAGAATGCTCTTGGAGAGGATTGGAAACGATGAAGATTGTTGTTCTGGATGGTTATACGCTAAACCCAGGAGATTTGAACTGGGATGCACTGCAGGCGCACGGGGAGCTGACGGTATACGATCGCACGCCGTTGAGCGACGAGGACGGGATCATCCGGCGCATCGGCGACGCCGAGGTTGTTTTTACAAACAAGACGCCGCTCAGCGCGCGCGTGTTTGACGCATGCCGGACGCTAGAATACGTCGGCGTACTCGCGACCGGCTATAATGTGGTAGATGTTGCCGCAGCGAAAACAGCCGGGGTGACGGTGACGAATATCCCGACCTATGGCACGGCGGCGGTGGGACAGTTTGCAATCGCGCTGCTGCTGGAAATCTGCCATCATATCGGACATCATGACGAGGCGGTTCATGCGGGCCGCTGGCAGACGAACCCCGATTTCTGCTTCTGGGACTATCCGCTCATGGAGCTGGACCAAAAAATAATGGGTATTGTCGGATTTGGACGAATCGGCCAATCCACAGGTAGAATTGCAAAGGCGCTGGGCATGAAGGTCATCGCATATGACGCCGTGGAAAGCGAAAGCGGGCGGGAAATTGCGGATTATGTGCCGCTGGACACACTGCTTCAAACATCGGATGTAATCTCCCTGCATTGCCCGCTGTTTCCCGAAACGCAGGGAATTATAAATCGCGGGAGCATCGCGCAGATGAAGGACGGGGTTATTATCCTCAACAACAGCCGCGGGCCGCTGATTGTGGAACAGGACCTTGCCGACGCGCTCAACTGCGGAAAGGTGTACGCCGCCGGGGTGGATGTGGTCTCCAGCGAGCCGATCAAGGCGGATAACCCACTGCTGACTGCAAAGAACTGCATCATCACGCCGCATATCAGCTGGGCGCCGAAAGAGAGCCGGCAAAGACTGATGGACATCGCGGTGGATAACCTGAAGGATTTTCTTGCCGGAAACGCGAAAAACGTCGTCTCCCGCTGAACGGTAATTTAAAATGAAGATTGTGGTTGTTTCCGACTCTTTTAAGGGGACGATCTCGTCCGGTGAAATCTGCGCCATCGTCGCCGAAGAAACCCGGCGGTTTTTTCCCGCCTGCGAAGTCGTTGGCCTTCCGGTGGCGGACGGCGGCGAGGGAACGGTGGAGAGCTTTTTAGAATGCATGCCCGGCGAGAAGATATTACTTGAGGCGGCTGGGCCGCGTTTTGAGCGGCGAACCGCGTTTTACGGCAGGTTTGGCGACACTGCCATCATTGAGATGGCAGCCGCGGCGGGGCTACCGCTCGTGGACGACGCTGCAAAGGATCCGTCGCGCACAACGACCTACGGCGTTGGCGAGATCATGCGCCATGCGCTGGAGCACGGTGCAAAACGGATTATTCTGGGGCTTGGCGGCAGCGCAACCAACGACGGCGGCTGCGGCGCGGCTGCCGCGCTGGGCACGGCGTTTTATGACGCGGAGGGACAACCGTTTGTGCCCGTGGGCGCTACGCTTTCCAGAATTGCGAAGATTGACAATACGGAGGCGAGGCGCGCGCTGGAGGGGATTGAGGTTATTGCGATGTGCGATATCGACAACCCGATGCACGGCCCGCGCGGCGCGGCCTATGTCTTTGCACCGCAAAAGGGCGCGGATGAACAGATGGTGCGTCTGCTGGACGGCGAACTCGCCGCGCTGGATCAAACCATCTCCCGCACGCTTGGCATGGATGTTGCGGCTTTGCCGGGGGCGGGTGCCGCGGGGGCGATGGGCGCGGGCGTGATGGCGTTCTTTGGCGCGCGGTTAAGGCCGGGTATCGAAACCGTGCTGGACACCGTTTGCTTTGACGAGTGCGTTTCAGACGCGGATTTTGTCATCACAGGCGAAGGAAAGCTGGATAGCCAGAGCCTGCGGGGTAAGGTCGTCATCGGCGTGGCGCGCCGTGCGAAGCGGGCGGGGGTTCCCGTCGTCGCCGTGGTGGGGGACATCGGGGACGACATCGACGAGGCATATGAGGCCGGTGTGACTGCGATATTTAGCACCAACCGTCTCGCCATACCATTCAGCGAGGCGAAGCCGAGAAGCAAGCGGGACTATCGTGCCGCCGTCAATAATATTCTGCGGCTGCTTGCCGGGCTGGACAAGAAAGCAATATTCCGAACGTAAGAGGCATTCAAACTACAGAGCAATTTCAAAAGAGCACATAATATTGAAACTAAGGCACGGCATCTTCGCCGTGCTTTTCTCATAGATACTGCTATGGAAAATATTTTGCATTTATTTGACACCAAATGGTAGTTATGATACGCATATAGAGCAAACCGGTTGATGAAATGAGGAACAGCATGGAATCTAGGGACGCCTATTTTGACGAGGTCTATCGCGAATATGCGGCAAGGTTGAAGCGCTTTCTCGTCGTACGCATCCGCACCGTCTCCGACATGGAGGACCTCTATCAGGAGGTTTGGAAGCGGTTTTATGAGCGCACGGCAATGCTTCGCCCCGAGGAGCCGTTTCGGTATCTCATAAAAATTGCCAAGGGCGAACTCTACAAACGCTATCGCAGCAACTGCAAACAAAACGAGCGTGAGGAACCGCTTCTGGAGACAATTCCGGATACGCAGGCACCGTTTGAGCCCGCGCTGCTGGATCGGATGGATGCCGCCGAGGTTTGGCAAATCGTCAAAAGCGAACCATTGCTGTCCTATCAGACGTTTGTGCTTTATTATGGCTTCGACCAATCGGTGCGGCAGATTGCATCGTCACTTGGCATCAGCGAGGACGCGGCAAAAGCGCGGCTCTATCGCACAAGGGAACGGATTCGAGCGGAATGGAAAGGAGCCGATGAGCAATGACGGAACGTGAATTGTTCAAGGAGGCTGTTATGCAGTATATGGTGGACGACGCGCGGGTTCAGCGCGCGAGTAAAAAACGGAAAAAGCGCTCGCGTACGGCTGCGAGAAGGATGGTATTGGCCGCCGCATGCCTGATCATTGCGTTCGGGGTTACGGTGTTTTCGATTCCCTCCGCGAGGGCGGCGGTGGAGGAACTCATCAGCAACTGGTTTAGCCCAAGGGGATATTTCGGACAGGAGAAGAGCGAGCGCACCGAGGAACCGACGATAGAGGCGATTACTACAACCGTGGGCAAGAACAGCGTAAAAATCAGTAACGTAGGGGAAGAATTCAAGGCGTATGCGGATGCGTTTGATATGAAGCTGGACGAGGTCGCATACGACGGGGAGCACATCTATCTCTCCGGCACGATGTCCGGCGCAACGGCGCGGCCGTTTGTGGAGGCGGCCACGGGCGGGGACACCTATCGTTTCGCCCCAAACGACGGATCACTCGGCGGAGATCCCAGCGAAGAATATTACTACTTTGAATGCGAAAGTCTGGTTCAATTCACAACCGCAGACGGCGGGGAATATATCGGAAGCATCGTTCCGACCTTCACAGATGAAATGAACGAGATCATCCATGCCGTGGCAACAGATGAAGGCGGAGAACCAGTGATTCAAAACGGGAAGCTTGTTTCAACGAATCCCGAGGCGGACAAACTTTGGGATGAATACTTGGCCAACCATGCGGTTCGTTTCTCCGTTGAACTTCTCAAGGTGTATCAGGCCATGGAGCCGATGACGGGCATGGTGGAGGGCGATCTCTCGGTGCGCCTGTTCTATGGCAACGTGGAAAGTGCCGGTGCAACGCAGGTGCTGGATGCAGACTTAGGTACGATTCGCGTTGACGCAAACGCATATCTGGCCGTGACGCAGACTACGCAGGCAAAGACGGGAACCAAGATTGCGCTCGGCGGCATCCACCCTGTCACCATTCAGGAATGGCAGCCGGAAGCCGAACGAACAAAGGATTCGACCGAGACAGATACCTATACGCATGAGCTCGATTTCACCGGAGCGTCATACTCCCTGAAGGAGATTTCTTTTACCCCGACAGATACGAAGATCACGTTGCATGTCACATTACCGGATCGTTGGACGGCGGCGGAGAGGTGTTATTGTAATCTATCGTTCCAGATTTTGCTGGATGGGAAAGCGCCTGAAACCTGGACAAGCTACCCGTTTGAAGCGAGCGGGCCGATGGGAACAGCGGACAAGACGGGAAAGAAGCTTGAATATGATTTTGAACTATTTAACAGTTCGCTCTCGCCGAGCCAGTGGGCAAATATTAAAACGATTACGATCCTGCCGACGACTACTTATTATTGGGCTATGAAGGTAAGTGTGGATCATGGACCAATGCAGGACATCTCTTTGCGAGATGGCGCGGTCTATACGAGTACTGTGTATGACGAAAGCAAACCGAACGGGCACAGCACCACGTTTCAAACCGACCCGCAGCACGATGTGATGACGCAATATGCGCTCACCGTGAATCTCGACGATTTTCGATAATGCAAGCCAATAGGGACAACGGGCGCGCCATTTCTGGCGCGCCCCAGCCCATCGACAAAGCCCTGCGGACTCTGCCGATGGGTTTTACTTTGGGTTAAAATGA
>JAYFQU010000001.1:0-100660 GCA_034926785.1 Christensenella sp.
CCAAGTAATTCTGCGATAAGATGTGTTTGAAGCATAACCTTCGTCCTTTCTCGTAGTGGCTTGAACAACCTTAATCTACAAGATTTGAAGCGGTTATGCTTCTTCTTTTTTTTACTTACCCCAATCTATAGTGTAGAACCACAAAAACCTCTGCTCCCGGCAGAATGCCGGATTGGCAGAGGTTTTTGTTCTTGATTTCGGTTCAGGCGGCTTATGCCGCGCAGCATGGCTAATCGTCGAAATTGATCCTCTTTTCTTCGATCACAAGCGGCCTGCGGATCGTCCGCGCGTTGATCGTCAGGATATATTCGCCAAGGACTCCAATGAAGACCAGCTGAATCCCGCCGAGCAGGAACACGCCGATAACCATCGGCGCAATACCTGCGGAAAACGTATTCCAGTTCAGGAGCTTGTAGATCGTGTAACCGAAGCCGGCCAGCAAACTCAGCGCCGCACAGATGCCACCAACCAGCACGCTTAACCGCATAAGCCCCTTGGAATAGGTGGTCATTGCCGTCATGGCGATATCGTACAGGGAAAGCAGGTTGTTCTTGCTCTTTCCCGCCTTGCGTTTGGGCTGGGTATATGGGATCTCCACCCGGTCCGTGCCGCCAAACTCCGCGACGATACCGCGAAAATACGGAATCGGATCGTCGATCTGCCGGACGATGTCAATAAACGAACGATCGTAGAGGCCAAATCCCGTAAATTGCTGAATATGCTGAATGTTGGAAAGCTTGTTGAAGGTGCGATAATAGATCCCGCGCAGCAGATACATCAGCTTATTTTCCCTGCTTCGCGTCTTGATGCCGATGACAATGCGCGCGCCCTTTTCCCACTCGCGCACAAACATGGGAATCATCTCAATTGGATCCTGAAAATCTGCGCAGAGTTTGATCGTGCAATCCCCTGTGGTTTGCTTCAGCCCATGAACCGGGGAGCGCATCTGCCCAAAGTTTGTGATGTTGAAGATCGCCTTAATCTTTTTGTTTTGCGCGCAGAGTTGTTCCAGCAACTCGCGTGTTCCGTCCGTGGAGCGGTTGTCGATGAAGAGCAGCTCATAGTCGTATTGCGGGAGTTCCTTCTCCATGCACTCAATCAGCTGACCCGAGAGCGGAACAACGTTCTCCGCCTCGTTATAGCAAGCTACCATCAGGCTGATTTTTTTCACAGCTGTTTCCTATCCTCCGCAACCACCCAAAACATTTTCAACTCATCATAACAGCATTTCCTGAGAAAATCAATCGCTCCATCCCGGCAAGCGACTCAGCGCAGCGCCCCCCAACGCACGCTGCGTCCGCACAAGCCGGCGTTGCGTTTTGCGGACCCCGCCCGCCCTCTCGCAGGCGGAATATATCGCAGAAGGCCCGTGGTGAGGCAGCATGACCGGCCGGCTAAAAACAACGCCGCGGCTCACCGACCGCGGCGCTGTTTTCATGGAGGGGGTCACGTCTTGCTGTTCCTCTATCTGTTCTCTTTTTTCGTTCCGGTTCAACGCCTTTTTTACGGGCGGTATCTGTCGAAATCTATAGGTTCAGCAACTGTTTCCAGGCATTGATGTAGGCGAGCGCCTGCGTCTCGGTCCGCCCCTCCGCAAAGATGCGCAGCAGCGGCTCTGTTCCGCTAAAGCGGCAGACGACGAATGAATCATCCGCGAAATAGACCTTACAGCCATCCAGGTAGCTCACCTTGACGGGGATCGTCTCAAACGCCGGCAGGGCGCAGTCGGTGAAGATACGCTCCTCCAGCGCGGCGCGCTGCGGCGCCGAGAAGGCGATGTTGCTCTCCTTCATGATGTAGGTCCCGAACCGATCCGTAATCTCTCGCATCATCTCGCTCGGGTGTTTGCCGGTTTTGCAGATCATCTCCACAAACAACGCGGAGGAATAGACCGAATCCTTGCCGTGGATATGTCCGCGAACGGTTAACCCGCCGGAGGATTCGCCGCCCAGCACCGCGTCCACCTCGTCAATTTTGGAGGAGATATACTTAAACCCGACGGGCACTTCATAACATGCCTCGCCGAATGATTCCGCTACACGGTCGAGCAGGTGCGTGGTGGACATATTGCGCACCACGGGCCCCTTCCAGCCTTTATACTCGTGCAGATAGGTATACAGCAGCACGAGTATTTCGTTTGCGCTGATGTAGCGTCCCGTACCGTCGATGATGCCGAGGCGGTCGCCGTCGCCATCGACGGCAATGCCAAGGTCATATTTGCCGTAGATTACGCGGTTGCGCAGTTCTCCCATGGTGTCCTCGGTCGGCGCGGGCATCATACCGCCAAAGTAGGCGTCCTTGTCCCCGTGGATCTGGTCAACGGTGCAGCGCGCGGTGTTGAGAATCACCGTCAGCGGATAGGTGGACGAGCCATGCATGGAGTCAAACAAAATGCGCGGCCCGCGCGCGCGGATCGCTTCGGTGTCGATCACGCTTAGAATGGAGTCGATGAAGTCGTTAAACGGGTTTTTCAGGTAATCGACCAACCCGCGCGCCTCCGCCTCCTGCATTGGCATCGAGCGAATGTCATCCTGCGCATTGATCTCGCGCTCCAGGCGCTCCGTTACATCCAGCGGCGCATCCCGTCCTTCCTCGACAATGATTTTAATGCCGTTGTAGTTGCTCGGGTTGTGCGAAGCCGTGATCTCAATCCCACGATAGAGTCCCTGCTGTTTGACGATATACATAATCAGCGGGGTCGGCACGCTGCGCTGCATAAACCAAACGCGGATGCCGTTTGCCGCGAGCGTCTCCGCCATCCAGGTTGCCGCCTCGGCGGAGAGAAAGCGCCGGTCGTATCCGATCACGACAGGCTGAGCCTCCTTGTGATCGGCAATCAGCGTTGCGGCGAGTCCCTGCGCAACGCGCTGGATATTAGCCATGTGGAAATCCTTGCCAATCTCCGCGCGCCAGCCGCCCGTTCCAAAAGAGATCATAAACCCATACCCTTTCGTAAAACGAGAATGACCCGACACGGATCATCCTCGCGGTTTTCTCGCGTGTGTTTGTCCGTCTCAGCGCAGATGCACGCTGTTTCGGTATTCATAAGCGCTCATGCCGGTGAGCTTTTTAAAGGTCCGCGCAAAATGCCCCGGATCGCTGTAGCCAACCCGCTCGCCGATATCCCCAATCTTGAGCCGCGGATCGGCGAGCAGCTGCTGCGCTTTTTTAATCCGGATCTCGTTGAGCAGATCGTAAAAACTCTTTTGCGTGTGCTTGTTGAGCAGTTTGCTCAGATGCCATTGGGAGACATAGCAGTGGTCTGCGACATCCTGCAGCGTGATCTTGTCCGCATAGCAGGTCTCCATATACTGGGTCGCCTCGCGCACAAGAAAGCTGCTCGCAGGCCTGTCATCCTCCTCCGCTTCCACAGGCACGATGCCCGCCGCGCGGAGATTCTGCGTCATGGTGCGCATGGCCTCGTTGATCTCGTCCATCTTGGACGGCTTGAGCAACAGCCGTGTAACCCCGAGGCGAATCGCCTCCTGCGCATAGGCAAAATCGCGATATCCCGTGAGCACGGTGACCTCCATCTGCGGGAACTCGCTCTTAAGCCCCGCAAGCATGGTCAAACCGTCCTGATCGGGCATCTTGATATCCGTAAATACAATCTGCGGTTGGTGGGCGCGAATCGCTTCCGCTCCGCTATGCGCGTTTTGCGCCGTCGCGACCACTTCGCAGCCAAAGCCAACCCAGTCGACAACCTTTTTCAGGCCCTCGAGAATAATGACTTCATCATCGATCAATACCACTCGAATCATCGGGATTCTCCTTCCCGACCATTATAGCATACACGTTTTCCCCGTTCCAACGCAGTCGGCATCATCCCTTGACCGCGCCTACGGTCAGGCCCTTGATGATGTTTTTCTGCAGGAGCACATAGACGATGAGCACGGGGACCACCACGAGCACCACGGACGCCGCCATGAGACCGTAGTTGACGCCGGCCTGAGAACTGATCTCATTGATCAGCAGCGTGATGGTCTTCTCCTTGGGATAGCGCAGGAAAAACGTCTGCGTGAATAGGTCGTTATACGACCAGAGAAAGGAGAAGATCGCGACCGTTGCAAACGAGGGTTTTGCGACAGGGATAATGATCTTGAAATAAATCTGAAATACGTTGCAACCGTCCAGATAGGCCGCCTCCTCAAGGTCGATTGGTACGCTTCGAATAAAGCCCATCAGCACGACGACGGCAAAGGCGAGGTTACCCGCAATCTGCGGCAGTATGGTGGAGAGCAGCGAGAGCCAGCGGTTCTGCGTGCTCGCGATCCCCCAGAGAACCTCCATGCGAAAAACGGGAATAATCGTTGAAAACACCGGGAACATCATCGCGGCGATGATCATGCCATGCAAAAACTTCTGCCCGCGGAAGCGGTAGCGCACCATGCCATAGGCAAATAACCCCGCAAGCAGCACGACCACCAGCGTAACCGCAACGGAGATCAGGATGCTGTTGGTGTAGCCCGCGGCAAAGTCGCTCCGGTTATTCGCGGTCACATAGTTATCCAGCGTGAAGCTGCTGGTCCAGGGCCAGGGTATAGAAAACGAATCCGAACGAATCTCCCCACGCACCCGGAAGGAGTTGATGATGACCCAGAGAAACGGATATGCCGTGGTGATCGCCCAGAAGATCAGCACCACATAGGAGAGCGCCTGCGAAAGCGGGATGCGCTTTTTACCTGTCAAATTCCGGCCCATACGCGTGTTCCCCCTTTCCCCTCAAAATTCTTTTTCTTTGAATACACGGTTGGCAATCTGAGCGAGCAGTACGCCAAGCACCACGATGACCACCGCGATTGCGGAGCCATAGTCCACGTTTCCTCGCGTAAAGGTCTGGTTATACATATAGGTTCCGGTAAGCCAGGATTGATCTAGCGGAATGCCGGCCCCCATCATGACCCACGGCAAGTCAAATACCTTGAGCGCACCCGTCACCGCAAGGATCAAACAGGTGCAGATTACATTCCGCAGCAGCGGAAGCGTGATATATCGTATGCGCTTCCAGCCCGTCGCGCCGTCCAGTTCCGCCGCCTCGTAGACATCCGTGGAGATGTTGTTGAGTCCCGTGACAAGAATCACAAAATAGAACCCGACATATTGCCAGAGCACCGGTAGCAGCATGGTGAAGAAATAGTACTTCTCGCCCTTCCAGTCGATGTTCGCCGTCGCCCAGCCGAGCTTTTGCAGCAGCTGGTTGAGCATGCCGCCGTTGTAGAGAAAGATAATGTTAAAGAGCAAGCCAAGCGCGGTTGCGCTGATGACGATAGGAAAGAAATACAGCGTTCGAAAGAACTTCGCGCCGACCTTGATGCGGTCTACGATGAGCGCGAGCACGAGCGCGGTACCCACCTGAAACACCAGCGTAAAGACCACGAGCAGCAGCGTATTTTTCACCGCCGTACGCATGCTTGGGTCCTTCCAGAGTTCCACATAGTTGGCAAACCAGGGCTGATTGACACCCGCCGCCTTGGTGCCGAGGCCGGAGATCGTTAAAAAGCTGTTGATGATATTTTGGACGAAAGGGTAGTAGAGATAGACTACCAGAAACGCAAACGCAGGCAGCAGAAAAAACAGCAGCGGCGCTTTCTTTTTGTAGATCATGGAATTCATATCGTGTGCCTCCGTCTGCCCGCTTCCGGCAAAAATGCCGTATGCGCGCCTCATGGTCGGATTTCGAATGGAAGGTATTTATTTTTCAGGTTCCGAATATTGCTTGAGGGGTCGGCCGATCGCTCGGTCGACCCCCCAGGATTACTCTAACGTTGCGTGTTCGATTATTTCGCGAGTGCGGAATCGATCGCAGCCGCCGGGGTGATCTTGCCGGTAACGATGTTCTTCACGTTGGCAAAGAGATCGCCGCGCTGTTCGCTCGTGAGTTTATCCTGCACCGCGCCGACAACGCTGGTTGCGCCCGCGCACATGGCAATTGCGGATTTCTGGAGGCTGTCGAGGTTGTCCGCCGGGATAACGCCATTCTTCAGCGCTGTGACAGCGGTCACGGAGAAGATGGAGACCTGCTCGTCGCTCGTCATGTATTCCACAAACTTGACGGCTGCGTCACGCTTGGCGGGATCGTCCCAAGCCTTCTTGGTGATGAAGTAACCCATCGAGATGCCGCCGATCAAGTCGGTCGCCGCGCGGTCGCCCTTGGCCGGGACATAGGTGAGCGCGAAGTCGTCGAGGTGATCCCCACAGTTGGTCTGGAAGAAACCGATCTTCCAGCTGCCGTCGATCAGGAACGCTGCCTGGCCGTCCGCTACGAGCTGAACGGTCTCCGCGTCCGTCGCGGTCAGGGTGTTCTCGGGCAGGTAGCCCGCGTCGTAGAGCGCCTTGATGTCTTCGAGGCCGGCTGCCCACTTCATGCCGGTTTCGTCGCTCGAAGCGGCGGGGACATTCAGGTGATTCGCGGTGTCGCCGTTGTTATAAACGGTGAACTCAAACCAATAATGCGGGACTTCCTGCAGGGAGACGGCCACCGGCGTAAAGCCAGCGTCCTTGATCTTCTGACAGTCCGCGAGGAACTGATCCCAGGTGTAGTTCGCGCCCGGAACGGCAACGCCGGCCGCTTCGAGAACCTTGGTGTTGATATACATGCTCTCCCAGTAACCATTGACCGGCACGCTGTAGACCTTGCCGTCCACTGCGGAGGGAACGAGCATCTCGTCCTTCATGTTGCCCGCATAGTCGGGATATGCCGCACGGATCTCGTCGAGGGAGACGACCTTGCCGGCGGAGACGATCGCGTCGGAGTCGTTGCCATTGAAATAGAAGAGTACATCGGGTTCCGTGCCGGTTTCAAAGTCCGTCATGACCTTGGCTTTCCACTCCTCATTGGATGTGGCGGAAGCATCCATCACGGTGTTGCCCGTCGCGGCTTCATAGCCGGCGAGCGCAGCTTCGTAATTGGCGCGGTTGCCGTCGTCTCCACCGTAAGAGGTGACGACCGTCAGGCTAACGGGTTCCGCTGCCGCGGGCGCTTCGGTTGCCGCCGCAGCGGCTTCGGTCGCGGCCGGTTGTTCCGCGGGCGCGGGTGCGGTCGGCTGGCATGCCGCAAAAGCGGTTAGGCACATAGCCAGTACCAGAATGAGCGCAATGGTTTTCTTCATGGTCTCTTTCCTCCGTATCGATTTTTAATAGAAATGCAAACAACGATTTGCCTTCGATGTTTTCATTATAGGCCGGAGGCCATGCGCGGAATAAGACACACAGTTGCCGTTTTTTGTTTGTCGTTGCTGTGTTCGGCCTCTGCTTGCGCATAAGGCAAAAAGCGCATAGGCGGGGTCTGCCCCTGGCCGGCGCCTAGCGTGCCTTCCGCAGGGGAAGCATAATCCGCGCCAAAATGCATCCCGGTGCAATCTCCTCGATGGTGAGTCCATATTCCCCGCCATAGAGAATCTTGAGCCGACGGTTAACGTTGCGTATGCCGATTCTTCCGAGGCGGTTTTCGCCCTCCTCGTTCGTTCCGTCCCAGCTCAGGAGCCGTTTGATGTTTTCCCGGTCCTGCTCGGTCATGCTGCCGTCGTGTTCCACCTCCAAGTAGAGGCGATCCTTTGCGAAAATGCGCAGTATGATCGTGCCGTTTGCGCGTTTTTCGATGCCGTGCTCCACGGCGTTTTCCACAATCGGCTGCAAGATGAGCCGGGGCACCGCCTGATCCAGCAGCGACTCGTCGATCTCCTTCTCCACGCGAAGCCGCTCGCCATAGCGCTCCGAGAGGATATAAAGGTAGGCGTCCACATACCGAAGCTCCTCGGAGATCGGCACCACCGGGCTGCCGCCGCGCGCCATCGCCGCGTCCAGCATGGTTGAGAGGGATTCGATCATGCTGCAGGCTTTCTCGTTATTCGCCAGGCGCACTTCCCAGTTGATGATCTCCAGCGTATTGTTCAAAAAATGCGGGCTGATCTGGCTTTGCAGCGCCTTTACACGCGCGTCCTGCAGGGCAAGCTGCTCCTCATAGCTCTGATCAAACTGGGTCTTGAGCTCAACGGACATGCTGTTGAAATGCTCCGCAAGCGAACGAAACTCCCTGCTCTGCGGCAGCGGGTCGATGGCATAGCCCCGCTCACCGCGCTTGACATGCCGAGCAGCATCGATCAGCCGCTCCAGCGGTTCGGTCACATAGCGATAGAACGCCCAGACGACGAAGAAGAGCAACGGCACAGCGAGCAGCATCACCAAAACGAGAAACCGCATCGAGCTGGGCAGCTCGCTCGTAATCTGCGCCCCATCCGAACGGGCGAGCAGCGTAAGCGTATAGTCTGAGGTGCGCAGCGTCCGGTCAATCGGATAGAGCTGATCCGCGCCCGTCTTCTGCGCCCCCTCCGTTACGCCGTCTCCCGCGATCACACGGGAGATACCGTTGAGGTTTACACTCGCGTCCGTCAGCCAGACGATATTGTTCAGCGGGGCGAAGAGCGCCTCCTCGTCACATTCCATGACGATCACCGCATATGGTTCAAACGCGCTGTTTACGATATTTCGCAGCAGATAAAGCACCCCGTTCGCTTCAAAGAAGCGAACGCGCGTGCTCGATTCCTTCGATAGCTCCTTGGCAATCTCGTGCGCATGCGCGCGGTAGCTGCGGATCGGCTCGGTCTTGCCCATATTGGAGCGGTTGCTCGCGTAATAGATCGTGCCCGGCCGTGAGATAAAATAGAGCATGACGCCGCGAAAGTTCTCATCGTAGGAATACTGCTGGGAGAGATACTCCGTAACACTGGCATAGAGCGCAACGCCGTCCGCATCCTCACGATACTGTTCCCAGGCGCGCTGAATCACGTTGTCATAGCTCGCCGCGCGAGAGGCAGCCAGCGCGGAGTTGACGCTCACCTTGGTGAGATCCAGGGCGTTTGTCACGCTGGTGTCAATCGTGTCGTCAATGCGACTCTGAAGATTATTGCGGATAAAATAGCCCGAAAGCGTCAAAATCAGCAGCACGGGCAAGATCCAGCAAACCCCAATGAGCGCAATCAGCCCGTGTTTGAGCGAAATACCGCGCCCCGTCCGCTCCGCCATCACAGCCCCCCCTTTATCGCTTGATGATAGCGCAGGCTCCGGAATACACCGAAGCCTGCCATTTTGCTATCCGAGTTCCACCTCCACGCGGCATCTGCCGCCGGCTGGAAGTGGCGGTATTACCTCCGCCGGAACGCCGTCCACGCGGATTCTCTTTACCCCGCGCGAAACGCCGTTCGGGTTGGAAACGTGGATTTCATATACAGCCCCACGCCAGACGCGCGTAAGCGAAAATTCCTTCCAGTCTCTGGGAATGGTCGGATCGACGATCAGGCGGTCATAGTCCGGGCGAATGCCGAGGATGTACTCCGTTGCCGCAAAATAGGACCAGCCGGCAGAGCCCGTCATAAACGGGTGCCGCGCGCGCCCGAACGCCGTATGCGCGCTGCCCACCACAAACTGGCAGTAGACATAGGGTTCCGCCTGGCGTATCTCTATCTTATCATTTTGGTGATAGGGGCACAATGCGTCATAAAACTCCATGGCGGTCTCCCCGTCGCCCAGCGCCGAGGCTGCGCCCCAAGCCCATGGGTTGGGATGCGAAAAGATCGCGCCGTTCTCCTTTAATCCCGGGTAGACACGGGTCACGAAGCCGATGCCGTCGTCCGGCTTGGTATACGGCGGCGCGTTGAGCATAATACCATATGGGGTAAATAAGTATTCCTTTACCGCAGCGAGGGCGCGTTCGCCGCGCTCTTGGGACGCGACGCCGGAAAGCACCGCCCAGGCGTTACTCTCAAGATGCACCTTGCCTTCCTCATCCGTATGGGTGCCGATCTTCCGGTTATCCGCCGTGATGCCGCGGATATACCACTCGCCATCCCAGAGGACGCGCTCGCAGGTATCCTTCACGCGATGCGCCATCTCCTGATAGCGCGCCGCGTCGGCCTCGTTGCCGAGCCGTTTCGCCAGCGGGCAAAACTGCTCCAGCGCCCAGTGATGCAGGAAGCTCACCATCGCGCTCTCACCGCCGCCGAGGTTGAGACAGTCGTTCCAGTCCGCGCGGAGTCCCTTGCAGATGCCGTTCCGGCCGATCTGTTCCGCCGAAAAATTCAGGATTCGCTTGAGGTGATCGTAAACGCTCTCCTCCCCGCCGTCGGCGTAGGAGACCATTTCAGAGGCAAAGGAGAGGTCGCCCGTCTCCTTGATATACTGCGCGACGGCGGCGACGAGCCAGAGCGCGTCGTCCGAACAGGCGTCCTTGATTCCGTGCACGATGGTTGCGCGGTCCGGCGTCGGGATCACGGTTGGCGAACGGAAGCTCTGCTGTTTCTGTTCCGGTTCAAACCAGCGCGGCTCGAACAGATGCAGTCCATAACCCGCCTTTGTCTCGGCGCGCAGGAGCTCAATCATGCGCTGGCGACATTTTTCGGGATTACTGTGCGGCACGCACATTGCGTCCTGCGCGGTATCCCGGTAACCAAGCCCCGTCCGCCCGCCGACCTCGATAAACGAAGAAAAACGGGAGAAGATCACGTTGATCTCGCTCTGATAGAGCGTCCAGGTGTTGATCAGCGAGTTCATGCCCGCGTTCGGGGTATCGATCTGCAGGCGGCTGAGCTTATTCTCCCAGAAACGGCGGAGCTTTTCAAACTGCTCGTCCACCGCCGCCGCGCTGCCATATTTTTTGCGCATCGCGGCGCCGCTCTCCACGCCGCCTTCTCCGAGCAGGAAGATGAGGCGCGCGCTTTCGCCCGGCGCGAGGGTGATTTGCTTCATCAGCGAGCCACAATGGTTGCCGCCTAACTCCGCGCTGCCGGAACATGCGCCGCGCTCCACCGCAATCGGATTGCGCTCCGTACGATAAGGGCCGATAAACGAGTCTCGCAGGCAGTCGTGCCCATCCGGCTCGAAGTTCGAGGTGAAAAACTGCAGACCGTCGAGTTCTTCATAATATAGATCATGCTCGATGACGCCGTTTTGATAGCGTGAGCCCGCCGCATAGAGACTCATCTGAAAGTTGCGATTGTCCATGTCGATCTGGTGAAACGAAAACTCGCAATAGGAAAACGCGGAGAGTTTGCGCGCTCTGCGGCTGTCGTTACGGAGGGTAACATCCCAGATTTCCACCGGGTCGTCCTCGGCGATAAACAGCGTCTGCTCCGCGTGAATCTCGCGATAGTCGCAGAGATATTTGCTGTAGGAGAGCCCATGGCGACAGCTATACTTCGCCTGATCCAGCGGTTTGCCTACCGGCTGCCAACTGACACTCCAGAAATCGCCGTCCGCTTCGTCTCGCAGGTAAACGTAGTGCCCGGGAAAGTCCATCGGCACGCCATTCGCGCGGAAGCGTGTGATGCGGTGATACTCGCTCGACCCGGAGAAGAGATATCCTCCCGCGGTTTGATTCAGCACCCCGCACATGCTCTTGGTTCCAATATAGTTTGTCCAGGAGACGGGCGTATCCACCCGGTCGATTACATATTCTCGGTTTTTGTCGTCAAAATATCCATAGCGCATCGGTCAGAATCCTCCTTTTGCCATTCTATCAAATTCTTACTCCGCGTCCATATGCGGGCGGATGCGGTTTGTTGCCTGTGGTTGTCAGGGTGCAGGCACGAGCGGAAAGCCGCTCCGGATGCCGCCAGACTAAAAAAACGAATTTCTCGCGCAATTCTATTTGTCAGCCCTTCCAAAGCGGATATAATGATAGCAGGGCGTAAGGCAGCCGCTGGCAGCAGCCGCAGCGCCGACGGCATGCCGGAAGGTTGGTGGATTGATGCGCATCTTGATCGTAGAAGACGAATCGGAGATCGTCCGGTTTCTCACGCTGGAACTGCAGCACGAAGGCTATCTTGTGGAAAGCCGCGCGGACGGCAGAAGCGGCCTGGAGCAGGCGCTTACCGGCGGGTTTGACCTTGTTTTGCTGGATGTTATGCTCCCTGAGCTGAACGGCATCGAGGTGCTGCGCCGCCTGCGCAGGGAAAGCGCCGTTCCCGTCATCCTCATCACCGCGCGCGACGCGGTCATGGAGAAGGTCAACGGCCTTGACATGGGCGCAAACGACTACATCACAAAGCCGTTCCATATTGAGGAGTTGCTCGCGCGGATCCGCATGGTGCTCCGAACTGTCGACCCGGCGGCGCAAACCGCGTCGGGAGACGTGCTCGCCCTCGGCGACCTTTCGCTCTCCGCGGCATCCCGCCAGGTCACGCGCGCCGGCGAATTGATTGAGCTGACCAAGACCCAGTATGACCTGCTGGAATATCTGCTGCGAAATCGCGACATCGTGCTCACGCGCGATCAGATTCTCAATCAGGTTTGGGGGTATTCCTATGCGGGCAACAGCAACGTGGTAGACGTCTATGTTCGCTACGTGCGAAACCGCATCCACGATACGGACGAGAGCAAGATTATAGAGACGGTACGGGGGATTGGCTATGTCATACGGGATAAAACGCGTAAAGAGTAAACTCACCAACCGCCTGACCAAGGTGTATGCGGCTTTGTTTTCCGCAATCTTCTTTCTCCTCTCCGTCGGCGTATTCCTGCTTGCTTACCGATTTCTTTTGCAGAAACAATGGGACCACCTGCTGAATACGGTTCAGCTCATCAGCGACAATTTAATTGAGGAGATTGAGGAAGGCGAGCCGCTCAAAAGCCCCGAGATGCTCAGCGAGCTAAATGTTGACCCCAATCTTTCCATATTAATTCTGGATAATGACGGAAATCTGATCAACCGCGTACTCAATTTTCCGCTGCCCGACGGTCTGAGCCAAAAATCCGGCCGTTCGCCGGAGCCTTTTATCTATCAAAACGCGCTGATGCTGCGCGTTTCGCATCCCATCTCCGAGCGCGAGACCTCCTACGGAACGCTCACTCTCGTCTATAGCTTGTCCAGCGAGACCGCCTTTCTCAAGCTGCTTGGCGTTCTGCTGCTCGGCGCCAACTGCGCCGGAGCGCTGATTGCGCTGCTCGCGAGTCAGCGGGCGAGCCGCCGCATGCTCGCGCCCATCGGCCGGATGATCTCAGCCGCGAACCAGATCGGCAGCGCGACGATGGATGCGCGGTTGGAAGAGCCCGAGGCGGACGATGAGCTCAGGAGCCTCGCGCGCACCATCAACGGCATGCTGGATCGCGTCTCCGCCGCCTATCGCCAGCAAGGCCGGTTTGTCGCAGATGTTTCGCATGAATTGCGAACGCCGCTCGCCGTCATGCAGGGCAATGTGGATCTGCTCTCCCGCTGGGGCAGCGAGGATAAAACCGTCCTGCAGGACAGTATCCGCGCGCTCGAAAAACAAACCGCATATATGAACGATCTCGTGGAAAACCTCCTGTTCCTGGCCAGGAGCGATCATGCGCAGTCCCGCTTGGACCCTTCGTCGTTTTCCGTGCGCGCGCTGTTTGAAGAATTGGCGGAAGAGCAGGCGCTCATCGATCCCGCGCATCACTACGAAATCCATCTGCCGGCCGAAAACGAAAGCATGCTCGCCGATCGCCAAATGATCAAGCAGCTTCTGCGCGCGTTGATTGACAATAGCATGAAGTATACGCCCGAGGGCGGCGAAATCCGGCTCAGCTATGCCAGGCCGGAGGGTCAGGCCGTCCTTCAGGTTTGTGACAACGGCGTCGGGATGGCCGCCGAGGACTGCGCGCATGCGTTTGAACGGTTTTATCGTGTCGACCGGGCGCGCGCGCGCGCAACCGGCGGCATGGGACTCGGCCTTTCCATCGTTCTCGCCATAGCCCAGGCGCATGGCGGAAGCGCCCGCGCCGAAAGCACGCTGGGCGAAGGAACGACAATTACGGTATCCATTCCGCAATCGCCTTTGTGAGTTCTTGCAACGGTGCTTGTCCAATAAAAGCGCTCCCGTGATTTGGGCGTTCACACAGCGATTATACGCTGCACCGGCGTTTCCCGTCTCTTCGCCTTCCGCGCCTACTCCTGTTGGCCGGAAAAGGATTGGGTGATATCGTCGGTTTCACCTGGTCATACCACAGCAGATTACCCGAATTCAGCCATACAAGAAAGCCAAATGCGGACGAAGTGCATTCGCCCGCATTGATTTTTATGGTCACCTTATTTAGCAGGGACAGCGGCTGCCCATCACTTCCACTTTATGCATTTCCCGCAC
Source organism: Christensenella sp. (assembly GCA_034926785.1). Lineage (GTDB taxonomy): Bacteria > Bacillota > Clostridia > Christensenellales > CAG-138 > UBA7703. Next base: position 14,097 of record JAYFQU010000001.1, read on the forward strand.
AGCAGATAAAACGATAGGCTCCCCCCTCCGGGTCATAGCGGCAACAGCGGTTTTTCCCGGCGTCCTTGGCGCGATAGAGCGCCTTATCCGCATAGAAATATGCGCTGTGCGCCATGGTGCTTGGCAGCAGGCAGAGCCCGACGCTCATGGTCACGCGGCCATGCTCCGCCGCGCCCGTGTGCGGAATATCCATGCTCTCAATCGCGCCGCGCAGATCCTCCGCAACCTGTTCGCAGCGCGCCGCGTTTTCCTCCGGCCACACGGCCAGGAACTCCTCCCCGCCGATGCGCCCGATATCGATGCTTGTTTTCGCACGATAGTTTCTCAATGCCGTGCCGATCCGCCGGAGCAATTCGTCCCCTTCCGGGTGGCCATAGGTGTCGTTGAATAGTTTGTAATCGTCAATATCCAACACGGCGCAAGCGATGCTGTGCCCGCTTTCCACGCATTCCCCCAGCACGAGATCATATCGGTCAAACAACATACGCCGGTTCATAAGCCCGGTGAGTTCATCGGTTGTTGCGGTGTGATAGAGCGCAAAATTCGCTTTTTGCAGATTGCTTTTGGCAATGATATTCTCCAGGGCAAGATGCGCCTGATGATAGGAGATATACAACCCGACCGTGATCGACAGAATCGAATACACAGCGTCAAGCTGCCAATGCTGCGGCGATTTCACCATGCTTCCAACAACGATATACAGGCCCGCAAACGGGATGACGGTCAGCGCGTTTTGCACGGGCGGGATATCAAAGGAGATTTGCACCAGCAAAAACATCCAAATCGGCAGCACGCCAAGTTCATCGCCGGACATCAGCGTTCCGGAAAGAATTCCACAAAGATACATGACGGCGGAGATGAGATAAACAAGCGACCTCGTGGCGCGGATTGGCCCCGCTGATACGCTTCGAAGTAAATTGCAGGTGTAGGAATAGAGAATCACCACAAATGCGGAAGCGACGACGACCGCCAGTACGCGGTTCGTCTGGCGGAGTACCGTTCCGTAAAAAACGACGAGTAGATCAAACAGAGCCAACGTCAGCACGCACATGCGCTTGAGCGTCAATAGATTGGTGCGGTCGGTCTCCGCACGATACCGCTGAATGATGTTTCGATCATAACCAAGGTATCTCCAGCGTTGAATCGCCTGACAAATGCGCTTTATCAATAGTCCGGCCCTCATCATTCGCTTCTTGTCAGCCTCCCGAGGATGCTGTTACACGGAAGAATCCCCAAGCATGCAGTTTTGCATGGGGGATTCCAATGACTATTTCATACAATGTAATAGTATAGGTTCAAATTGCGGAAAATTGCAAGTGGTTTTGGGCGATAATCCTTCACCAATCCGGCTTTTTTACAAAAGCCTCGCGGGTTGCCCTGCTCTGCAAGGGATAAAGGAGCGCGTATGTCCTCGCCAATCTGTTACATCGCAACATATGCGTTTTACAGCAGCCGCTTCCGCCGGAAAAAGAGAAAGCTGAAGATGACGACGAGGACGCTTAGAATAATCACCGCGGGATACCCATAGCGGCTTGCCAGTTCAGGCATAAATTTGAAATTCATGCCATACCAACCGACGATGAGTGTCAGCGGCATGAAAATAGTGGTTACCACCGTGAATACCTTCATAATGCGGTTCGCGCTGTAATCCAGCGCCGCCATATAAGCCTCGCGCACCTGCACGAGACTATCGCGCAGCAGCTGGGCGTTTGCCGAGAGGCGGGAGATTTTATCCCGCACGGTTCGAAAATAGTAGAGGTTTTTGTGCGAGAATAGATCCACCTCGTTCTCCAGCATGGCATCGAACAAGTCCAGCAGCTGCTCGTAATAATTGCGGATGATCAAGAGCCGGCGCCGAAGCGAGAGAATCTCGCTATTGAAGCTCTTGTCCGTGGTGTTGTTTTCAATCTGCGCTTCCATTGCCGCAACGCGGTCGTCAAACTCCTCCAAATCACTGCCGTCCCGACTCAGCAGCCGCTCAAAAAACACGCTGATCAGCCTTTCCAGCGAAACGGTCTTGGGGCTCAGGCGGCGCACTGCTTCCGTCAGCGCAATAGGAATGCTCTCGTCGTCATCTCGCAGCGAGACGAGCAGCATAAGGTTTTTCTTAACAAACAGGGCGACGCGGTCTTTTGCACCATACACATTTGAGATTTCCCGCACGGAGACGATTGCAAAGAGATGTCCGTCCGCCATCTCAACAGCGGAGCGAAAACGCCCCTCCGTTTTTTCGCATTCTTCCATGAGCGCAGAACCAAAACCAACGCGCGCGCCAAAGCCGCCGCGCAGATCATTTAGCCTTGCAACGCCCGCCGTAAGGCGGCCCTCGTCCAGCTGTTCCGGCTCAATCTGCCGTAATTCATCGGAAAATTCATACAGCATGTCGTTCTCTCCCTCTTGTGCGATTTTAGGGGGCGCGCTCCATCCGCGCGGGCTTCCCGCGCGCCGGGATTCCTGCTTTGAATAGATGATATGCCGAACGCGCCGCATGGTCAAGCACTTCGTGCATATGCTATACTGTTCCTATACCACGACTTGGAGGGGGATCGCCATGGCACAAAATGATCGGTTCATCCGCATCTATACCAAAGGCATTACAAGCAGTAACGAAATCTGGGTGGACCGCGAAACCGGAGTAAACTACCTGTTTCATTCGTCCGGCTACGCCGGCGGACTCACGCCTCTGCTGGACAAAGAAGGCAAACCCGTCGTCACCGACATCTATACATTGGAGCACACCTACGGACGCTGAGCCGCCAATATGCCGCGCACCCAATAGCGTCACCCGGAAAAGCGGCACCTGTCCGCTTCCCAGCGTATCGACCAATCCATTCGGGGGCATGGGGGATTCGCAAAATTCCCTATCTTTTTTCAAATTCGGCGATTCATTCGCCGAATTTGCATATTGTCTATTCGCGGATCAGCTCCAGCCGGTAGACCACGGGGCGCACCCCGTCTGTGCAGCAGAGGATGCGTATGCCGCCTGATCGATACCATGTATTCTCGTCCCCGCCCGCGCAGAGTGCGGATATCGCGCCGTATAGGTCGATCCATGCCCAGGGGCAAAGACCCTCCGGTTTTTCCGCGCCGCCGGCGTAGACAAACACATCCCCAACGCTTTGCAGCGGACATGCGCCGGCAGACGCGCCTTCGCTCAGGTAGGTTTCCGCCAGATCAGGATAGAATTCCCGCTTGAGTACTGTGATGCGTACGCTGTTCATCGTCCGTTCCTCCTGCACCTATCTGCTAAAGCGCAAAGCCGCCTGCTCTCCTCACGTCTGTTCACCCGAAATCCGCACAAAAAGCCGCCGCCGCCCATCGCGCTCGCCTTTCGGCGCGCCGCGCTGCTTTCCCCGGCGTGGCGATCATTCACGCAGCATGCATCCGCCTCCCGCGATGTATGGCTCCTCCCCATGATACCACGGCGGCGGCCGTATGCCGGTATGAATATGCGTTTACGCACGCAATAATTGCTGATACAATGAACCCAATAAACAGGAGAGGTGACGTTCTATGGCAACGGAGAATTTCGACACCACGCTAACTCAGCAGGAAACCATCACGATTCAGCGCAAAACAACCGGCAGTATCCGCGGCTATGGCATTGAGCTGAACGACGAAAAACTCACCCGCATCGACCAGATGGTGGAGAGTTACGAAAAGCGCGTCGCCTCCCGGCTGGACGAGGATTATGTCACGCATACCCGCCGCTCCGACCGCATTGCGGACAAGGTTGCGGCGTTTGGCGGCAGCTGGACGTTCATCATCATCTTCGCGACCTTCCTGCTGTTTTGGATTGTTCTCAACTCGCTTGCGTTCTTAGGCGTGCGGTTTGATCCCAAACCGTTTATTCTGCTCAACCTCATTCTCTCATTCATCGCCGCGTTTCAGGCGCCGATCATCATGATGAGCCAGAACCGGCAGGCCGCGCGGGACAAGCACGAGGCGATTATCGACTTTGCAATCAACTACAAGGCCGAACAGGAGATTGACGACCTGCAAAAGCATCTGCATCGCATGGAGGCGGAGCTGGCGGAGATTAAGGAAATGTTGCGGGAAGGGGAGTAAATGGGAGGAGTTCGCACGGCAGTCTTCTCCAAATCGCCAGTCACGGCCGGTCCATACAGCCGTCGCTCCTATTTCGCCAGCCAACATGCGTCTATCTCACCCCATACACCAAATCCACAATCCCGTTATACTGCTCCGTGGAGATGAGCCGCAGCGGGATAGGTTGGTTCAGCGCCTCAAAGAGGCGAATCCCCGCCCCGCGAAGGGTTGGCATTACGTTGATATGAAACCGGTCAATCAATCCCCGCCGCATGCACTGATTGGCGACGGATGCGCCGCCGCAAATCCATATCTCGCCGCCGGGCTGCGCTTTCAGCCTGCCGATCAGCAAGTCAACCGGCTCCTGCGTAAAAACAATCCCTGTTTGCTCCGGCTCATCCTTGCGATGCGTAAGCACATAGGTCGTTTGCGCGGCATATGGCCAGGCGCCGGGCATCAACTCCGTCGTGAGCTGACGATAGGTCGTATCTCCCATGACGATATCGCTCACCCCCGCAATAAAACGTTCATATGACCCGAAATCATTCGATCCCGCATCCTGCCCGCCCAGCCAGTCCACCGAGCCATCCGGCGAAGCGATTAAACCATCCAGGCTCATCGCGATAAACAGCACTGCATTTCGCATGGATTTTCCCTCCGTTGCCGCTTTTCTCTCATCATACAATCCCCGTTCAAAAAAGGGAACCCGGCGCGGCGGCAGCAACGTGACCATCGCACACAACAAAAAACACGGATGGAGCGAAAATCGCCCATCCGTGTTTTGTTTGCACCGGATCTCATTCGCCCTTTGCGTAGGAACAGCAGTAGTCGCATACGCCGTCCGTGGCGCAGGCAAATCGGCTGTTCGCGGGCACCTCGAACAGCTGCCCCTCGGAGAACGTCTCCCACTCCTTCGCCCCTGGCAACAGCGCGCGCAACGATCCGCCGAGGATCTCCATGACCTCCCGATCCCCCGTGCCAAACTCATATGCGCCGGGCAGAATGACGCCAAGCGTCTTCCTCGTTCCGTCCGCAAAGAGCACCGTGCGGCTCGTTACCTTGCCATCGTAATAGACATTCGCCTTTTTTAGGACGGTCACCTGTTCCAATCGGTCCATGTTTGCTTCCTCTCGCAGAAAAAAATAAGATGCGGCTCCCTGTCATATCGTAAATTCGCCGAAAAAAGCAGCGGAACTTAGCGCGCCAAAGCCAGGCTACAGCAGCAAATCCAGCAGCTCGTCATACCCGCGCACGACGTAGGTCGGCCGGATGTCCGCGTCCGGCTCCGCGCCCGGGTTTTGATACCAGCAGGTATCGATGCCCGCGTTGACGCCGCCCTGCATATCGGCGGAAAATGAATCCCCGATCATGAGAAACTTCGTGCGATCGTCCGTCCCAAAGGCGTTGAGGATATGGTCAAAATACGCCTTGTCCGGCTTTTGCACGCCCATTTCCTGCGAGATAAACACCTTCTCCAGCAGCGGCAGAAAGCCGGAGCGCTTCAGTCGCTCGCGCTGCACGAGCGTGAGCCCGTTGGTTGCAACCGCAAGACGATATCGCTCGCTGAGCTTTGTGAGCATCTCCGTCACGCCGTCCATCAGGATCGCTTGCATGCCGAGGTTGACCACATAGCGATCGTTTAGCGACTGCCCCTCGGCCGTGTCGCGTCCCAGATACGCGGCAAACGCCTCAAAACGCTCCCGCTGCACCGCCTTGCTGTCCAGCATCCCCGCCTCAAAGCGCTGCCAGGCCTCGCGGTTGACCTCCAGATATTGATAGTAGTCCGCCTCGGAAATGGAGATGCCAAGTTCCTCCATGGTCTGAAACAGCGCCGTCCTTTCGCCCGCGGAGAAATCCATGAGCGTGTTGTCGATGTCAAAAAGCAGGTATTCATAGTGTTTGTCTGTGTTCAAATCCGATGTCCAACCTTTACTAACGAGATTTCATCGTTGGGTTGCTAACACCTTACACCATTTGGGCTGCAAGATCAATGCCGGAACGCATTCCGCGTGGATTCGCGCTTCGCCCGCTCAGCCGAAGTACCGCACGGCGGATTCAAACAAGCGCATGTCATAGTTGCCCGGCACGTTTTGATAGAGCCCCGCACCGACACGCTCACTATGCCCCATCTTCCCCAGGATGCGCCCATCCGGCGAGGTGACGGCCTCCACGGCGGCATACGATCCGTTGGGGTTAAAGCGCACATCCATGCTGGGCAAGCCGCGCTCGTCCACATATTGCGCGGCGATCTGTCCGTTTTTTGCGAGCGCGGCGCAGTGCTCCGGCGAGCAAAGAAAGCGCCCCTCGCCATGCGAAACCGGCATGGAGTAGCGTTCGCCCACCTGGGCGAGCATCAGCCACGGGGAAAGATTCGAGGTTACGCGCGTCTGCACCATGCGGGACTGATGCCGCCCGATTGCGTTGAAGGTCAGCGTCGGCGCGTCTGCCGAGGGCTCGGCCATCCTGCCAAACGGGAGCAACCCCAGTTTGATGAGCGCCTGAAAACCGTTGCAGATTCCAAGGACAAGCCCGTCCCGCGCGGTCAACAGATTGGCAATCGCGTCCGCCGCGAGCGGATGGCGCAAAAACGCGGTGATGAACTTGCCGGAGCCGTCCGGCTCATCCCCATTGGAAAACCCACCGGGCAGAAACAGCGCCTGCGCGCGGTTCAGCCGCGCGGCGAACGCTTCCAGGCTCTCCCCTATCGCGGCGGCGGAATGGGTGCGAAGCACCAGCACGTCCGCTGTTGCGCCCGCGCGCTCCACCGCGCGGGCAGATTCATATTCGCAGTTGGTTCCCGGAAACACGGGGATCAGGATCGTCGGTTTTACCAGGCCCGCGGCGCGCGGTTTCACGCGATCCGTAACTCGAACAAGCGCAACCTCCGGCAGCCCGCCGGAAACCGCTTTGCGCGTGGGAAAAACGTCCTCCAGCGTACCCTCATACGCGGCCTCCAGTTCGTCCAGATCCGCATGCTGCCCCTGCCAGACAAGCGCGCGCTCGGCGGTCGTTTTGCCAAGCGGCAGGCCAACCCCCGCGCAGTTCGGCGCGAGCTCCAATACAAACGCGCCGAGCCGGGGTGAGAAAATCTCGTCCGCCGAAACCGAATCCTCAAACGCAAACCCAAATCCGTTGCCAAGACACATCTTAAAGACCGCCTCCAGCGCGCCGCCCGCGCCCGGCGCATAGGCCGCGGTGGCCGCCCCGGACGCGATCAACGCATGCACCTGCTCCATGAGCCGCCGCTCGGAAGCCGCCTCCGGTAACCCATCCGCACGGTAGTTCGGGCAGAGCAGCGCCGCGCGGGAGCCGGCCCGCTTGAACTCCGGCGAAAGGATGGTTCCCGTTTTGCCGATTGCAAGTGCAAAGGAAACCAGCGTCGGCGGCACATCCAGCGCATCAAACGAGCCGCTCATCGAGTCCTTGCCGCCGATGGCCGCAACGCCAAAGTCCAGTTGCGCCTGCAGGGCGCCGAGCAGTGCGGCGACGGGCTTACCCCAGCGGGAAGGATCCGTGCCGGGCTTGCCGAAATACTCCTGAAAGCTCAAATACCGTTCATCCGGCGGCGCACCCACCGCCGTCAGTTTGGCGAGCGAGCTGACCACAGCCGCATACCCGCCGGAATAGGGCGACCGCTCCGAGAGGAACGGATCATAGCCCCATGCCATCGCGGTACAGGCGTCGCTCTCGCCCGAGAGCACCGGCAGCTTCGCCGCCATCGCCTGCGGCGGGGTCTTCTGCCGCTTGCCGCCGAAGGGCATCAGAACGGTGTTCGCGCCGACCGTGGCGTCAAAACGCTCGCTCAACCCTTGTCTGGAGCAGAAATTCAAGTCCGAAACCAGCGCCTTGCAGCGCGAGACAAACCCGGCCGCGACATGCGCGGTCTGTTCCGCGTTGGGCGCGTCGATCTGCGCGCGGGCGTGTTTCGGCGCGCCGTTGCTATCGATAAAACCTCTGGGAAGGTCAACAATCTTCTCTCCGCGCCAGTACATCACGAGACGCGGTTCCTCCGTAATCCTCGCAACAGCGACAGCCTGCAGGTTTTCCTCCTCCGCGAGCGCGACGAACCGCGCCGCATCGCCGGGCGAGACGACAACCGCCATCCGCTCCTGCGACTCGCTGATCGCGAGTTCCGTTCCATCCAACCCCTGATATTTCACGGGCACCTTGTCGAGATCAACCGCAACGCCGTCCGCCAGTTCCCCAATTGCGACCGAGACGCCGCCCGCGCCAAAATCGTTGCAGCGCTTGATAAGCCGCGCCGCCTCCGGGTTCCGAAATAACCGTTGGAGCTTTCGCTCCTCCGGCGCGTTGCCCTTTTGCACCTGCGCACCGCACTCCGCGAGGGAGTCCGGGGAGTGCGCGATGGAAGAGCCGCTCGCGCCGCCGATGCCATCCCGCCCCGTTCTTCCGCCAAGCAGAAGCACGACGTCTCCGTCCCGCGGGATTTCGCGGCGGACGTTGCGCGCCGGAGCCGCGCCGATCACCGCACCAATCTCCATGCGCTTGGCCAAAAATCCCTCGTGATAGATCTCGTCCACCAGTCCTGTCGCAAGGCCGATTTGATTGCCATAGGAGCTGTAGCCCGCCGCCGCGGTCGTCACAATCTTTCTCTGCGGCAGCTTACCCGGCAGCGTTTCGGCATAGGAACGCAGGGGATTTGCCGCGCCCGTGAGCCGCATCGCCTGATAGACATACGCCCGCCCCGAAAGCGGGTCCCGAATTGCCCCGCCGATGCAGGTCGCCGCTCCGCCGAAGGGTTCGATCTCCGTCGGATGGTTATGCGTTTCGTTTTTAAAGAGCACGAGCCAGTCCTGCGTCTCCCCATTCACCGTGATTTTCGTCTTCACCGTGCAGGCGTTGATCTCCGGCGAATCGTCGAGCCGTTCCAGCTTCCCTTCCGCGCGGAGATGGCGCGCCGCGATGGTCGCGATATCCATCAGCGTGATGGGTTTCCCGATTTCAAGCGATTCACGCAGGTTTCGATAGGTTTGATAGCTCGCCGCCGCACGCGGGTCGTAGAACGTAACCTCGTCGAGACGCGTCAAAAATGTCGTGTGCCGGCAGTGGTCCGACCAATAGGTATCCAGCAGTTTCAGCTCCGTGAGCGAAGGATCCCGGTGTTCCGATAAAAAATGCGCGCGGCAGCAGACGAGATCGTCCAGATCCATCGCGAGTGAATATCGCTTAATAAGCGTTTGCAGCGCCGCGTCGTCCATCTCGGTCAATCCCTTGAGCACGGGGATCGGCGCGGGTTCGGCCGCGCTCTGCTTCAGCGTGTCATAGGGGAGCAGCGACGCCTCGCGCGATTCCACCGGGTTGATGACATAGCGCTTGATCGCTTCCAGCTCCGCCGGGGTGAGCGCGCCATAGACAAAATAGATCCGTGCGGTGCGCACCGGCGGCGCTTCCCGCTGGGAGAGCAGCGCAATGCACTGCGCGCAGGCATCCGCCCGCTGGTCAAACTGCCCGGGCAGATATTCCACGGCAAAAATCGCCGCCTGTTCGTCGGGCAGCGTATCATAAACAAGATCGATCTGCGGTTCGGCAAATACCGTGTTGCGGCAGGCGGCGAATACCGCCTGTTCCACGCCTTCCACGTCATATCGGTTGAATACGCGCAGCAAAGCAACCTGCCGGATCCCCAGCACATTTCGAATGTCCGAAAGCAACGCCGCCGCTTCCTCTGCAAATGCCGCCTGCTTTTCTACGTAGATTCTATCTACCATGCTTTCCCTCTGTTTCGTTCCCGCCGCCCGCCAGCGCACGCGCGCCGATATCGCGCCGGAAGAACGCGTGTTCAAAGTGAATCCTCTCCGCAGCGGCATAGGCCGTCGCCCGTGCCGCCGCCGGGTCGCCGCCCAGAGCGGTCACCCCGATCACGCGCCCGCCGGAGGTGACGAGGCTGCCGTCCACGCGCTTCGTTCCGGCGTGATAGAGAAAAACGCCTTCCGGCTCCTCTTCCCCGTCAAGTAAAATCGGGCAGCCCGTTTGGTATGCGCCGGGGTATCCGCCGGAGGCCAGCACCACGCAGCAAGCTGCGCCAGCCGAAAACCGAACGGGCACCTCGTAGAGCCGTCCTTCATCCACCGCGAGCAGGATTTCCATCAAATCGCTCTCGAGCAGCGGGAGTACGACCTGCGTCTCCGGGTCGCCAAACCGGCAGTTGTATTCAATCACCTTTGGCCCGTCCTTCGTCAGCATGAGGCCAAAGAACAGGCAGCCGGTAAACTTTCTGCCCTCGGCGTTCATAGCGCGCATCGTTGGCAGAAAAATCCGCTCCATACAGGCGGAGGCAATCTCTTTTGTAACAAACGGGTTGGGCGCGACGGTTCCCATGCCGCCCGTATTCGGGCCAAGATCGCCGTCCAGCGCGCGCTTGTGATCCAGCGCGGAGATCATCGGCACAATCGTGTTCCCGTCGGTAAAGGCGAGCACGCTCGCCTCGTTCCCGGTTAAAAACGCCTCGATTACAATCCGGCTGCCGCTCGCGCCGAACACGCCCTCCTCCATCATTGCGCGGATGGCGGACTTCGCCTCGTCGCGCGTTTGGGCGATCACCACGCCCTTGCCGAGCGCGGGGCCGTCCGCCTTGATGACGAGCGGAAGCGGGGCGCGCTCCGCATAGGCGTAGGCATCCGCAGTGCGATCAAACACCTCGTAGGCCGCCGTCGGAATGCCGTATCGCTTCATCAGTTCCTTGGCGAAGCTCTTGCTGCCTTCAATCTCCGCCGCGGCGGCCGAGGGCCCGAAGCAGCGGATGCCCGCCGCGCGCAGTCGGTCGCATACACCCGCGATCAGCGGGTCGTCCGGCCCGATCACGGCAAAATCCACCGGATTGTCCACTGCAAACCGCACAACTCCGTCCAGATCCATCGCGGATATGGGCACGCAAACGGCATGCCGCTGCATGCCGCCGTTGCCCGGAAGGGCGTATATCCTGTCCACCAGCGGACTTTGGCGCAGTTTTTCGAGGATGGCGTGCTCGCGTCCGCCGCCGCCAACAATCATTACATTCATCTGCTTTTCCGTTCCCCGTTCCACATAACCGCGCAGAATTAATGATGAAACAGGCGCAGCCCCGTAAACACCATCGCGATTCCGTACCGGTTGCAGCAGGCAATCACCTGCTCGTCCCGCACCGAGCCGCCGGGCTGGGCGACGTAAGTTACCCCGCTTTGATTCGCGCGCTCGATATTGTCCTCAAACGGAAAAAACGCATCACTGCCAAGGGAAACACCGTTGAGCCGGTCGATATGCATCTCCCGATCCCGCGCGGAAAGCGGCTCCGGCCGCTTGAGAAAAGAGTTCTTCCAGCCGAGATTCATTCGTTCTTCATCGCAGTTTTGGGAGATGTAGCAATCGATCAGATTATCCCGATCCGGGCGTTTCATCTCGGGGAGAAACGAAAGGCCGAGCACCTTTTCATGCCGCCGCAGCCACCAGCGATCCGCCTTATCTCCCGCAAGGCGCGTGCAGTGGATGCGCGATTGCTGCCCAGCGCCGACGCCGATGGTCTGCCCGCCGTAGGCAAAGCAGACGGAGTTGGATTGCGTATACTTGAGCGTGATCATCGAAAGCACCAGATCGCGCATCGCGCATTCTGGAATGTTTCGATACTCCGTCACCGGATTGATCAGCAGCGACGGACCGATCTTCGCATTGTTGCGCGGCTGTTCAAAGGTTACGCCGAAGACCTGCTTGGTCTCAAGCCCCTGGGGGTCATAGCGTTCGTCGATCGCGATCACGGCATAGTTGCCGTTTCGCTTGGTCTTCAGGAGGGCGAGCGCCTCCGGCGTATAGCCCGGGGCGATCACGCCGTCGGATACCTCGCGCTTTATGATGGATGCGGTCGCAGCGTCGCAGACGTCGCTCAGCGCAATAAAGTCGCCAAACGAGGACATGCGGTCTGTTCCGCGCGCGCGGGCATAGGCGCAGGCAAGCGGGGAATCGTTTAGGCCCTCAATGTCCTCGACGGCACAGGCCAGGCGATCCACCTCGTCCAGCGGCAGGCCGAGCGCCGCTCCGGCCGGGCTGACGTGCTTAAACGAGGCCGCAGCAGGCAGACCAAGCGCCTCCTTGAGCTCTCGAACCAGTTGCCAGGCGTTGAGCGCATCGAGAAAATTGATGTAGCCCGGTTGGCCGTTGAGCACCTCGAGGGGCAGTTCGCCGTCCTCGCGGAAGATCCGTGCGGGCTTCTGTTGCGGGTTGCAGCCATATTTCAACGTGAGTTCTCTCATGCCTGGGCCTCCTTTGCGGCGTATTGGTTATAGATGGCATCCTCATAGGTTCCGCTGGCTAAATCGGTATAGCGCACATAGAGAGACACCCTGTTTTCGGGATTCAGCGCACCCCAGAGCGAGTCCGCAAACGCCTTCCTTTCATTTGGCAACGACACGGCGGCAGGCTCGCCGCAAAAGCTCGGCAGCACCGCGCCGTCGGCCTGATAGGTATGGATCAAATGCCCCACTCCACAGACCGGCTCATAGTCAAACGCCTGCCGCAGGGTCGCGGTGCCGTCTTTGTCCGCCGATTTCAGGATTGAGAGCTTGTAGACATAGCCACCGAGAAAGCTCTGCATGCCGCTGATACGCGGGGTATAATGCGGCGCGTCCGGCTCAAAAGTGCGCGCTCGGAGCGAGTCTTCAAAGCTCCTCCCGTTTTTCAGCGCGTCGCAGATGGTGTCCGTCTGGTCGCCGTTGGTCACGATGGTTGCGCGGTGCAAGGTACGCAGCGGCGCATAGAGAATCAGGCTCGTGTCCGCGATTCTCCCGCCGTCAAGCATGTGTATGCCGAGGTCGTTTCCGTTTTTGACAAATGCGCGGCTGCGGCTGCCGGCGCTGCGGCCCATGATAAAATAGGCCAGCACGGCGCGCGCGCCATCCGGCGTCAGCCCCAGCACGATACCGCGCCCGGGATAGGCGTTTTGCTCTAACCGTTCAAACAGATTGCTTGGTTCCAATCTTCTTCCCCCCATTTGACTGTTTCATCCATTCTTGGCAGACCATCTCGGCCGCCTGCGGCAGCAACTGCCATTCCGCCTGCTCCATCACGCGGCGCTGCAGCGTCTCCGGCGTGTCCAGAGGCAGAACGGGCACCGTCTTTTGCAATAGAATTCGCCCGCCGTCCGGCACCTCGTTGACCATGTGCACCGTGGCGCCTGTCTCGCGTTCCCCGGCGGCGAGCACCGCCTCATGCACCCGGATTCCGTAATATCCCTTGCCGCAGTAAGCGGGGATCAGCGAGGGATGAACGTTGATAATCCGGTCGGGATAGCGCGCGACGAACCCCGCGCTGAGGATCAGCATGAATCCCGCAAGCACGATTATATCGATCGCGTACGCCTCCAGCGTTTCGATCAAAGCCGCCTCAAACGCCTCCTGCGTGGAAAACTGCGCGCGCTCCACCACCAAAGCATCCACGCCCGCCTGCCGCGCGCGTGCGAGGGCAAAAGCCTCTGCCTTGCTGGAGACCACCAGCGCCAGCTCTCCGCTGGCGAATATTCCGGCATTTCGCGCGTTGAGGAGCGCCTGCAGATTGGTTCCGCCGCCGGAGACCAGTACGGCGATGCGCGGCCTCAGCATAGCGCGACGCCTTCCCCGCCGGAGACCACCTCGCCGATGGGATAGGCGGTGACGCCCGCTTCGCCCAGCAGGGCGATTGCGCGGTCCACCTGCGCCCCGGGCAGGGTGATCGTCATCCCGACGCCCATGTTAAAGGTGTTGAACATATGCCGTTCTTCAAGCTCGCCTAGCGTTTGCAGCAGGCGAAAGACCGCCGGGATCCGCACGCTGGTTTGTTCAATCCGCGCCGAGAACCCGGCGGGGATGCTGCGCGGAATATTCTCAAAAAACCCGCCTCCCGTGATATGCGCGATGGAGTGAATCTCCATCTGCGCAAGCAGCGCAAGCACGGGTTTCACATAGATCTTCGTCGGGGTGAGCAGCTCTTCTCCAAGCGTTTTGCCCAACTCCGGCCGATATTCCGCGAGCATTTTGCGCTCCATCGGGATCAGCTTTCGAACAAGCGAAAACCCGTTGGAGTGCACGCCGGAGGACGCAAGCGCAAGAACCGCATCCCCCGCCCGCACGCGGCTGTTGTCGACGAGTTTCTCCCGCTCGACCATGCCGACGCAAAACCCCGCCAGATCATACTCCCCATCGGGATAAAATCCAGGCATTTCGGCGGTTTCCCCGCCGATCAGCGCGCAGCCCGCCTGACGGCAGCCTTCCGCAACGCCTTTGACAATGGACGCCGCAACGGCGGGAATCAGCTTGCCCGTTGCGATATAGTCGAGGAAAAACAGCGGCCTTGCCCCGTGGCAGACGACGTCGTTTGCGCACATCGCCACACAGTCGATGCCGACCGTATCGTGCCGTTCCAGCGCAAACGCCGCCTTAAGCTTGGTGCCGACGCCGTCCGTACCGGAGACGAGCACCTGCTCGCCCAGCGCATACAGGCCGCCGAACGAACCAAGCGACTGCAGCACATTCGCGTCAAACGTCGCTTCGGCGTATGTCTTCATGCGCTTGACCGCCTCGTATCCCGCCTCTACATCCACGCCGGAGTCTTGATAGGTAACAGGCATTGTCCTCTCCTCTTCGTCACAATCGTTCCATCCCGCCGTTCAGCGGGCAATCAGGTGTCCAGCAGCCGTTTGCCGCAGCATGTCATGAGGCTGGAGACATCCTCGGGATACCTCCCGTCGAAACACCCGGCGCAGAAATGGCACGCCGCGCCCTCGACGGTCTTGATTAAATCCTCAATATCCAGATAACGCAGCGAATCCGCGCCGATAAACCTCCGAATCTCCTCCACGGAGTGATTCGCGCCGATGAGCTGCTCGTACGAGGAGGTATCGATGCCGAAATAGCACGGGTGCATCACGGGCGGCGAGCTCACGCGGATATGAACCTCCTTCGCCCCCGCGGTGCGCAGCATCTCCACAATCCGGCGGCTCGTGGTGCCGCGCACGATGGAATCATCCACGAGCAGCACTTTTTTGCCGCGCACATTTCGCTTGAGCGCGCTGAGCTTGAGGGAGACATCCATCTCCCGCCGATCCTGCGAGGGTTCGATGAACGTGCGCCCCGTATAGCGGTTCTTTGAAAGCGCGATGGTAAAGGGCAAATTCGCCTGCCGCGCGTAGCCCATCGCGGCGGGCAGGGATGAGTCCGGCACGGCGGCCACCACGTCCACATCCGCAGGCGAGGATATCGCAAGCAGCTCACCCGCCCGTTCCCGCGCCTTGTGCACGGAGATACCGTCAATATCCGAATCCGGCCGCGCGAAATAGACATATTCAAAGATGCACAGCGCGGTATCCGCCGCGCGCGCGGACTGATGCGAGGTCAGGTTCTTTTTGTCGGCGACCAGCACCTCGCCGGGCCGAACGTCGCGTATGAACTCCGCGCCGATGGTATCAAACGCGCAGGACTCGGAGGCGAACACATAGGCGCCGTCGAGGCTGCCCAGCGCGAGCGGACGCATGCCCTTGGGATCGCGCACGCCGACGAGCTGATCACGGGTCAGCAGCACGAGCGCATAGCTGCCCTTGAGCCGGTCCGCCGCGCGGATGGCACTCCGGGCAATGCCCTCGTCGATATGCTGCGCAATCATCGCGGCGATGACCTCCGAATCGCTGGTGGTTTGGAAGTTCACGCCCTCCGCCTCCAACTCCGCGCGGAGCTCCTTCGCGTTGATGATGTTGCCGTTGTGCGCGAGGGCGACCGGCCCGCGCGGGGAGGAGACGATCAGCGGCTGCGCATTCACAAGGGAGCTCTCGCCCATTGTGGAGTAGCGCACGTGCCCGATGGCCGCGGCGGCGCCGGCGAGAGAACCCAGCCCGTCGCAAAACCGGCCGCTGACAAGCCCCATCTCCTTGTGGCACTCAATCCCGCCCTTGCGGGCGACGGCGATTCCCGCGCTCTCCTGCCCGCGATGTTGCAGGGAGAAGAGCCCGTAATAGGCGGCCTCCGCGGCATCGAGACCGCTTTGGTTGGAATAGATGCCGAATACGCCGCATTCTTCGTTCATGCGGTCGCATTCGGGCTTGAGTCTTTCATATGGCTCCAGAGCGCGCACATGCAACGGCATGTTATTCTCCCATCAGTCGGCGGATGATCTCCCGGTATGCTTCCTCAACGTCCCCGAGATCGCGGCGGAAGCGGTCCTTGTCGAGCTTTTTACCCGTGGTCTTGTCCCAGTAGCGGCAGGTATCCGGCGAGATCTCGTCCGCCAAGATCACCTTGCCCTCACAGCGGCCAAACTCAAGTTTGAAGTCGATGAGTTCGATTCCAAGCTCGTCGAGATAGCCCTTGAGGATATCGTTGATGCGAAAGGAATAGTCCTTCACCTGCTCCATCTCCTCGTCCGTCGCGATATTCAGCGCGCGGATGTAGTAGGAGTTGATGAACGGGTCGCCCAGCTCATCGTTTTTATAGCTGTATTCCAGGATCGGGCAGGCGAGCGCCGTCCCCTCGGGCACGCCCATACGCTTGGAAAAGCTGCCCGCAGCGCGGTTTCGGACGATGACCTCGACCGGCAGAATCTCCACACGCTTGACCGCCGTCTCCCGATCGGAAAGCTGCTCCATGTAGTGCGTCGGGATCCCCTTGCTCTCCAGCAGGCGGAAAAAGTGGTTGGAGACCTTGTTGTTGACCACGCCCTTGCCGGCGATGGTACCCTTCTTCAGGCCGTTGAACGCGGTTGCATCGTCCTTGTAGTCCACGATGACCACGCCCGGCACGTCGGTTGCGAATACCTTTTTCGCCTTGCCCTCGTAAATCTGCTCCATCTTGATCATAATGCCTCTATCTCCTTTTGCAGCGCGGCATCCGCCTCGGCGGTCTTCTCCGCCAGCGCGCGCGCATGCTTTTTCAGTTGTTCCGCCAGGGTATCGTCCCCCAGCGCGAGGATGCGGACCGCGAGCAGAGCGGCGTTTACCGCCCCGTCGATCGAGACACTGGCCACGGGCACGCCACCGGGCATCTGCACGGTGGAGAGCAGCGCATCCAGGCCGCCCAGATCCTTCGCGCTCACGGGCACGCCGATCACGGGGAGGATCGTATGCGCGGCGAGCACGCCCGCGAGATGCGCCGCCTTTCCCGCGAATGCAATAATTACGCCGCAGCCCTCCGCGGCGGCCTCCCTGGCAAACGCCGCCGCCTCGTCCGGCGAGCGATGCGCCGAGAGTACGCGCGCGGCATAGGGCACGCCGAAGCGCGCAAGCGTCCGCAGCGCTTCCTTCGCCAGCGGAGCGTCGGAAGCACTCCCCATCACTATTACCGCCTTTTTCACGAAACCCTCCTTCTTTTTGCGCACAAAAACAGCCCGCGCTAGCTGCGGGCTTAAAACTTCATTCTCAGGAGTGTGTGTGGAATCACCCCGCCGATGTAATACTGTGGGGAGTAGAGCATGGGCATACCTTCCTTGTCGTAGTTGATTTCGTCAAGATACAGCAGCGGCGTGCCCTCCGCAACCTGGAAGATCTCGGACAGCGCATGATCAGCAACGGCCGGGCGCACCTCGGTGAGGTCCATATGCGCCTCCAGCGCGCAAAATTTCTTGAGAAACGAGAAGATCGGATTTTGCAGATCCTCCTCGGTATAGTCCCTTTTCTTGATCAGCGCAGCCGGAATATAGTCCTCGCAATAGATCGCCGGTTTGCCATCCGCGCCGATGAGACGCACCACGCGCAGCACCATATCCCCCTCCGGAACCGCGAGACGCTGGGAGACGGAGGCACCGGATTGCACCAGCTCGTGGCTGGCGCGCAGCAGGCTTGGCTCGTGGCCGGACTGCGTGATCATCTCCATGAACTCGATCTCCATGTCCATGCGAACCTTAACGGCGAGTACGTGACGGTTGATCACCGTGCCGACGCCCTGATGCCTGCTGATAAACCCTTCACGCTCCAGCTGGGAGAGGCTGTCCCTCAGCTGCGTGCGGCTGATGTTCAACCGCTCGGCGAGCACCCCTTCCGGCGGAAGCTTGCCGGAGTAGCGATAGGCGCCCTCCTTCATCTCCCGCAGCAATCTTGCCCGAACCGACTGCAGCTGCATCTGCTCGTCCATGCCATCGCACCGCCTTGTCATACTTATTGGTATTACTATTTCGTATTACCAATTAAGATAACATGCTAGCACACATGCATCCGTTTGTAAAGCAGGCATGGCGCGTAAAACCCATATGATTTTTGCTTGACCGGCTGTTTTTGCCCGCCGTTCCCGCGCGCCTTAGAACTCGACAACGCCTTCAAAATTCTTCCTTGCGTCGCCCGTCATCCACACCCCGTCGTCGGTATAGCGAATGAGCAGCTCGCCGCCGCGCAAGGGCACGGTAACATCCTCCCCTTTTTGGCAAAAACCGTTCTCCGTCGCGGTCTCCAGTACAGGCTGATTTGCGCCCCGGTGGCCGTATTTGAGCTTCATCGTCCTGCCCCCCATCGCGAGCGCGAGCAACTGATGCCCAGGCAGATGCCAAAGGTCGGCAGATTTGCCGGCATGAGGCGGGCAAGCTCTACGAGGATCCCCGTGTTTTCCGCCGGGTCACCCGGGCCGTTGGAGAGCATGATTCCGTCGGGTTTTCGCGCGAGGATCTCTTGCGCCGTGGTACCTGCCGGTACGCAGACGACGCTGCAGCCGCGTTTGACCAGCTCCCGCACGATGTTTCGCTTCGCGCCAAAGTCCCAGAGGACGACGGTTCTTATTGCATCCTCCGCAGGGATCGCCCGCGCGTTCTTGCAGCTCACCGCTGCGACCGCCCCGTTGATTCGGTACGCCTGAACCTGCTGCATCGCCGCCTCGCCGAGCTCCGGATCGTCGGTTAGGATCGCATTCATCACGCCGTGTTCGCGGATGAGCTTGACGAGCGCGCGTGTCGATATCCCAAATCCCCGGAATTCCTCTGGATAACAAAAAGGTGTCAAGATCCTCTTCACTGCGAAAGTTGGAAGGTTCTTGACACCAATCATGAACAATATACGCTTTTAAAGTGGGAGCTTCGCCCTCAAGGTCGGCGGGAATGACACCATAATTACCGATCAGTGGAAACGTTTGAACCACCATCTGGCCATAATCACTCGGGTCGGTCAGCGTCTCCAGATATCCGGTCATCGCCGTGGTAAACACGATTTCCCCGGTCGCCTGCTTCGCTGCGCCAAACGGACGTCCCTTGAACACCCGCCCATTTTCCAGGATGAGATATCTTGCGTGATCCATGCCTTTCCTCCCGCCGCTGTGAAGCAAGGCAGCAAACAGACCATCCTTTTCACTGCCCCAAATTTCTTTAGCGAGTGATATAGTACAGTGGATCCCGTTTGAAAAGCTAATTATAATTATTCGAATACAATTTATTTTTATGCTTTTTAAAAAGACAATCGTTTTCTCTTCGCGATCATTTGTATACGCTGCTTAAACAACCGCCCGCACTTTTTTCAGGTATGATGCCTGTTCTTCAAAATCCTGCAAAACCGGCACCCGCGATAAAGTCGCTTGCCAAAATGAATATATCATGCATAAATCTGCATCGGCATGGAGCCCGGGCAACGGCGCGCACCTCGTTTTCTTCGCGCTATTCCCTTGGCGGCTTTTCCGTTTCCTCCGCAAACGCCCTGTCGATGCATTCCCGCATGATGCCATACACAACGGTCAAGTCGCGCATGTCGCTTTCGAAACCCGGCGCGCCTTTGCCGGCCTGTATACTCTGGCTCAGCGCATCGCAGCTTTTCGCAAGGCGAACCATTCCGAGGTTGTAAGCCTTGATCTTCAGCCGTTGCGCCAGCAGGCCCGCCTTGTAATAGTCCCCGGTCTGGATTGAAGACACAATGGCGGAATAGTCCAAGTCTCCCGCAAATCGCCTCAGGTTTTTTTCATAGACGTCTTCATCACCCGCACACCTGCGCTTGCCAATGTCGATATGAATAATACTGTTGCATAAGATCTCTTTAACCCTGTTGTTCATTCCCTGTCACCGCCTTGACCCATTCTAGCACACTTATGGGATTCAGCCTAATCTGGCGCGCTGTCGGTCGATTGCCTGCAGATTATCGGCGGAGGCCGCTCCAACGTACGGAGAGCCAGGCGCGTTTGCGCGTCTGGCAAATTATATCATTTTAAGCGTATCGTGCGGCTAAAACGGCGAACAGAAATTTTCTTATTGCTTCTAACGCGGATGTCGGCATGCGGCGCATCTGCTATGCGCCGGTTCACACACGGTTCAACAGGCGAAGCGGAATCCCCGCCAGAACGGGGCCATCCCATTTTTTCTCTCCGCGCATGGGATACCGATTTGCCCCGCCGGCATCCCTGTTAATTCTGTATTTTCCGCTGTCTTTTCCTTCGAACAGCAGCATATTGGTTCATCCCGCCGGAGAGGTTGTAGACGCGCCGGAACCCCATATGCAGCAGAATATTCTGCGCGGCGTTGCCCGTCGTGCCCTTGTTGCAGTAGGTCACGGTCGTCCGGTCATGATCAAGCTGTTTTGCCGCTTCCCGGAGCCCCGCGTGCGGCAGGTTGATCGCGCCGTCCACATGCGCCTTTGCATATTGTTCCGGCGCGCGCGTGTCGATGATGGTCAGCTGTTCCCCTGCGCTCTGCCGCGCGAGCAGTTCCTCAGCCGTCAGGAGTGGGCGCGCGTTGTGAATCGCATTCTCGAGGATCATGCCCGTATACTGCACAGGGTCCTTTGTGGTGGAAAACGGCGGCGCGTACGCAAGATCGAGATAAAACAGATCCTCCGCCTTCGCGCCGTAGGTTATCGCCGTGGCGAACACGTCGATGCGCTTGTCCACCCCGGCGCCGCCTACGATCTGCACGCCCAGCAGCCGACCCGTGGCGCGCTCGGCGACGGCTTTGATCACCATCTCTTTCCCGCCGAGGTATTCCGGCCTGTCGGGCTTGGTATTATGGCAAACCACCGTGTCATACCCCGCTTCGAGAGCCTCGCGCTCGGAAAGTCCCGTCTGCCCGACACTCAGCCCCAGCACGCGGAAAATGCCCGTGCCAAGCGTGCCGCGATAGGCAAGGTTCCCTCCCGTCGCGCAGTCCCCCGCGATGCGGCCGGTTTTGTTCGCCGTCGAACCCAATGGGCGGTAAACCTGTTTTCCGGTCACGACATGGAATTGTTCCACACAGTCTCCGCAGGCATAAACATCCGCAACATTGGTCTCCATGCGCTCGTTGACGAGGATTGCGCCGGACTTGCCGAGCGCGACGCCCGCCCCCGCGGCCAGCTCCGTATTTGGCTTGACCCCGGTGGAGAGCAGCACCATCCCGGCGGGAATGCTTGTTCCGTCCGCCAGCACGACCCTGTCTTCCGCAATCTCCGCAATGGAAACCCCGGTCATAACGGCGGCGCCGCTCCGTCCGAGGTGCTCTTCGACATGGATCGCCATATCGGGATCCAGCCCCGGCGTTACCTGCGGCAGTTTCTCCAGCAAAGTGACGGTTATGCCGAGCCGCGCAAGGCTTTCGCACATCTCCAGTCCGACAAAGCCGGTGCCGATCACCACCGCCGACCTTGGCTTTTTCTCATCCAGAAAGGATTTGATGCGCAACATGTCGTTGATGTTGCGGAGGGTGAATACCTGCCCCCGTTCCCGTCCGGGGATCGGCGGTGTTACCGCGCTCGCCCCCGTCGCGAGGATGAGCTTGTCATATTCATCCGGAAAGATTTCGCCAGAGATTCGGTTTTTGACCAAAATACGCTTCTTCACGGGATCGATCGAGAGCACCTCGTGCCGCGTCTTGATCTCTACGTTATATTTGCTCCGAAAAAACGCCGGATCGCGCGGGGTCAGTTCCTCCGCGCGGTCCACCTCGCCGCCAAGGAAATAAGGCATGCCGCAGCCGGAGTAGGAGATGATAGAATCCTTTTCATAGATCGTAATCTCGGCGTCCTCCGTGTTCCGTCTGGCCTTTGCCGCGGCGGAAGTCCCGGCGGCGACCGCTCCAACAACGATGATTTTCATTTGGTGCGCTCCCTTCAGCGGCTGCGTTCGCTACTTCGATTGTTCCGGAAACCAGTATACCGTGCGGTTTGCGATCTTCACCAGCGTGAGCATCACGGGCACCTCGACCAAAACGCCGACGATTGTCGCGAGCGCGACGGGGCTCTTCGCCCCAAAGAGCGAAATCGCGACCGCAACGGAAAGCTCAAAGAAGTTGGAAGCGCCGATCATCCCCGCGGGCGCGGCGATATCATGTGACAGCTTGAGCAGTTTTCCCGCGCCATAGGCGATGAAGAAAATCAGAAATGTCTGAATCACGAGCGGCACCGCGATGAGCACGATATGCAGCGGGTTTTCGAGGATCACCCGCCCCTGGAAGGAGAAGATGATCACGAGCGTCAGCAGCAGGCCAACGATGGTCACATTGTTGAATTTCGGCAGAAAGCTCGTTTCAAAATACTCCGGCCCGTGGCGTTTCATCACGCTGGCACGCGTCAAAACACCGCCCGCCAGCGGAATCACCACAAAGAGCACAACGGAGAGCAGTAGCGTATCCCAGGGAATCTTCACCCCGCCGATGCCGAGCAGCAGCGCGACGATGGGTGTAAACGCCACGAGGATGATCAGGTCGTTGGTCGCGACCTGCACCACGGTATACGCGGGATTGCCCCTGGTCAGATGGCTCCAGACAAACACCATCGCCGTGCAGGGCGCGGCCCCCAGCAAGATTGCCCCCGCCAGATAATCCTTCGCCAGTTCGGCGGGGATCAGCGCGCGGAAGATCACGAAAAAGAACAACCACGCGATGCCAAACATCGTAAACGGCTTGATCAGCCAGTTGGTTACCCAGGTGACAAACAGCCCCTTCGGGTTTTTGCCGACGTTTTTAATGCTCTGAAAATCCACCTTGAGCATCATGGGATAGATCATGAGCCAGATGAGAATCGCAATCGGGATCGAGACGTTGGCATACTCAAACCGGCCTAAAAACGCAGGGATACCGGGTAGAAACTGACCGATCAGCACGCCCGCAACCATACAGAGGATGACCCAAACCGTCAGATATTTTTCAAAGAAACCAATACCGGAGCTCTTCTTCGATTCCATTTGTGTTCCTCTTTTCGTTTGCTTTTCCCGTTGTTCAGCGAACTTTTTTCAGGATGGCGACAACCTCGTCCACCTTGAGCGCCTTTCCCAAGGAAACAACCTTGCCGTCCACCACCAGTGCGGGCGTACTCATCACGCCAAAGGCGGCCATCTTGGCATAGTCCGTCACGTGTTCAATCGCCGTATCCATCCCCAGCTGTTCCAGCGCGGCGCGGGTTGCCGCCTCCAGCGCGTTGCACTTTGCGCAGCCGCTGCCAAGCACCTTGACCGAGGGAGCCTCCGCCTTGATCTCTTCCGTCTGATCCACGCGCTCGCAATCGCACGCGCCGCCGCAGCAGGAGGCGAATTCCGTCTCCGCCGATTTGTTCCGCTTTCCAAAGAGTGGCATTGCTTGATTCTCCTTCTCTATACTATAAATGCTTGAATCAGATTAAACAGATATCCAACCAATATGATGCCCACCGTGCAGATCGCGACAAACAGCGCAAGCAGCTTCGGCTTTACCGCTTTTCGGAGCATGATCATGGAAGGCAGCGAGAGCGTGGTGACCGCCATCATGAACGCGAGCACGGAGCCAAGCAGCGCCCCCTTTGCAAACAGCGCCTCCGCAATCGGGATTGTACCGAAGATATCCGCATACATCGGAACGCCGATCAGCGTCGCAAGCACCACGCCGAACGGATTTTTGTTACCGAGCGCCGTGATTACCCACGCTTCGGGAATCCAGTTATGAATCACCGCGCCGATGCCGACGCCGGCCAGCACATAGGGAAACACCTTTCTGAAGGTGTTCGTCATCTGCTCCTTCGCATAGATCAGGCGATCCTTCACGGTTAAGTCGGG
This sequence comes from Christensenella sp., assembly GCA_034926785.1. GTDB lineage: Bacteria > Bacillota > Clostridia > Christensenellales > CAG-138 > UBA7703. The sequence continues at coordinate 38,045 of JAYFQU010000001.1, forward strand.
CGAGTCGATATCCACGCTGCCCGCCGTCAGGATAAAGCTCTCGACATACCGCTCCATACGCAGTTTTTCAATCAGTGTGCCGCCGAGCACCGCGATGACGAGGCCAAAGAGAACATAGGCCAACGCAACCTTCGCGCCAAAGATGCTCATCAGCAGCAGCAGGGAACCAAGATCGACCATCGGCGAGGAGATCAGAAAAGAAAACGTCACGCCGACCGGCAGCCCGGCCGAGGTAAAGCCGATGAACAGCGGAATGGACGAACAGGAGCAAAACGGCGTCACCGTCCCCAGCAGCGCGGCGGCGATATTCGCGCCGAGGCCTCGAAAACGGCCTAAAATCTTCTTGCTTCGCTCCGGCGGGAAAAAGCTCTGGATATAGCTGATGAAAAAGATCAGCGTGCAGAGCAAAACTGTAATCTTGATGACGTCATAAAGAAAAAATTGCAGGCTCGCAACCCAACGATTCGCGGTGTCCAATCCAAGCGCCCCCAAGAGACGGCCGGTCAGCTCGTTGAGCCATTTCATGGCGAGTATTTGATTCTGAAAAAAATCCCAGATGGATTTTAATAGCTGCATGGTGTTCCTCGGTTCATTCCATGTGGTTTTCTTATGCTCTGCAACCGCAGATGTTCGCTTCCCGCTCTTCGTAGGGCGTTGTGAGTTCGCCTAGCAATTCCATTGCCCGCGCGCTGCCCGATTCGCTGATGCTGTAGTGTGTCCACTTGCCCTCCTGCCGCGCGGAGACAACGCCGGATTCCACCAGGATTTTCATGTGGTAGGACAGCGCGGACTGGCCGATTCCCAAGTCCTCAATCAGCACGCAGGCGCATTTCTCGCCGGTGCGCAGGCGTTCCAGAACCCGGAGCCGGTTCTCGTCGCAAAACGCCTTGAAAATTTTGGCATTCTCCTCATATACAGTATTCACGGCGGCACCTCATATCAAAATATCTTGATTCGTCATGATCGTACTTCTCAAATCAAATTTTGTCAATCTGTTTTTTTCTCAAAGACGCAAAAAAGCGCCGGGCGTTTGTACGCCCGGCGCTCCAGCCCGTAAAAAAGTCCCGGGATTGTTAAGGGTCGCGGCCCTTAACCCATCGGTTCCGGCTGCGGTGGCTTTGCCACCGCGACGGATCGCCCGGGATCGGGCGGTTTCTTCGCAGCTCTTTGCCGTTCGGAGTCCGAAGGACGAGAGGCAAAGAGCGGTTGCCCCGTCAAAAAACTTGTTTTTTGACGACCGCAAGCGCCGGGCGTTTATACACCCGGCGCTCTGCCGATCCGGATTCAAATTTAACTGCAGCTTCTAACAGGATTCAGCCGTTATCGCCGGCTTTGCGGAATTCGCTAACTCAGCCGTACCTCTATCTTGCGCGGATCTTTCACCAGAATTGCCACCGCGAGGTTAACCAGCGAGAGCGCCGCGACCGTATAAAAGATATAGTGCGAGCCAAACGTAACCCAGGCGATACCGCCCGTGACACCGACGATGATGGAAACGACGTGATCCATCATCATTGCAAGAGAGAGCGTCGGCGTTACATCCGAATCCGATAAAGCGATCGATTTCAGATAGATCGTACGGATGATACCCATCTGTGAGGACAGCCGATCCACCACGAACAGCGCGGCGGTGACGAGCACCGGAAGGCCGACCTTCGCCAGCGCGCCGCTGTTAAAGCCCTGAGTCAAGAGACCATAGCACAGATAGACAAAGATGAATGAGAACGCATCCGCAAACAGCAGTTTTTTCACACCGAAGCGATCGATCCACTTGCCCAGCTGTGGCATAAAGAACATGCCGAGCGTTGACGCGATGATGCCCAGCAGCACGATGGTATCCACCCGCTGCCCAAGGGTCTCGATCAATACCCAGGGCCCAAACACCAGCATCACCTGCTTTTGTACGCCGAAGACTACGGCAAGCAAATAGTAATACTTATACTCTTTGCGGAAGATCAGCTTGAGCTTCTCCCGTTTGGTGCGCATCTGCCCCACGTCCCGTTTGAGCTTGACGAGCAGCAGCATCGCGACAAAGTAAAAGACCGCGGCGATGACAAACGGCCACTTCGTCTTGCTCTGAAAGCTGAACACCCCGAAGCGGAAGAGAAAGAACACAATCAGCCCCGCAACCGTCAGCACCGCGAAACTCACGCCGCCAAACTGGCCCATGCGCTTCCCCAGCTTGTCCGGCTCCGAAAGCGACATGCCGATGCTGTCCCGCAGCGGCATATAGAGATGCACGCCAAGCGAGTTGGTAAACAGGAACACAAGCATGACCGCAAACGACGGCGTCATAAGACCAAGCACCATCAAGCCGACCGCGGCTATACCCTGCGCGAGAAACGCAATGGTGATGTCTCCTAAAAACGAGATTGAGCTGACGAGAAAGAATACGATCACGCCCGGCAATTCCCGCGGAAACTCAATCAGCCCGCGCTGAAACCCGTTGGTGTGATAGACTTCCTTAAAATAGTTGGATAACAGTCCGTCGCTGAAACCGGCGGCAAGATTGACCGCTACGACGACCGCAAAGAATAAAAACAGGTCCTTTTTCCGCTTGTCCGACATGCGTGTGGTTCCCCTCTTCGTCGGACATCCTCCGGCGACTTTGCTATACTAACATAGACGAGTCCCATAGTGGAAGAAAAATCGCGCGGACGCCCGCAGCGGGGCGGCGCAGCCGAACTGCGGCGCTGTCGAGCCCGTGATTCCGAGCACGCTATTTTTGCCCCGTTCCTGCGTTGTATTCGTCCAGCTGGCGTGAAAAATACGCAATTTTATGCGTCACCTTCTCCAGATGCCGATTCATCTCAACAATGTGTTCCTGTACGTCGGCCTTGTGCTGCCTGAGCATGTCGCAGCGGGTTTGGAGCGTCTGCGGCCCCTGCTGGCTCAGCGCGACAAAATCGCGAATCTGCTTGATCGACATGCCGGTGTTCTTCAGGCAGCAGATGAGGCCGAGCCATTCCAGATCCGCATCCGAATACTGCCGTATTCCGCTCTTGGTGCGATGAATCTGCGGCAGCAGTCCTTCTTTTTCATAATACCGCAGCACATGCGGGCTTAAATTGACCTTCTCCGCAGCGGCTTTCACCGAGTATCCCATTTGAGATCCGTCTCCTTAAAAAAGTATCGTTTCCTCTTGACTTAACGTTAACGTTAAGGTTTATTGTTACAATATAGCTGTGTACATCCTTGTGTCAAGAACGATACCGATCCACCAAAAACAATACAGGAGAATTGGGACATGTTAAATTTTGATTTTTATGCACCCGCGCGGATTCTCTTCGGCAAGGGCGAAGAGGCGCGTATTGGCGAATTGCTCAAACCTCGCGCAAAAAAAGTGCTGATCCATTATGGCGGCGGCAGCGTGAAGCGCAGCGGACTGCTCGAGCGCGTACAGCGCTCGCTGCGGCAGAGCGGCATCGAGGCCGTTGAACTTGGCGGCGTTTTGCCCAACCCGCGCCTCTCTCTCGTGCACGAGGGCATCGCCCTTTGCCGCAGGGAGCAGGTTGATCTCATCCTCGCCGTCGGCGGTGGCAGCGCGATCGACTCCGCCAAGGCAATCGCCGTGGGCGTCTATTACGACGGAGACGTTTGGGACCTTTACGAAACATTCCTGCAGGTTGACCGCGCGCTCCCCGTTGCGACGATTTTGACCATCCCCGCCGCCGGAAGCGAATCCAGCGAACACACGGTCATCACCAACGAAGAGAAAGGCCTCAAGCGCGGCTACGGAAACCCGATCCTGCGCCCGGTGCTGAGCATCATGAATCCGGAGCTGTTCTTTACGCTGCCAAAGTCACAGTTGGGCTACGGCGTCGCGGATATGATGAGCCATGTGTTCGAGCGCTATTTCACCAACACCACGCACACGGATCTCACGGACGGGCTCTGCGAGGTGACGCTGAAAACCCTGATGAAAAATGCCCCCATCGCGCTGAACGATATGCAGAACTACGCCGCCTGGTGCGAGCTCGGCTTTGCGGGCACGGTTGCGCACAACGGCCTCGTCGGCATGGGGCGCGAGCAGGACTGGGGCTGCCACGATATGGAGCATATGCTCTCCGCCGTCTACGACATCCCGCACGGCGCGGGACTTGCCGTGCTCACACCCGCCTGGATGCAATATGTCTACAAGGACAACATCCATATGTTCGTGCAGTTTGCGGTCAATGTCATGGGCGTGGAGGGAAGCTTCCGCGATCCGGACGCGATCGTACAGGAGGGTATCTACCGCCTCAGGACCTTCTTCCGGCGTATGGGTCTTCCCACAACCCTCAAGGACTTCGGCATCGGGGAGGAACGCCTCGAAGAGATGGCAAAGAAGGCGACCGGCGCGGCCTTTGGCGCCGAGCGGCCGCTCGGCGGACTCAAGAAACTCTATTGGCAGGATGTCCTGGCGATCTATCGCTCCGTGAAGGAATAGCCGAGTTCCCCTCTCCCGGTTGAAACACAATCCCGCGCAACGCGAAACTGCCTGCGCGGGATTCTTTTCGTTTCCACCGGGCTCCAGCGGCGCGCTGTTGCCCCGGCGCGGCGTTTGCCGTACAATAGCGGTATCGGACGGAAAGGCATCCCCTTGGCGATAAACGGCCGGCCGCCCGAACCCGAAAGGCAGAGCATTATGAAGGCACCCGAAATTCTCGCGCCGGTGGGCGGCGAAGAGCAATTAATCGCCGCGGTACGCTGCGGCGCGAACGCCGTCTATCTCGGCGGAAAAAACTTTAACGCGCGCAGAAACGCCGCTAATTTTGAAGAAACCGCGCTCAGCCGCGTGGTTTCCTATTGTCACGCGCGGGGCGTAAACGTCTATGTCACAGTCAACACCCTGATCCTCGACGAGGAGATGGGCGCGCTCGAAGAGGAGGCGGATCGAATCGCCGACGCCGGCGCGGACGCGGTCATTCTGCAGGATATGGCCGCGCTGCGGCTCTTTTGCGCGCGGTATCCCGGCATCCGCCGCATCGCCTCCACCCAAACCGCCGTGCATAATGTTGACGGCGCGCGCTATCTTGAGGAGATCGGGTTCGACAGCATCGTGCTCGCGCGGGAGCTCTCGCTCGACGAAATGGCGGTTATCTGTTCTTCGGTTGCGATTCCAACCGAAGCGTTTATTCACGGCGCGCACTGCATGAGCGTCTCCGGCGCGTGCTATCTCTCCGCCATGCTCGGCGGAAGGAGCGGCAACCGCGGCCTCTGCGCCCAGCCCTGCCGCCTGAACTGGAACGCCGGCAGCGGAGAATACGCGCTTTCTCTAAAGGACATGTCGCTGATTTCCCACATACGGGAGATGGCGGCGGTCGGGGTCGGTTCCTTTAAGATCGAAGGGCGCATGAAGCGGCCGGAATATGTCGCCGCGGCGACAACGGCCTGCCGCCTTGCGCTGGAGGATAAACCCTATGACGCGGAAGCGCTCCGCGCGGTCTTCTCGCGCAGCGGGTTTACGGACGGCTATCTCACGGGCAAGCGAAACGCCGAGATGTTTGGCAGCCGCACCAGGGACGACGTGGCGGATGCGGACGGCGTACTCAAACAACTCGCCGCACTCTATCGAAACGAGGCGCCGCTCGTTCCTGTGGATCTGACGTTTGCCCTGTCAGAGGGCGGCGCTCTTCTCACCGTCAGCGACGGGGCAAACACCGTCGAAACCCGCGGCCCCGCGCCGGAGCGGGCGATCAACCGCCCGCTGGATGAAACCGCCGCGCGAAAGAGCCTCGAAAAGACCGGAGGCACGCCGTTTTTCCCGCGGGAATTTCGCGCCAAGCTGGCGCCGGGCTATACCATGCCCGCCGCCTCGCTCAACGCGCTCCGCCGCGACGCGCTGGATGCGCTGCTGCGCCTGCGCGGGCAGGTGCGTCCGCACGCGCGACAGACATATGAACTCCGGCCGCCCGCACGCTATCGCACTCAAATAGAATCCCCGGCGCTCTGGGCAAGGTTTTATACGCCGGAGCAGATCGCCTCTGCCGGCTCATTCGAAAAAATCCTGCTCCCCGTGGAAAAAATCAATCCCGATATCCTGCGCCAATATGGGGACAGACTTGCAGCCGAACTGCCGACGCTGCTCTTCCCGGAGGACGAGGCGGCGTTGGGCGCGAAGCTCGCCTCCCTCGCCTCCCTCGGCTTGCGCGCCGTCTATGCCAACAACATCTACGGCATCCGTCTGGGAAAGCGGCTGGGACTAGAGGTCATCGGCGGATTTGGATTGAATATCACAAACACCGAATCCCTGCTGTTTTATGAATCTCAGGGACTGGCCGGCCTCACGGTGTCGATGGAGCTGGCAATGGCGAAGATCAAGTCGCTTGGCGGGACACTCCCGCGCGGGGTCCTCTCCTACGGTTCGCTTCCGCTGATGCACCTGAGAAACTGCCCTGTTCGCGCGGCAATCGGTTGCGCCGCCTGTGACGAACGCGGCAATTTGACCGACCGGATGCAGGTTGTCTTCCCCGTGGAGTGCCAGCTCCGCCGCTCCGCGACGCTGCTCAACAGCGTGCCGCTCGACCTGGGCGGGCGCAGCCTCAGTGGGCTGGATTTTCAGCTGCTCTATTTTACCCGTGAGAGCGGGGCTACGGTTTCCGCCGTAACCAGCCGGATCCTGCGGGGAGAAAAGACCGGCGAGCCGCATACCACCGGTCTCTACTACCGGGTTCTGCTCTAAACCCGGCGCAGCATCGCTTTTTCCCGCAGCGTGTTATAATACGTTGCATAGAACAAAGAACAGGTATCTCATGATTCGATATGCGCTCGCCATCGGCGGGATTGTGCAGGGTGTCGGCTTCCGTCCCTTTTTGTTTCGAGAGGCGGCGGCGCACAACCTTGCCGGATTTGTACAGAACACAAGCTTCGGCGTCTACCTGGAGGTTGAAGGAACCCCCGGAGACTGCGAGGAATTTTTGCGTACGCTGGAGCAGAACGCCCCGCCGCTCTCCCGGATTTCTACCATCGAACGGCGCGTCATCCCCATAACGGGCGAGCGCGGCTTCTCCATCCGTTCCAGCGAGGCTGGCGAGCGCCGCGCGCTGGTCTCTCCCGATATTGCGCTGTGCGACGACTGCAGGCGGGAACTGCTTGACCCCGCCGACCGGCGCTATCGCTACGCCTTCATCAACTGCACCAACTGCGGTCCGCGGTTCTCCATCGTGCAGGATGTTCCCTATGACCGTGTAAACACGAGCATGCGGGAGTTTGTCCAGTGCGCACCCTGCCAGAGCGAATATGACGATCCGACAAACCGCCGCTTTCATGCCCAACCGAATGCCTGCCCGGTCTGCGGCCCCGCGCTGTCGTTTCTCGCGGGGGGCATAGCGCAGGGCGGCGACCCGATCGAACGCTTTCAGGATTACATTCACGCGGGCAAGATCGTTGCGGTCAAGGGCATTGGCGGCTATCACCTCGCTTGCGATGCGGCAAACGAGGCGGCGGTCTCCCTGCTCCGCGCGCGTAAGAAGCGATATGAAAAACCGTTTGCCATCATGGCCCGGGATCTTGCAGCCGCGCGCGAATTCTGCGATGTTTCCGCCGAGGAAGAGGCACTGCTCACCGGTCATCAGAAGCCGATCGTGCTCCTTCTTCGCAAACCCGGGGCCAAAGTCGCCCCCTCCGTCGCCCCCGGCAACCGTCGCCTCGGCGTTATGCTGCCGTATACGCCGTTACACTGTCTGCTGATGGAGCGGATCCCCGCCCTCGTGCTCACGAGCGGCAACGAGTCCGACCGCCCGATGCTCTACCGCGAAAAAGAGGCGCTCCCCGCTCTGTTTGCGCTGAGCGACGCAGTTCTCACGCACAACCGCCCCATCGTGCGGCGCGTGGATGACAGCGTGTTTGTCCTGAGCCTTCATCAGCCGCGCCCCCTGCGCCGCGCGCGCGGCTGGGCGCCGCTGCCACTGCCGCTGCCCGACGGCGAGCGGATGATCCTCGCCGCGGGCGCTCAGCAGAAGAACACCTTCTGCCTCGTGAAAGAGGGACAAGCTTTTCTGAGTTCACACATCGGCGATCTGGACGATCCGGATACCGAACGGGACTATCACAGTGAGATCGCCTCCCTCCGGCGGCTATTTGACATCGCGCCGGAAGCGGTCGCCTGCGATCTGCATCCCGACTATGCCGCAACGCGCTTTGCGCGGTCGCTCGGACTTCCGGTCTATCCCGTGCAGCATCATCACGCGCACTTTGCCTCGGTGCTGGCCGAGCACGATATTCGGCTTCCCGCCGCCGGATTCATCTGGGACGGCACGGGATATGGCACGGACGGCACCATTTGGGGCGGCGAAACGCTGCTCGGCACGATATCCGCCAGCGAGCGTGTCGGCCATATTCTGCCATTTCAGCTGCCAGGGGGCGAAGCGGCGATTCACGAACCCTGGCGCGCTGCGCTCTCTATCTGCGCAATCGCGCTGGGTCGGGAGGCGGCGCTGGCACAATTTCCGGCGCGCGCACGGGAGGCCGCCCTGTTGCTGCAGGCGGCTGACGCGGGGCTCAACGCGCCGCAAACCACCAGCATGGGCAGGCTGTTTGACGCGGTCGCCGCGCTTGCGGGTCTGAGGGAAATCGCCGGCTATGAAGGACAGGCAGCTATCGAGCTGGAGCAGCTGGCCGACGCGACCGAGACGGGGCGCTATGCGTTCCCGATCGAACGCGCTGACCAGGGCTGGGTCTACGACTGGCGGCCGCTCGTCCGCGAAATTCTCTCGGACAAGGCCGGCGGCGTTTCCATCGGGCGCATCAGCATGCGCTTCCACCGTAGTCTGGCGGAGCTGCTCCGCAACGCCTCCGAAGCAATCCAGCAGGAAACGGGCTGCAGGCTCGTTGCACTCTCCGGCGGGTGTTTTCAAAACGAACTGCTGCTCGCGCTCTCAGCCGCCGCGCTGACGGAGCACGGATTTACCATGCATACCAACCACTGGATTCCCTGCAACGACGGTGGAATCAGCTATGGTCAGGCGGCGGTCTGCGCCGCTCTGATGAAGGAAAGGAACGCGCCATGTGCCTCGCCATCCCCGGAACCGTAACCAGAATTGAAGAGCAGGACGCCATCATCGACTACGGCGGCACTACGCGGCGCGCAAGCCTGCGCCTGCTGCCGGATACCGCCGTTGGCGATTGCGTGCTGGTTCACGCGGGCTTCGTGATTCAGCGGGTGGATCCCGAAGACAACGCAGAGCTGGAGTCGCTGCTCAAAGAGATGGATCTCTTGTAACACGCACAGGAGCAATTGTGAGCAATATTACTGTTTTAAAGGAAAAAATCGAAAAGGCCGCGCAAGGGCTGCCGCCCGTGACCATCATGGAGGTCTGCGGTACGCATACGCACGCCATCCGCCGCTACGGCATCCGCCAGCTGCTCCCGGCGAATATCCGGCTTGTCTCCGGCCCCGGCTGCCCCGTCTGCGTCACGGCGGAGGAGGATATCTCCCTCGCCCTCGCGCTGGCCAAAACGCCGGGCGTCACCCTCTTTTGTTTCGGGGATATGATGCGCGTGCCCTGCGGGAACGAAAGCCTGCTTTCGCTTCGCTCCTGTGGCGCGGATGTGCGCGTCGCCGTCTCCCCGTTGGATGCACTGGACGGTGCGTTGAGGAATCCGGACCGCGCGGTGGTCTGGTACGGCGTCGGATTCGAGACCACAACGCCGCATACTGCGGCGCTGCTGGAGCGGGCCACGCGCCTCGGCGTAAAGAACCTCTCCGTCTACTCCGCGCATAAGACCATGCCGAACGCGCTGCTCGCGCTGCTCGGCGGGGAGACGCGGGTAGGCGCTCTGCTCTGCCCAGGCCATGTTTCCGCAATGATCGGCGCGGAGGCGTTTCGCTTTGTGCCGGAAACACTGCATCTGCCCGCCGCCGTCTCCGGCTTTGAGCCGGAGGAGCTGCTGCTTGCCATGCTCGCGTTGGTCCAGATGCTGAAAAATGGCGAACCCGGCCTCGTCAACGCCTATCCACGCGTGGTACACAGCCAAGGAAACGCGGCGGCGCAAGCGCTCGTGGACGAGTGGTTTACCCCCTGCGACGCCCTCTGGCGTGGGCTTGGCGAGATTCCGAAAAGCGGGCTTACGCTCCGGCCCGAACATGCATTTTGGGATGCCGTCTCGCGCTTTTCTCCGCAGGCGCGGACGATTCCGTCCCGCTCCGCCTGCCGCTGCGGCGATGTGCTGCACGGCAGCATCGAGCCGACGGAGTGCCCTCTGTTCGGGAAGACCTGCCTGCCGGAGCATCCGCTCGGCGCGTGCATGGTTTCCTCCGAAGGCGCATGCGCGGCTTATTATCAATATGAAGGGTCAGGCTTATGAGCGACTGTATCACCCTGGCGCACGGCTCCGGCGGCCGTGCTTATCGCGAGTTGGTGGAGCGCATATTCGCCCCCGCGTTTCACAATGAGTTCTTAGCGCCGCTGACGGACGCGGCGGTGCTCCCCGCCGGAGGAACCATCGCCATGACGACAGACGGCTACGTCGTCCAGCCGCTGTTCTTTCCGGGCGGCGATATCGGCCGGCTCGCGGTTTCGGGGACGGTCAACGACCTCGCGGTCTCCGGCGCGATCCCGCGCTATCTAAGCGTTGCAATGGTGCTGGAGACCGGGCTCCCGCTGGAAACCCTGCGCCGCGTGGTGCAGTCCATGGCTAAGACTGCCAAGGAAGCGGGTGTGTTCCTCGTCACCGGCGACACCAAGGTTGTGGAAGCGGGGAGCTGTTCGGGTCTGTATATCACAACGGCGGGCGTTGGCGTATTCCCCGCCGATCAGACGATTCCCGCGCAGCAGCCGCAGGCGGGCGACGCAATCATCTGCTCCGGCCCTATCGCGAGCCACGGCATGGCGGTCATGGCCGCGCGAAATCAGATATCGTTCGATCCCCCCATCGAGAGCGACGTACGCCCGCTCAATCGTGCCGTACGCGCCGTTCTGGACGCGGGCTGTGCGGTGCACGCCATGCGCGATCCTACGCGCGGCGGCGTCGCCGGCACGCTCAGCGAATGGGCGGGGCATGCTTTTGACCTCACGATCAGCGAGGAATCGCTCCCCGTGCGCGCGGATGTCCGCGCCGCCTGCGCCATCCTCGGCATTGATCCGGTCTATGTCGCCAACGAGGGCGTTGCGCTTTTTTGCCTGCGGCGGGATGACGCGGATCAGGCGGTTTCCGCCCTGCGCGGCATTCCGGGCTGCGAGGAGGCCTCCGTCATCGGCTCCGTTGCCGAGGGGCGCGGCAGCGTGTTTGCGCGCACGCAAATTGGCACATTTCGGCGAATTTTGCCCCCCTCGGGCGAATTGCTGCCGCGCATTTGTTAATTTGAGAAATATTTTTGTTATGTTTTGGACCCCTTTCACTGCAATCAGTATCGAATAATCGTATTTTTATTGTTACACCGACCACGCGCGTGAACAAGCAAACTGCATGCGGCGGTTTGCTTTTTTCGGTTTTATGCAGAAAATATCCGTTTTTCGCAGTCCGTATCGCATCTTTCCGGCAACGGCATCCCTTCGTTTTCTATCTGTTTTTTATTGGGACCGTATCCTTCTTTCGACTTTTTCTATAAATAATAACCTATATCGATATTCTATAATCGTATTAAAATCATGCGGATTTCTTGACCTTTTCCCCCTCTAGTCCTATAATGAAGTCGCAATTTTTGCGAGCATAGGCCTGCCCCAACGAACATTTGCGCGGGGTAGGCTTTACTCATGGACAGGGGATTTTTTACGATGCAGGCAACCTTACTTATCTGTATATTCACGCCGCTTATCGGCGCGTTTCTGCTGCCGCTCATCGGAAGGCGCGCGCCGCGCGTGCGGAACCTTTTCGCGCTGTTGTTTGTTCTAACCGCATTTGCGGGATCCGCGGCGCTGCTGCCCGCGGTTCTCGCGGGACAAAAACCGCTCGTTCGCCTCGCGCTGCCGCTAGGACTAAGCCTCGGCTTTCAGGCGGATGCCCTTGCGGTGTTTATGGCGCTTGCCTCCTCACTGGTGGCGTCCGTCATCCTCGTCTATTCGTTTGGCTACATTAAGGATTATGACAACCAAAACGAATATTATATGATGGCGGTGCTCTTCATCGGGGCGATGATGGGGCTTGTGTACGCCACAAGCCTGATCCTTCTATATCTCTTCTGGGAAATCAGCGCCATCTGCTGCTGGCGGCTCATCGGGTTCTATCGGGATGAGCTCACCATCGTCCGCGCGAATAAGGCGTTTGTAGTCACGGTCTTCGGCGCGCTGATCATGCTCGTCGGCTTCTTGGGCATCTGGGGACAGACGGGCACCTTTGAACTCGCCGCCATGAAGGGCGCCCAGATTCCCGCCTGGTGCGTCGCGCTGATTCTCTTCGGCATTTTGACCAAGTCCGCCACCTTCCCGCTGCATAGCTGGCTGCCGGACGCGGGCGTCGCGCCCTCGCCCGTCACCTCGCTCCTGCACGCTGCCGTGCTGGTCAAGATCGGCGTATATGCCTATGCGCGGCTGTTTGTCGCAACCTTCTCCATACCCACGGTCTTCACGAGAATTGTGCCAATCATCGCCGCTGTCAGCGCGCTGGTCTCCGCCGGGTGCGCCATGAAGGAGACCGACATCAAGCGTATCATCGCCTATTCCACCATCAGCCAGCTTGCGTTCATCCTGCTTGGCGTAAGTATCGGAAACGAGATCGGCCTAGTTGGCGGCATGCTCTATATCCTCGCGCACAGTGTCGCCAAGGGGGGCTTGTTCCTCTGCGCGGGCATTGTGGAGCACAACCTACATACCAAGGATATCAATCGTATGGGCGGGCTGTATAAGCGCTTCCCGCTGACCGCCGTCGCCTTTGCGCTCTGTTCTCTCTCGGTGATGGGCGTGCCTCCCTTCTCCGGCTATTTTGCGAAGTTTCTCGTCGTCAAAGGCGCGGTGGATGCGGGGCATCCGCTGATCGCGGGGGTGTTCATCCTCGGCGCATTTATGACGGTGTTCTATCTCTCCCGCGTGTTCTTCAAGGTGTTTCTTGGCCCCGAAACCCACACGCACGCTCGCGAAAAGACGGGCGGCATGGTGGCGAGCGTGGTCTTTCTCGGCGTGCTTGCGCTCGCGCTCGGCGTATTCCTTTCTCTGCCGGCGGGGCTCGCGTCCCATATCTGGGAGGTGCTGTAAATGGCTGCAATCTGTAATTGGCTCAGTGGAGGCGCAACGCTTCTGGTCGTCCTCGTCGCGCTGCCTATTCTCGCGGGCTTCACCGTTTGGCTGCTGAAGCGCAAATACGCCCTTCAGCTCGCGGCGGCACTCGTTTTCGGCGCGGTCAACGCGTTTTTCTGCCTCGCGCTCTATCTTGGCGGCGGCGTGAAATCGGGCTTTCCCTTCGCGGGATTCGGGTTTGATGTTCAGTTGCTGGCAAGCGGACTATCCTCCGTTCTGCTGCTCTTTACCTCGGTGGTTTCGCTGCTGCTCTCGCTTTACTCGGTTTCCTACTTTAAGGGAAACAAACATGGCGGGCTGTTTTTGCTGTTCTATTTCGTCAGCGTCGGTTTTGTCAACGGCGCGCTGCTCTCGGATAATCTCGGCGTCATGCTGGTGTTCTGGGAGGGCCTGCTGGTCTGCATGGGCGCGATGCTGCTCCTCGGCAATCTGGAAAAACCCCGCGCCGCTCTCAAGATGCTTTGGGTCTGCGGCGTGGCCGATCTGCTCCTGATGCTCGGCGTCATCATCACCGTCCATCTGGCGGGGCAGAGCAGCGTCAGCGCGATGACGCGCCTTCCCGCTGAAGGCCTCGGCGCGGTTGGCTGCGCGCTCATGCTCCTTGGCGCGATGGGCAAGGCGGGTGCCATGCCGTTTCATAGCTGGATTCCGCTCGCGGCGGACGACGCGCCCTCTCCATTCCTCGCGGCATTCCCCGGCTCGCTGGAGAAGATCCTGGGCATCGGGCTGACCATCCGCATTGTCACGCAGATCTACGACGTGCGGGCGGGTTCTTCCATGAGCACGCTCGTGCTCGTCGTCGGCGCGGTCACGCTGCTCTTTGGCGTGGGCATGGCGCTCGTTCAAAAGGATATGAAGCGGCTCTTGTCCTACCATGCCATCAGCCAGGTCGGCTATATGCTCCTCGGCGTCGGCAGCGGGCTCGCGGTCGGCATCGCCGGCGGACTGTTTCATATGATGAACCATGTGCTCTATAAATGCGGGCTCTTCATCACCGCAAGCGCCATTGAGCGTCAAACCGGAACCACCGATCTCAAGAAGCTCGGCGGCCTCGGCCGCTCCATGCCCGTGACGATGGTCTGCTTCATCCTGTGCGGCCTTGCAATTTCCGGTTTCCCAGGCTTCAATGGCTTCTTCTCCAAGGAGCTGGTGTTTGACGCGGCGCTGGAGAGCGGAATGGTCTACTATATCGTTGCGCTCGTCGGGGCGGCGCTGACGGCCATCTCGTTCCTCAAGCTCGGCGGCGCGGCATTCTTTGGCAAACTGCGCCTGCCGCATGAGAAAAAAAGCGTACGGGAGGCACCCTTTGGCATGCTCCTATCCGCCGGAATTCTCTCCGCTCTCTGCGTGTTCTTCGGCGTCGGCAACGGCTTTGCGCATCGCTATCTTCTAACCCCCGCGCTGAATCTCACGGAGAACTTCGCAGGCTGGCCGAAATCCGCCCTGTTGGTTGCGCTCTCCTGCGCGGCGCTCGCGCTCGCGCTGGCCGATCATCTCCTGGGTAAAAAAGCGTCCGGCAGCGCGCTCAACAGCGCGGATCACATCCACTATGCGCCCGGCCTCAAGCAGGTTTATGCCCTCGCCGAGGCGGGCAAACTGGACCCCTACAACTGGCTAGTCGCCGCGGTTGGCGGTTTCTCCGCCGTCTGCATGTGGATCGAAAAAGGTGTTTCATGGGTCTATGATACGGGCGTACCGGGCTTGGTCCGCGGCGCCTCCGGCCTGCTGCATCGCGAAGTCACCGGCAGCCTGACGCGCTATCTTGCGCTCGCGGCAGCGGGATTCGTTCTGGTTGCGGCGCTGTTCCTCATCGTATTGTTATAAGAAAGGCGGCGCAGAATATGATTTGTCTTTTCCGGCGCCTGCCGGATGATTTGCAGATTTCTCTCACAAAGGCGGTGCGGCTATGACGGCTTACTCTATCGCGGCTCTACAATGGATCACACAGCTGTTTCTCGCGCTGCCGATGCTCGCGATCGTGGCAAACAACGCCATCCCGCGCGAGCGGATGCGGCATGTCACCATCTCAATGGCCGCGGCGGTCGCCACCGCGCAGCTGATTGCCGCAATCGCAGGCTTTGCGCTGCTTGCGGCCTCCGGCGAACATGAGTTCCGTTTCGCGCTGCTTTGGGATCTCGCCAAGGGATTGGGGTATTTCCGGGTCGATCTCGTGTCGCTCTCGCTGCTTGCCTGCGTGGGCATGGTCACGCTCGCCTCCTGCCTCACCGCGCTGACGACCATCGACGACCACAGAAGCTCGTATACCAATCTGCTGATGGTCATGATGCTTGGCATGAACGGCATGCTCATCGTGAGTGATCTCTTCTCGCTGTATGTCTTTCTGGAGGTCACGGGACTTGCGAGCTTCGTGGTGATCGGCATGTACAAGAGCACGAAGGATCTTGAAGGCGCGTTTAAGTATATGACGCTTTCCGCGCTCGCGACCATCTTTATCCTCACGGGTCTTTCGCTGCTGTTCATCAAATCCGGCAGTCTCGCCTTTTCCGCGCTCAAGCCGGAGCTCTTTTCCGGCGCGGGAGACGAGCAAACGCTGCTCTGCTGGGGCGCGCTCGTGCTGCTGGTTTCGGGGTTTGCCATCAAGAGCGGCGTTGCCCCGTTCCATAGCTGGCTGCCGGACGCATATCAGAGCGCGGATACCGCAATCTCCATCATGCTCTCCGGCATCGTCACCAAAATTGCGGGCGTCTACAGCCTCGTCACCCTGACGCGGCTCTTCCCCGGCAACGAGGCGCTGAAGATCACGCTGATTGCGCTCGGACTCTTTACCATCGTTGTCGGCGCGTTGCTCGCCCTCGCACAAAAAAACTTCAAGCGCGTCGCAGCCTATTCGTCCGTCAGCCAGATGGGCTATATTCTGCTCGGCCTCGCGGCGGATACGCGCCTTGGGCTGATCGCCGCGCTGATCTATCTCTTTACGCACTCCATGGCAAAAAGCGCGCTCTTTACCAACGCCGCCGCGCTGGAACAGCGGCTTGGCACGCTGGATATCGACGAGATGGGCGGCTTGCAGAGCCGCATGCCGGTCACGTCGTTCTCCTCCGTTTCGGCGTTGCTCTCGCTCGCCGGTGTGCCGCCGTTCGCGGGCTTCTGGAGCAAACTTCTGCTGTTGATTGCACTCTGGAGTGCGGGGCTGAGAGGCGTCGCCGCCGCAGCGCTGCTTTTAAGCATTCTCTCCGGAGCCTATTTCCTGATGCTGCAGAAAAAGGTCTTCTTCGGCAAGCTCAACGAGCGCTGGGACAGTGTGGTTGAAATATCGGGCGGCATCCGCGTGTCGGAGATTTTGCTCGCCGCGGGGACCATCGCGGTCGGCCTCGGCTTCCCGCTGTTGCTTGTTTACCTCTCGCGAGCCGGGCTGGTCTGAAAGGAGCGCACATGGACATCGCCATCTATATTTGCTTAGGCTGCATGCTGTTGTTCGGCTTTTTCTCCGTGCTGAGCAGGCATCTCATCAACTCGGCCATCGCGCTTGCGGCGGCCAGCGCCGCCTGCGGCGTGCTGATGTATGTGCTCGGCGCGCATACGGCCGCCATCTTTGAAATCTCCGTTTGTTCCGGTCTTGTCACCGTCATCTTCATCAGCGCGGTGAGTCTGAGCAACGGGGATAAACAGGCCAGCGCGCCGGAGAAACGCATGCCGCTGATGCCCGTGATCTTAATCGCCATCGGCGCGGTGCTGATGATCGGCGCGGGACTCTCGGGTTTTTCCCTCGGCGTACCCGGGCAGGCTGCCGCCTCTGCGGGGTTTGATCAGGTGTTCTGGGAAACGCGTCAGGCGGATATCTTCGGTCAAATGGTCGCGATTATCGCGGGAGCCTCCGCCATCGTCGTGTTCTTTAAGGAGCGTGAAGAATAAGTGAATGTGACAACCATCATGCTGATTGCGGGGCTTGTGCTCATCCTCACCGGATGCTTTGAGCTCATCCGTACCCGCCATATGCTCAAGATCATCATCGGTCTGGAGCTTGCCATCAAGGCGGTCTCCATGTTCATCACGCTCGGCGGCTGGCTCAACGGCAACATGCCGCTTGCGGAAGCCTTTGTGGTGAGCACCATCGTGCTGGAGGTCGTGGTTGCAACGGTGCTCAGCGGCATCGCCATCAGCATCTACCACAAATACGGCAGCATGGATATCCGCAGCCTGAACAACCTGAAGGGATAAGGAGGATACAAGATTGAGCGCACAGACGATTTTTATCTCAACCCCCGTGATCTTCCTTGTCTTTCTGCTGCTTTTGATGCTGTTCTCGTTCTATCTTAAGCGCAAGGCGGACAAGACCCCTTCCGGCAAACACGCGTTTGATCCCTACGCCTGCGGGCAGAGCAAGGACGCCGTGAGCCAGTATGTCAATCCGAATTTCAAGCGGATGTTCTATCTTGCGTTTTTCTTCACGGTCATGCATGTGCTGGTCATGATCGTCGCAACCGCGCCAAAGGGGCACACGCTGATGCCCGTAGCCTATATCGCCGTTGGCGCGCTCGCCATGCTGATTCTGTTTCGCAAGTAACAAGTTTTGAGGAAAACACGTATGGGATTATTCGACAAAGCGATCGCATGGGGTGAAAAGAAGTCCCCCTGGATCATCCATTTTAACGCGGGCGCCTGCAACGGCTGCGATATTGAGGTGGTGGACGCACTCACGCCGCAATACGATCTGGAGCGTCTCGGCATCCTGCAGCAGGGCAGCCCGCGGCACGCGGACGTGCTGGTCTGCACCGGCGCTGTCACACTGCAGACGCGCGACCGGCTCAAGCAGATCTACGACCAGATGTCTACGCCGAAATTCGTCGTCGCCATCGGCACCTGCGCCTGCACGGGCGGCATCTTCGACAGCTGTTATTGCGTCACGGGCGGCATCGATACCGTCATTCCCGTGGACGCCTATATCCCCGGCTGCGCGGTGCGCCCGGAGGCAATTATCGACGCGGTGGGCAAACTATTGGCCACGCTGGATCAAAAGGAGGCGAAGGGTAAATGAACACTGAGGCTGTCGTCCTCTCTCTCAACCAACGTTTCCCCGCGCTGGCGGCCGCGTCACCGCGCGACAAGCGCGTCTGGACCGTGTTCCAAGAGCCAAAGACGTTTGAATCCATCCTGCACTATGCGAGCGATACGCTGGGGTTCCACAAGGGCAAGCATATCATCGGCACCGACGAGGGCGAATCCATCGGATTGAGCTACATCCTCTCAAACGACGAGGACGTGCTGCTCGTCCTGCGCGAACGTGTGCCGAAAAGCGCGCCTCATGTGCGCTCGCAGGGTGCGTTGTACCCCTCCCTCGTTCTGCACGAGCGGGAGCTCGTCGATCTCTTCGGCGTACAGGTTTCCGGCCTGCCGGAGGGTCCGCGTTATCCCCTGCCGGACTGCTGGCCTGAAGGGGAGTATCCGCTCCGCAAGGAATGGAACCCCGCCTATTTCAACAAGCAGACCACGACCTATGAGCCGCCGAAGGAGGAGGACAAACCATGAGCGACCAGGATAAACACAAGGTAGTTCTGCCCATCGGCCCGCAGCACCCCTCCCTCAAGGAGCCGGGCAGCTTCAAGATCACGCTGGACGGCGAAAAGGTGGAACGCGCGGTTGTGGAGATTGGCTACAATCACCGCGGCATCGAGAAGGCCTGCGAGAGCAGAACCTATGTGCAGGATTTGTATATCATTGAGCGCGTCTGCGGCATCTGTTCGCATGCGCACACCTCCTGTTTCTGCCAGGCGTTTGAAGAGCTGGCCGGGCTGGAGGTACCGCGCAGAGCGCAATATATCCGCGGCATCGTCGGCGAACTGGAGCGCTTGCACAGCCATCTGCTCTGGCTCGGCGTCGCCGCGCACGAGATCGGCTTTGACACGCTGTTCATGTATACCTGGCGCGATCGCGAGCTGGTGCTGGATCTGCTTGCGCGCATCGGGGGAAACCGTATCAACTATGGGGTGAATACCTTCGGTGGCGTCCGGCGAGATCTGGAGCCGGAGCTGTTTGCCGACATTCTGAGCGTCTGCGCGCAGCTGCACGAAAAGGTGAGCTATTATACGGAGCTAGCCCTGACCGAAACCACGCTAATTGCGCGGCTCAAGGGCATCGGCGTACTGCGGCCGGAAGACGTCAAACGTTACAGCGCCGTTGGCCCCGTTGCGCGCGCGGCGGGACTCATGGACGACATCCGCGTTGTGGAGCCCTATGGCGTTTTTAAAGAGATCGCCGTCAACCCCATCACGGACGATCATTGCGATGTTTACGGGCGCACGCTGGTTCGCGTGAAAGAGATGCTGGAAAGCATCCGCCTGATCCGCCTGATGGTTCAGGAGATTCCCGATGGACCGATTCTGGTTCGTCCGCCGCGCAAGCTCCCCGTGGGCGAGGTTCTCCGCCGTGTCGAGGCGCCGCGCGGAGAAAACATCCACTATATCCGCTCCAACGGCACGGATATGCCGGATCGTGTTCGTGTGCGCGCCCCATCGGAGGCCAACTGGCACGGTATGAGCTATATGCTCGAAGGCTTCCAGCTTGCGGATGTTCCGATCATTATCGCCGCCATCGATCCTTGCTATTCCTGCACGGATCGCGCAATCCGGCTCAGCGGAAACGGGGATGTTCAGCTGGCGAGCTGGGATCAGATTCGCGACTATGGCATCGCGCAGTATAAAGAACGCGGCATTGATCCGGGCGCAATCGCCGTCCGTCCATTTTAAAGGGGGCAAAGACACGCATGCTGCTGCAGATTTTTAAGGTGCTCCTCTTCCCCGGGCTTCTCTTTCTCGGTTCGCTTTCGTTTCTGCTGGAGTTTGTAGACCGCAAGGTCTACGCCCGAATGCAGAGCCGCAAGGGGCCGCCCTGGTATCAGCCGATGGCGGATATGCTCAAGCTGATCGGCAAAAAAGCGATCATCCCGAACAATGCGCAAAAGCTCGCCTTTGCCGCCCTGCCCACCGTGTCGCTCGCGGCGGTTTGCGCCGCGTTCCTCTGCGTACCCGTCTGGGGTACAACGGCGGTTACGGCATTCTCGGGCGATCTTGTCGCCGTGCTGTATCTGCTCACAATTCCGACGCTCTGCCATTTTCTCGCGGGCTATAACAGCCACGAGGTCTATTCCACCATCGGCGCATTTCGAACGCTGACGCAGATGTTTGCCTATGAGGTGCCGCTGTTTATGGCGTTCCTTTCCCCCGCTATCCTCGCGGGAACATGGTCCATCACGGGCATCGCCGCGTTCTATGCAGCACATCCGCTCTACGCGCTGATCAATCTTCCCGCGTTCTTCGTGGCTATGCTGACCTCCCAGAGCAAGCTGGAGCGGACGCCCTTTGACGCGCCGGAAGCGGAGACGGAGATCGTCGGCGGCGCGCTGGTGGAATACAGCGGGCGGTACTTGGCGTTTTTCCGCGCAACGGCGATTACGGAGCTTACGGCGGTCGCCTCGGTGATTGCCGCGCTATTCCTGCCATTTCTTACGGGCAATGTCTGGCTGGACTTTGTGCTTTACCTCTGCAAGACGCTTGCCGTTGTGCTCATCATGGTACTCATGCGCGCGACGCTCGCGCGCAGCCGCATCGACCAGACGCTCAAGCTTTTCTGGTCGATCTTAACCCCGATTGCTATGGCGCAGATGATTGTCAATCTGCTGCTCAGGGGAGGTCTCGGACTATGAAAAACAAGAAAGAACGCCCCGGTGGATTGGTCAAGCAGGCAATTGCCAATCTTTTTCGAAAGCCTGCCACACAGGTGCATCCGTTCGGCGAGGACGGTATTCAGAAGGGATACCGCGGCAAGCTGCTCTATGATTCGACCACCTGCATCAACTGCGTAATGTGCATGCGGGATTGTCCGACGGGCGCGATCACAATCAAAAACTATGGCACAAAAGAGGAAAAGGATATGCATGCCTTCCTCAACCTCGGCCGCTGCGTGTTCTGCTGCCAATGCGTGGACACCTGCCCCAAAAAGAGCCTGAGCTTTTCGAGCGACGTGCTCCTTGCGAGCTTCGACCGCGAGAGTTTGGATGTTGAACTGTGAACGAGCTGCCCGAATTTCTTGGCGATGCGTTTTCAAAAGCCGACCGCATCTGCATCCTCGGCGTCGGCACGGAGCTCTGCCATGACGACGCGGCCGGACTGCTGCTTGTTGAGCAGCTCTCCGCGCGCATCCCGCTGCCCCTCGGCGAGGCGGGCGAACGGCTCCTGCTCGTCAGCGGCGGCCCTGCGCCGGAGAACTTCTCCGGCCTGATCCGCACATTTTCGCCGGAGTTGATCGTCGTGGTGGATGCGGCCTATCTGGAACTACCCGCAGGTTCCCTCCAGATTCTGCCGGAGGAGCGGGCGGCGGGCCTGTCGTTTTCCACGCATATGCTGCCGCTTCCCATGCTGCTAAGCTATCTCAAGCTCGCCTGCGGCTGCCAAACGTGCTTGATCGGCATTCAGCCCGCTACGACGGAGCAGGGCATCGGCGTTTCCGAACGCGTGTTGGAAGGCGTGTCTCTGCTGACGGATATTCTGGCGCAAGCGCTGGAAGCCAAACCAAAATAATCTGCATAGCTCAAACAACAGCCCCGAACCGTTTGGTTCGGGGCTGTCCAGTCTGGCAAAAAAGTCCCGGGATTGTTAAGGGCCGCAGCCCTTAACCCATCGATTCCGGCTGCGGTGGCTTTGCCGCCGCGACGGATCGCCCGGAATCGGGCGATTTCTTCGCAGCTCTTTGCCGTTCGGAGTCCGGAGGACGAGAGGCAAAGAGCGGTTACCCCGTCAAAAAACTCGTTTTTTGGCGGCTTTAGCAGCCCCGAACCGTTTGGTTCGGGGCTGTTGCGCATACGATTTGCTTATTTGAAGAGCGCATTGAGTTTCTGCTGGGACGATTCATCCGCAAAGGCAAGCACAACATCGCCAACGCCAATCATCGTATCTCCATGCGGAATCAGCGTTTTCTCACCCTGATAGACCGCGATGAGCACCGCCTGCTCCGGCAGGGAAATCTCTCGAATCGGCTTACCCGCTGCTGCCGCTGTTTCGCTGACCTTGAATTGCACGATGGAATAGGTGCCGCGGCTGATCTTCATCAGCGTGAGCATAGCAACCTGGTTCATCTCCTCGACTACGAGGTGCGCCAGCAGATCGGCCTGATTGATTGCGACATCCACGCCCATCCCGGCGTTGAACAGCCAGGCATTCTTCGGGTTGTTGACCCGCGCGATCACGCGGGGAACATCAAACTCAAATCGCGCGATGGTTGCGGCAACGAGATTTGTCTCGTCCGCGCCCGTCACGGCGGCCAACACGTCCGCCTTGTCAATGCCCGCCTGCTCCAGAATGTTGGGGTCGGTGCCGTTCCCAAAGAGAATATTCTTCTCGGGAATCTCACGCTTTAGTTTGATATAAACCGGCTCGCGGTTTTCAATCACCGTAACTTCACACTTGTTGGAGAGCAGAATATTCGCGATATACGCGCCCGTCTGTCCGCCGCCGATGATGATGACTTTCATATGATCCATCCCCCTCACTTACAGAAGGCCAAGCACATGCTTGAACTTTTTTGCCGATGTTCCCAGCACGGAGCAATAGATTACATCGCCCTTTTGCAGCTGGGTGCCGAGCGTCGGCAAAAACGTTTGATTGTGCCGGCTGACGGCAACCACGTGGAACTCGCCAACCACCGTCAGGTCGGTAACCTTTTTGCCCACGAGCAGCTCGGTCGTTTCGACGCGGATGATATCCACGCCGCCGTTGCCGAGCGCGGTCACCACATCCAGCTGATCGTAGCTCAGCAGCTCGATGGCGTGGCGTACGCCCCATTCCGTCGCGGAGATGGTCTGTATGCCAAGCGAACGATAGATCTCCGCTTTGCGCGGGTCATAGAGGCGGCTGATGACGCGCGGCACACGATAGGTGTTACGCGAGATGCGGCCGATGAGCGCGTTGGTCTCGTCGCTCTTGGTGCAGGCGACGATGGCGTCCGTACGCTCGATTCCCGCCTGTTCCAAAATCTGCTTGTCAAACGCAACGCCGACGATGGTTTCCCCCTTAAACCCTTTTCCAAGCATGGAAAACTCCTCCGTCGAGGCGCCGACAACCGTCACCGTGTGACCTTTCTTGACCAATTCCAACGCAAGGCCGGACCCCATCTTGCCGCAGCCGACAACGATCACTTTCATAGCGACCGCCCTCCTTTACGATTTTTTGCCAAACGAGTCAAATATTTACGCAGCTCTTCCAGCAGCAGAATCGGGAACGGCAGAATGACCAGCAACGCCCAATCCGTCAATGCAAGAGGCGCGGTGTTAAAGATACCCTGTAAAAACGGCACATAGCTCAGCGCACAAATCAGCGCGAGTTCCACCGCAATGCCAAGAAGCACGCGCTTGTTGCTGAACAGGCCGACGGAGAACACGCTCTCGCGTTCCGTGCGGCAGTTGAGCACCGCGCCAATCTGGCAGAACACAATGGAAGCCAGCGTCATAGTCGTCGCCTGGCGATAGACCAGCCCCGCCGCCGCGAGAGGCACGCCCGGCCAGCCATGCACCCAGTTGGCGTAGAAGTAGGCCGCCATGCAGATCACGCCCTCCATCATGCCATACCAGAGGAAGGCCTTTATAAACAGTTTACCATTGAGCAGCCTGCTCTTCAAGGAGCGCGGCGGCTGATCCATAATTCCCTTTTCCGGCAGCTCGGTTCCGAGGCCGAGCGCCGGCATCATATCCGTTCCGAGGTCGATGCTGAGAATCTGCATGACCGTCAGCGGAAGCGGAATACCGCCTCTTGAGAAGAGGAACGCCGCGGAAGGCACCGCCTCGGGCATGTTGCTGTTGAGGATATAGAGGATGAACTTGCGAATGTTGCTGTAGACCGCGCGCCCTTCCTCAATCGCGCGAACAATCGAGGCAAAGTTATCGTCCGTCAGGATCATGTCCGCCGCTTCCTTCGCCACATCCGTGCCGGAGATGCCCATCGCGACGCCGATATCCGCCTTTTTCAGCGCGGGCGCGTCGTTGACACCGTCACCGGTGACGGCAACCACATGTCCCATCTCCTGGAGCGCACAGACCACGCGATATTTCTGCTCCGGCGCGACGCGGGCAAAGATGACCTCATCCTTCAACGCAAGCTTGAGGTCTTCTTCCGAAATCGCCTCGAGTTCCATGCCGGAGATTACGCGCGGATGTTCGCCCTGCACAATGCCGATGCGCTTTGCAATGCTCTCGGCGGTCAGGCCATAGTCCCCCGTAATCATGATGATGCGGATGTTCGCCCGATGGCAGAGCTTCACCGCATCCGCCACCTCCGGCCGCGGCGGATCCGCCATGACCGTGAGCCCAAGGAAGGTCATCTCCTGCTCAATCAGTTCCGGCGTATAGGCGCTCATCGACGCAGGCAGATTCATCTCCTTCGTCAGATAGCGGCAGGCAACCGCAATCACGCGAAGACCATTTCTTGCATAGCGGTCGTTTTCCGCCATGATCTCATCCCGCTGCGCCTGCGTCAGCGGCAGTATTTCGCCGTTTGCCGACATGGTGCTGCTCAGTTCCAGCACCTCTTTCGGCGCACCCTTGATATAGGCCACGCGGCGCGCGCCCTGCACCGGCTGCTCCAACGCGTGGATGGTGGTCATTCGCTTTCTGCGGCTGTCAAATGGCAGCTCGCGCACACGCGGCATGCTCCTGGACACCGCCTCATAGTTCAACCCCGCCTTTTCGGCAACCACGCCGAGGCAGGCTTCCGTTGGGTCGCCGAGCACGGTATAGCGATCGGAGCCCGGTTCCGGCGGCACGACGCGCGCGTTACTGCAGAGCGCCGCCGCGGTCAGCAGCATCCGTAAATCCCCGTCGTCCGCGACGGTGATCCTCTGTTCACCGTGATAGATGTCGCCTTTGGGTGCGTAGCCAAGCCCGGTTACGGTGAGTTCCCGCCCCGGCAGCCAGAGGTTGTTGACGGTCATCTCATTCTGCGTGAGCGTGCCCGTCTTATCCGAGCAGATTACGGTCGTGCAGCCGAGCGTTTCCACAGCGGAAAGGCGCTTCACCAGCGCGTGCTCTTTGACCATACGCTGCACCGCCATCGCGAGCGCGAGTGTAACGGTCGGCAGCAACCCCTCCGGAATAAATGCGACAATCATGCCCAGCGCAAAGATAAAGCTCTTCGCGACCGGATCATGTACCAGAAATACCGACGCAAGAAAGAACAGCACACCCGCGCTGACCGCCATGGCGGAGACCTGCTTGGTGACCCGGTCCAGCTCCTTCTGCAAGGGGCTCTTCTCTTCTTTTAAAGCTTGGGTAAGTTTTGCGATTTTGCCAAACTCGGTCTGCATCGCGGTTGCGATGACGACGGCCTTTGCCGTGCCGCTGGCGACGCTTGTCCCGGCAAACACGAGGTTTGGCACCTCGGAGCGGGAGAGATCTTCGCGCAGAACCGCCTCGTGCGTCTTGCGCACGGGGTTGGATTCACCCGTCAGCGTGCTCTGATTCACCTGAAAGTCGCTGGTTTCAATCAATCTCGCGTCCGCGGAGATCTTGTCGCCCTCGCTGAGCAGCATAACGTCGCCCGGAACAAGGTTTTCCGCCAGAATACGCTCCTCCGCGCCGTTCCGAATCACGCGCGCATAGGAGGGCAGCATGTTGCGCAGCGCCTCCGTGGCTTTCCCCGCGCGAAATTCCTGCCAGAAGCTGAATACGCCGTTGATGACGTTGACCAGCCAGATGGCAACCGCGAGCTCCACCATATTGGCAAAGAATGCGATAATACCACCAACCCAAAGCAAAATTGCCATTAGGCTGACAAAATTTCCCAAAAAAGTGAGAATGACCGGTTTTCCCTTTTTCTCGGTGATAACGTTTTTGCCATATCTCAGGCCTGCGTCCTCCACCTCGCCGCTGGTTAATCCGCCCACTCTTGATTTCATCACCTGGCAGACATCCTTGGCCGCCAGCTTTTGAATCGATTGTATCAAAGGATCCATTGATTCGGTTTTATTTTCCATAGTGTTTGCATGCATGCCGCTGCGTTGCAGTCAATGGAGTCATCCCCATTTGGCATAGACGCGAGTGTTTGCAGACGTTCCGTTCCCCCCATCTTTGATATACGCTTGGAACCGATACACAATCATATGCTTTTTGCAGTAGAAATCCAATCTATTTTTGAATATCCACATATATCAAAAAACGTATGCTCGCCGCCCTTAGAACCACAATCTCATATATAAGAATATAGCATATTGCTCCGACAATTTCAAATTATCAAGAACCATTCCTGCATAGTAAACAAAGGCAGATCCCGGCACTGTTAAAACGCGTAAAAACCTCGGGCGCATCCGTCCGAGGTTTCTGGTTTTGTCTGCCTAACGCGCCGCCGGCTCTTCGTCCTTAATCGCAAAAACGAACTCACAGCTGGCAACCTTCCTGCCGCGTACACTCGCAACGCCGGATCCCATACCGACCAGGCCGTTGATGGCGTCGATGCGCGCTTCCAGCTCCAAGAGATCGCCCGGCACGACGGGCGCGTAGAAGCGCGCGTTGGTAAGCTTGCCGAGAAACGCGAGTTTTCCGCGCATCTCGCCGAGCGTTAGAATCGCGATGCCGCCCGCCTGCGCGAGCGCCTCGACGATGAGCACCCCGGGCATCACCTTGGTCCTTTCAAAGTGTCCCTGAAAATACCACTCATTGCCGGAAATCGCCTTTACGCCCCTCGCGGATACGCCCGGGACAAGCTCGTCCACGCGATCCACCATCAAAAACGGCTCGCGGTGCGGCAGAATCTGTTTGATGCGTTCAATGCCAAAGCTCTCCACGGTTCTGCATTACCTCCCGCGCTTGAGTACGAGGCAGCTATTGTGCCCGCCAAAACCGAAGGAATTGGAAAGCGCATAGTCACTCTCAAGCTTCTGCGCCTTGCCTTTGACATAGTTCAGTCGGCAGACCTCGTCCTCTTCCTCCAGCCCGATGGTCGGCGGGGCGACCCCCTCGTTGAGCGCAAGCAGCGAAATCACCGCTTCAAACGCGCCCGCAGCGCCCAGCATATGCCCGGTCATGGACTTTGTGGAGCTCACAAGCAGCTTTTTCGCATACGCGCCGAAGCAGGCTTCGATCGCCGCGCTCTCGGTTGCGTCGTTGAGCGGCGTGCTGGTGCCGTGCGCGTTAATATAGCCAACCTGTTCCCTGGCGATGCCCGCATCGCGAATGGCCTCCGCCATTGCGCGGGCGGCCTGCCTGCCCTCCGGCTGCGGCGCGGTGATATGGTGCGCGTCGCAGGTCTGCGCATAGCCCGCGAGGATGCCGATCGGTTTTGCCCCGCGCTTTTTCACACTCTCCTCGCTTTCCAGCAGCAGAAACGCCGCGCCTTCGCCCATGACGAAGCCGGAGCGCTCGCGGTCAAACGGGATGCTCGCTCGATTCGGATCAACGCTCTCCGTCAGCGCGCCCATCTGATGGAACCCCTGCACGGCGAGCTCGTTCATAACGGATTCCGCTCCGCCGACAAGCATCGCATCCGCGCGCCCCTCGCGCACGGCATAGTACGCGTGGCCGATCGCGTCCGCGCCGGAGGCGCAGGCGGTCACGATGGAATAGCACGCCCCCGTGAGGCCATATCGAATAGCGATCAACCCCGCGGTGGTGTTGATGATGGTCTTCGGGATAAAGAACGAGGAGACGCTGCGCGGGCCGTTGGTGCGCAGTTCCTCATGCTGCTCGCAGATGACGTCCAGCCCGCCCATGCCGCTGCCAAGGACAACGCCCACGCGATCGGCGTCAAAGCCTGCCTCCTGAAGGCCGCTCTCCTCCCAGGCCTGCGCGGCGGCAACGATTGCCATCTGTGTAAAGCGCGCCATTCTCTTTGCCTCGCGCTTGTTGATATACGGCTCCGGGGTGAAGTTTTTCACCTGGCCCGCAGCGAAGATCTGCGTCTCTTGCGCAGAGAACAGCTCCGGCGCGGAGATGCCGCTCTTGCCGGCCGCCGCGGCGGAGAAGCTCTCCCGCGCGGTCATGCCCAGCGGCGAAACGGCGCCAATGCCGGTGATGTATACGTTCATACCCAATCCTCCTTGTCAAAAAGCCTCTTTGGGCGGCTACATTGCCATACCGCCGTCCACGACGAGCACCTGCCCCGTGACGTAGCCCGCTTCCTCCGAGCAGAGGAACGAGACCATCGCGGCAACGTCCTCCGGCTTGCCGAGCCGGCGCATCGGGATGCTCTTTTGGAGCGCATCCCGCACCAAACCTCCCAGCCGGTCCGTCATGGCCGTTTCGATAAATCCCGGCGCGACTGCGTTGACGCAGACGCCCCATCGGGCAACCTCCTTTGCCGCGGATTTGGTTAACCCCACAATGCCGGCCTTGCTTGCGGCATAGTTTGCCTGCCCCGCATTTCCGGTTAGCCCCACGACGGAGGTGATATTGACGATTTTACCCCGCTTTTCGCGCGCCATATGGTTCACCGCCTCGCGTGTGCAGAAAAAACAGCTGTCAAGATTCGATGCGATCACCTTGCGGTACTGCGCATCCGTCATGCGCATGAGCAACGCATCCGCCGTCACCCCCGCGTTATTGACGAGGGCGTCCAGCCCGCCGAGCTGCTCGATGCAGGACTGCATCAGCGCGGCGCAGGCGGCGGATTCGCTCAAATCGGCCTGCAGCGCGATGGCGCGCCTGCCGAAGGAGGCGACTTCCGCACAGACCCCGTTTGCCTCCGCTTCGCTTCTATTATAATGTACGGCGATGTCGTAGCCGTCCCGCGCAAGGCGGAGGCAGACCGCCCGGCCAATGCCGCCGGAGCCGCCTGTGACCAGCGCGACCCCGCTCATACGCCGCCCTCCGCATTCGCGCGCAGGAACGTCTCCAGCGAGGCCTCGTCCTGCACGCTAAAGAGCTGAACCTCGCGGTTCACGCGGCGTTTTAGCATCTTGGTCAGCACGCCGCCGGGGCCGATCTCAACAAACCGCGTCACCCCGCGCGCGAGCATATCCTCCACGCAATCATGCCAGCGGACGCGCCCCTTCATCTGCGCGCAGAGCAGCGGGCGAATCTCCGCGTCCGCCGGATATAGCGCGCCGAGCGCGTTGCTGTAGACCGCCTGATTGGGGGAATACAGCGCTTCGCCTGCAAGCTCGCCGGCAAACCGGTCCGCCGCTCCGTCGAGCAGCGGGCAGTGTGAAGGCCCCTTCATCGCGAGCATGGTGAGCATGCGCGAACCGGCCGCCTCCAGCGCGGGTTTCACGGCTTCCAGCTCCGCCAGAAGCCCGCCGAGCACCAGCTGGGTCTCGGAGAGGTGGTTGGAGATAAAGACGTTCCGGAATCCCGCAATCGCGGCCTCCGCCCGCTCCAGCGTGAGCCCGACCACGGAGAGCATGCCGCCCGTGCCCGGCGGCACCGCACCGTCCATCAAACAGCCGCGCCTGCGCACCAGAGAGGCGCCCTGTGCCTCGCCCATGACGCCGGCGGCGGTCAGCGCGGCGTATTCGCCGAGCGAAAGCCCGGCAAGATAATCAGCCGATATCCCCTCCGCCTTCAATTGGCTCCAGGTGGCGGTCGAGTGCGCATAGATCGCAGCCTGGATCCAATCGCCGCCGTCCATTCCCTCGCCCTTGAAGCAGGCGGACTTGAGGTCCAACCCCGCGCCAGCTTCGCAGCGATCGAAGGTCTCGCGATAGCGGCTATAGGATAGATATAAGTCCGCTCCCATGCCGGGCGACTGCGCGCCCTGACCGGGAAATAAAAATGCCGTCTTCACGCGTTTGCCTCCAACAATTCCTGCGCCTGCCGCAGCGAAGCGCCAATCCGCGCCGGGTCAAACAACTCGCGTACGATCTCGCTCGCGGGCTGGATACGATCCATCATGCAGGCGCACTGCCCCGCCATAAAGGAGCCCCGCTCCTTGTCTCCGTAGAGAACCGCGCGCATGAGCGACCCCTCGCCGAGTGTTTCGAGGCGCTCTTTGCCGTCCGGTTCGTACTCCACCGCCGCCAGTTCGCGCTGCAGGGGGCTGCGCAGTACACGCACGGGATGCCCCGTAATACGCCCCGTCACCTTGCTGTCGATGTCCTTTGCGCGCATCACGCGCTCCTTATACTCCGCATGCGCGGTGCACTCCTCTGCGAGGATGAATCGCGTGCCGACCTGAACACCCCGCGCCCCCAGGGCAAACGCCGCCGCAACGCCCGCGGCGTCAAAAATGCCGCCTGCCGCAACAACGGGAATACCCACGCTGCGCACGATATCCGGCCAGAGCACCATGGAGGTCAGCTCCCCGATGTGTCCGCCCGCCTCGCATCCCTCGGCGATCACAAAATCCGCGCCCATGCGCTCCATCAGCATCGCCAATGCGCGGCTCGCGACAACGGGCGCCACGAGGGAACCCGCCTCTTTCCAGCGTTTGACATACGCGTCCGGATTGCCCGCGCCCGTGATGACCACGGGGATGCGCAGGTCGCAGACAAGATCGGCAATTTGGGATACGTAGGGGCTCAGCAGCATGATATTCAGGCCAAATGGCTTGTCCGTCTTGGCACGGAGTTTCAGCACCTGCTCCTTTACCCACTCCGGCGGGGCGTTACCCGCGGCAATGACGCCCAGCCCCCCCGCCTCGGAGACCGCGGCTGCGAGGTCCGCATCCGAAACCCACGCCATGCCGCCCTGAATGAGCGGAAAGCGCGTGCCCGTCCATGCGGCAATGGTGTTCGGGGCACTCATTGCTGCTTCCCTTCGATGTGCTTGATGAGTTCGCCGACGGTGTGGATGTCGCCGACCTCTTCCACGGGAACCTTGATCCCCGTCTCTTTTTCCAGGTTGATGAGCATCTCCACCATGTCCAGAGAGTCCATGGAGAAATCCTCCACAAAGCGGCTCCCAAGGTTGACCGCATCGCGGTCGAGCTCCAGCTGCGTCATGATGCTTTTGATTACTTTTTCCTGCATGGGTTTGTTCTCCTTTTTTACTTGTTTCAGTTTATTGTTGTCCTGTGTCTTGTTTGGCCACTTGATATCGGCTTTTCTATTTGGCCGGTATCGTCCAATCAATCACCGCCCCGCCGCTGGTAAGCCCAGAACCAAAGCCGACGAGCGCAACGCGGTCTCCCGCGTTCAGCCACCCGCTCTCCCAGGCGTCGCACAGCGCAATCGGGATCGAGGCGGAGGATGTATTGGCATAGGTTGCGATGTTGACGAAGAATTGTTCGCGCTTCATCTGCATCGAGCGCACCACGAAATCGATGATCTTCTCGTTTGCTTGGTGCGGAACCACTTTGGTATAGGGGTTCTCCCCGCAATGCCCGGCGAGCTGCCTAAGCGTGCCCTCGAGTACGCCGACCGCATAGGTGAAGACATCCGCGCCCTTCATGCGAATGAACTCCCGTTCGGCGGGATATCCCGCGGTAAAGGGCGTGCTTCTCGCCTCTTTTTTGAGCAGGATAGCGCTCTCATCGTCCGGCGTCGCGTCAAGGATCGGGTAGAGCAGTCGCGCGCAGTCGCTCCGCCTGAGCACGAGCGCGCCCGCGCCGTCTCCAAAGAGCACGCAGGTGGAGCGATCCGTCCAGTCGATGTATTTCGACATCACCTCGCTCGCAACCACAATCGCCGCATCCTTGTTCAACGTCTCCATCAGCGACGCCGCGCTCACGAGCGCGTAGATAAAGCCCGTGCACCCGGCGGAGATGTCCATTGCCGCGCAGTGCGGGATCCCAAGCGCCTTTTGTACGCTGCCCGCGAGCGACGGGGTAAGGTTGTCCCCCGTGATCGTACAGGCGACGATGACGCCGATCTCATCCGGCCCGAGTCCCGACAGGGTCAATGCGTCCTGCGCGGCGGAGAACGCCATTTCGGTTGCCGTCTCCTCTGTCACCACATGGCGGGAGCGGATGCCCGTGCGCTTGCTGATCCATTCGTCGCTTGTCTCTACCTGCGCCTCCAGATCAAAATTCGTCACCACTTTTTCGGGCACACATTTGCCGATGCCCGCAATCGTAACGGGTGCTAACATCAGTACCACCTCATATTCAGATATTTTTGCTGCCGCTGCTCCACCAGCCGCTCCTGCGGATAGCTGTAGAGTCGCTTCAGCGCATTGCGGATGGCCTTCTTTACCGCCTCTGCGCTCTCATCCATATGAAAGCGGGAATAGCCGGGGGTTTCGCGGATGATACCGTCCACAATGCCAAACCGCCTGAGATCCGCCGCCGTGAGCTTTAGATTCTTCGCCGCCTCGGAGGCCAGCGAGCTGTCCTTAAACAAAATCGACGCAGCGCCCTCCGGCGAAATCACGGAAAAATAGCTGTTTTCCAGCATGATGAGCCGATCCGCCAACGAGAGCGCCAGCGCGCCGCCGCTGCCGCCTTCTCCGATGATGATGGAGATGGTCGGGGTTTTCACCGCTGCCATCGCCTCCAGATGTTCGGCAATCACGCGCCCCTGCCCCTTAGCCTCCGCGTCCACGCCGCAGAACGCGCCGGGCGTATCCACAAGGCAGATGACGGGGCGGTGGAACTTCTCCGCCTGCTTCAGCGCGCGCATGGACTTTCGATATCCTTCCGGGGACGGCATGCCGAAGTTGCAGCGCATGCGCTCCTCCAGCGTATGCCCCTTCTGCTGGCCGATGACGGTGACAGGATAGGTCTCAAACCATGCCACGGCGGTGACGATTGCCTCGTCGTCTCCCATGCACTGATCCCCGCGCACCTCAAATACGCCGTGAAAGAGTTTCTCCATATAGTCCCGCGCCTGCGGACGGTCCTCCTTGCGCGCGCTCATCACGCGCGCCCAGGCGGGCTCCGTCTCCTGCGGCAGGATGACGGGCACAGCCGTTGTCTGCTGTTTCATCGGCGCGTTCCCCCTTCCGGCGCACTTGCGCGTTGCGTGTTATGCAGCGCGAGGATGGAGGCGAGGGTTTCGCGCAGATCCTTCCGTTCGACAATGCGATCAAGCAGCCCGTGCGCGTAGAGATACTCCGCCGTCTGGAAACCCTCCGGCAGCTTATCCCGCACAGTTTGCTCAATCACACGCGGGCCGGCAAAGCCGATCAGCGCGCCGGGCTCGGCGAGCGTGATATCCCCCTGCATGGCGAAGCTCGCGGTCACGCCGCCCGTGGTCGGGTGCGTGAGCACGTTGACGTACAGGAGCCCCGCCGCGCTGTGCCGCGCGAGCGCAATGGTCGTGCGCGACATCTGCATGAGCGAGAGCACGCCCTCCTGCATTCTTGCGCCGCCGGAGGCACAAAATATGACGAGCGGCAGGCGGTTATGCAGAGCAAACTCCGCGAGAATCACAATCTTATCGCCCACCACGGTGCCCATGCTGCCCATCATAAAATAGCTGTCCATCACGGCGAGCGCAGTGCGCTGTCCCTTGATGGTCGCCTTTCCGATGACTACGCCTTCCTGCATCTTGGACTTGGCGCGTTCCTTCTCCAGTTTGGTGCGATAGCCCGGAAACGAGAGCGGGTCGCCCGCCTCGGTTTCGCGTTCGATTTCGATGAAGCTGCCGCTGTCCACAATCGCCTCGATACGGCGATAGGCAGGCTGGCGAAACAGGCTGCCGCAATAGGGGCAGGCCGCGTCCCCCGCGAGCACCACGTCCGCCACGAGATCCCGCCCGCAGCGGGCGCAGCGGAGCATGTCCAGTTGGCTCGCGGATGGTTCTCCTTCCAGCGCTTCGGCTTGATCCAGCCGTTCCGTAAACAGATTCATGGCAGCCTCCCCAAGTAGCGCGGCAAAAACTGCTGCTCAATCCATTTGGTATGCACATTTCCCGTTTGAAAATCGCTTTCGTTCAGCATCGCCCAAGCTAGGTTCGCGTTGTGCTCGATGCCGTCGATGCCGAGCTCGTTCAGCGCGGCGCAGGAGAGGCGAATCGCCTCCTCACGTTCGTCCGCATAGGCGATGAGTTTGAGCACCATGGAGTCGTAATAAGGCGAAATCTCGTCCCCCGCCGCATAGCCGCTATCAACGCGTATGCCGTTGCCGCCGGGCAGGCGCATGCCGCGAATCACGCCTGGCGAAGGACGAAAATTCTCCTCCGGGCACTCCGCGTTAATGCGGCATTCAATGGCATGTCCGCGCGGGATCAGGTTCTCCTGCAGAATGCGAATGTGGTGGCCGAGCGCCACCTGTATCTGCGCCTTGACGAGGTCGAGCCCAAAGATGCTTTCCGTAACCGGGTGTTCAACCTGAATACGCGCGTTCATCTCCATGAAGAAAAAGCGTCCGTCCCGCGTGAGTAAAAACTCCACGGTGCCCGCGTTTTGATAACCCACCGCACGGGCGATCTCCACCGCCGTCTGTTCGATTGCCGCCAGTGTGCCCGCCGCCACGTTCGCCGCCGGGGCCTCCTCAATAAGTTTCTGATTCTTACGCTGCAAGGTGCATTCCCGCGTGCCGAGATGCAGCACCGTCCCATGCAGATCCGCAAGAATCTGCACCTCGATGTGCCGTGCCTCGGGCAGATACGCCTCGAGATAGACGCTGCCGTCCCCAAACGCCAGTTCCGCCTCCCTCCGGACGAGCGGAAACTCGCGTTCCAGCGTAGACGCGTCCTCTACGATGCGAATGCCCTTGCCGCCGCCGCCTTTGGACGCCTTGATCATCAGCGGATAGCCAATCATCTTTGCGGCCAAGACCGCCTCCTTCAGACTTTCCACCGTCCCGTCTGAACCGGGCACGACGGGGAACCCGTTGGCAATCATCGTCTTTCGCGCGGCTTCCTTATCCCCCAGCACGCGCATGGTCTCCGGCGCAGGGCCAATCAATCGAACGCCCGCCTCCCGGCAAGCCTCGGCAAACGCGCCGTTTTCCGAAAGAAACCCGACGCCGGGATGCAGCAGATCCGCGCGGTAGGCCTTCGCCGCCGCCAGGATCGCGTCGATATTCAGATAGCTCTTGTCCGCCGGACGCGGGCCGATGCAGACGCTCTCATCCGCAAGGCGCACGGGCAGGCTCCGTTCGTCATTTTCCGAGTAGACCGCAACGCTTCTTAGCCCTAGCTTTTTGCAGCTGCGGATGATGCGGACGGCAATTTCCCCGCGATTGGCAACCAGTACCGTCTGCATGCTAGTTTCCTTCACTCAGCAGGAACAGCCCGTCGCCCGCGGCAACGGTCGCTCCGTCCGCCGCAAGGATCGCCTGCACGATCCCGCTTTTGGGAGAGCGGATCTCGTTCATCGTTTTCATAGCCTCGATGATGCAGAGCGTATCGCCCTTGTTTACACGTGTCCCAACCAAGACAAATGGTTCCGCGCCGGGTTCCTTCGCGAGGTAAAACACGCCGGAGATCGGCGAGCGGATGGCATCCTTTGCCTCGGGTTCCGCCGTTTCCTGCGATGGCGTGGGCACGGCCTGCATAGCGGCGGCAGGCGCGGCAGCGGCGCGCTCCAGCACGAGCCGTAGCTCCCCCGTCTGCACCTCCACCCTGGAAAAGGAGTACTGTTCCGCTCGATCCATCAGTCTGAAGATTGCGTCAAGCTCCATCCAAATATTCCTTTCGGCATAAAAAAAGTATGAGTTCGCATGATGTTTGCGCGCTGTTTTCCAGCCGCTGTGGCGTAATAAAAAAATGATTCCGCATTTAGTTAGCAGTGCTAACAAACTTGCGCAGAATCATAACACGGCATGTTTTTCTTGTCAAGGCTATGCCGCATGGCCTCTGTAGAATTGTGAAGCTGAAAAATAGTATACAGGTTTTCGTTATGTGTTGTATAACGCGCAGCGCCCAGGAAGAAACAAGCGGAAAATTGCAGAAAAATCGCGCGTCTCCGGTTTCTTTGCAATCAAAGCGGGGCTGGCAGGCCGCCGCCAGAATCCCCGCATTATACAGTGCTTACACGCGAAGATGGTTGAAAAAGTTCACAAGCGCCTGCATAGATTTCAACACTTCCGGGTATTCCGCAACATGAAAATCACGCATCACGCTATGGATAAGCATATCGTGAAATTGTTTGTGTTTTTTGCACATGGTCTCGCCGGACTCGGTGAGTCTGAGGATGCTTTTGCGCCCGTCGTCCTCCGCGCGCGTTTTCTCCAGATACCCCTTCTCGACAAGGCGGTTGACGGAGACGCTGACCGTCGCCTTGGTGACGCCGAGCATCTCCGCAATCTGCGTGAGCGTCGCCTCTGGAATATCCTGAACAATCTCAAGCGCGTGCATCTCCGTGCGGCTGAGGTTTCCGTTGGCAAGTTTGGATACGCTCTGCTCCTGCAGGCGTAATACGCTGTAGAACATATCCTTAAGGGCTTGGTTAAGCAGCAGTTCGATCTCCTGATCGGTCATTTTTCTCTCTCCTTCTCGCCGGGCTAGCGAAACTCGTCTGTACTACGAACCAATTCATCATACCATATGCAACACAAAATGCAAATTCGTGCGGCTTGATGCCGCGCAAAAACTGTACTATACTAATCATAACAATCTTTGTCGTTCCGACGCAACCAACGGAATCGAAAGGAGAAGATAACATGGCTGTCTCACTTGACGCATTATCCAAAAAACACGGTCGCCTCTTCGTCCTCCATGTCGTGGCCAGCGGAGAAAATCTCTCTAGAATCGCCGCAAAGTACAACACCAGTATTCCGATGATCCTCAAACACAACAGCATTATCAAGGACAAAAGTCATATCGAGCCCGGCTGGAAGCTGGAAATTCCGGATGAACGCCCCGGGAAGCAAAACTATGTTCAGCACCTTGTTACGGCGGGCGAGAAGCTCGGCGATCTGGTACGAACCTATGCCACTACGGTTGAAGCCGTTATGGATTTAAACCCGTCGGTCACGAATCCCAACCTGATTCGCGCAGGGGCAACCCTCAAAATTCCGGATAACCGCTGATTCGGCAGCTGTTTTACTCCGATCCTGAGCTCCCATACCATTGGTGCGGGAGCTTTTATACGTTTATTTCCGCATCGGCCGGTTACGGCGTCGATCCAGCGTGCGTTTCTAACATGCGGCGAGCAAAAGCGGAGTGGATTTATGACCGCTTTGAGAAACAAAAACGCCGGAACAGCTGCGCTATTTCAAGGTTGCAGTGTCAAAAAGCGGTAAAAAAGACACCGGGTACGTGCCGCCGTGCTTTTGGAAACACGCTCCAGCATCAAAAAAATCTTATATTTTTCCGCGGCTATACACATTTTGTTTGTTGTATGATACCATCTTCTACAATTTAGCGAAGAGGGTGGTGAATTGCATGCAGGAGGATATCGCAACCGTTCAGGCATATTATGATCAGAACGCAGAGCTTGAGTGGCAACGGCTGGATGAGCATCCGTTCGAATTCTTGCTCACTACGCACATGATGGAGCGGTATGTGAAGCCCGGAGACCGTGTGCTGGACATCGGCGGCGGCCCGGGACGGTATGCGATTCACTTCGCAAAACGCGGCTGCGAGGTCACGCTCGTTGACCTCTCGGAGGAAAACGTTCGCCTCGCGCAGGCAAAAGCCGCCGAGGCGGGCGTCTGCATCCGTTCTCATGTCGCGAATTGCCTGAACCTGCTCGATCTTGGCCTTGGTCAATTTGATCATGTGTTGCTGATGGGGCCGCTGTATCATCTGATTGATTCTGAAGAGCAGTTTCAGGCGGTGGAATGCGCGCTGCTGCATTTAAGGCCGGGCGCCAAATTCTATGCGAGTTTTATATTAACATTTGCCGGAATCCTGTATGATCTGAAGAATGCCGGCAACATCGTTATCGACGCAGTCAATCCCGCTTCCCGCG
This sequence comes from Christensenella sp., assembly GCA_034926785.1. GTDB lineage: Bacteria > Bacillota > Clostridia > Christensenellales > CAG-138 > UBA7703. The sequence goes on from JAYFQU010000001.1 coordinate 75,869, forward strand.
CGATCATCGACGCAGTCGCAACGGGAGGCGACTACCGAGGCAAGGCGTTTACACGCGCGTGCTTCCTGCATCAGCGTAATATCCTGCCGTTTCTGGAGCAGTTTCCGCTCAAAAAGCTGCATTTCTTCGGGCAGGAGGGCATCCTCGCGCCGAACGAGCCGGAGCTGCTCCGGCGGGAGCCGGAGGAGATCGCCTGCTGGCTGGAGATTGCGAAAAAGTATTTAGAGGTGCCGGAGTTGCTTGCGTTTTCCGAGCACGCAATGTACATCGGCGAAAAAATCTGAACGCCTATTCCCCTATCAACACGGCAGCCCGCCGGAATTCCGGCGGGCTGCTTGTTGCTCATTGGGTTCTCTATGCGCACTTTTTCGCGTTTTTTACCTCATACATCATCTGATCCGCGCGGCTGATGAGCGTCTCATATGTCAGATCCCGCTGCCAATCCCAGTCCGCAAACCCTATGCTCAGGCTAATGGGCTTGAGTTCCTGATGCGTGGTATTCCAATCGGTCACATTCATCTGAATACGGGCAATGAGGCCGTATGCATCCGCCCCTCGCTCCGCCGGAAGCGCAATGCAAAACTCGTCTCCGCCGTAGCGTGCAAGAAATGCCTCCGAGTTTTTGCAGCTCGTCTTGAGGATCCCCGCAACTGCGTTGAGGATTCCGTCGCCATAAAAATGCCCATAGGTGTCGTTGATCTGTTTAAACCCGTCAACATCCATCATAATGAGCGTCAATCCGCCGTTCTTTGGCTGATCCCGTTCTCGCGTTTCGCGCAACAGAAATTTAGAAAGCTCCCTCCTGTTGTTCAGTCCCGTCAACGGATCGGTTGAGATCTGCCGGTTCTGCGCGTCGATATAGACGAGCAATATGGATACCGAGGCAAGAATCCAATTGAGGCTCAAACCGTAGAAAAAGAGCTGTAAAAAGCCCCCGGCCGACGGCAACACCGCAAAAAACGCCATGGTATAGCAGCGCCGCCTATCATCCACCCAGGCGGAGCCCTTCGCCTTAATCAAGGAGCGAACGCTAGCGTAGATCAGATACGCATAGGAGAAAAATGCATAGACATAAACGCCAAGCGCGCGGTGATAAACATTCTTGGCGTCTATGGTAAACACAAAGCCATATTCCAGATTGAACACCAGCGCCGCGATAAAGAGCACCAGCGGTATGGTCGCGATCGTGATTCGCCTTTTTGCAGCGGAGATGTCGTTGCTCAGCGCAACCTCCACATACAGCGCCCAGAGATACGGCAAGAGTACATGAAGGATATAGTAACATGTTTCGAGGGCGTAATTGAGCTCCCGCGCAAACAAAAACCGCTTTCCGTCGATCAGCCAGCACGCCGCGTCGACGATCAGCATCGCGATCATGGTATAGATCAGATGATTAAACCGCCTCTGCGCCGCGGAAGAGCCGATGGTTTGCCGTTGAGTCACCAGGATAACCGACATCAGAATGATTCCCACAGCGCTGATTTCCACATATAGCGCGCTTAACATTCCCTACCCCTCCATCCAAGAGCGCCGGAGATATTCCGTGCGCTTTCGCGAACCCGGGCTTCCCTTGTCGTCCAGCCATTGCAGCACCGACGGTTGCCGCCATTTTCCAAGCCGCCCCGTCGGTACCATGTCATCCCTTTGATTTATTTGTAACTATTTTTTACAGTATACCATACTCGATGTACATTTTCATCTGTCTCTATGCAGATCTGCTGCACACGGTGCGCTCACGCCGAACACCCACTCAAAATAGAAAAACAGCCGGGCGTTGCCGCACTTGGCTGGTTCGGATAATCTTTTTTATCCCTTATTCCGATACGACAGCACCGCCTTGGGGCAGACGCTGACACACTCGCCGCAGAGAATACAATCGCAGCTCTTCACGCTGCCCGTCTTTACAGCGGCGTTCACGTCAATGCTCATCGGACATTTGCTGTTGCACTTTTTGCAGTCGATACACTGCTCCGCCTTGGCCCTGACGTGCAGCTGCGGCAGATGCAGCAGTCGGCCGGCCGCCATGCCCGCGCTGAGAAACGGGCTCATCCAACAGATGCTGTGGCATGCGCCGCGGCGGCCCAGGGCGAGATCGAGCACGAAGAACGAGCCCAACACGAGATAATACAGGATGTACTTGACCGGTTCATCGACCGAGACATACCGCTCCGTCAGGCGCAGCGGATCGACGCCGTGGACACCGCCCGCGAGGATAAAGCCCGTCATAAGAACGCCAAACCAAACGGCAAAGATGCTGTATCTCACGACGCGCAGACGCTTTGCGTTGACGGGCTTCGGATTCAAGGTTTGACAAAGCTCCGCCAGCCCGCCCGCCGGGCAGACCCAGCCGCACCATCCCCGCCCGAAGAACAGGCCGGAGAGAAACAGCAGAAGAAACAGGATTGCGCTGCCGGAGAGCACCCCCGCGAACGCCCCGTCGATGGAGACATAGGGCGAGAGAAAATTCATCGTTACAGGGAAAAGAAACAGAGAAACATATAATAGGACTCTTCTTGTTTTTTGTCGCATGGCTGATCACTCCTGGTTGGCTTTGCCCTTCGGGGCAGTGTCTTGCGTTCGGTCGGATCCGCGCCGCCCGATGGACTGTTTCTGTTCAAAATACGTCTTTGTTTCGCGGCACCAGTCGAGATATGCCCGGTTCGCCTTTTGACCAAAATCGATGACGCGGAGGATATCGCGGTGGTTCCCGTCCTCATCGGGAATTCGCTCCAGCTCCGCCTGAAAAAGGTTAAGCAGATGCAGCTGTTTCTCGTGACTCTCCGAAAAGGCACCCAGGTGCATCAGCATCGCTTCCGGCGCGGCATAGCCGGAAAAGTAGGTCTTGAGCAAGATCTCCAGCCGCAGGGATTCCTTTTCCACCGGCTGCCCCAGCCAGTCTACCAAAGCCTGCCTGCCTGCCGGGGTAATCCGGTATCGTTTCGCCACGCGCGCACACGCACCCTCCTGTGGCAGTTCTTCGCAATACCCCTGCGAGGCCAGCGATTTCAGCGCGGGAAAAATCTGTCCGAAGCTCTCGCTCCAGAAAAACTGAAACCGGATATCGACGATCTTCTTGATCTGATATCCGCTCAGCGGCCGCTCCGCCAGCAGGCCCAGGATCACATAGTCCGTTTGTCGCATAATTACACAGCCTTTATATCTTTTAGATATATATTAGTCACAGAGCAGCGCAATGTCAAGCGGGAATATATCTATTTGATCGATTCACCCTCTATAAAAAAACCGCCCGAAGGCGGTAACAGAAACGATATCCGCTTACTTCGCCGCGTTGCAGGCGACGGCAACGGCATCCCAAACGCCGGAGAACGGCGGTGCGTAACCAAAATCCGCAAAGCCAAGCTCTTCCGTTGTCATTCCGCGGTCAATGGCGATAGCAATTGGGTCGATGCGCAGCGCGGTATCCCGCTCCCCCATCATCTGCGCGCCGAGCAGCACGCGATCCCCCGCGCGATAACAGAGTTTGATTGCAATTTCGCAGCCATTCGGAAAATAATGCGGGCGCGAATGCGCGCGGACAAACACGCTCTTTGCATCGATCCCCGCTTCTTTTGCCTCCCACTCCGTGATTCCGGTCTTTGCAAATTCCAGCCCCATGCAACGCAGCATCACCGTGCCAAGCGCGCGCGTATAGGATGCGGGCTTGCCGCAGACGCCATCCCCTGCGAGTCTTCCCAGCTTATTGGCATAGGTGCCGAGCGGCAGATAAACGGGTCGATTCAGCAGCTTGTGCCAAACGCTCGCGCAGTCGCCCGCGGCGAATACATCCGGCTCGCTGGTCTGCATCCGTTCGTCGGTGACGATTGCGCCGTTGGGCAGTTTATTTAGGCCTTCGGCAAACTGCGTGTTCGGGATGATCCCCGCGGAGAGGATCACAACATCCGCCGCATATGGCACCCCGCCCGTCGAAACGCCGGATACGCACTCGTCGCCAACAAATGCGGTGACGCGTGCGTTTAGGTGTACCTCTGCGCCGTGCTTGACCAACTCATCCCGCGCAGAAAGCGCAAACTCCTCGTCAAATCCCGGCAGCAATTGGTTTGCGGCCTCGATAACGCATAGACTCTTCACCTTTTGCAGCAGGCAAGCCTCCGCCAACTCCAGCCCGATTGCCCCGCCGCCGACGATGACCACGTCCGCGTGTTTATGGCAGATAGCAGCGCGAATGTCCTCCGCATCCTGCGGAGTTTTAAGTGTAAAAATATTCTTTTTCTCCGCGCCGGGCACGGGCAGCATCCGCGGGGAAGCGCCGCTCGCGATCAGCAGGCGGTCGTAGCCCGCGAAGAACAGATTCCCTTCGCTGTCCCGCCCCTCTACGGTCTTTTTTGCAAAATCGACCTTCTCGGCCGTGTGGCCCAAGCGCATGACAATTCCGTTCTTCTCAAAATCGGTCACACTGCGAATCCGCACGAGATCCAGATTGTCGTTGAGCCCCGCGATGTAAAACGGCAGTCCGCAGGCGCCGTAGGACACCTCGAATGTCTTTTCGAGCACGATCACTTCGCAATCCGGTTCCCTGCGTTTCACGCGCGAGGCCGCGCTCATGCCCGCCGCGTTTGCGCCGATCACAACAAATCTCATTTGGGTGCCCTCCTGTCGCTTGCTACTGCTATTCTATCACAGTCTGCAATACCCGTGAAAAAGGCTCCGGCAAAACCGGAGCCTAGGATCGTCAAAAAAACCCGGGATTGTTAAGGGCCGTAGCCCTTAACCCATCGGTTCCGGCTGCGGTGGCTTTGCCGCCGTGACGGATCGCCCGAAATCGGGCGATTTCTTCGCAGCTCTTTGCCGTTCGGAGTCCGGAGGACGAGAGGCAAGAGCGGTTACCCCGTCAAAAAACTCGTTTTTTGACGGACTCAGGCTCCGGCAAAACCGGAGCCTAACACGCAATTGCCGCTTAGTTCAGGAACAGCGCAATATCGTCGTCCACGGAGCCGATGCTCGCGATGCCGAACGTATCCACCAACACCTTTGCCACATTGGGGGAAAGGAAGCCGGGCAGGGTTGGCCCGAGGTGGATATTCTTCACACCCAGCGAGAGGAGCGCGAGCAGCACGATGACCGCCTTCTGCTCATACCAGGCGATGTTGAACGCCAGCGGAAGTTCGTTGACGGAGGCCAGCTGGAACGCCTCGGCGAGCTTCTGCGCAATCACGACGAGCGAATAGCTATCGTTGCACTGGCCGGCGTCCAGCACGCGCGGGATGCCGCCGATATCGCCAAGATTCAGCTTGTTATAGCGGTATTTTGCGCAGCCGGCGGTGAGGATAACGGTATCCTTCGGCAGTTTTTCCGCAAATTCGGTGTAATATTCGCGGCTCTTCATACGCCCGTCGCAGCCCGCCATGACAAAGAACTTTTTGATGGCGCCGCTCTTGACCGCGTCGACGACCTTATCCGCCAGCGCCAGCACCTGAGAATGCGCAAAGCCGTTGACGATTTCGCCGCGCTCGATCTCCTCCGGCGCGGGCAGGGTCTTTGCCAGCGCGATCACGGCGGAGAAATCCTTTTTGCCGTTGACGTCGGGAACGATATGCTTGCAGCCGGGGTATCCCGCCGCGCCGGTCGTGAAGATGCGCGCACGGATCTCCTCGCTCTTGGGCGGCACGATGCAGTTGGTGGTAAAGAGAATCGGCCCGTGGAACGATTCAAACTCGGTCAGCTGTTTCCACCAGGCGTTGCCATAGTTGCCGACGAAGTTGTCATATTTCTTAAACGCGGGGTATGCGTGCGCGGGGAGCATTTCACCATGGGTGTAAACGTCCACGCCCGTGCCACGCGTCTGCTCCAGCAGTTGTTCAAGATCGACCAGATCATGGCCGGAGACGAGGATTGCGGGGTTGCCGCGCACGCCGATGTTGACCTTGGTGATTTCCGGCGTTCCATAGCGCGCGGTATTCGCCGCGTCCAGCATTGCCATCACCTTGACGCCGTAGCTTCCGGTCTTGAGCACCAGCGCGGTGAGCGCATCCACCGAGAGCGAGTGATCCAGCGTGGCTGCAAGCGCCTCGTAGACAAACGCGGCAACGTCGCTGTCGCTGCTTCCGAGATTTCTGGCGTGCTCGGCATATGCCGCAAGCCCCTTGAGCCCGTATATCACGAGTTCGCGGAGGGAGCGCACATCCTCATTCTCGGTGGAGAGGACGCCGACCGTCGCCGCCTTTTCGAGCATCTGCGTCGTGCTGGACACGGTAAACGTCGCCGCGTCGTGATAGTTTCCCTTACAGGGGACGAGGCTGTCCCGCAACGCCAGCATCTTGATGATCTGCCGCTCGATGGCGTCCGCGTCAAAGTTCGCGTTCGTAATGGTCATAAAAAGGCTCTGGAGCATCTCGCCGTTGAGCGAATCCAGCTTGGAAACATCCAGCTTGTCCGTCACAACAATATTCGAAATTCCCTTGAGCGTATAGAGCAGCAGGTCCATACGCTTTGCGACATCTTCGGTCTTTCCGCAGACGCCGCGCACCGTGCAGCCCTTATTGCCCGCTGTCTCCTGGCACTGAAAACAAAACATACCCATACGTGTTCCTCCTGAGATTTCTTGCGTTTTTTTGTTCAGGGCAAGTATAGTGTTCCGGCTCCAACATTTCTGTTTGTTTTACAACGAAACCGCTGCTTTGTGATTTTCTTCCGCTGTTTCTTTTCTGGGGACGCGTGGTTTTCCTGTTTGAAATGTCACAAATAAAACGGATTGCCTGTCGTTGATTCCGCCGCCTCCTTTTGTCGGATTCCACTGCCGTGCATAAACCGACAATTCACCAATGACATCATACTATAATTAACCGTTATTTCAAGTGGATTCCGTGACTTCGCCTCCTTCTTTTGACCCCTCTCCCTCACTCGCAGGGGCGCGCATGAAAAAAAGCGCTTTTTTTCGGAGCGCTTTCACATTCGCTTTAACGGCCGGTTGGTTAGCCCGGCTGCCGGGTGGTTTCAAAGTCCCATTCTTCCAGATCGCTCCGCACCTCGGCGAGTGCGGAAACATTCGAAATCGGATTGCCGTCAATAAACAGGCGCGTTAGGTTTGTCAACCCTGCGATCGGGGAAACATCCGCAATCCGGTTGTCCTGCAGATCCAGATAGGCGAGGTTCGTCAGGCCCTCGAGCGGGGAGATGTCGGAGATCTGGTTGCCGCGCAGCGTCAGCGCGGTCAGCTTGCTTAACCCCGCAACGGGCGAGAGATCGGTCAACCGGTTTCCGCCGAACAGGGTCAGGCTCTCCAGATTCGGCATGTTGGCAACAACCGAAAGATCATCGATCACGAGCCCGCCGAGCTGGAGCGACGTGAGTTTAGTCATCTCCGCCAGCGGGCTGATGTCGATGGGCGCGTCCGGGTCCTGTTCGTTCTGCACGGCAAAACCAAGGCCGAGATAGGTCAGGTTCGTGAAGTATTTCAGTGCGTCGAGGCTATGGATATATGGCTGATCCGGGTCAACGCCCTGCATCTGGAAGTCCAGAACCGTCACCCCCAGCGCATCCGCCGCCGTGATATCCCCGGTCGGCTGGTTCATCGTCTCGCGCACAAGCCCTTCGAGCACACGATCGTTGAAGTCGATCACCTCGCCTCTCGCCCCGGTTCCCTCCGCGCTCCGCGGCGCTTCGGTCACGACGGGCTCCACATCCGGCGAGGCATCCGGCATAACGGGCGCAGTCGCGGCGCAGGCCGAGACCCCAAGCATAAGAACAGCCGCCGTCAGGCAGCAGAACAAACGTTTCATCGATTGTTTTCCTCCGATATTCACCACAATTGTGCGTATGCGGCATTGCATTGCGCGCAGGCGTATTATATCATGATGGCAGCGCAGGAGCGCCGCGCCGGGGCAAACGTCACAGGGAGTTCGCGATTGAAACAAAGATCTCCGGATTGCGCGCGCCCTGACAACGCGCCCTCGCTCATGGACCCAACCGCCGGTTTACGGGAGGTTTTTACGCCAATGCCAGACGATTTCGGCTACTTCGGAAAGGGATTTTCCGGCTATTCGCAGTATATGCAGGCGTTCAAGCGCAACAACAGCGGCGGGGGCGCTCCCAGCGGCAGGGGCGCCGGCTGCCTAAGCACGCTGGCCTTGCTCGCGCTGGGCGCCGGGCTGCTTTTCCTAATTTTCTAATGCGAAACCATATGCCAATGAAAAAAGCCGCCGTCATGCAGCTTTATTTCTGTTAGCCTATTGCTCCAGCGCCGCCCGCTGCTCCAGCAAAAACTGCCGGTGCTGGGCGGTGCTATCCGTGATGAACTCATAGGTCAGATAATCCGGCGCGATCCTATCCATCAATTCACGAACGCCTTTGCAGGTGAAGGGACGGTGCCGATCAATCTGAAACGCATATGTAAGCATCTGCCATGCGCGCGCCTGATAGGTCGCCTCCAGCGTTGGCGGATGCAGGCGCATTTCCTTTGCCGTTTCGCCCGTGATGGACTGATGCAGATGCACACCCCGGATCCGCCGCGCGAGCGAACCGTGGCGATCCAACATCGCGTGGAGATAGCAGAGCCCTTCTTCCTGTGTGCGAATCTCCTCGTTGGTGTGGAAGAGATGCCCCGTGTCCAGCATGATGCCGACAGACTCATACGGCACGCCCTCCAGCAAGCGCCGCGTCATCTCCGGCTCGGTGAACGTCAGCCCCGGCTGCCAGAGGTTCTCGAGCAGCAGCAGCGGGCGATATCGCATGCCGGAGAGCACCTCGCCCAGCAGCGCGCAAGCCGCGTCGATCACCTCCGCGCTCGTGTGGCGAAAGCGTCCGCTCATCGCCTCCGCGATGCCGGCGTCGGAGACATGGAACACGACGTATTCCGCGCCGTACTGCTCCGCCCGCGAAAAATCCGCGCGAAATCGCTCAACCAGCGCGCGCTTGTCCGCGCCGCCGTAGACCCGCTCGCATTCCTCCAGCGAGCCAAACTCGCGGATGAGCGCTGGTTCGTCACCCAGATAAAAATCCAGCCAATAAGGAAAATAGATCATATGCTGGCCGATGACGCGCTCCGCGGGCACAATCCCGCGAGGGTCGTCATCGCAGGCCAGCAGCTCCACACCGTCGAACCCAAGCTCGTCGATCAGCGCGGTGAGTTCCCCGCGCGAAGCAAACCGGTCGAGGTCATAGCCGCTGGTGGTGAGATGAAACAGCGTCTTCACGCGCCGAGCTCCCTGCCGACCATGTCGCTGCTCTCCCCCCGCTCGCCAAAGAGACGATAGGAGGCGAACCGCTGTTTCTCCTTCCAGAGGGTTTCATCCAACGCAACTTCATATCCGCCACAGTTGAGCACATACCACGTGTGGTATGCCGCGTCCGAGCCGGAAAACGCATTCATAACCGCCATGATCACGCCGCCGTGCACCGCGAAGCCCACGCGCGTCTCCCCGCGCGTGATCGCGTTCTGCACCGCGCCCGCAAAGGCCGCCGCCGCGCGCCTGGCAAAGCCGGGGATTCCCTCACCGTTGGGGCAGATGTCCACACAGCCGCCCGCAACCCACGCGCGGTAGTCCGCGTCGTGCTCCATCTCGTCGGCGGTGCGCCCCTCAAAGTCTCCAAAGTCCATCTCGCGCAGATCTGGAATCGTCACAATCTCCGCATTGGGAAAGCAGATTTTCGCGGTCTGCTGTGTGCGCTGAAGAGGGCTGGCGTATGCCAGCGAAACCTCGGGATAATGCCGCGCGGCCTCCGCCTCGGCGATTCCCTCCGCGCAGAGCGGCTCGTCGGTTCTGCCGTTATAACGACCATAGAGGTTTCCTTCGGTTTTTCCATGTCGCAGTAATACGATAGACAGCATAACTTTTATTGCTCCTTGATCACCACCGGAATCCCGCAGACGAGCCGCACCACGCGATCCGCGCGCTCGGCCAAACGAATGCAGAGCCTTCCGGCTGCTTCCCGTGCCTGCCGATCCCTTGCCGAGAGAGGGACGATGCCGCTGCCGACCTCGTCGCAGACCACGACCTCTTTCGTCAGCAGGCGATCAAACAGCTCCGGCGCGTGGTCGGGGTCGTCAAACACGATGTTCTGTAGATGATACACCACGCGGCGATCATCGATCAACCCATCGGCGATCTCTTCTCCGGAATATCCCAAAGATTTTACATAGTCGAGCTTGCCGCTGCACGCGCCGCCGATCACCAGAACCATATCCAAATCACCCTTTGCAGCAGAATCAACAGTCCAAGCATGACAAGTTCGCTCACCTGCACGAGATATCCCGCGAGGTCCCCGCTCATACCGCCAAACTCCTTCTTCGCCATGCGCCCGACCAGCCAGCCGCTCAGCCCCGCGCCAAGCGTGACAAACAGCCCCGCGAGCGGCGAGACGGCGAGCATGGCAATCGCGGTCACGATGAAGCAGGCCGTCAGCGCGCTCTTCGTCTTTGTCTCCGCGGCGGCGTCCGCCATACCGGAGAGCAGACCCGCGCCGGAGGATTGCGCCGAGACGGAACAATATCCCGCGACCGCGCGGCTCATCACCGGAATGCAAAACAGGATTACGACGGAGAGATGATCCCCATCCAGTTGTGTCCCGAGCGCAAAATCGGCAATCAAGTAGGATGCAACGCCGATAACGGCGAACGCGCCAACATGCGGATCCTTCAAAATCGCCTTTTTCTTCTCCGGCTCCGCGTGGCTGGAAATTGCGTCCACCGTGTCGCAAAAGCCGTCGAGGTGGATCCCTCCCGTGAAAAGCACGGGCAGGAGCGCGACGCCCGCGCCGAAAAAGATGCTGTCAAACGCGAGCCAGCGGCACAAAAGCCACCAGAGCGCGAGCAACAGCCCCAGCGCAACGCCAACCAGCGGAAAGCCCGCGAGCGTATAGCGCATATGCTCCGGCTTCCACTCCGTGCGCGGCATCGGCACGCGCGAAAACATCATAAACGCCGTCGCAATCGAATGCAGCACATCCTGAACAAATTGTTTCATATTGGCCGTTTCCCCTTTAATACCAGCGGAATCCCGCAGACCAGCTCCGCCGCAAAGTCGGACGAAGCCGCCAGTGCGCGGTTGAGCCGTCCCAGCGTCTCGATATAACGCCGGGTGGCCGAATCATCAAATCGCTCCGCGCCGCCGCCAACCTCGTTGGTCACGACGATCAGCGTTTCGCAGCGTTGCGAAAGCGCGTCAATATCCGCGAGTATCTTATCATAAACATCCCGCTCTCTGCCGTTTTCATCATACATTTCGTTGGCAAGCAGATTGCACATGCATTCCAGCACCGCCGTCCCCCGCGCGGGAAATATGATACCGCCCACATCCGTCTGCCGTTCGATCGTGAGGAAGTCCCCGTCCTCACGCTGCCGCTGATGACGGCGGATCTTGAGCAGGCATTCCTCGTCATAGGGCCGCATGGTCGCTAGATAGTAACGCGGCGCGGGCAAACTCCGCGCCACGTGCTCGGCATAGGTGCTTTTTCCGCAGCCGGAGCCGCCGGTGAGCAGAATGCGCATGATGGATCCCCTTACATGCCGATGTCGGCAAACGTCATGAGTTGGTAGTAAACCGCGAGCGCCTGATCCAGCAGCGGCAGCAGCGCAACCGCGCCCGTGCCTTCGCCTAGGCGCATGCCCGCCGAGATCATCGGCTCCGCGTGGAGCGCCGAGAGCACCGCCTGGCTCGCCGGCTCCGCCGAAAGATGGCTAAAGAGCATGCTCTCCCGCGATTCCGGCCAGATGCGGCTAGCAACCAGCGCGGAGGTCGCGCTGATGAACCCATCCACAATGATCGGCATGCGATAGAGCGCGCCGCCGAGAAAAATGCCAACCATGCCTGCGATGTCAAACCCGCCCAGCTTTGCGAGCACATCCACAGGGTTGTTCGCATCAGGCCGGTTCACCGCGAGGGCGCGCTCCACGGCGGTGATCTTGCGCCGGAGTCCCGCCTCATCCAACCCTGCGCCAACGCCCGTCATCTCCCGCGGCGTTTTGCCGAGCAGGACGGCGGCGATCGCACTGCTGGTGGTCGTGTTGCCGATGCCCATCTCGCCCGTCGCGAGGATTTGATATCCCTGCGCCTTGCAAGATTTCACGAGTTCAATACCCGTTTCGATTGCCTGCAGCGCCTGCTCCCGGCTCATCGCCGGGCCGAGGGTCATATCCGCCGTGCCGTTGGCGATGTGTTGATCAATCAGGTCCGGCGCGCTTTCGCGACGGAACATGCCCATATCAACCGCGATGCTGTCCGCGCCCGCCTGCTTTGCCATGATGCAGACGGAGGAGCGCTTGTTCGCGATAAACCCTGCCATCACCGCCGTAATCTCCGGCGGCGTGGAGGCGACGCCCTGCGCCGTAACCCCGTTATCCGCGCAGAGCACAAGCACCGCGCGCCTGTCAATCCTCGGCTGCGCGCTTGCCTGCACCCCCGCGAGGGTAATCACCGCGCTCTCCAGCAACCCAAGGCTGCCGACGGGCTTGGCGAGGTTGTCCCAGCGCGCCGCCGCCTGCTGTGCCGCCGCACGATCAAAGGCGGCGACCTCCTGCCGCAGTTGTTCGAGGTTTGTCATGGTTTCTCCTCCCGCCATTGGGACAGGAGCCCCCGCATCCATGCGGAGACATCCATCGCATAGGCCCTGTTCAAATTTTCTTTGGAAAACACACGCTCCGTTACGCCATAGGCGAGCGGCGCCCCCCGGTCGAGCAGCAGCGCCTGCGTACCATAGGCGCGCGCAAGGCTCAGGTCGTGTACCACGGAGACCACCGCGCGCCCGGGAATGTTGAGCCACTCGGCGATCAGCTCAAACACCTGCTTTTGATAGACCAGGTCGAGGTGGTTCGTCGGCTCGTCCAGCAGCAGCACACGCGGATTCTGCGCGAATAGCTGGGCTAAAAACGTCCGCTGCAGCTCTCCGCCGGAGAGGGTCAGCACATTCTGGTCGGCAAAGCGCGTCATCCCCGTGAGCTCCAGCGCGCGGGCGACCATGCGTTCCTCCTCGTCGTCCCCGCCGGAGAAAACCCCCGGCGCATAGGCATACCGTCCGAGGCGAACCACGGAGCCGACCGTAAAGCCGTAGCCCATCGAGTGCGTTTGGGAGAGCACGCCGACGAGCTTCGCGAGTTCATGCGGGCGGTAGCGCTTCACGTCTTTTTCCAGCACGCGCACTGTGCCGGAATATGCCGTGCCCTGGGACACGGCGTTGACGATGGTGCTCTTGCCCGCGCCGTTGGGGCCGACGATCATAAGCCATTCCCCCTCGGAGACGGAAAAGCTCACATCATCCACAATCGTGAGGTTGCCGTAGCGCACCGTCAGGTTGTTCACATCCAGCAGTTTCATAGGCGTACCCTCTTGGATCGATAGAAGATCACGATAAAGAGAAACGCGCCGATGAACGAGGTCACGACGCCAATGGGCAGCTCAATCGGATTGAGCAGAATCCGCGCGACCAGATCCGCCAGCATAAGAAACACCGCTCCCCCAAAGAGGGACGCGGGCAGCAGCCGCTTGTGATCCGGGCCAACGATCATCCGCACCATATGCGGCGTGACAAGACCGACGAACCCGATGGTTCCGCCGATGGAGACGCAGACGCCGATGAGCGCGCTGACCGTGACGAGCAGCATCAGTTTCACCCGCCGGACGGGCACGCCGATATGCCGCGCGTTATCCTCGCTCACCGCAAAGGCATTGAGTTCACGTGAATAGCGCAAAATCACGCCGCCGAACACGACGAGGGCGCAGAGCAGCACAAGCGCGTTTTGCAGGCTTGTACCCAGCAGCGATCCCATCGTCCAGAAGGTGATCTGCTTGACACGGTCGGACGCAAAGGAGATGATGAGCGCGAGAATGCTCGAAACAAACATCGAGTAGATCACCCCGATGAGGATAATCGTGTTGGTAGACATGGAATAGTCGATCTTATACGCGAGTGAGAGGATGATCAGCAACGAGAGAAACGCAAACACCATCGCCATAATCATCGTCCCGGCAAGCGGAATGCCCGGCAGCGTAACGCCGAACGCAATCGCCACCACCGCGCCGAGCGACGCGCCGCTGCTGACGCCCAGCGTACTGCCGTCCGCGAGCGGATTCTTCAGGAGTCCCTGCATCGCGCCGCCGCAGAGCGAGAGCGCGCCGCCCGTGAGCGCCACGCAGAGCACCCGCGGCAGCCGGACGGAGAGGATGATCGGCACCGAGATGCCATCCGGCATCGGCAGGCCGAAAATCGCGTTCCAGATAACCGTCAGCGTTTCCTTCAGCGGCAGACTCACACTGCCGACGCAGACGCAGAGCGCGGCGACGGCGAGCGTGACAACCGAAAACAGGACGAGTTCATATAGCCGGAACCCCTCCCGTTTGCCGCCGTTTTGTTTTACGGACGCGGAGGGCGCGCTCGCGCCCTCCGCGTCCGATTGCGCATTATGCCGCATTGGCCTTGGTCACAACCTCCAGGACAAAGTCAAAGAGTGCCTTCGCGCCATCCGCGAGACGCGGGCCGGGACGCGAGAGTTCGTTGGTTTGCAGGTTGAGGATATCCCCGTTTTTCACGGCGGTAACCCCCTGCCAGCCCGCACGGGAGAGGATCTCCTGCTCCGGCGTCTGCCCCTCGCCAAAATACATTGCGATGGTTACGATCAGATCGGGATTTGCCTCCAGCACCTGCTCCTCGGAGACCTCCGCCCAGCCGGTGACATTCGAGAATACATTTTTTAAGCCCAGCATGTTCGCAATCTCGTCCATAAACGTGCTTCCGCCCGCTGTCCAGAGGCCATACTGCAGCGGAGACACCTCAAAATAGACGCTCTTGCCCTCCAGCTCGCCCGCGCGCGCGGCAAGGGAGGCAAACGTATCCTTCATGCTGGCGACCACCGCTGCGGCTTCGTCCACATGCCCCGTCAGCGCGCCCATCATCGTGATTGCGGTGTAGACGCCCTCAATATTCTGCGCGTCGGATACCACCACCTTGATGCCCGCCGCTTCGAGCTGAGCGACCTGATCCTCGGTCTGCGCCATGGTGCTCATGAGCAGCACCTGCGGCTTGAGCGCAATGATCTGCTCAATGTTCGTCTCCATGCCGGACTGCACGGCGGGGATCTCCAGCACCTCGGCCGGGTAGTCGCAGTATTCGCCGCGGCCGACGATTAAATCCCCCGCGCCGACGGCGTAGAGCACCTCGCAGTCCGCCGCGCTGAGCGCGACGACGCGGGTTGCGGGTTCGTCAAGCGTAATCTCACGCCCGGTCATGTCGGTTACAGTCACGCCCTTGGGCGCTTCGACCGCCTCCGCGGGCGCCTGGGTTGCGGCTTCCGCCGTCTCCGGCGCGGACAAGGCCGGCGCGCAGGCGGAGAGTACGCCCGCGAGCATCAGCGCCGCGAGCAAAGCGGAGAGAAGTTTACGATGGTTCATGTTGGATGGTTCCCCTTTCAAGTAAAGATTGAAACGATCTGTCTTAAATGAATAGGGCCGAACGGGAAGCAATCCAAATAAAAAAACTGCTCCGCTCTTTGAGGAGAGGGAGCAATCAAAACATCGCGTGTAATTTGCGCAATCTATAGCTTCACTCCACCCCAGGAGTATCTTTCATGCGCAAACAGGTCTCCCGGCTTTGCTTCATTCTACTGGGACGCCTTCCCGCAGCAAACTGCTGCAGTGGCTTTTCGTGTCCGTTCGTCCGCTTCACGGTTACTGGGGTAGCTCGGAGTTTTCATCCGCATTCCCTTGGCAAACTACCGTTTGCCAGCGCTTTTTCAAGCGCAGATGCACACGCTATTCATTTGCCTACAGTATAATTGGAACAGCCGAATGCGTCAATGTAAATTCTTGCGCTTTCGGTGGATTCCGATGACGGTATGTGCCGATTCTTTACCCGGTTTTTGCGAATAACTTCTCATTTTTCACGGATTGTGATACCATGTTACCGGGATGAAAATGGGGGTATTTTGACGACATGAAGACACTGCTCCAGCACTGCCGCATCTATGACGGAACGGGCGCGGAGGCCTATTCCGGCGATATTTTAATCGAAAACGACAGGATTATCGAGGTTGCGCCGCAGATCGTAGCGGACGGCGCCGCGGTGGTTGATCTCGGGGGGAAGAGCGTCTCCTCCGGCTTTTTTGACGCGCACTCGCACAACGACTGGTTTGCGGCGAAGCGGAATCCCCGACCGTATTTTGAACCGTTTGTCCGGCAGGGCATCACCTCGTTCATCACGGGAAACTGCGGACTCTCCATGACAGGTTTTTCGCCGGAGAGCCCCTATCTGGATAAGATCGGCGCTGGACTTTTCCATATGGACGACCTCACGGGGATCTATCCCGATGCGGACGCGCTCTTTCGCGCTGTAGACGGCAATACCCCGCTCAATATTGCAACGTTAAGCGGGCACTGCTCCGCCCGCGCGAGCGGAACGGGCTACAGCAACCGCCCGCTGACGCAGCGGGAGCAGGCTCAGATGCTCGCGCTGCTCGAACGGAATCTACAACAGGGCGCCTGTGGTGTTTCACTGGGGCTGATGTATGAACCGGGCCTTTACGCGCCGAAGGAGGAGCTGCGCGCCGTCGCCGAGCTCTGCGCGCGCTATGACCGCCCGCTGACCGTCCACCCGCGCGCCTGCTCCGCCGTGTCCATGGCGTATCCGGAGCTGCTCGGCAGGCCGCATCTGCTGCGCGCGCTGGACGAACTGGAGGAAATCACGCGCGGGCTCAACGTCAAGCTGCAATATTCCCACGCGATCTTTGTCGGCAAGAGCTCCTTCCGCTGCAAGGACGCGCTCGTCGCCGGAATTGAGCGCATGCGCCAAAACGGCGTGGACGCAATGTTCGATCTCTATGCCGAGCTCCTCGGCGTGTCGGTCATCACCGTCATCATGCCAACGTGGTATCAGGCGCTCTCCCCCAAAGAGAAGCGAACGTTTTTCAACAAATTCCGCTTCCGTGTGCTGACCAACGCTTCCATCGTGCTGCTCGGCTTCGGGTTTAACGACATCCAGATTGCCTATATCGGCCCGGGCTATGAGGAATATGAAGGAAAGACCGTTCACCAGATTGCCAAAGAGCGCAGAATGAACGACCTAGACGCATACCTTATGCTCTGCGAGCAGAGTAATTTTGCGGGGCGCGTCAACATGGGGCCCTATAGCACGCCGGGGATCGTCTACGAGCTCTCGCGCCATAGCCATGCGCTCTATATGACCGACGCTTGGGTTGAGGAACACGGCGTGCAAAACCCGGCGATCTATGACTGCTTTCCGAAGTTTTTGCAGCTCGCCCTCCTTTCCCCGGATAACGCCCTGCCGCGCGCCATCCGCAAAATGACCGGTGCTGTGGCGGATCGCTTCTCCATACCGGAACGCGGCTATGTCAAAGCAGGGTATTTTGCCGATCTGACGGTGTTTGACGAAGCGGAAATCCGGCATGCGACGCCCGATCAGCCCAAGGCGTTTGGCATCGATCGCGTCTATGTCAACGGCAGGCTGGTGCTCAACGGCGGTCATCTGGACGAGGACGCCTTCGCGGAGGCGGGACGCGCACTGCGCGCGAAGTGAAAAATATGAAACTATCGACCCGACACGCACCCGCCGCGCGGAAAGGAGGACCGCTTGAATAACCTGTTGCAGCTGAAATACGCAGTCGAGGTGGAGAAAACCGGCTCCATCAGCAAAGCCGCGGAAAACCTCTATATGAATCAGCCAAACCTGAGCAAGTCCATCCGCGAACTGGAGGACGATCTCGGCATCGCGATCTTTGACCGCACGGCCAAGGGCGTTGTGCCAACCGAAAAAGGGCGTGAATTCCTCGGCTATGCGCGGAGCATCCTGACGCAGGTTGCCGAGATGGAGGCGCTCTATCGCCCTACCGACGATAAAAAGACGCGTTTTGATCTCTGCGCGCCGCGCGCGAGCTATGTCTCCCAGGCGCTCACGGAGGTGATTCTCTCGCTTGGCCCGGATGCGGATTACAGTATCGACTACCGCGAGGCGGGCGCAATGCGCACGATTAAGCAGGTTGCCAACGGGGTCAATCAGATTGGCGTAATCCGCTACCAGACCCTATATGAAACCAACTATCTCAACGCGCTGACCGAGCGCTCGTTGCAATCTGAGCCGATTTGGGAGTTTTCCTGTGTCGCGATTATCAGCAATCGCCATCCGCTCGCGCAAAGTGAACAGATTACGGATCATGACCTGATCGAATATACGGAAATCCGCTATGGGGACGGTTCCATCCCGTCGCTGCCGGTCAATCAAGCGCGCGAGATTGCGCAGGCAATCGAAGCGAAGAAGACCATCACCGTCTATGAGCGAGCAAGCCAGCTCGAGCTCATCAGCCGCATTGATACGGTCTACGCGCTCGCCTCTCCCGCGCCGCAGGAGGTGCTGGATCGCTTTGACCTGGTGCAGAAACGCGTCGACATCGCCGGCAACACCTATCGCGATGTGCTCATCTACCGTACGGGCTATCACCTCTCCCGGCTGGATCGTCTGCTGATTGAAAAACTGCGAGACTCCGCCGCGCGGGCGATTCAGGAATCCTGACCCAACACGTTCCTCGTCCCGGCTCCGGCCGGGATTTTTTTGTGCCTCGTTTCTTGATTTGTTATAATAATTCAATATTGATGTTAAAAATTAACATTCGTAATGTTATAAATAGATATTGCTATATCGATATCTATATACTGATATACCGTTTTTCTGTCTTCTCTCTTTACTCCGAATCCCGTATTCTATAACCAGAAAGAGAATATCCGGTGGGAAAAGCATGATTTGAGCGGCGGGCAGGCCGCAAACCAGGCAAAGAACCGCGTGAATACGGCCTTTTCTTTCACAGCCGCCCTTCAGGGCGGCAAATGGATTGACCGGTATCGTGCCACATTCGATGCACTGCAATCGAATGCGACAGACAGGCGAACCGAGCCGAACGATGCGCCGTGGCGGCGGGCAGGCCGCGGATCCGGCGCATCGCACCGGGCCGGAGCCCACGGTGGCCGGTAACCCAAACAGACGGTGCAGCCGCGGCGGCGGGCAGGCCGCCCGAAAGGCGCATCGAATCAATATTGCATCAGGGAAAAAAGAGGAGATGGAGAGCATGACGAAACAGACCGAACGCAGACCAATTGACAGTGTGGAAGCTTTGGAGGGCGCCTTTATCCGCCTCCGCGAAGCGCAAAGTAAATTTGCTGCATACACTCAGGAGCAGGTGGACGCAATCTTCCTCGCCGCCGCAACCGCCGCCAACAAGGCCCGTATTCCGCTGGCGAAGCTCGCCGTGGAAGAAACCGGCATGGGCGTTGTCGAGGACAAGGTGATTAAAAACCACTACGCTTCCGAATATATTTATAACGCATACCGCAGTACGAAGACCTGCGGCGTCATCGAAGAGGACAAGGCCTATGGCATCGTCCGCATCGCGGAGCCCATCGGCGTCGTCGCCGCGGTTATTCCGACCACAAACCCAACCTCCACCGCGATCTTCAAAACCCTCATCGCGCTGAAGACCCGCAACGGCATCCTCATCAGCCCGCACCCCCGCGCAAAGGGCTGCACCATCGCCGCCGCGCGCATCGTGCTCGAAGCGGCGGTTGCCGCCGGCGCGCCGGAAGGCATCATCGACTGGGTGGACGCGCCGAGTCTGGAGCTAACCAATCTCGCGATGAAGGAAGCGGACATCATCCTCGCCACCGGCGGACCAGGCATGGTGAAGAGCGCCTACAGCAGCGGCAAACCCGCCATCGGCGTTGGCAGCGGCAATGTGCCCGCGATCATCGACGACTCCGCGGATATCCTCTCCGCCGTGAGTTCGATCATTTTGAGCAAGACGTTTGACAACGGCATGATCTGCGCCAGCGAGCAGAGCGTCATCGTCGTGGACTCCGTCTACAGCAAGGTCAAGAAGGAGTTTGCCGAGCGCGGCTGCTATCTGCTCAAGCCCGACGAGACCGAGAAGGTTCGCAAGACCCTCCTGATCAACGGCGCGCTGAACGCCAAGATCGTCGGCCAGTCCGCCTATACGATCGCTAAGCTCTCCGGCGTTTCGGTTCCGGAGGCGACGAAGGTTCTCATCGGCGAGGTGGAGAGCGTAGAGCTCTCCGAAGAGTTCGCGCACGAAAAACTCTCCCCCGTACTTGCGATGTATCACGCAAAGGATTTCGAAGAAGCCCTCGCCAAGGCGGAGCGGCTCATCGCGGACGGCGGCTACGGCCACACCGCAAGCGTCTACCTCAACGCCGTGACGGAAAAGGAGAAGCTCGCGCAGTACACCGCGCGCATGAAGACCTGCCGCATCCTCGTCAACACCCCCTCCGCGCACGGCGGCATCGGGGATCTTTATAACTTCAAACTCGCGCCGTCCCTCACGCTCGGCTGCGGCAGCTGGGGCGGCAACTCGGTCTCCGAAAACGTCGGCCCTAAGCACCTGATCAACATTAAAACCGTTGCCGAGAGGAGAGAGAACATGCTCTGGTATCGCACGCCCGACAAAGTTTACTTCAAGAGGGGCAGCCTGCCCGTCGCGCTGGACGAACTCAAAACCGTACTCGGCAAAAAACGCGTCTTCCTCGTGACCGATACGTTCCTCTACGAAAACGGCTATACGAAGCCCGTGACCGACAAGCTCGACGAAATGGGCATCGCGCATGAGACGTTCTTCAACGTCCTGCCCGACCCCACGCTCGCCAGCGCGCGGGAAGGTGCAAAGCAGATGACCACCTTCCGGCCGGATGCGATCATCGCCCTCGGCGGCGGCTCCGCAATGGATGCCGCGAAGATCATGTGGGTGCTCTATGAACACCCCGAAGCGGACTTTATGGATATGGCGATGCGCTTTGCCGACATCCGCAAGCGCGTCTATACCTTCCCGAAGATGGGCGAAAAAGCCTATTTTGTCGCAATTCCGACCACGGCGGGCACGGGCAGCGAAGTCACCCCGTTCGCGGTTATCACGGACGAAACCAGCGGCGTGAAATATCCGCTGGCGGACTATGAGCTCATGCCGGATATGGCGATTGTGGACGCGGACATGATGATGAATGCGCCGAAGGGCCTCACCGCCGCGAGCGGCATCGACGCCGTCACCCATAATCTAGAGGCCTATGCCTCTATGCTGGCGACGGACTATACCGACGGCACGGCGCTGCGCTCCCTCAAGATGATCTTCGAATATCTGCCCCGCGCCTATGATAACGGGCAGAACGACCCCATCGCCCGCGAAAAGATGGCCAACGCCGCCACTATGGCCGGAATGGCGTTTGCCAATGCGTTTCTCGGCATCTGCCACAGTATGGCGCATAAGCTCGGCGCGTTCCATCACCTGCCGCATGGCATCGCCAACGCACTGATGATCGACGAGGTCATCCGCTTCAATGCGACGGATGTGCCGGTGAAGATGGGCACTTTCTCGCAGTATGACCACCCGCGCACCATCGCCCGCTATGCCGAGGTTGCGGATGCGCTGGGCCTCAAGGGTAAGACCGATGAGGACAAGGTGGAGGCGCTCATCGCCGCGCTGGATGCGCTTAAAGAGCGCGTCGGCATCAAAAAGACCATCCGGGACTATGGTATCCAGGAGGCGGACTTCCTCGCGCGGCTCGACGAGATGGTGGAGCAGGCGTTTGACGACCAGTGCACCGGCGCAAACCCGCGCTATCCGCTCATGAGCGAACTTAAGCAGATGTATCTCAACGCCTATTACGGCACACACACGCGCGTCTGACGGCGAAGAAACAAAGCGGAAAAACCAACGCGGAAGCCTGAAAACAGTGATAGAATGGTGTCGGGCGGGTCGGTCGCGGCCTGTCCGGCGCCGGGTTTTTGAACAACCAGAAGGGAGAAAGCCATGGATTTGACCAATGTAATCGCGTTTCGCTCCAACAAGACCGTCTATCGCGACGGGGATAGGGTCGTCAAGGTATTCGGGGAGGACTTCAAGAAGGCGGATGTACTCAACGAGGCGCTCAACCACGCGCGCGTAGAGGAAACCGCCCTCCATGTACCGAAACTCTACGGCGTCGGCATGACCGAAGATGGCAAATGGTACATCATGACGGAATATATTCCCGGCAAAACCCTCGCCGAGCTCATGGCGGAAAATCCGAAAAAACACGCGGCGTATCTGGAGCAGTTTGTCGATCTCCAGCTCGCCATGCACCGTCAGATCTGTCCGCTGCTGCCGCGGCTCCGGGACAAGATGGACCGGAAGATCATCCAAACCGAGCTGCCGACCGCAACGAAATATGACCTGCATACGCGGCTTGAGTCCATGCCGCGCCACAACAAGCTCTGCCACGGGGATTTTAACCCCACGAACATCATCATCCGCGACGACGGCACGCCGTTCATTTTAGACTGGTCCCACGCAACGCAGGGGAACGCCAGCGCGGACGCGGCGCGCACCTATCTGCTCTTCTCCCTCGCGGGGGACGAGAAAACAGCCGAAGCCTACCTCAAGCTCTTCTGCGAAAAGAGCGGCACGTCAAGGCAATATGTGCAAAAGTGGGTTCCCATTGTCGCCGCCAGCCAGTCCGTCAAGGGCAAGCCCGAGGAGCGGGAACTGCTCTTCCGCTGGGTGGATGTGGTCGATTACGAATAACATTTTTTGCGGCAGACCGGATTGCTTTCTGCTGCCAAACGCAGTATGATTTTCCACAGCGGCCTGTGTCGCAGGCGGCAATGACCCGATCGGAGGTATCCGTTCCCATGTCCGAACTCTCCAGCGGCGTGCGCGGCACGCGGGAAGCCATCGTATCCAACGCAAACACCGCAAAGGCGCTCGGCAGCGGCGGACTCGCCGTCTATGCCACACCGGCGATGATTGCGGATTTGGAATACTGCGCCGCCGCGAGCGTGCAGCCGTTTCTGCCGGAGGGCAGCTCCACGGTCGGCACGCGGATCGACATCAAGCATCTCGCGGCAACGCCCGTCGGCATGACGATCCGCTGCGAGACGGAGCTCATCGAGATCGACCGGCGCAGGCTCGTCTTCTCCTGCCGCGCTTATGACGGCGCGGGACTCATCGGCGAGGGCACACAGGAGCGATTCATTGTGGACAACGCAAAATTCATGGAGAAGGTATTGCAAAAAAATCGCGGATAAGCAGCGCAGATCAACAGCCCTGGCAGCTTGCCATTGGGCTGTTTTTTTACGCACGCTGGCACGCAGGCAGCCCAATCCAATCGCCCGCCGGTTCGCAAATTGACAGCTGTTGCCCAGCGCGATAGAATATTCTCAGTTCCATTCCCTATCGATTCTATTGTATTCCGTTTCATAAAAAATTTGATCAGGAGGGAAAGTCGATGCTCTTTGGAAGCGACGGACTAAAACCGCTTGCCGACCTGGCCAAGGCAGCCGTACGAAACCCCGGCAACTTCAACTGGTCGTTTATCGCCATCCTCGCGTTTGTGGTGATGATCTATGTGGACGAAATCCACAAGAAGAATTACAAGGCCATCGCCGCGGCGTTGATGCTCTACAGTGTGCACTGGCTCTATGAGATCGCCAACGCCGTGATCTGCTATTTCACGGGTTATGCGCTCTGGACCGTTTCGCCGGAGAGCACGAGTTTTATCCTGCTGATCGGCGTGAGCTGGGAACTCTCGATGATGTTCGCCGTCGCGGGCTTCACCTCCAAATTGCTGCCCGCCGACAAAAACATGAAGATTCTCGGCATCAATAACCGCATTGTGTTCGCCATCGGCAGCGCGCTGTTCTTTTCGCTCGTCGAGATCTTCCTCGCCTGGACGCCCGCGTTCATTTGGGTCTATCCGTGGTGGGGTGCGATCCCGGTGTTCATCACGACCTATATCCCGTTTTTCCTCGCAAGCTATCTGATCTACGACAAGGAACCAAAGGTACAGAAGAAATGGATCATCTCCCTTGCCTGCGTCAACATCGTGCTGCTCGCAACGCTCATCCCGCTTGGCGTCATCTAAAAAAGATTGCCGCGCTGGTTGCGCTGCTGATGACGGCGGTTTTTGTCGCCTGCGTTCCCGCTGAAAATGTAGTGATAACACAGCCGCCCAGCGAGCCCGTAAGTACACCTTCTCCTTCGCCGAGCGTAATGCCAGCCGCCACAATTGCGTTGGTATCCGTGATTTTGTTTGTGCCGGATGCAACGAGAGAAAATATGACCTCCGTCCATATACAAGGCGAGATTGCTCCGAAGGAGTTGCTTTCCGCGCTGGTCGCGGCGGGCGCGCTGCCGGACGTGGACTACGGGCGGGCCATCTCCTGCACCGTCGCCGACGAAGAGCTGGACTATGAAGACCTGGCTTTTTCAGGCAAGTTTGTTCACCTCGACCTGCCGGATTCGTTTGCCGCGGCGGTAAAGGCGGCGGATGCAAAGGAAGAGCAGTTGATTCTGCAAAGCCTTGTTGACACGTTTGTTGTAAATTATCAGGCGGACGCGCTGGTACTCTCCATCGCGGGAACCGATCTGGAGACGGTGAACAAACGTTATGATCGGCCAATCGGATTTGATGAACTGGTCAAGGCTCGTGCCGTCGCTTATCCCTCGCCCTGAGATGCGACAATGCCTTGCTATTTTATCGCCCGCATCCAAAGAGAAAACAAGGCAACGCTCATGGGCCGATCTGATTGACCAAAGTATCGCGAAGTTCTCCAATGCCGGTTCAGCGAAGCCCGCTGCTCCGCCCCGCTCATGCGAGGCAATGGCTGACGCATCGTATCAAAAAAAGCCTGTGTTACAAAAAGCTGTGTCTGTTAACACAGCTCAGAGCATCAACAAACCCAGTAGGGGGTTTGGGGGATTTCGAAAATCCCCCATGTTCCTTCAAATTTGGCGATTCATTCGCCGAATTTGTGAAAAAATGGCGCGATTCGCGTCATTTTAACCCAAAGTAAAACCCATCG
>JAYFQU010000035.1:0-18376 GCA_034926785.1 Christensenella sp.
GGATTTCGAAAATCCCCCATGTTCCTTCAAATTTGGCGATTCATTCGCCGAATTTGTGAAAAAATGGCGCGATTCGCGTCATTTTAACCCAAAGTAAAACCCATCGGCAGAGTCCGCAGGACTTTGTCGATGGGCTGAGGAGCTGCCGTTGGCAGCCCCTTTGCATATCAATCGCTATCGGTTCTCATCGTCGGGAATGGTGTTTTCATACGCGCGCTTGTGCGCTGCGGCGGCCTTCAATGCGTCCTGCCGCCGCGCGGCCTTCTTTGCCTTGCGGTCATCCTCTTTCCACTGGCGGGAGATGAGCATAACGGAGGTTGCTATGGAGCAGACGGCGAGCACGGCGAAGATACGCTTACTCAGCTCACTCGCCATAAACGCCATGACCGCGTTGAACCCGTCCACGACGAAGAACACGAGGGTCATCACCGAGAGAATAATGGTGAGATGCGGCAATGCGCGGGCAATCAATCGTTTCATAGCTGGCCGCCTCCTTACTGTCCGATGCCGACGGGATCCGGCTCACAGATATAAAGAATATCGCTGGTCTCGCGTGGGCTGCCGTCCTGCGGCTGGCTGCGCCAGGCCCCGTTGAAGGTCATCACCGCAGTGTCTCCGCCGTCAAGGTTATAGGCAACCTTGCAGCCGAGGTCGTAGAATACCTTCGCAAAGTCGGCATAGTTCATGCCGACGGAATAGCCCTTCTGGCGCCCGTCCACGAGGATGAAGCAGTAGTGCCCCGGTTCGTAGTAGCCAACGCCTGAGAGCGGGTTTGCCTTTGAGTTGGGGAAGCTGGCGGGGATTTCTCCGTCAACCAGCAACTCCGGCCCGAAGGTCCAGATCTGATACGGCTTTCTGGCATAGATGGCGTCCACATCCGCGCGCTTGACCGTGTCGGGATAGGTCTCCATGGTGCCGTCGTAATAGAGCACGCAGAGATCGCCGTAGACGGGGAGCGTGTTGTCCCACTCAACGCCGTTGCGAACGGCGACGCTGTCGTGATAGGTGAAGTTATCGCCGGAGATGGCGACGATCGAACTGACCAGCTCGGAGAGCTGCAGGGCCGCCATCACGTTCTTGCGTGCGCCCGCATTTTGCGCCTTGTAGTCAAAGGCAACCGCGGTGCGGAAGCTGGAGATATCCTTGACATAAACGTCCGCAACATAGTAGGTAATGGGCTTGTCCGCGGTTCCGGCAGATACCTTTGTCACTTCGACGGAGACATTCGCGCTGCGATAGGAGGTTTCGGTCTGCTCTACCGCTCCGCCGGTAAATTTATCGGCATATTTTCCTTTGAGCAGCCCGGTGTCGGCCGCTTCCGGCTCCGGCGTCGGGGTTAGTTCTGCGGATGGAGAAGCGGCTTGCCCGGCAGCGACAACATCGGGGGTTTCGGCGGCGGAGAGGGCCTCGGTCGGGCCGCTGAGCGCGCGGGGCTTATAGTCCGGCACGCGCAAAAAATGAAAATAGGAAAAAGCGCCAAGAAATATGGCGAGCACCAGTAAATCGGCGAGAATTGCGGTAATCAGCCGCTTCGTGGCATGGGAAATGGGTTTTCGCATGACGATGCTGTTTCCTCCTAATACAAAAGTTCAGCCGTCGCAGAGCCGAACAAGACCGGTTCCGTTATAGATCGTGGCCAATTTCTTCGCTTTCGGGCGGGAACACATATTTGCGCTGCATAAAAAAGCTCACCGGGTAGAGGATAAATTCGACGATGATCTTTCCGATCGCGAGCGGAATAAAATGCGTAATCAACACCATTAGTCCGTAATTCACGGCAAGGATGCAGGCAACGAGAATATAGTAACGCAAAATACTGCTTCTGTTGCGGTTTTCAAACACGAGCTTACAGTTCATGAAATAGTTTGCCAGCGAGCTGAGTACGCGCGCGCCGACAACGCTGATAAGCAGGGACTGTGCCATCCCCTTGGTGGCGGAAGAAAACAACAGCACAAGCACATAGTCCAGCAGCATCGCGACCACCGAGGAGGCGACGAAGAACAAAATCATCTTATAGATGCGCCATGCGTCGCGGATCGGGTTAAAGTGCGAGGACTTATTGTCCTCGATATAGACGGTTTCGATGGTGACCTCCTCGATTGGAATCCTGTGCCGCGTTGCATAGAGCAGGACGTTGATCTCATATTCGTAGCGGTCGCCCTTCATCTCCAACATCATGGGGATGCGGAACACGCCAAAGGCGCGAAGGCCGGTTTGGGTGTCAAAAATCTTTACTCCGGTTGAGAGCGCAAAGACGAAGCGGGTGATCGCGTTGCCCGCGCGGCTCTTGAACGGAACGTTGCCGGTGAATTCCCGGCTGCCGAGCACGAGCTTTTCCGGCGCCGCTTCCCAGGCGCGGCTCACGCGTATAATATCCTGCGGCAGGTGCTGTCCGTCCGCGTCAATGGTGACGACGCCCTCGTCCGCGGGGTATTGTTCGTAGATGTAGCTCAAGGCGGTCTTCAGCGCCGCGCCCTTGCCGCGGTTGGCGGAGTGGTGCAGAATCTTTGCGTAGGGTTCGAGCGAATCAAACAGCGCGCGCTTATCCGCGTCGCTGCCGTCGTTGACGATGATGAGATCGTAGTCCGTCTTTTCACGGAGCGCGAGAACAAGATGATAAAGCTTCTCATCTGGCTGATAAGCCGGAATGATGACAACCATAGTAACTCTCCTTAATTTGCTCTTTGGGATGTCCGGCGCAGCGGGAGGGGATTCTGTGCCGCGGCGCGGGGGGACATCGAAAAAAACCATCAGACACAGGAAACCCAAGGCAGACTATAGTATATCCTATTTTAGCCCCTGTGAAAAGCGTTCCGGAACGGATGTCAAAGAAGCTTCATATTCTGTCATTTCCATCGTTTTTCGCCTGTTTTCGGGGATTTATAGACGCGGGACATTGTAAACTATTTGTAATAATTGGAATACAGCGGGGATTTTAAACAAATCCTGTTATAATAAAAACGGTATGCAAACAGGAAAGGACACAGCTTTGAAATGACCCGAACACCCAAATCAAAATCCGGCAAACGGGAACATCAGGAGCGGGATTCGCGCGCGGAGGCAAACGCGCAGGCACAGCGCGGCAGCGAATCGCCCAATCAGGATATGGCCGAATACGGATATTATACGATGGATGTGGAGCCGTTTGTCCCCACGGACATCTACCCTTCTACGCGAGTGCGCGGCAAAAAAAAGCATTCGCGCAAGAAAAAGCGCGCGCTCTGGGCGGTGCTGCTGATTGGCGGGATTTTGCTCCTTGCCGTGGGCGGGGTGTTTGCCTATGCGGCGCTCCTGGATCCCAGCGCACAGTTTGCAAATGCAAACGGGCCGCAAAACACGGTTGGCATCATCTCCGTGGATGGAACGGGCGCAACGCCTGAGCCGGGCCAGCCAACGCCGATCGCAACACCGGAGCCGGGACTGCTGGATGCGATCAACGCGCAGGAGGACAAGACCCTCAGCCAGCAGCGGATCGTCAATGTGCTGCTCATCGGCGTGGACTATGCCGAGGAGCGCGAAACCTGGAACGGAAAACACGAGTATCACGCGGATGTGATGATGATCATGGCGATCAACTTTGACGAGAACCGCGTGGACCTGATCTCGCTCCCGCGCGATACCTACGCAAAGATTCCGGGCGTGAACGGCATCTACAAGCTCAACGCCTCGCTCAACTGCGGCGGCGGGTTTGAAGCGCCGGGCGGCGCGGGGTTCTTAAAAACCTGTGAAGCGGCGAACTGGATGATTGGCGACGTTTACCCCGTGAACTACTACTACGCCGTGACCATGCCGGCCGTCAAACAACTGGTCAACGCCATTGGCGGGGTGGATTATAATCTGGAGATGAACTTCCGCATCGGTGGGCGCAGCTACAGCGCGGGGCCGACGCACCTCAACGGTCAGGGCGTGCTGGACTATCTGCGCGTGCGAAAAAACGTCCAGGGCAGCGGGGATCTCAACCGCGTGAACCGTCAAAAGGAAATGCTGATTGCAATCTTCGAGTCCATGCAAAGGCAGAACCTGATCCTGAAAATTCCGGACATCCTGAATTCGTTTAACGGACAGCTCTTCACCAACTGTACCTTGGGGCAGACGGCGGCGCTGACCAAGTTTGCCTATACGCTGGATAAGAATAACATTGGCATGTATTCCATCGGCGGTACGCTGACGAATATCTTCAATTGGAATTTCTGCCTGACCGATCAGAACAACCGCGTGGATGTCATTGAAAAGGTTTACGGCAAAACCGTGCCGAAGGAGCTGGAGTACACCGCGGACTATGCGGCCTATCGCTGGGCGGATATGATTGCGGCACAGTACATCGACACGACGCAGCCGCTCGTGGACTATGTTTCGGAGGCGCTGGCGGCGGATGACCTGCTGCCGACGATGACGCCGACCTTGGAACCTACAGAAACGCCGACGTTTGGCGGCGTCGTGACGCCAACGCCCAACAGCGCAACCCCGGTTCCAACCTCCGCGCCAACGGAGGTGCCAACGCCGACCCCGACGCCCGAGCCAACCGCCGCAGTCGAAGGCGCCTCCTATACCGGCGGCAATTCATTTGGCGTGGTGCGCCTTAGCATGCAGCGCCCGGTGCTGGGCGAAACCTACCGCCGTTATTCGCAGCAATCACGGCAGATGTTTGATACATTCCTCAGCTCGCTGGATGATTTGGAGGAGGCGCAGGCTTACGCGCGCAAGGAGGCTACCAAATACGCTGCGGGCAAGAGCAACAATCTCAAACAGGCGAAGCAGGATGTTGCCGACTTCGCCTCGCATGTAAAGACCAACGCGCTGAGCCTCGCGCAGGAATTTGGCTATTCCACCAGTAAGTTCAAGTGGTCCTGCCGCTATGATCTGGATCCCAGCTTTAACGAGGTCACGGTGGATTTTCGCTAAGCGCAAAACAAACAGAAGAATCAAAACAGCAGGCTTGAGGATAAACTCTCAAGCCTGCTGTTTGCTTTTCAGTCCTTTGTTATGTTCGCCGGAGGACCGTGACACGCGGGTTGAGCCCGCCCGCCTCGGTGGCGAGCTCCGCGGCGACGGTGAGGGAGGGTTCCCGCTCCAGGCAGGCGGCAAGCAGGCGGTGTTCCATGGTGTAAAGCACGGCGATCCCGCCGGGAACCAGTAACTTTGGCAGGGCATGGATAAAATCGCGATAGAGCGCTTCGTTTGCACTGTGGGTGCCAACACGGTTGCCAAAGGGCATGTTGGAAAGCACGAGGTCAAAGGGATCTCGTGGTTCAAACTTGAGGATGTCCTTGTGGACAAACCGCGCGGCGCTGTGCGCCGCCGCCGCGTTTTCGCGTGCGGCATCCAGCGCGCGTTCGGAGAGATCCACACCGATCATCGCGGTTGCGGCCGCACGCTCCAGCTCAAAAAGCAAGGTTCCGCTTCCGCAGAAGGGATCGAGCGTACGCGGGCGCGCGGCGGAGACGAACGAGAGCGCATAGCGCGCGAGGCAGGCCGCCTGGACGGGATGAATCGACGCGGGCAACGAACGGAGCCGATAGGCAAAGCGCATGTCCGGCACGTTGCGCGGGCGGATAAAGACACTGCATAAATTCCGGTTGCAGACGACGCGCAGCTCGTCCGCATAGCGCGAGGGATTATCCCCGCCGCCGAGCGCGAGGGAAAGCGCGCGGATAAACGCGGCGCGGTCACCGCTGTAGTTGCGCAGCTCGATGCGGTAAGGCCTGGTGAGCGTTTCGTCCGCAAAGGAGGCGATGGTTTGTGCATCTGCGGGAATATTGGCCGCGATAGGCAGCAAAATTTCCTGCGCGCAGCGGATCTCTTGCAGGGTCTTGATCTGGTCGGTGACCAAATGAACCCCGTCCGGCTGAAGATCGGCCTGGAATCCACGGGAGGCGACTTCTTTGAATAGAATCTGCCCGAACCCAACGGGCGGAACGAGCAGTAGCTCGTGCGGGGCGACCAGGCGCGTGCGCTGGGGCAAAGGGATATCCCGCGATAAGGCGGCAAGCGCCTTTTCGTGCGCTTCCAGAATCTCTTGCGCGTGCTTTTCCTCGGTTTCGTCCGTCGCCGCCGGCACAGCATAAGAAGCAATCGCTTTTTCCGCCTGTTCACCCGCGATGGAACCCAGGGCCAGAAGGATGGACGGGATGACAAACAGCGTCTTTTCATGTGCAAGCGCTTCTATCAGGGCGCCCGCGTCGCTTTGCTTGCCAAGCGCGCCAAGGAGCCGGGCGGCGTTCTTGCGCGCCTTTGGCTCGGGGGCGGATAGCGCGGCATAGAGCGGTGCGCGGTCGGAAAAAAGGTGGTTTAAAAGATCCCGTGCGGCGAGCTTTTTTGCGTGCGCTGCGAGGGAGGATAGCGCTGTAACCGGCTCGCTTGCAATCTGCGCGGCGAGATCGCGGAGCGTTTGCTCCGACACCGCGCTTTCCTCACGCGGCGCGGGCTTGCGATCCGACGGGCGCTGCGAACCGGATCTTTGGCCATGCGATCGGTTCGGATCGCCGTTCTGACCAAACGAACTGCGCGCGCCTGGTTTCTGGTCAAACGAAGAGCGGGAGGCGGGCTTTCCGCCGCGCCCTTCCTGCCCGCGTCCGGAATAGGGGCGCGCTGGGGAAGCGGAGCCGCCGTTTGACTTTGGCGGCCTGGAGCCGCCGGAGGCAGGCTGCGCCCCGCCTGGCCTGGCTGATCCGCGTGGGCGTGGACCGTTCGGTTTCTGCGGCGTTTTGTTATCCATGTTGCACCGTATCCCTTATGATGTTTAAAATCGCTTCTTTGCCGTCCGAGCAGTGGTCGTTGCGCATGGCGCTGACAAACTGTTCGCGGTTTTCATAGACGTGGTTGATCGCGTCCAGCAGCGTCTGCACGGTTGCCGTGTTTTGATCGATGGTTAAGGCATAGCCCTTTTTCTCAAAATACTTGGCGTTGAGCAGCTGGTCTCCGCGCGTGCTGGCGGAGGTGAGGGGGACGAGCACGCTTGGTTTGTTGAGCGCAAGCAGTTCGAAGACGCTGTTTGCGCCCGCGCGGGAGAGGACAATGTCGCTCAGGGCGAATAGATCCGGCAGTTCTTTATCAATATATTCATATTGGGTATAACCGCAGGCGACGCAGTCGCAGTCGTTTTTACCGCGTCCGCAGAGATGGATTACGTCAAACTTCTCATTCAGCACCGGAAGGGCGGAGCGGACAAGTTCGTTGAGCTTTTGCGCGCCGAGGCTGCCGCCCATGACGAGCAGAACGGGCTTTTTTCCATCTAGTCCGGTGAAGGCGAGCGCACGCTCGCGGCTGCCCGAATAGAGTGACGGGCGAATCGGCGTTCCGGTAAAGATGCCTTTCCCATGCGGAATATAGGCAAGCGAGTCTTCGAAACTTACGCAGACCCGATCCGTAAACCGACTGGCAAGACGATTGCTTAGGCCCGGGGAAAAATCAGACTCATGCGCAACGACGGGCACTTTGCCCGCGCCCAGCACGACGGGAACCGAAACAAACCCGCCCTTGCTGAAGATAACATCCGGCTGAAGCTGGCGAATCAGCCGGCGCGCCTGAAAATAGCCCTTGACCACGCGAAATGGATCGATAAAGTTCTGCCAGGAGAAATAGCGCCTCAGTTTCCCCGTCGCAATCTCGTGATAGGTCACTCCGTCCAGAGCGGTGATGAGGCCCTTTTCCATACCGCTGCTGGAGCCGATGTAGTGTACATCCCAGCCTTCTTTGAGGAGCGGCTCAATGAGCGCGATGTTCGGGGTGACATGACCCGCCGTTCCGCCGCCGGTGAAGATAATGCGGGGATGGCCTGATTGGTTTCTATTCATATGCGTTCCTTTTTCTCCCGAAAAATCACACGACCGGGAGAACCGATCGTGTGAATGGTGCGATTCCTATTTAGTTTATGTCCTGTTTGGCGTTTTGTCTACTTTGATTTCAATTGCGGGGCAAATGCTTATCCTTCCGTATCGTTGAGCACGGCGTCTTTTAGCAGTGCGCGCGCAATATCAAACTTCATTTGCTGCCACTCGGTCGCCTGCTTGGTCAGGTCGATTTCCAGCATGATGCAGACGAGCCGCGCGTTGGATGCGTCTACCTTAACGCCGTCCTTGCTGTCGCGCCAGCAGATGAACCATGCGAGCTCCTTCGTCTTGTCGTTGGTCAGCTCGGCGGTTCCCGTCTTCCCGGCCATGGTGTAGCCTAGATCCAACGGCGCTTTGGTGAGGAAGCTCTTGGTCAGGCTCTTCGCCGTTCCGTCGGTGCAGACCTTGAGCAGCGCGGGATAGACGTTGTCCACCGTGCCCTTTTGCAGAATCGTGCGGTAGATCTTTGGCTCGCGCTGTTCCACAAGGGAATAGTTCGTGCCGTCCGCGTGCCAGATTGAGTCGACGATGTATGGTTGCATGATGGTTCCGTCGTTCGCATAGGCGGAGGCATAGCAGGCCATCTGCAGCGGCGACATGAGAATTTCGCCCTGCCCGTATCCGGTCACCGCGAGGTCGTATTCGTTCAGCGGATATGCCGGGTCGCGATCATTTGCCAGCTGCGGTTTACTGACGTCGAGGCCGTCCAGTTTCTTGTCCAGGACAAGATGCACCTTGGGTACCTCGGTATAGCTGCCGTCGGCGCCCTTTTGCCAAATCGAAACGCCGCCCTCGGCGAGATTTTGCCAGGCGATCTTTTCCGGATCGGTCGGGCTTACCTTCCAGTAAATGCGGGGCTGCGTTCCTTCCACCTCAAGCTGAATCGTCGTTGTCCAGCCAATTTGATCCATGAATGCCTGAAACTTGGTCCAGCCCATGCGCATCGCCGCATAGGAGAAGAACAGGTTATCCGACGAGGTGATGGAGTTCGTCATGTTCATTGGGCTGGGGCGGCTGTCGCTGCGAGTACGGACGAGCGCGTGGTCGTTACTCTGCTCCTTCCAGGTCTTCGTGCTGGAGTTATCGGCCAGGTTTGCCAAGAACGTTTCGGAAGGATACCATTTGTCGTTTCTAATCTCCTCCGAGGCGGGGAATACGTCGTTGATGGTCATGGTATTTGTCTCGAGCAGCGCCGCGCTGGTCATGAGCTTAAACACCGAACCGGGCGTATACAAACCCTGCGTGGCGCGGTTGTAGAGCGGGATGGTCGGATCGTTTTGCAGCGCATCCCACTGCTCGATCGGGAGGCCTCGGCTCAGATCGTTGAGGTCGAATCCCGGCCAGGAGGTCATCGCCTGAATGGCGCCCGTCTTGGGGTTGAGTACCACGACGCTGCCATGGATCCGCTCGTCGTAGACAACGGTATTGATGACGTCCTCCAGACGCTCCTGCAGCTCGGGAATGATGGTTAGATGCAGGTCGTTGCCGTCCACCGCGGGGGTGGAGTAGAGCATTCCTCGGCTCCCGCCCTCCTTGGTCTGTATGTAGGTGAATCGTCCGTTGGTACCGAGCAGCTGGTCTTCATAGAGCTGCTCAAGACCGTATTTGCCGATGTAGCTATCGCCGTTGTAGCGGGTCGGTGTGGTCACATAGCGGTCGGCCGCCTTGTCATAGCGGATATCGCCATAGGTCTCGTAGTTGATCTTCTCTTTTTTGGAGATGATGCCCGCGTAGCCAACGATGTGGCAGAGGGACTTGCCGTTAGGATAATAGCGCAGTGTACCATAGTTTGCGGTATCAATTGCTAGACCGGTGATGGCGAGCAGCCGCGTCTTTAAGTCCAGCGTTGCCTCGTCTGGATAGAATGTCTTGAGTTTGACAAAGTCGTTTCGAACCTTGGTCAACGCCTCGCGGACGCTGTCCTCGGTCATCTCCATCTCCGGCACGGCGGCAACCGCGCGGATGAACTCATCCACATTCGGTATGGTGCTGGGCACACAGAATACCGTGATGGCGTTCACATTCTGCGCGTAAGGTTCGCCGTAAGCGAGAATCTCGCCGCGGTTTGCCTGTAATACGCCAACGCGGAGGCTATCGCCCCATTCCATATCCGGGAAGATGAGCTTGGGCGACCAGTTGATCGTCCAGCGGTGCTCAATACGGTTGGCTTCAATCTCGAAATTGTAGGTCAGGTCCTCGTTCGCGCGCGCACTGTGGTAGGTGAGCGTATAGTCCACATGCGCAACGATCTCGCCGTCCAGCACGTCCGTTGCCTGATAGTCGATGCCCGTGAGTTCAAGCTCGTCGAATATGCTCTGATATCGCTCAATAAACTCCACCTTGGTGATGGTGGTGGGCGCTGTGTCGGGCACGCCGTCGCCGTCCGCGTCCGTTGGCGCCGGGGTCGGGCTGGCGTTGGGATCGGGGGTGGCGTTGGGGTCCGGCGTTGCCGTCGGACTCGCGTTGGGATCGGGCGTTGGGGTCGGGCTCGCGTTGGGGTCGGGGGTCGCGCTCGGCGCTGTGGTAGCGTTAGGATCCGGCGTTGTGGAGGCGCTCGGCGCGGGCGTCAGATCCGTGTCCCGCTGGTCGGCGGGAATGTTGCTTTCATCGATCATATTGGGATCCGGCGAGGCGTTGGGGTCAACGGTCGCGTTGGGATCCGGCGAGGCGTTGGGGTCAACACTCGCGCTGGCCTCCGGCGTGGTATTGGGGTCAACACTTGCGCTGGCCTCCGGCGAGGTGCTTGCGTCAGGGGAACTGCTTGCGTCCGGCGAAGGGCTGCCGGAAGCTTCCGGCGTGGGCGTTACACCCTCCGGAAGGGGGGTGCCCTCCGGCGTAGCCGTTGCGGCATCCGCCTCCGGCGTCGGCGTTGCAGGATCGCTGAGACCAAACACCTGCCGCCAGATTTTGCGGTTTTCTTCTTTGGCTTTTTCTTCTTCCTTAAGGCGTGCCTCGCGCTCTTTTTCGGTCTCCGGCGCCTTGATGCTGTCCGCCAGCATCTCATAGGCTTTGTCGAAGTCCTGCGCGCTGATATAATCTAAAAAGCGATAGCAATAGTCGCTGCCGCGCGTGACGATCGAGCAGCCTAAGCTCAAAAACGCCGTGCCCAGCATAAGAATCGCGATGATGAATGCAAAAAATCGTTTCATGAGTCTCCCTGATCTTTGAATAGTTTACCCCCCGATAAAGCAACCCTATTATACCAAATGTGCCGAACGGGGGAAGCGAAACCGAAAAAAGTTAATAATCCTGCCACGATTGACGGAGGAATCCTCTGGATTGTGAAGAAAAAATCCCGCGTAAAGCGGGAGATCCTGACCAAAGAAGGAAAGCGCGTTAAACGGATATCCGCTTCGGCGGCGGCAGGAGTGGGTCGGCAGATATGCCGCAGAGCCTGAGGCTGATGTCGTAGAGGCGGTTGGCGTTTTCAAGGTTTTTGGAAGCCGGGCTGGAAGGCTCTATCCTGCAGCGATAAAAGTATTCTCCGCTGATCTGTGATAACGCCGGATTGCTGGCGAGACATACGCCTGTTTCCGCTCCCTCGTCGCTGGTCATAAACAGAATTTTCATGAGCGAGGCAACCCAGCGAAAGCGCCCGTTGGTGCGGTTGACCACGATGTCCGTTGCGACGATGCCGGGGTGAACGGCGTTGACTGTGACGCGGCTGCCGCGCGCGCGGAGTTTTTCGGCCAGCGCCCTGGTAATCAGCAGGTTGCAGAGCTTGCTCTGTCTATAGGCGGCGAAGCGATTGTAGCCGCGAATATAGTTCAGGTCCTCCCAGCGTACATCACCCCAGCCATGGGCAACACTTGTGGTCATGACGACGCGTCCCTGCTCGCTTTTTTCCAGCAGGGGAAACAGCAGCAGCGTCAGCAGAAAACCGCCGAGGTAGTTGACGCCGAAGCTCAGCTCAAATCCCTGTTTCGTTTCCGCTCGCCTTCTGCCGAGGATGCCCGCGTTGTTTATCAGCGCGTCGAGACGGCCATATTTGGCGGCAAACGCGGCGGCAAACGCGCGGACGCTCTCCAAATCGGCGAGGTCGAGCGGCATGGTCTCCATGCAGCGGCCGGTCACACAGCCAAGGTCGGCAAGCGCCGCCTCCGCCCGCTCTTTGCAACGGCAGGCCAGGATGACCGTCGCGCCCATGTCCGCAAGCTGCGCAGCGGTCGCCTTGCCGATGCCGGAGTTGGCGCCGGTGACGATCACAATCTTCCCCTTCATAGTCCCATCCATGGGGAAAGTATATAGAAAACAGAAGGGGAGCGCAACACAAAATGGAACGGGTGTTGTGCGGAAGTAAGTACAGGGAAATCCGTTCTTTTCGTTTGGCGCGAAAATCGGTATACTATTAAATGAATCGATCGGATCAGGGAAAGGCGCAGACGAGGATGCTGCGTAGAGGATATATCATATGTTTTTAGCGGATGGTTGGAAGGATTTTCGCGTGCTGGACGCCGGCGGCGGCATGAAGCTGGAGCGCTGGAAAAATGTCACATTGCTGCGCCCCGATCCGCAGGCTGTCTGGCCGATGGAGGAGCATCGGGCGGACGCGGTCTACATGCGTTCGGAGACCGGCGGCGGACACTGGGAGATGCAGAAATCTCTGCCGGAATCCTGGAAGGTGCAGTATCGCGACCTGACGTTTCTTGTGCGCCCGACGGGCTTTAAGCATACGGGGCTGTTTCCGGAGCAGGCGGTCAACTGGGACTGGATGCGCGGCGAGCTGGAACACTGGAAAAAGAGCCACGCCGATGCGCCGAAGGTGCTCAATCTTTTTGCCTACACCGGCGGGGCGACGGTTGCCTGCGCCGCTTCCGGCGCGGAGGTGGTGCATGTGGATGCGGCAAAGGGCATGGTTGCCTGGGCAAAGGATAACGCCGCCGAGAGTGGGCTTGGCAGCGCGCCGATTCGCTATATCGTGGATGACTGCGTTAAGTTCGTCAAACGCGAAATCCGGCGCGGCAGCAAATATGACGGAATCGTCATGGACCCGCCGAGCTATGGCAGGGGGCCGACGGGCGAACTCTGGAAAATTGAGAACGATCTGTATCCGCTGGTTGCGGACTGCGCGGAGCTGCTCTCCGACGAACCGGCGTTTTTCCTCGTCAACTCCTATACCACCGGCCTCGCGGCGAGCGTGCTGACCAATGTGCTGCGCGTCGCCCTGCCGGAAGGCGGGGTGTTGTCCGACGAGGTCGGCCTGCCCATCGAGCGGGATCACCTGACGCTCCCCTGCGGCGCGAGCGGCCGCTGGACGCCGAAAAAGAGGTTTTCTCCCTCTTATTCAGGATAAAACGCGGACAGTACGAGAACCAAAAATCATCCAAGAGGCGGCAATCATTGGAAGAGCAAATCGCAACGCCAAAGCTCCGGCGCGATGAACGCACCGAGAGCGGCATTCGAATTCTATATGAGGACAATCATCTGCTCGTGGTCGAGAAGCCGGTCAACCTGCCGGTGCAGGCGGATCGTTCCGGCGACGAGGACTTGCTCTCGCTCTTAAAGGCATACCTGCGCGCGCGTTACGGCAAGCCCGGCGAGGCGTATCTGGGCCTGGTGCACCGGCTCGACCGTCCTGTCGGCGGGGTGATGGTGTTTGCGAAAACCAGCAAGTCGGCAGAGCGGCTCAGCGCGCAATTCAACACGCATGAGGCGAAAAAGCGATATGCCGCGATTGTCTCCGGCCGGCCGAAATCGCGGGATGACCGGACCGACTGGCTTTATAAGGACGAAGCCACCTTTTCCTCACGCGTGGTGCCAAAGGGTACGGAGGGCGCGAAGGAGGCCCGGCTGAGCTATTCGCTGCTGGGGCAGGCGGAAAAGACCGCGCTGCTGGATATCGAACTCTATACGGGCAGGCCGCATCAGATTCGAGTGCAGCTCCTGCAAGCGGGCTATCCGATCTATGGGGATCAGCGGTATGCGCCGAACGCCGCGCCGGGAGAGCAGATTCGTCTCTGGGCGTATGCGCTGACGCTGACGCACCCGACGCAGAAGGAACCCATGACGTTTTTTTCCGCGCCGCCGTGGCGGGAAGAGGCGTTTTCCGCGCAAATCGCTCTGCTGCCTGCGTTCTCCGCATGCCGCGGGGTCTATCTGGACGAGCATTGCATCGCGGTGGATAAAAACGCGGGTGTGGAGACGGAGGGAGAACTGCTCGGCGAGCTGGAATCGCTGTTTGAAAGCGTCTACCCCGTCCACCGGCTGGACGCGAACACCGAAGGGATCGTGCTCTTTGCGCGGACGGAGGAAGACGCGGCGAAGTATGAGCAGCTTTTTTATACCCATGATTTAAAAAAGATCTATCACGCCGTCGTTCGCGGCGTTCCTGAGCCGCAGGGCCGTCTGATCCACTGGGTCAGCAAGGACGCGGATGGGTCGTTTGTCCGTCTCTGCCGCGAAGGGGACGCGGGTGCGCTCCGCTGCGAGCTGAGCTATCGCGTGCTGAATAGCGACGGCGAAACGAGCTTGGTCGAGATTGAACTCTTCACCGGGCGCACGCATCAAATTCGGGTGCAGATGGCGGCAATCGGTCACCCCGTGCTGGGGGACGATAAATATGGCGATCGCGAATTCAACAAACTCCGCAAAAAGAGAACCCAGCAACTGCTTGCGAAGCGTTTGGAGATCGACGGCCATGTGTTTGAGAGTTTGCGGGAGTTGGAGCGATAGGGGATAACAAGAGAGGTTCGCGGACGCGAACCTCTTCTCATTCTTAATCGTCATACAATCCATATCCGCAGACGGGGCAGCGATCCCGCGCCGCGGAATATCGTCTTCCGCACTCCGGGCACTCAATGGAGTTCTTCTCGTTCAGATGCTTCGGGTCGGGCACGCGGGGCAGCCGCTGAGTCGGGCGCTGGATGCGCTCGGTATAACGTTTTTCGGGGAAGGGGTATCCGCAGTGCGGGCAAACCTCCGTTCCCTTGACCACCTCGTTGTCGCAGCGGGGGCAGAAGATATACTCAAGCTCCTCCTCCGGTTCAAACAGCGTTTCCACCGTGTCCTGCTTCGGCTTGGGCGGCGGCATGCGGTCGTCGTCCGGGTGATGCCCGCAATAAGGACAGGTGGCCAGCCCGCCGGGAATCTTTTTGCCGCATTTCTCACACTTCGGCTCTTGTCTGGGCGGCGGGGGCGTATAGCCGGACGCGCCGGGTTGCTCGGCATCCGCCTGCGCGGCGGCCTGCCGCTGGCGTTCCGCCTCCTGCTCGGCCAGCTCGATCGGGTCACCGGGATAATAGCCGCAGTGCGGACAGGTGGAGAGGAACGGCGGTTTCTTCCTATTACAGCGCGGGCAGATATCCTTTGGCAACTCCTGCCGCACGGGTGGCGCGGGTTCTGCGGGCGGCTCCTGCCAGTCGTCATATTCCTCGACAGGCTCGTCGTCATACCCCTCGCCGTCCAGCAAATCCCCGTCCGCCTCGTCAAAATCGAACGCCTCATCCTCATCGTCAAAGAGATCCGGCGTTTCAATATCAAATCCGCAGCGCGGGCAAATCTTTGTATCGGGAGAGAGCTTCTTTCCGCAGTCCGGGCATTTGATCCTGTCGCCGAAGGAGGCTTTTTTGGGCGCGGCTTTCTTTGAGGATCCAATACTTGATATGGGTTTTGGCGCGGGTTTTGGCATTGTCGCGACGAGCTCCGGCAGCTCGGCTCTGAGGCGAATCGCTTTTAAAAGACCCGCAATGCCGAAGAGAATGATACCTGCGCGGAACATCAGTTCCCGCACAAGCTGCAGGGTTGTGTAGCTTTTTCGGAGCACGAGCGCGACGATGAGCGTCGCAATCACGGAGAGGCTTGTGGACGCGATAGCCGCGGCAAAGAGCGCATTATCCGGTGGAATTGTCTGGTTCCGGTCGGAGAGCTGATAGAGCACGCAGGGGACGACCAGCGCGGCGAGGAGGGTTACAAAATCCAGCAGATAAACGAACTCAAAAAACAGGATCATCTCGACGAGATAACTGATTGCGCTGATGATACCCCAGACCGCGAAGAGCGCGTTGAGCAGCAGGTACAGGTTGCCCGGCTTCATGCGCAGCCGCCTGCCCCGGTTTTGTACCAGCAGATAAAACGCAAACCCGATGACGGCGATGATGACGACGGAACTTAGAATGCCAAAGAAGGTAAAGTTCTCCGGCGGCGCCTGATCCAGTTTATTGCGGGTATAGGCATCGGAAAAGAGCTGCAGCAGCGTAAAGACACGCGCAATCAGAAACAGCAGCGCACCGTAAAAAACCGCCCCGCTCGTGACAAAGCTGGCGGACTGGTAGCGCTTCTTTGGTTGTGCGCGCCGTTCCATAGGGGTATGATAGCACAGCCCGCCTTGCCATGCAACACAGCGGCGGGTATAATCAAAAGTGGATGCTCCGCCACGGTTTGCGGAGGCAGATTTCTAATTGAGTCCGAGCGATCAGCTCCGCCGCCTGGCGGAGGCACAGGCAAGGCGAACCCATAAAACAACCGGAAAGGAACGCATCATTGTATATGGATACAAGAGCCGTTTATGAATCCTGGCGGAATGAGCCGTCGCTGGATGAAGCGACCCGCGCGGAACTAAACGCAATCTCGGCGGATGATCGGGAGATTGAGGAGCGTTTTTATCGCGAGCTGGAGTTTGGCACTGCGGGCCTGAGAGGGATCCTCGGCGCGGGCACCAACCGCATGAATGCCTATGTGGTGCGCCGGGCGACACAGGGATTGAGCAACTATCTGCTCGCCTGTGAGGGGGCAAAGGAGCGCGGCGTCTGCATCGCCTATGATTCGCGCCTGTATTCGCCGGAGTTTGCAAAAGAAACCGCCCGGGTGCTGGCCGCAAACGGCGTCAAGACCTATCTGTTTTCCGCGTTGCATTCCGTTCCGCAGCTTTCGTTTGCGGTGCAGCATCTCAACTGTCTGGCCGGCGTGGTGATTACCGCCTCGCATAACCCCAGCAAATACAACGGCTACAAGGTCTATTGGGCATACGGCGGGCAGGCCGCGCCGGAACAGGCCTCGGCAATCTATGACGAGATCCAGAATGTGCCGATGTTTGCGCCGCGTGTCGCGGACTTTGACGCGGCGGTTGCCTCGGGCGTAATCACGATGATTGGCGCGGAGGAGGACGAGGCATATTACGGCGCGACGGAGAAGCTTTTGCTCAACCCCGATCTTGTGCGCCGGCGCGGCGGCGATCTGCCGATTGTCTACACTCCGCTGCATGGTTCCGGTGCGGTGCCTGTGCGGGAATTGCTCTCCCGCGTGGGATTTCTAAGCCTTATCACGGTGCCGGAGCAGAGCGCGCCGGATGGGCATTTTCCGACTGTGACCGCGCCAAACCCGGAGGATCCGGATGCGTTTCGCCTCGCGATTGCGCTGGCGGAGGAGAAGGGCGCGCGCGTCTGCCTCGCGACCGATCCGGATGCGGACCGCCTCGGCGTTGCGGTCAAAACCAAGCAAAACGAATGGCTGACGCTGAGCGGAAACCAGATCGGCTGCATTCTGCTGGAGCATATCCTCTCCTCGCTGAACCGCCAGAACCGCCTGCCGAAAAACGGCGTGGTGATTAAGAGCATCGTCTCCACGCGGCTTGCGGATGCGATTGCCGCAGCATACGGCGTTTCGTTGGAGAACGTGATGACGGGGTTCCGGTTTATCGGGGAAAAGGTGGACGAATATCAAACCAGTGGGGAGAAAACCTTCCTCTTTGGCTTTGAGGAAAGTTTCGGCTTTCTCGCTGGCGGCCTCGCGCGGGATAAGGACGCGGTTTCCTCCGCCATGCTGGCCGCGGAGGCGTGCATCTGTTATGCCGAGCGCGGCATGACCCTCTCGGACGCGCTGGATGAGATTTATGCGACCTATGGATTCTTTAGCGAGAGCGTCAAGAGCTATACCCTGGAGGGCAAGGAGGGAATGGAGAAGATCGCCGGAGCGATGCAAAAACTCAGGCAATCTCCACCCATATCCTTTGCGGGCAGGGCTGTTATCACCGCGGAGGACTATCTTGCACGTGTCTGCTCGCACACGGATGGCACGCAGTGCGAAATTTCGCTGCCGAAGTCGGATACCCTGCGCTGGCTGCTTAAGGACGAGAGTTGGATCGTCATCCGGCCCAGCGGAACCGAGCCGAAACTGAAGCTCTATATCGGCGCGCGCGCAAAGACTAAGCAGGAGCTGACGGTCGCCCTCACTGCGCTCATGGCGGATGTGGACGGCTTATTAAGGGGTTATTTGGCATAAATTCAAGTAAATGCGTTTGATTTTTGCTGCGGGCGGTCTGATTTTGTACGGATACTCAAAAAATAACAGGCGCACGAAAAATATTTTATATATTGCGGTCCGGGTCGTTGACTTTGCCAAATAGCGGGACTATGATGAGCTTGAGCGGATTCCCACACATCACACATTTTTAGCATATCAGGAGGACAGGCATGAACGCCTATATTCAGCGGGTATTGGAAGACGTAAAGAAAAAGAATAGCAACGAGCCGGAGTTTCTGCAGACGGTGGAAGAGGTGTATTCCTCTCTGGAAGCGGTGGTAAACAAGCATCCGGAATATGAGGCATGCGGA
>JAYFQU010000049.1:0-13200 GCA_034926785.1 Christensenella sp.
GGGGGATTTCGAAAATCCCCCATGTTCCTTCAAATTTGGCGATTCATTCGCCGAATTTGTGAAAAAATGGCGCGATTCGCGTCATTTTAACCCAAAGTAAAACCCATCGGCAGAGTCCGCAGGACTTTGTCGATGGGCTAAGAGAAGGCGTTGAGCCTTCTCTTTTTGCTTATCTTTGATTGGTGATGTTCAATCGTCCAGTTCATGCTCCATATCATAGCGCTCCCGCTGCAGCAGCATCTGGCGCAGATGGTCCGGCTCAAGAGGCTTTTGTTGCGTGCCCATGCAGGCTGAGCAGGTTGCAAAGCACTCCGGGCAGATGCAGCGGCTACCGAGCCCCTTTTCATCCTGCACCATGTAAGCGCCGCAATTTTGACAGGAACACCGCATATCATCATCCCCTTTCTATGCTCTCTTTATAGTTATTTTATCACATTTTTACCCGTTATGTGAAAATGGCATGGCATTCCTTGCCGTTTCTAGAAATTTTATTCTTGTTGTGCTATAATTTCTGCGTTATGAGTATATTCCTAAAGAACCCATCCGCCCGTTTTTTCCGCCGTGCATCCCTTTGGATGGCGGTTCTATTGCTGCTTTCTTTCCCGGCGGTCGGCCAGGCGGACGGAAACACCTTTTCGCTCGGCGATTGCTCGGACGACGTGCAGCGTGTGGAAACGCGGCTTGCCGACCTAGGTTACTTCAAGGGTGTTGTCAACGGCCGCTGGGATCAGGCAGACGCGGACGCGTTCGCGGCGTTCGCGGCCGCAAACGGGGTTGCCACTGCCGCCGCAACAGATCTTCTCTTCTCCAACAGCGCCATTGCTGCTGCGCTCAACGGCGGCACCGTGTTTGCCAGCGGCCCACAGGGGTTCCTGCTCACCTATGGCACGCTGGTTTCCTGGGAGGAGATCCAGCCTAAGCTAGTTGTCGGGCAATCCTATGATATGACCAGCTGCTATTCCGGCCTATCGTTGCATATGAAATGCGTCGCCGTCGGCAACCAAGCAAAGATGCAGCCGGAACTGGACTGGGACAACGCCACGCTGCGCGGCTTTTTCTCCTCCGCCAGCAGTTCGGAAAAGCAGCCTGTTGTGATCACGCTTGATGGCGTAGCCATCGCCGCTTCCATACAGCAGGCGCCGCCGGTAAACGATCCTGCCGCCCTTCCGGTCTATCGTGTCTATTTTCACAACTCGTCCACCGGGATCAACGGGATCCCGGATGCGGAACACGAGGCCATCATCCAAATCGCCGCCAACCAGCAATAAATCCGCTTCTTCACAAAGCAGGTTGCCGTAAATAACACCGCCGCCGGATTTCATCATCCAAGCGGCGGTTTTTTGATGGCTATTTACCGGTTGAATCAACCGACGGTTCGCTGCGAAATCCCCTTGATTGCGGAGAGTGCCCAGTCGTGATCGCTCAGCGTGACCACGGTTCCGCAATATGGGCATTTGCCGGTG
Organism: Christensenella sp.; assembly: GCA_034926785.1. Taxonomy (GTDB): domain Bacteria; phylum Bacillota; class Clostridia; order Christensenellales; family CAG-138; genus UBA7703. Next base: position 1,464 of record JAYFQU010000049.1, read on the forward strand.
TGGTTGATGTTCAGCGGTGCGCCGCAGTTCGGGCAGCTGATCTGCGTGACGCTCGGCTGGGCAAGCGTCTTTTTGTCCTTCTGGCGGGTGAGCTTCCAGTCATAAACCATGAAGAGCTCACGCGTCTGACTACCGCTGAGCACCGCGCCTGTGCGGTCGTCCGTCGTATAGTCCGTGATGCGCGTAGAGACGCGAACCACGAGCACATCGTTGTCCCCTTCTACGGCATACCGTACAATGCGCGTCTCCAGAACGGCAATGCGCTCCACATGGTTGGTCTGTTTCGCGTCGATCAGCGCCTGCAGCTGCCGTGCCATCTGGTTATAGAGCGCGTCGGTCATGATCGCGCGCATCGGCTCCCACTTCTTGTCCTGCCATGCGTTCTGCATTTGGATGTACTGGTTGCCAACCTTCTCCAGCAGAATCTGCTCGTTAAAGTTCGGGTCCTTTTGCTTGAGCGTATCCAGCGGCAGCCCCGGCTCTTCCTGCGCGGCCGTATAGACATTTTGCCCGCCGCCGTTCTGGCCGGACTTCATATAGCGCAGCACGATAATCACCACGACGACGATGATGACCACCGTAAATAGATTGCCGCCGAGGCAGCCAAGCGCACCGATGGTGCCAAGATTGCCAGCGCTCGAGCCGCTGTCGTAGGTTGAGCCGCTGCTCCAACTGGAACCGGAATCCCAGCTCGAACTGCTGCTGCCCCAATCCGAACCGCCGCTCCAGGACGAACCGCCGCCGCCCCAATCCGAACCGCCGGAGAAATTTCCCGCATCCGCCAGTGAATATGCGCCAAGCGTCAGGCAGCAAAGAAGCGCGGCAAGGAGGATTAACCCAAGCCGAACCCGTTTTTTCATCATTGCAGACCCCCCCGATTTCATATCGATACACCTCTATCATACCCTATTTTATACACGCGGACAACAAGATTTAAAAACAAAGAGGCATAGTTGTTCCTATGCCTCAGAGCATCAACAAACCCAGTAGGGGGTTTGGGGGATTTCGAAAATCCCCCATGTTCCATCAAATTCGGCGATTCCTATGCCGAACAGGTGTTTTCCTGTGCCTCTCTGTCCTACAACCCGATGTCAGCTGCCGTCAGGGATGATAGAGCAATTCTTCCAGAGCATCGCTGCTGGATGAGCGGACAACGACGCGCTCGACGTCCCGATCCATCCGCTCCAGACACGGAGTTTCTGCCGAATAAAACACGCACGTGCCGCAGCTTGCGCTCAGGTATCGCGGCACGGGAGCAAGGCGCGCTTGTGCGCCGGCGTTTGCCAGCGAGCGCTGCGAGCGCATCGCGGACAGATGCGTATGAAACGTCGCGATATATTCCGGCATTACTTTGAAAGAGTCAGCGTATCGTCCGCGCCGTTTGTTTCAACCGAGACGGCATAGCCGCGCGAAACCGCAAACCGCGTCACGTTTTCCCTTGCCGCCTCCGTGTCTACGAGGACGGTCAGCGTTTTTGCACCGTCCTTGACCGCGCGCTGTGTCCGCACCACCGGCTCCGGACAAAGCAGCCCTCTGGCATCTACGATATCCATTTGCTTATTTCCTTTCTCTGTTGAGCAGCCCGATGACCACCAGAATCACAAATCCGGCAACCACGGCAATCATGCCGTTGACCGTCGGCCCCTTCGCGGAAGAGGCGAGCCCAAAGTTATGACAAATCGCCGCGCCGACCGCAAATCCGGTGACGGTGACCGCCGCATCGGAATTTCCCTCACCGGCGAGAATCACCTGCCGCAGGGGACATCCGCCGAGCAGGACGCTGCCCCAGCCGACGAGCGCCATGCCGAGGAAGTTCCAGAGTGCGTCCGTATGCGCGACCGGTTGATCGGCAAACGACAGATTGAACTTTCCGAGAATTAGATTTCCGACGATGCTGGTCGCAATAACGGCCACAAATCCCCAAAGCATAGAGTAGTCCTGAAACAGCATTGCGTCGCGGCTCGCCGCAACGGTGCAAAAGCGGGAACGCTGGCAAAGCCCGCCAATAACGAGTCCAATCAGGAGAGCGACCAGAACCGGTGCATGCATGGATCCCGGGCCGGATTCACTCGCGGCAAACAGCGAGGGAATCAGAACGGAAAGCGCCATGAGAACCGTCACGATGACCGGCATGGCGGCGCCTTCGGTCAGGCTCTGCGTGTAGGCGCGCTGCAGGGAAAAACCGCCGCGCATCCAGAGCGTCCCGACAAAGATACCGCCGATGAACCCAACCAGACCGATCAGCGCGTTGAGGTCGCCGCCGCCAACACGGAGCATCATGCGCAGCGGGCAGCCGAGGAACATCAGCGCGCCGACCATGACGACTACCGCAATGACGAAGCGCGTCATGGGCGACGATCCGCCGCGCGGCTTGAACTCTTTGGTCAGAATAGATAGGATCGTCGCGCCAAGGATCATGCCGGCAATCTCCGGGCGCACATATTGCACCGCCTCCGCCGTGTGGAATTTCAGCGCGCCGGATGTATCACGAATGAAGCACGCAATGCAGAAGCCCATGTTTCCGGGATTGCCAAGAGCCGTCAAAGCCAGCGCGGCCAGGCCAATGCACACCCCCGTCAGGATCACCCAGAAGTTTCTCTTTTTCATTTGTTTCTCCTTTTCCCATCGTTTTTCCGATTTTTTGGAATAGAAAAACAAGCCCGTGACGATTGCGCGTCATATGCTTCCTTCCGTATCAATTTTCCCCACGATACCAGTGAAGATCGGACTGTTTTCTACCGGCTGACTTGTTTCTCAGCCTTGATTCGGGTATACTGTAACATAGAACGTCGTTATATGCAAGCGAGGATAACGAAATGCCGGAAAATTCATCATCCACGAACATGATCTATCTCGATCAGGCGGCAACTTCCAGGCCCAAGGCCGATGGCGTTGGCGAAGCAATGCGGGAATATATCAACGAGGTCTGCGCCAACGTAAATCGCTCCACCTATGCGCCTGCAACCGATGCCGCGCTGCGTGTTTTGGAGACGCGGGAGCAGCTCTGCTCTCTTTTTTCCTGCTCCGATCCGACGCATGTCATCTTCACCCCCGGGCAGACCGTCTCTCTCAACATGGTGATCAAAGGATATCTGCATACAGGCGATCATGCGCTGGTGAGTCCGCTGGAGCACAACGGCGTCATGCGCCCGCTGACACAGCTGCAGGAGCAGGGTGTTTCGTTTGATCGCATTCCCCTCTGCGGCGATGACCTGCTGGATCTTGATACGGCACGGCGCCGGCTCCGCCCGAACACGCGGCTGATGATCCTCACCCATGCTTCCAACATCAGCGGAACGGTGTTTGATCTGGAAGCCGCAAGCGGCTTTTGTCAGGAGCATGGCATTGCGCTCGCCGTAGACACGGCGCAGACGGCGGGGCATCGCCCGATCGACCAAACCAAAACCCCCATTGACGCGCTCTGCGTGCCCGCGCACAAGGGGTTGCGAGGCCCGAGTGGCATCGGCGCGCTGCTCCTCTCCCCAAAATTTGCGAAGGGGCTCGAACCGCTCATCACGGGCGGCACGGGCAGTGATTCTCATTCGGAGATTCAGCCACACTATATGCCGGATCGATTTGAGAGCGGAACCCCGAATCTGCCCGGTATCTACGGCCTGCACGCCGCCCTGGAAGCGCTGCAGCGTGAAGGGGTTGCCGCGCGGCAGGCGAAGGAAACCGCTCTTCTGGCACGCTTTCTGCAGGGGATCGGCTGCATCAAAGGAATCCGCGTCATCGGGACTGCCGATCCGGATCGCCGAGTCGGCGTAGTCTCCATCGATTGTTCCGCACGGATGGATAACGCGGAGGTTGCCGACCGACTTGCATCCGAATATGGCATCCTGACCCGTTGTGGGCTGCACTGCGCGCCCAATGCGCATAAGACCTATGGCACATATCCGCAGGGTACGGTGCGCTTCTCGTTTAACAGTTCCAATACCGAGGCGGAGATTGACGCCGCACGATCGGCGCTTCAGGAAATCCTTCTCTAGCAAACTAGAAAAGCAAAACCCGCCGTCAACGCACGGCGGGTCAGAGTGTCAACAAACCCATCAGGGGGTTTGGGGGATTTCGAAAATCCTCCATGTTCCTTCAAATTTGGCGATTCATTCGCCAAATTTGTGAAAAAATAGCGCGATTTACGTCATTTTAACCCAAAGTAAAACCCATCGGCAGAGTCCGAAGGACTTTGTCGATGGGCTGAAAACCCGCCGTCAACGCACGGCGGGTTTTGCCTGCCAAACATGTCCCGGAATCGGGCGGTTTCTTCGCAGCTCTTTGTCGTTCGGAGTCCGGAGGACGAGAGGCAAAGAGGGTTACACTGTCAAAAAACTTGTTTTTTGACGCCCTCACCCCGCCGTCAACGTATGGCGTTTTTTTATATTTGCCTTACGCTTTTTTATACCAAGTAGATGAATCGACCATTCTTTGGGAGAACGGTCCCGATGCGCTGCGCACTTGGCACATTTGCGCGAAGGTCATTCTCCAGCGCGTCCGCGTCTCTTGGATCGACCGCGATCAGCAGTCCGCCGGATGTCTGCGGGTCAAAAAGCGCGTCCCGCACCTTGAGCGGCAGCGTTCCTTCGTCTACAAATGGCTCGGCGTAGCTACGGTTACGATAGACCCCCGCCGGCAGCAGTCCCATATTGGCAAACTCAAGCGCGCGCGACAAAAAATGGATCGCCCCCGTCTCGACACGGGCGGAAACCTCCGATCCCTGCATCATCTCCAGCATATGCCCCATGAGCGAAAACCCCGTCACGTCGGTGCAGGCATGCACGCGATAGTTCACCGCGCAGTCCCGCGCGCCTTTGTTGAGCGTCGTCATGAGCGCAATGACCGGGTCAATCTCCCCCGGTTCCAGCATCTCCGCCTTTTCCGCCGTGGTCAAGATGCCGATGCCGAGCGGTTTTGTGAGAAAGAGCACATCCCCTTCCCGCGCGCCCAAGTTTTTATAAAAACGATCGGGATGTACAAATCCGGTCACGGAGAGGCCGTATTTCGGAACATCGTCAAAGATGCTGTGCCCGCCGGTGATGATCGCTCCTGCTTCGTAGACCTTGCTGTAACCACCCGCTAGAATCCCCTGTACCGCGCTTTGCGGCATGCTCTCCGGGATGCAGAGCAGGTTCAGCGCGAGCTTCGGTTCTCCGCCCATGGCGTATACATCCGAGAGCGCGTTGGTCGCGGCGATTTGCCCGAATGTGAAGGGGTCGTCTACGATTGGCGGAAAAAAGTCCACCGTCTGCACCAGCGCCAGTTCGTCGCTGACGCGGTAGACCGAGGCGTCGTCCGAATGGTCAAATCCGACCAGCAGGTTCTTGTCCGTATGCGTCGGTAGATCGCCCAGCAGTTTTGAGAGTGTGCCCGCGCCCACCTTTGCGCCGCATCCGGCGCAGTTGGAAAGTTTTGTGAGTTTTACTTCTGTTTCCATGTGTAGCCCTCCTGCGTCAGACCATGCAGCAGCGCCTCCAGCACGCCGCCGCCGATGGCCAGCGCCTTGTCTGAAACGGTGAAGCAATGTGATATTTCACAGCGCGGATCGACATCCCCGCTCTTCATTCCCTCATACACATGAATGCCGTCCGGCAGCAGCCCGCGCAGGATGCCACGGATGCGCGAAACGATCGGTTCCTCCTCGACATAGGCGCAGATCTCCCCGACCTCCACCTCATCGCCAATCTGCTTTACCCCGCGAAAAACGCCCGCGCACGGTGCGCGGAGCAAGCGCTCCAGCGTAAATCCGCCAATGTTTCCGGGAACACCCGTATCGGGCAGCGCGGACCCGCTGTAATAGACGCGACCCAACGTATGTCCGCGCATGGTTTCCACAACCGCATGGCAATCCTCCCCTGCGGTAAACCCGGGGCCGGCGGCGATGACATATGCTGCGTCCGTGATATTTGTGCCAAGATTTCGTTTTGCCAAAATTGCGTCCACAACCGCAGCGGGGTTGAGCCGCTTTGCTATCTCCCCCACTGGGTCGGCAATCACCGCGATTTCTCCGCGTCGGATGATCTCCTGCGCCTCTTTTTCACTGTTTGCAAGGCGCGCGGTGATCTCTTCTACCTTGGTTTCGCCCTTGATAATCGCCTCTGAAAAGCAGATGGTGCGCCGGATGGATGTCGGCTGCGGCAAATCGGTCATGACAACGGAAAAGCCGCTCTTATGTAGACGAAACGCGATGCCGGTTGCAATGTCTCCCGCGCCGCGTACCCAGATGATCATATGGTCCCATTCCTTTTCTTTTTCCAGTTTAACTCTCGGCGTTTACGCCTGGTAGCGTAAAAATAAATAGTCCCTGCTTAATTTGTCAACCCTATCCGGCGACATGCGCGCCGAGTGAGGCAATAACCACCCGTTCCACAGGAGACCGCTGCAAATATGACGCGATATCCCGTGCGGCGGATTGTTTCGTGGCGTCGTCCGCCTTGTTGAGCAGCACAGCGAACCGCATGTCTCCGGAAACGCCCTTTCGCTGCCCCTCTTCGTGAATCAAGATCCTCGCGATATCTTCTGCGGAAACGATTTCCTCCTCCGCCTTTCCACAAAGCGCGGCGTAGAGGCCGGGTCGAAATACGGCTTCTTTGATCGGTTTTCCCAGGCCATCCATCCCCGCAACGGCGATGACGAGCCGCGTCTCCGGCGGAATCGCCGGCTCATGGCCGGCAGGCGCTTTCAGCGGCAGATGCTTTGCCCCATCCGCTTCGACGAGAACATAATCCGCAAGCCTCTGAATTGAATTCATCGCCAAATCCGGAGCGGAGAGCTTTCCCTCTTTCGACGGTTTCCCGAGGCAGACCGCGCGCGCGCGCTCCAAGGCGTCTCGTACTTGCCGCACGGAAGCATTCGTGAGCGTCACGAGCCGTTCCGGCGGAACGATATGCGTCGTAGTGGTTACGATAACCCGCGCGCCCCTGTCGGCCAGTTCCTGCGCAAGGCGGAGCATCAGCGTCGTCTTTCCGCCGCCGCCAACGATTGCGCTCATGCCGCGCGGCAGGTTCAGGACGTCTGCTAACGAATCCTCATTTTGAAAAAATACGGTTTCCAAAGCTGTTTCGTTCTCCCCGAATGAGAATAACACCTTTTAATAAACGCTGTCAATGCGCATCGTGCCCGCCGCCGAAACAGCGGATCCGCAGTGTGATTGCCAAAGCGTTTGCATCGGGGTATAATGTGTTTCAAATGTCTTTTGGAGGAGCAAGGATGAAACAACGCATGGAAACGCAGTGCCTGCACGAAGGATATGCCCCCGGAAACGGCATGCCCCGCCAATTGCCGGTCTACCAAAGCACAACTTTTAAATATGACTCCAGCGACGATATGGGGCGACTGTTCGACCTTGAGGCGGAGGGATATTTCTATACCCGTCTGCAGAACCCGACCAACGACGCCGTCGCTGCCAAGATCTGCGCCCTGGAGGGCGGCGTGGCTGCGATGCTGACCTCGTCCGGCCAGGCTGCGAACTTTTTCGCGATCTTCAACGTCTGCGAATCGGGCGACCACTTCATCGCCTCCACCGCGATCTACGGCGGCACCTTCAATCTCTTCGGCGTAACGTTGAAAAAAATGGGCATCGAATGCACGTTTGTCGATCAGACGCTGCCGGAAGAGGAGCTCGCGAAGTATTTTCGCCCCAACACCAAGGCGCTTTTTGGCGAAACCATCACAAACCCCAGCGTTTCCGTCCTGGATATCGAGAAGTTTGCGCGCCTCGCGCATGCGCACGGCGTGCCGCTCATCATCGACAACACGTTTGCAACCCCTGTCAACTGCCGTCCGTTTGAGTGGGGCGCGGATATCGTCACCCACTCGACCACGAAATACATGGACGGCCACGCGGTCTGCGTCGGCGGTTGCATTGTAGACAGCGGCAACTTCGACTGGCTGAACTATGCCTCCCGCTTCCCCGGCCTCACCACGCCGGACGAATCGTATCACGGCATCATATATGCCGAACGCTTTGGCAAAAAGGCATACATCACGAAGGCGACGTCGCAGCTTATGCGGGACTTTGGCTCTATCCAGTCCCCGCAGAACGCCTTCTACCTCAATCTTGGTCTTGAGACGCTGCCGCTTCGCATGAAAAAGCATTGTGAAAATGCGCTGACGGTCGCGAAATATCTCTCCGCGCAGGATAAGGTCGCCTGGGTGCATTATCCCGATCTTGAGGGAGATACATTTCACGATCTGGCGAAGAAATATCTCCCAAACGGTTCCTGCGGCGTGCTGGCCTTCGCCGTCAAAGGGGGCAGAGAGGCGGCGGTCCGGTTTATGGATCATCTGCTGCTCGCGTCTATCGCCACCCATGTTGCGGATAGCAAGACTTGCCTGCTGCACCCCGCGAGCCATACGCATCGCCAATTGAGCGACGAGCAACTCGCCGCCGCGGATGTTGCGCCGGATCTCATCCGCCTCTCCGTCGGCATTGAGGACGTCGAAGACATTCTCGATGATCTCCGGCAGGCGCTTGAGGTCGTTTGATTTTCCCATTCACGGCATCATAGAATCGAGTGAACATTAAAAAGCCTGAAAGCGCAATGCATTCAGGCTTTTTTGGTACCCCCTCAGGGATTCGAACCCTGGACACCCTGATTAAGAGTCAGGTGCTCTAGCCAACTGAGCTAAGGAGGCAAATCGTGAAGAATATTTTAGCGGCATACCTGCCGCCATAAAAATTGGAGCGGGAGACGGGGCTCGAACCCGCCACCTCAGCCTTGGCAAGGCTGCGCTCTACCAAATGAGCTACTCCCGCAAAAAATGCCGCTTGCGACTGCGGCGGAAAAGTTGGTACCCCCTCAGGGATTCGAACCCTGGACACCCTGATTAAGAGTCAGGTGCTCTAGCCAACTGAGCTAAGGAGGCACATCCGGGCGCTCGGTCAAGCGGCGTTTCCGCCCGATCGACCAGAGCCCTATCTACAGCAATCGATCCCGAACTGTGGCAATCGGTTTCAACCGCGGCAAAAAGTATTATAGCATTTTTCGCGTGGATGTCAACCCGCAATATCATGTTTTGCGACAAACTTCACAGAAGGGCCCGTCAGCCGTTCGGCACGCTGCCCGCACGCATGACCGCATATGCCCCATGGGCCTTTCGCCGTCGCAACAAAATTGTATACACATTTCGATTTTTCCGTAACATTTCACGTTTTCTCTTGAAAACGCGTGCTGAATCGATATAGTATCACCTATAGTGAATTCCGCAAAAAAGTTGCTTGCGGAGTCGCCTGCTCCGCAAGGGGGGAAACGTGGACGCGGGTGAAGAAAAAAGGGGGGAACAAACCTATGGAAACCAAATACTGCACCAATTGCGGCAGGGCGATTATGCCCAACGAATTCCGCGGCGCCACAGGCACCTGCGCAGAATGCGAGGCAAAAGCTTCCGCCAGCGCCAAAGCCGCGCGCACCACGCAATATTCCGACAAGGACTGGCTGGTCACGCTGCTGTTTTCAATCTTTCTTGGTTGTCTCGGCATTCATCGCTTCTATGTCGGCAAGATCGGCACGGGCGTGCTCTGGCTGCTCACCGGCGGCTGTCTCGGCATCGGCGCGCTGGTGGATATCATCATGATCGCAACCGAAAACTTCACGGACGAGGATAACCGTCTCATCGTGCAGGATCAGCGAAAAAACCCGCAGCCCGCCTATGCGTATGCCGCGCCGAATGCGACAAAATCCGCGCGTGACGAAGCGCTCGATCAGCTCGATAAACTCGCAAAACTGCGCGATTCCGGCGCGATTTCGCAAGACGAGTTTGAGCAGAAAAAAGCAGTGATTTTGGAAAAAATCTAGGAACGAATCTCACAAACTCTGAAAACCGCCCTTACGGGCGGTTTTCTATATCTTGTGGTCACATTTTCATTTTTCGACAATTTGTTACTACGGATTGCGTACAAAATACCGCGATCTGTTCACGCAATGTTAACGTTTCACGTGAAACATGTGTATATGAATTTTATGTGAAGATTGAAAATGCTATTGGTTTCGGCTTGCCGAAGAGCACGTCTGCCTTTCAACTATTTTTTATAGTATAATAATCGTTTATTAATGTATCGAATGGTATGATTCATAAATCAAAACAATCTTTTGTGTTTCGAATTGCTTCGTCTTAGGCAATAACTCACTCAATTATCATATTCCCCCATAAGGGGGGGGAATATTTTGGTGAGATTTCACAATTAGCCGCATGAGGGTCTCATTTGCTCTGTTCAGACACGATGTTTAAGAGCGTTCCTCCGGCTCCCGCCCCAGAATTCGCAACCTTCTATAGAGAAAGGCGTTCGCCGCATAGCGGATGGACGCGCGAAAGGTCTGCAGCTTCTTGGCCGTAAAAACCCGCATAAGGGTGAGATCAACCGATTCATAGCCGTAATACCAAGATCATTTCTCTGATGATAACTCAACAAACGCTCTGATACATAAATTCTCCTTTCACGCAAAAGCCTACGGTTTCTTATACCGTAGGCTTTTTACTGGTCCGTTTTTTAGTGTAACACTACATTCGGCGGGGATCCCTTTGTCTTCCCGGGCTAATTCTACGCTCGATACTCCCGCACCGGCAGGCCTTCGATATACCCGCGCGAACCGACGGGCGCAAGCTGGAACCGTGGCCCGCTCTCCTTCGCCCACTCCCAACCGTACGGCCTGGGATCATAGCGGTCAATCGCGCTCCAGACAGTGTCAATCGCCTCTTCGAATACTTCGTCGTCATACGGCTCGCCGTTGAATATCAGATATTTGCACGCTGGCAAGTCGATCACGTCAAATCCTTCCGGGATGACGCCGGCATAATCGGCAGGCATCTCCACCCCCTGACAGTATTCCGATGTGCCGGGCTTACGCATTCCCTCCGGCAGCCAAACGCCGATCGATTCGTACAGCGCTCCTTTGATGCTCTCCAGCACACCCCAGATCTCGCAGCCAACCTCCTCACAGTAGGCGTAGTAATCCTCCGCTTTGATTCCGCGCTTCAGGATAAGCTTTCGTGCGGGGCGCTCAATCACCTGTGTAAAAATTACGCTCGTCTGCATCTCATTATTCTCCTTCTCATGTTCTGTCCGGGTGTCTCTTACAAGAACAGGATAGTAGGAAAAGAGCGGAATCGGCGGAGCTTCCTTGCGATAGCGCTGAGGAGAGATGGCGAATTCGCGCGAAAACGCCTTGGTAAATCCCTCGTGCGAGCCAAACGCCGACTCCAGCGCGACATCCAGCACACTCATGTTCGTGTCTCTGAGCTTTTTTGCCGCCGCGGAGAGCCGAACTGCGCGCAGGTAGTCAAAGGGGGTCTTCCCGGTCAGTTCGGTAAAGGCGCGCAACGCATGCCATGGCGAATACAACGCGGCCCTTGCCAAGTCCGGCAGAGTCATTTCCTCCTGAAAGTGCGCCACAATGTATTCCTGCATGCGACGCACCGCTTCCGTTTTTTCCTGATTATTCATCCTGTTCCATCACCTGAGAAGAGAATAGCACGGTTTAGCTCGCACATTCTTGACCGCAATTGCGATGTAGAAAGGCTTGGAATTGGTCTGCGTTTCATTTTACTATAATATCGCAAAATCATGACGCCGTAAAACAAAAGCAGGCGTGTTACCGTCTGCTCAGAGCATCAACAAACCCAGTAGGGGGTTTGGGGGATATCGAAAATCCCCCATGTTCCTTCAAATTTGGCGATTCATTCGCCGAATTTGTGAAAAAATGGCGCGATTCGCGTCATTTTAACCCAAAGTAAAACCCATCGG
>JAYFQU010000052.1:0-7051 GCA_034926785.1 Christensenella sp.
GCTATCGCAGTTTCCGAAATTTTCGTATTCGAATTCTTTGCACCACCAATGTTTAAGGGAGCTGTTCGCTTTCGCTCCCAGCTCCCTTTGTTTCTCTTAGTCTACCGCTCTACCCCAACTATTGACGGAGAGCCGAAAAAACGCCCGAAGATGCAGGAATTCCGTCGAAAACGGGGTGATCATTCCATTGAAACAGATAAAAATATATTCTCCTGGAAATGAAAAATCCCGCCTCGTGGCGGGAAAAACTTCATTCTACAGCGCTATTCTTCTTCACCGGAGGATTCCTCTTCCGTCGCCTCCCCCTCGAACACCGCAATCTCCTTGATGTTAAACTCCTGCCCAGACACCATGACGCATTCCCATGCGCCGCAGCCGGGGCATTTTTTGTTGTTTCTGAGGTATTCATAGACCGTGCCGCACTTTTTGCAGCGCACCTTGGCAATGAGCAGTTCTACGACCAGCTCAGCTTCCTGCATCTCCGTGCCGTCCGTCGCAGCGGGCCAGCACTCCTTGAGATAACGCGGGACGATGGTGGAGGCCTCGCCGACCTCCACCACCACCTGCGCGATATCGCTGAGCGCGAGACCGTTCTCTGCCGCAACGGCGACGACGCGCTTTTGAATCTCGAATACGATGCCCAATTCGTGCATACTGCTTATTTCACCACGCCAAGGGCGCGTTTGACCTTCTTGATCGCGATCTTGCCTTTGCGCTTCAAGATCTGTTTGATGACCACGGGCTTCATCTCCGTGAACTCCACGCCCGCTCCGTCATAGCGGCGGACAAGATGAATCGCGTCAAATTTGCACTTTGTGGTGCACTGCCCGCAGCCAACGCACATATACTGGTCAACCAGCGTGACGCCGCAGCCGAGGCAGCGCGCCGTCTCCGCCTTGACTTGCGCCTCGGTAAGCGTGCCCCGGAGGTCGCGGAAGGTATTTTCGGCGGATGCGGCGCTATCCAGCGCCTCCGGCTTCTGCCGTGGCGTGTTGTCGTATGCCTCGACGATGGCGTTCTTTTTATCCAGCTCTCTATATTCCCGGCGGTCGCGGCCGATGGTCAGCGACTGGCCGGGGTGCACAAAACGATGGATTGAGATCGCCGCCTGCTTGCCCGCGGCAATCGCGTCTATGGCGAACTTTGGCCCTGTGTAGCAGTCCCCGCCGGTGAAGACGTCCTTCTGCCCGCTCTGATAGGTAAATCCGTCTGCCTGAATGGTGCCGTTGCGGTTCAGGATGGTTTCGCAGCCTGCGAGCAGATCACCCCAGAGGATGCTTTGCCCGATGGTGACGAGCACATGCTCCGCCGGGATCACGACGGTCTCGGTCTCGTCATACTTGGGTGAAAAGCGGCCTTCCGCATCAAATACACTTACGCAGCGCTTAAACTCCACGCCCGTTACTTTGCCGTTTTCGACAAGGATGCGCTTGGGACCCCAGCTGTTTTGGATGGCGATGCGCTCCCCTTCGGCCTCCTCAATCTCTTCAGCAGAGGCGGGCATTTCCCTGCGGGATTCAAGGCAGACCATGCTTACCTCGTCAGCTCCGCTGCGCACGGCGGTGCGCGCCACATCCACCGCGACATTGCCGCCGCCGATGACGACGGTTCTGCCGGAGAGTACGGCCGGCTCGCCCGCGTTTACGCGGCGGAGAAACTCAATGCCGGAGATGACGCCCTCCGCGTCCTCGCCCACAACGCCGAGTTTGCGCCCGCCCTGCGCGCCGATGGCGACATAAAACGCGTCAAATCCCTGCTTGCGCAGGTCGGAAAGCGTGAGATCCTTCCCGATCTCCACGCCGGTTTGAAATACGACGCCGAGGGAGCGGAGGATGTCGATCTCCGCGTCGATCACGTCCCTTTCGAGCCGGAAGGACGGAACGCCAAGTGTGAGCATGCCGCCAAGCTTGCGCTCCTTTTCAAACACGGTGACAGAGTAGCCGTCCAGCGCGAGAAAATACGCGCAGCTCAAGCCAGCCGGGCCGGAGCCGATGATGGCGATTTTTTTATCGGCATAATCATGTCGTTTCTTTGGAACAAAGCGGCCATCCGCTGTGAGCTCCTGTGCGGCGATGAACTTCTTCACCTCGTCAATGGCGATCGGAGCGTCGATTTCCCCGCGCATGCAGGCGTCTTCGCAGCGACGGTTGCAGATGCGTCCGCAAACGGCGGGCAGCGGGTTTTCAAGCTTGATCAACTCCAGCGCCTCGCGGTATTTCCCCTGGGCGGCAAGCTTGAGATAGCCTTGCACGGAGATATGCGCGGGGCAGTTGGTCTTGCAGGGGGAGGTGCCGCTCTCGACCACATCCTCGCGGTTCAAGCGGTACTCTGTGTTCCATTTATCCTCCGACCAGTCCTCGTCCCGCGGGGTGACGGTTGTGTTGATGTCCTGCACCACGGGCGTTTTGGAGCAGAGCTTTTGGCCCAGCTTCAGCGCGTTGACCGGGCAGTTTTCCACGCACTGTCCGCAGGCGACGCATTTGCTGGCGTCCACCTCGGAGACATAGTTGGAGCGCACCATATCCACGTTCTTAAACATAGCGGCGGTGCGGAGCGAAAGGCACCCGCAACCGCAGCAATTGCAGATAGCGTGCGTCTTGCCGCTGCCGTCGGTGTTGGGGATCTCGTGCATGAGGCCGTTTTCCTCCGCACGTTTGAGGATTTCATACGCTTCCCCGCGCGTGATCTGCCGTCCTCTGCCCGTGCGGATATAGTACTCCGCCGCGTGACCCATCTGAATGCACATATCCTCCTTGAGGTGTCCGCAGCCCTCGCCCATGACCTCGCGGTCCGTACGGCAGGAGCAGGGGGACACGGTGAAGATATCGTTCTCCTCCAGGTAGGTGGAGATTTCCTCATAGCTTGCGCGGCGGCTCTCGCCGTCGATTGCACTCTGAATCGGGATGACGCGCATGAGCCCCACGCCGACGGGGAACGAGCCGGAGCTCATCGGCCCGCGCACACGCCCGTAGGCTTCCATTGCATAGCCCACGATGGGATATTGCTTCACGATATCAAGGTTATTGACGATCATCTCCATCGTGCCGGGGATCCAGGTCTCCGTCCAGAAGTGATCCACACCGCCGATGTTGTTGACAAAGCAGCCGCCATAGACGGCGAATTTCATGAGCTGCTCGTGGCAGTGTTCCTCCGGCTTGCCGACGATGGCGGCAACGTCCGCCGCCGTCTTCTTGGTATACGAGCCCAGCGCAAGGCCGACTTCACACATCTCGTCCGTCACGCCCGCCTCGAGGATGACATATTCCGGATCATCCCAGCCATAGCTGCCCTTGTCGCCTGCCTTAAGGCCGGGTTTTTTGCGGCCGATTATATTGGCAAGCGCAATGATGTTTTCGCGGTGCTGGCAGACATACCAGTCTGGGAATGTCATCTTCGTCGTCTGTGTCATGCGTTTTCTCTCCCTTGTCGTCGTAAGTAAAAAAGTGCGGTTTGCTTAGTCCTGCTTCCAGGCGGTAACCTGCGCACGGAGCCAGTTGGCCCAGGCTTCGATTCCCTCGCCGGTGCGTGCGCAGATCGGCAGGACCTGAATATTCGGGTTGATCTTTTTCGCGCGCTCCACCACAGCGTTCAGATCAAAATCGAAATACGGGAGCACGTCTATCTTGTTGATGAGAAGTACGTCGCAGATGGAGAACATCAGCGGATACTTCAGCGGTTTGTCGTCTCCTTCCGGCACGGAGAGGATCATGGCGTTTTTGACCGCGCCCGTGTCAAACTCCGCGGGGCAGACCAGATTGCCGACGTTTTCGAGGACCACGAGGTCGAGATCCATCGCGTTGAACTCGTCGATGCCCTGCCGCGTCATGTCCGCGTCCAGATGGCACATGCCGCCGGTGTGCAGCTGGATGGCGCGCACGCCCGTCTCCGCGATGGCGGCTGCGTCCACATCCGAGTCGATGTCCGCCTCCATGACGCCGATCTTCATCTCGTCTTTGAGCGCCTCAATCGTGCGCTTGAGCGTCGTGGTTTTGCCGGCGCCGGGACTGGACATGAGGTTGAGCAGGAAGGTCTTCTCCCGCTTGAGATCGGCGCGGAGCGCGTCCGCGAGTTTCTCGTTGCTTTCAAATACGCGTTGCTTGATTTCGTAAACCTTATACATCTTGTTTACCTCCGGTGATCAATCTTGATGGAACCTATCGCCTCACGCGCTCCTGGTGAAATACGAACCGAACCGCATAGGAATCACTCTGGTTGAACCACATATCGATACCATAACACCGATTGCCGGTTTGGTCAAGATTCCTGTGAAAATACGGCGATTTTCCAATAGAATATATTTTTTCGCTGTGATATAATGGTACGAAAATCGTGGTTGAACCAAATACCAGGGGCCCGGTTGCTTTCACAATTGCGAAGAACCGACGGTTGCACATCGCGCTTATGATAGATCATGAAGATGTTTGGAGGCAGATATGTTTCAAAAAATAACGGCGCCAACGCTTAAGTCCCTGTTTGTGCAGGAATTGGAAGGGTTGATTCTTTCCGGAGAGTTGGCCGTTGGTCAAAAGCTGCCGCCGGAGCGGGAGCTTGCGCAGAAGATGCAGATTTCCCGATCCGTGGTCAACGACGGAATTGCCGAGATGGCGCGGCGCGGCTTTCTTGAAATTTCGCCGCGGCAGGGGACGGTGGTTGCGGATTTTCACCGCAACGGGACGCTGGACATCCTCGTCTCCATCATGAGCTACAACGGCGGTCAGCTACCGCGCGAGGAGATTCGCTCCATTCTGGAGATGCGCGGGGTGCTGATGGCCTTTGCGCTGGAGAGCGCAATCCCGCAGATAACCGGGGAGCAGGCGGAGCAGCTCCGCGCGCAGAGCGAGGCGTTCTCCCGTGCGCGGGGCGCGGAGGAGGCGGCGCAGCTGATCTATGAGTTTGACCATATGCTCAGCGGATTTTCCAGCAATACGCTTCTGCCGCTGTTCTTCTGCTCGTTTAAAACGCCGATCAAGGAGCTTTGGAAGCGATATGTCACGCGAAACGGCGTCGCGATCCTGAAAAAACGCAATGACGAACTTCTGGACTGCATCGCGAAAAAGGACATCCCCGCCGCAAAGCGTGTGATTGCGGATTCGATTGCCGAAACCATCAGCGGAAGAACGGAGATTTACGGCTAAAAACATCATCTTTCTAAAAAAATCCCCCTACGTCACCCATTGCTCGTGACGTAACGTCATAGACTACACTACGCCTCGGAGGTGAAAAATCCATGGCCGATTATACAACGGGAGAAATGGCCCGGCTCTGTGGAGTCACGGTGCGCACCGTGCAGTTTTACGATGCGAGAGGGTTGCTGCACCCTTCCGACCTTAGCGAAGGCGGAAGACGGCTGTATGCCGAAGGCGATCTTCGTAAGATGCGGATGATCTCCGCGCTCAAAACCCTCGGTTTATCGCTGGATGCGATTCAGGGTGTGCTCGGCAGCGAGCATCCCGAAAAGGTGCTTCTCATCTTATTGGAGGAGCAGGAAAAACGCATTGCGGATGAACAGGGGGCGCTGGAGCGGCAGCACCGCGCGGTAGAGACCGTGCGCGAGACGATTCGCAAGGGACAGATGCTCTCGATTGAATCCATTGCGGACATGGATCGCATGATGGAAGAAAAGAAAAAACTCAACAAGCTGCATCTGACGATGCTGGCGATTGGCATGGTGATGAGCGGCCTGCAGTGGGCGGGCATCGTGCTCTGGATCACGACGGGAATTTGGTGGCCGTTCGCGGCGTGCTGGCCGTTTGTCATCGTGCTTGGCATTTTGGTCACTCGGATGTATTATAAGAACACGCTGTATATCTGCCCGGAGTGCGGGGTGCGTTTCCGCCCGACACTCAAGCAGATGCTCTGGGCGAACCATACGCCAAAGACGCGGCTTTTGACCTGCACCAAGTGCGGCAAGACGGGCTGGTGCGTGGAGACCTATGGAAAAGCCGAATAACAAGCAGGGAAGATAAGGGGAGAAAATACGTTTATGTCCACAACGATTCCAATGATTACGATCATCTTTATGGTGGTTTCCGCGTTGATCGGGCTTCTGATCCCGGTGGCACTGTATGTCTATAACCGCAAAAAGTTCCAGGCAAACCGTCTGCCGTTCTGGGTTGGCTGCGTCACATTTGTGCTCTTCGCGCTGGTGCTGGAACGAATCATGTATCTGTTCCTCATGAAGACCGCGATCTGGACGGCAATTGCCGGCAACATCTGGCTCTACGGCATCGTCGGCGGATTCTTCGCAGGACTGTTTGAGGAGACGGGGCGCTTCCTCGCCTTTAAGACCGTGCTGCGTAAAAAGCGCGGCAACGACGGAAACGGTCTCATGTATGGCGCGGGGCACGGCGGTGTTGAGGCGGTTATCCTGCTGAGCGTAACAATGGTGATGAACGTCGTCTATGCTCTTCAGTTCAACGCGGGCAACGCAACCGCACTGGGCGCGCTGGACGCGGCGCAGACGCTGATCAACACCCCGTCGTGGTATTTCCTCGTTGGCGCGGTGGAACGCATTGCTGCGGTGGTGATTCATGTTTCACTCTCCGTGCTGGTCTGGTTTGCCGCGAAAAACAGCAAGCGCTTCTGGCTCTTCCCGCTCGCGATTCTGCTGCACCTGATCGTGGACGCGGTTGCGGTGATCCTCAATGGCCTCGGAGTCAATATTTGGCTGTTGGAAGGGATCGTCTACCTCCTCGCGGCGGCATTCGCTGTGCTCGCCGTTCTGGTTTGGAGGAAGAACCATACGGAGGAGAGCGCGGAGACGGTCATGGAAACAGCAGAGGAGGCACAGGCCGAAGCGCAGGCGTAAGAGATATCTTTACAAAATAATCCCGCGATTGTGTAGGGTCGCAGCCCTTAACCCACCGGTTCCGGCCACGGCGGCTTTGCAGCCGTGACGGATCGCCCGGAATCGGGCGGTTCAGCCCATCGACAAAGTCCTGCGGACTCTGCCGATGGGTTTTACTTTGGGTTAAAATGACGCGAATCGCGCCATTTTTTCACAAATTCGGCGAATGAATCGCCAAATTTGAAGGAACATGGGGGATTTTCG
>JAYFQU010000045.1:0-25060 GCA_034926785.1 Christensenella sp.
AATATGCGCTCACCGTGAATCTCGACGATTTTCGATAATGCAAGCCAATAGGGACAACGGGCGCGCCATTTCTGGCGCGCCCCAGCCCATCGACAAAGCCCTGCGGACTCTGCCGATGGGTTTTACTTTGGGTTAAAATGATGCGAATCGCGCCATTTTTTCACAAATTCGTCGAATGAATCGCCAAATTTGAAGGAACATGGGGGATTTTCGAAATCCCCTAAACCCCCTACTGGGTTTGTTGATGCTCTGGGACGCCCTTTGTACGTGAGTTATGATTTACCGATAGTCGTTCAGCTGAATTGTGAGCGCGAATTCCTCCATGCGGTCTTCCTGCCAACCGGTATAACGGGTGTTTTCCTCGCCGCTACCCGGCAGGGTGATCACTGTTCCGGGTTCTATCTTTGTTGGCGGGATCGTCGGTTGAGCGCCGTTGCTCTCTGCGCCGGATATCTGCGTCGGATAAACGCAATACGGCACAAACGAGATGGTTTGATACGAGTCCCACTGGCTGCGGGATAGGGTGGAGTTGGTGAACGTGATCGGCGAGGTCAGGAACGGATCATCTTTATTGTCTGTATCTGCGTTATATTTAGCACTGATCGAGAGGAACGCGTGCCGAATCTCCTGTCCGTCGATATAGATTGCCAGACCGATGCCTCTCGTCTCACCGCCCTGAATCGCCGCGATGCGCTCGGCACGAGTCCAGCGCTCTGGAACGTCCATACGGAGGGTGATCTCCAGCCCGGTTGGGATGAAGTTGAGCTTGTCCACCGAGATGGTCACGCCGGACATGTCCATATCCTTCACATAGATAAGGGTTTGTGGCTGCCCGTCCTGCGTCACGCTTTCGCGGATGAACATGCGGTGCGTGCCGGAAAGTGAGACGGATTTCCCGCCGGATTGCTCTGTGGTAACGGCGGCGTAGGCGTCCGCGTCGATGGTCACGCTGCCTAAATCGGCCTGAAACAGCGTGATTTTCGAATCGCTCTTGACATCATAATAATACTGCTCAAATGTGAGCGCGGCCTCCACCTTGCCGGAAAGCGGCTTTGCCGTCGGTACGGCGGATTCCGGGATTGCGGTATAGGTAAAGCGCACCTCGTGCGTCTTGAGATAGTCATACCAGACCGCGTCCGCATCCGCGCTGTCGTTGGGATTGACAAGATTGTCGTTCTCGTCGTAACCCATCTGCTCGAAATTGTCGTGGATCAGCTGCTCCATCTCGTCGTCAAAATACGCGTTGAGCGAACCATAATACACCGTACCGTCCGCGAGGGTCAGCACCATGTTCCCCTCGGTAAACTCGTTTCCCTCGTGCATGGTGTCGCCGCCGGTGCGCGCGTCGAGCAGGAATTTGCCGGAGGTGCCCGTAAACCAGCCGGTGATATAGATCGTGTCCCCGGTGTAGGCGACCTCGTCCAGCCGGATGCCAAAGTTTTCCGCCATGCTTCTGGCCTCGTCGCTGCCGTAAACATTCGACAGTACGATTTCCCTGCCGTCGTCTCCTATCTTTTTGATGACGGAATCGAGGGCAGGCTCGCTGGCGCGCTTTTCGCTCGTTTGCCCCATATACTCGCCGGCGCTGAACCAACCGCTGATCCAGTCGCTCACCGCCGCGCGTGCGGAAGGAACCGCCAGCACGGACACCGCGGCTATGAACAGCAGGCATGCCGCCGCGAGCAGGATGCGCCGGGCGAGGGCGCGCGCCCTGCGCTGTTTGCGCGTGCTGCGGGAGGTGCGCCGGCCGTTCGCCTTTGCCCGCCGCTGGAGCTGGCCACAAAAAGCGTCGATGCGCGCGGAGAATTCCGGCGTGGGGGAAACGCGGTTTTCATAGAGGAATCGATCGAGCGTGTTATCGTACGTTTGCATAGTCCGGCAGCTCCTTTCTGAGTTGTTCGCGGGCGCGGGCGAGTCGGGAATGCACCGTCCCCTCCGGCAGATCCAGAAGTCCGCAGATATCCTTGACGGAATAGCGCTCAAAGTAATAGAGCATCACGATGAGCCGCGCGGACTCCGGTAGGGCGTTGACCGCCTGCTTGACGTCAATATGGTTCTGATCCTCCTCAGCCGAGGGGATGTTTTCGTCCAGCGGGAGGTTCGGTTTACGCCGCAGGAAGTTCTTGCTCTCGTTTTGAACGATTTGCACCAGCCAGCTTTTAAACTGCGCGCCATTCTTGAGGCTTCCGCGATGCTCCCAGGCTTTCATCAGCGCACCCTGCACGACATCGGCGCAGGCGTCGCCGTTGCCCAATATGGCATAGCTCGCCGCAAAGAGCAGCCGCTCCGTCTGCTTGACCGCCGCGGCAAAGCCATCCGCCGTGCGGATATCCGGCCTGGCCGCTTGCTGCATGTTGTGTTCCATTTGCCCTCCTTTTAGCTGTGGCTCTGTCTATAAGACACAGCAGGGCGGGGAAATCTTCCGAATTCTTGACGGTATTAGTTGATTATGCCGTATGCGTCCATAATCGGTCGCTTCCATTCCATATCGTCAACCATGTTTCTTGCGTCGCACCCTTGGAAGACGTCCTTTTGTATGGTCGCAGTATAGGTGAATGTCCCGATAAACTTGCGGGTTGCATCCGCACCGAGGTCGTAAACCTCCCAACTGAAGTCAAGCGGGAAGGAATCCGGCATGTCGAGCATGCTCTTTGGTGCGCGATAGAAGTATTGATACCAGGCAAAACGATTCGCGTCGAGCCCATAGGTATCAACCCATTCCTCAATATTCGTTTTGAACGGTGGGTAAACCGTTGGATCGAGCGAGCGATAATAGGTGTCGTTCAGCGGCGCAACGAGCGTTTCGCCGTTGAGCGTGACGACCGGATCTATCTCCCAGGGCATGACTTCGCAGTCGATCACCGGAATGAAGGCATACAGAATGTAGGTTCGGCTGGCGGGGTAGTAGATGAGCCGCTCCAGCAGAACTGTCATGCCGCCTATGGTCTTCTCCTGATGGATGACATAGTCCCGCGCGTTGTTGCGGCCGTCTCCGATGAGCGCGGTTTGCTCCGCAATCCAGTTTTCCTTCTCGGTGTCATCCTTGGGAAGCGTGACTTTTCCGGTTGTTCGGTTCACGCGGAAGATCAGATCAATCGGGTAACAGGACTTGTATTCGACCAGCGCGTGCGTATCCCCATCATAGTGGTATCGTTCGCGTGTGAGATAGACGACGATCTCCTGCGGCATCTCCTGCGCCGAGCGATAGTAGGGAATCTTTAAAATACTGGAACTGATTCTGCTGGTGTATTCTCCGTCCGCGTTCGGTTCGGGTATCTTCTCCTCGCTCCAGCTCATATCCATGACCTCCGGCTCGATTTGGTAACCATTGAGATAGTATAGCTCGCGTTGAGGCTTGGTGTAGTCATATGACGGGTTATCCGCCGGCTTCCAACCCCGATCTTCCGTGTAGCCGAGCAGCAGCGCGTCGTCGAGTATGGTTACGTCGTCGATGGTGATAGCGTCCTGCGTCAGGCCGACGGGGGTCAATTCCGTTGGCAGATTGCCGAGGTTTTCCAGCCGCGCGGCGTTGGTATTCGCCTGTGATTGCGTATAGCGTTCGATGGCCTTTTGCCGGATGGCCTCCGCCTGCGCGGCGGGGTATTCGTAGGCAAAGTCAATCGAAAACGTGCCGATCGTCCCCGTGCGCTGCCCGGTTGCGTCGCAGGAGTAGAGCGTGCCGGTGAGATTCATCTGCGAGTTTTGCGTGATGGGAACGGGGTTTTGCCGAATCATCAGACTGGATGTGCCGGGCGTGTCATTGCCCGGTTCGTTCCAGCCGGAAGCCGGTTCGGGAACGCCTTCGAAGTCCGGCTTGGAATAGACGGGAAATGCCTGCCCATCGATGGTCAGAACGAAGTTCTTTGCGTCAATGCCGATTTCACAGAACGAGTCAAACTGTGTGAGGCGTTCCTGCGCCGCGCGGTCATCCTCCAGCCAGGTGGGCGCAAAGCTCGTGATAAAGCCGATCTTGTCGCTCAACGCGGAGTATCGGATGATATATTCCGCGCCGTCCACATCCTGAAACACTTCCATGGAATTGAGTTGAATGGTCGCGTCGCCAATGGTTGCGCTGCCGGTCAGCGGCGCGGTCAGCGAATAGGCTTTCACATCAATGTCGGCATACGCCTCGGCTTCCTTAGAAACGACTGCGGCGGGTTTTTCGATGTTTTCCGTCGCGTTTTCAATCGCCCTCTGGGTGCTGCTCCAGTAGATGGCATATGCCGCGCAGGCGGAGAGCAGCAGTAGAACCGCCGCCATGACGATCATCAGCGCTTTGCGCTTTGCGGGGATCACTAAGCGCCGCTCCTGCCTTGGTTGGCGGGGCGTGTTGTGTTCCAACATCAGGTCTACCATGCGGTGCTTGAAGTCCGCGCTGGCATGGATGGCGCTATACGCGTGTTGATACTGTTCCATAGCCGTCTCCTTTCAGCAGCAGTTTGAGCTTTTTGCGCGCGCGAGAGAGGCGGGAGGTAATGGTTCCCGTCTGTTCGTCCAGCAGAGAAGCAATCTGCTGAACCGGTAATCCCTCAAAATAGTAGAGATAGACGATATAGCGATCCCGTTCCGGCAGCCGCCAGACCGCCTCCAGCACCTCGCCGTTTTCCTCCGTCTGGGCGGTGGCGATGTCGTCGTCCAGCGGGACGCTGGTGCGGCGGGATGCGGACTTATGATAGTCAAGGCAGAGGTTGACCGTGGTGCGGATGAGCCACGCGCGCTCATGCTCCGGTGAATGCAGGCGCGGCTGCCGCGTCATGAGCCGGAGGAAGGCCGCCTGCACAATATCCTCCGCCTCAGCCATGCTTCGCACCCGATTGATCGCGATTCTCAGCAGCATATCGGAGTGGGTTTCGACAATCCGCGTGATGGTTTGCTCGCTTAGATAGATGGGTTGCTCCATAGCCGCCTCCTTTCGCTAAGAATACGATTCAGCAAGCAGATTTGCTGCACCTGAGAAAAATAGTTTAAAAACAGGTTGTTGACGGGTGGATCTGTTGTTGATTGTATCAAAACGAGTTGGAACTGTCGATTAAGAAACGCAGAAAAGCGTGCGGGGGAATCGACAGGGGGGCCGCCTCGTTTGAAACCGCTTTTGACGAACCGCGGATGGTTGCTAATCGTGTTACGTTCAACAACTTATGGATTTTTCATGACAGATCAAAATGGTGGCAAAACCATATAATTTGTTACGGGCGAGTTCTTTTGCTTACAATCCGTTTACAATTTCATGAATACTCGTTTACAGCAGGCGTGATACAATGAGTTAATTTACGGGAGGAGTGTGTATCGATGGCAAGAAATCGCATTCTGGTGGTTGAGGACGATGAGAGCATCAATAAGGTAATCGTAAAGAACCTGACCGCGGCGGGATACGCCGTCTTGCCTTGTCTGGATGGCGAGCAGGCGGCAAAGACCATCTCACGGGATACGGATTTTGACTTAGCGCTGCTGGATGTCATGCTCCCGGGTATGGACGGCTTTGCGCTGTTGGGTGTTTTGCGGCATGCGGAGATTCCCGTGATTTTCCTCACGGCAAAAAACGACGTGGAGAGCAAGGTACGAGGACTGCGCGATGGCGCGGACGACTATATCGTCAAGCCGTTCGAGGTGCTGGAACTGCTCGTGCGCATCGAAAAGGTACTTGAGCGTACGGGGGAACTTCGACAGGTGCTGGAGGTTGGAACGCTGACCGTCAATTTGCTGGAGCGCTCCGTCCGCCAAAACGGGGAAGAGCTTTCGCTCAAGCCTATGGAATTTGACCTTTTGGTTATGCTCGCGAAAAACAAGAATATCGCGCTTTCGCGAGAACGGCTGTTGCACGGCGTTTGGGGCGTGGACTTTCAGGGGGAAACGCGGACGGTGGACGTGCATATCGCGCAGATTCGAAAGAAACTCGGACTGGAAGAGCAGATTAAGACCATCTCCAAGCTTGGTTACCGTCTGGAGGATTGATCCATGAAACTCTGGCTCAAGGTGTCGCTGATCGCGCTGATACTCGTGGTGTTTGCGACGGGGGCGTGTTCGCTCATCATGCTGATCCGCAGCGGGGAGAGCAACCTCGCGCTCTCGATTCAAAACGCGTTGACCAATCAGCAGGTGCGCGCCGCCTCCTGGTCCACGGCGATGTCCTCTGAGCTGGACAGCCAGTATACGGAGGTTGCCAAGAGGAGCCTTGCGCGCTACCTCATCGCCAAATTTGCGGAGGGGACCACCATTCTGCTCTCCGGTGCGGATACCATCTACAACAGCACGACGATAGACCCGACGGACTACCTGCCCATCACGGCGGATACGCAGCAATATCGCGTGACTCAGATCGACGGGCGGTCCATTCTGCTCGCGGGGAGCCGGATGACCATTGATCAGACGAACTATGAACTCTACGTGGTAAGCGACATCACATCGGTCTATTCCGATGTGGAGACGATGGCGTATCAATTTGCACTGGTCAACGCCTGCGTCATAGCGCTTGCGGGCGTGGTGCTGATTCTTCTGCTGCGCGCGGTGCTTCGCCCGATTCAAACCCTGCAAAAGAGCACGGCGTATCTTGCGGGCGGGGTGTATAACCAGAGAATCGAACTACGGCAGGAGGACGAGATCGGCGATCTTGCCGCGGATTTTAACCGTATGGCGGACGCGGTGGAGACGCATGTTTGCGCGCTCAAGGAGGAAGCGGAGCGACGAACAATGTTTATGTCCGCGCTCACACATGAGCTGAAAACGCCGATTACAGGCATCTCCGGGCATGCGCAGACGCTTCTTGGCACGAGGATGACCGAGGAGGAGCGTGAGGATGCGCTGCTGGGCATTAACAGCGAGTGCCTCCGTGTCGAGCGGCTGTCACAAAAGCTCATGCAGCTCATCGTGCTTCGGCAGGGGGGCGAACTAAAACGGACGCGAACCTCCGTTGCCGTGCTGTTGGAGACGGTCCGCGCCGCCTCCGAAGAGCAGATTCGCCAACGTGGGCTGGTACTCGATGTGAAGAATGAGATGAATCAATTGGAGATGGAGCAGGATTTGCTCGCCAGCCTGCTGCTCAACCTCATCGACAACGCTGGCAAGGCCTCCCGCCCGGGGAGCACGATAGAATTGCTTGCGCGCGGCAATGTAATTTCGGTGGCCGATCACGGGCAGGGCATGCCGAAGGAGGAGCTGGGAAAAATCACACAGCCGTTCTATATGATCGACCGTTCCCGCGCGAAAAAGGCGGGCGGAATCGGGCTTGGGCTCGCGCTGGCGGCGGAGATTGCGCGGCTGCATAGCGCGCGTTTGGAGTTTGAGAGCGAATGCGGCGTTGGCACGACGGCAAAGGTGGTGTTTGATGATGTCGCATAGGTCTACGCGCAAATCCAAATGGAATCTGCTCTATCTGGTGCTCGCCGCGCTGATTCTCTTCTCTGTGTTCGCGGTGCCAAAGATCGCCGTTTCGGTGATAGAGCGTTCGCGAGACGAGATTTTTACCATTTTGCCGCAGAATCAAGGATAGTTTTTAATTTAAAATTACAATTCGTTTACCATGCGATGAGGACTTGATAAGGTTTTCCGACTATCGTTATCTCCAGAAAGCCGCAACCATAACTTGCGGAACCGGAAAGCGAGGGAAACAGGTTGAAAAAAACGATCGTTGTGCTGCTTGCTTGCGCGTTGCTGGGCGGCATGTTGTCCGCCTGCGGCGGAGCTTACACCCCGGGCGGGCAGAATGTGAGCAGGGACACGGAGCAGATGATTGCAACGGCGGCGCTGCCGGCCGGCACGGCGGAAGGCCGGACGCTGCGTGGCGCGCTCGGCGTACCGGAGCGTGTGGAAGAAACGCTGCCAACGCGGATGGAGAAGTTTTCGATTCAGATTGCGGCGGATGTGTCGGTGCCGGATACGGATCACCTCTCGGTTTATCGCGTTTCGGCAGCGGAGTTTTCCGAGGACTTTGTCGCAAAGGCGTTTGATTATCTTTGCAAGGGCGAGACGATGTATGACTATTCCAATCTCTTCAAAACCAAAGATTGGATTCAGGGACAAATCAACTCGATGCAACGCGATTTGGATATGAATGATTCTCCAGACGACCCAAGCGGCGGCGATGCCTGGCGTGCGGACTATGAGGCTGAGATTGCCGAACTCAAGTTAGAACTGGCAAATGCGAGGGACGATCTTGGCGATCCGCTGACGGAGGCGAAACTAAGCATGGAAGAGACCGCAGGAAATGGTAAACAAGAGAAATTTGAGGCAGTCAATACACCAAACATGCCCTGCACAGTTGAGTTTTATGTGCGTAACAACGTGAACGATCCAACCGATGAAGTGCGCTATATTGAGCGCACAAATACCACGGTTGCGCCACGTAGTGAGGCGGGCCTCTACTATAACGACCACCGTCGCGTCGGGAGCGAATGGTATCAATTACGCGATGTGACGAATGAAGCAAGCATCGCCGAACTCAAGACAACGCCGCAAGAGGCACTGGAACAAGTAGCGGCAATTTTAAAGACGCTTGGGATGGAACAGATGAACCCTCTCCGTGTTGTCTTGGCTGGCGATGCAGCTGGAGCGGACGCCAAAAACTATATATATGGTGTCGAAGTTTGCCGTGTGGTTGATGGCGTAGAGGTTCGAAGCCCCTATAGCCGCACCTATGTTGGTGGCTTGGATGGCGGGTACGAATGGGCGTATGAGACATTTGAGGTATTGCTTGATGATGAAGGAATCATTGGTTTAAACTGGACATCTCCGTTGACAGTTGGCTCGGTAGAGGTGGAGCGGGCGAATCTTCTCCCATTCGCTTCCATATTGACGGTCGCGAAAAACATGCTGGGTGTGGTCAACGAACCCCTCGAGACCGATCTGAAGGAGTATCAGTCGGTATCCATTAAGATTGATCACATCACACTGTCTCTACAACGAATTCCGAATGCGGATTCCATCCAGGATGGTCTGCTGGTTCCTGTTTGGAATTTCTATGGACAGGAACATTTTATTCTCTCTGACGGACAGGAGGAGAATCGCGGTAATGATCTTGCAGTGAGCCTCAGACAAGAACCCTATCTCTCCATCAACGCCATCGACGGCAGCGTCATCAACAAAACGCTTGGCTATTGAGGAGGGGATCGGCATGAAGATCAAACAGATGATCCGACGGCTCTTAAGCTGGATTGGCGCGGCCGGCTTGCTTCTGGCGCTGGCTGGCTGCGGCAATCGCGCAGTCGGCGCATCGTTCAAACCCATACCCCTGGACACCGCGCAGATGATGCAGACGGCTGCCGGCGAAACGCCTATGCAGAGCTCCGCGAATCTCCGCGAGCGGTTGGGCGCGCCGGAAATCTGTCAATATCAAACGCAAAACGGTATTGTAACGCTCTCGATCGATGCGCGCGTGTCGGTGCCGGAGGCGGGGGCGATCCCTGTGGTGAGAACGCGCGGTGTGAATTTTTCGCAGGATCAGGTGGATGCGATGCTCGCGCTGCTCTGGGGCGAGGATGCCATGTGGGACAACAACCCGCCGCTGACGAAAACGCAGATTGAGGAGCAGATCGCCTCTATCGAGCATAATCTCGACACCCTGCCGGACTATCAGGATGAGCGGGAGTATTTTGAGACCGTCCGCCTGCCGGAACTGCGGGAAATGCTCACAACAGCGCCTGAGAGCGCAGTCCCCGTACGATCGGACGGTCAACTCTCGAACGAACAGATTTTGGATGCCAAGACCGGCCGTGTGGTGGCAAACTGCATGCAGCTCTCAATCCACGGCGAGAGCGGGAAATCCTTCTATGTGCGCAACAATGCGGATAACACGACGGTGCTCGAACAGACTAAAATCGGGCGTTTGAGGATCTCGAAATGGGCGAAGCTGCGCTATCAGCGGGAGCAAAGCCGAGGGGCCTATCTGCAGCAGATGGTTCTCTATAACGCGGTTTCATGCTCGCCGGAGGACACAACGGCCCCCGGGACGCTCAACACGTCCGTGAAGCAGTCCCCGGCCGATGCGGCAGGCATCGCCCGGCGCTTCTTTTCGGCGCTGGGGGAGGATCTCTCCATTCGGGATCTGTTTCTCTTTGACGACGGAGGCCAGGGGGTCTACATGATCCGCTGCGTGCGAAACGTACAGGGGATTCCGGCGATCCTGCTGGATGGCGAAAGCACCAGGCTCTCTATCCAGTCTGGCGACGAAGAATTGCCGGACGCGGTCTGGGCCAACGAAACCATCACGCTCGTGGTCGACGAGGACGGTATTCTTCAACTCGACTGGGATTCGCCGCATGCGATCGGTGAGGCGTTGGTAGAGAGCTGCGCGCTGCTGCCGTTTTCGGAGGTCATGGAGGTCGGGGTGCGGATGCTGCCGCTTCTCCTTGACGAGGACTGGGGGCACATTTCGGATATGACCAGCGCAAGCATCCAAATCAGCAACATCGAATTTGGCATGATGCGCATCGTCAAAAACCAGTCGATCGACGAAGGCCTGATGGTGCCCGTCTGGGCGTTTTATGGCGCGGAACCGTTTGAATCCGCGAGTCTCGGCAGCCAGAACCGGCCGAAAAAACTGCCCATGCGCCTGCTCACCATCAACGCCATCGACGGAACCATTATCGATCGCCAGACAGGGTATTGATAGCAAGCTCACTTCCAAAGCAAATGCCTGCGCGGCCAATACCGCGCAGGCATTCGAGGCCGTCAAAAAACAAGTTTTTTGACGGGACAACCGCTCTTTGCCTCTCGTCCTTCGGACTCCGAACGGCAAAGAGCTGCGAAGAAACCGCCCGGCCCCGGGCGATCCGTCGCGGCGGCAAAGCCACCGTAGCCGGAACCGATGGGTTAAAGGCCGCGGCCCTTCACAATCCGGGGACGTTTTGACAGGCCGAAATGCCTGCGCGGTATTGGCCGCGCAGGCATTCTTTGATGTCATAGGAAGATTCCGCCGTATTCGCAGAGGATTACTTCGCCAATAATCTGCGTAAAAACGGAACTTTGACCGTGATAGCGCTCTCCGGGCAAACCTCCTGGCAGCAGTAGCAGCGGATGCAGCGGTCATATTTATAGGACGGCGGATTGCTCTTGTTGCCGTCATGCCAGTCAACCGCCTTTGGCGTCACGGGGCACATGCTCATGCAGATGCCGCATTTTACGCATCGTTCAGCGATGATCTCCGGTCTTGCCGTGATGGCGCGCTTAATAATCGCGGGTTGGTTCTTCTTAGGCGCTTTTGCGATCGGCTCCCGGTTGACCCGGAAATCTACCGCAATCAGCGGTTCAATCGGGTCGCCAAGCAACGTAATCTCCTCGCTGAGATAGGTACCCGCGCCCATCTCCAGCCCCGCCTGATTGGTAAGCACCAGAGCGGGGTCAAGGTTCATCAGACGGCACATTGTCGCATCCAGCGCGATGGGGTCGCGGGAGAACAGCAGCACGCCCATGTTGCGCGAGTCGCCGCCGCGCGGGCCGTTCCCCTCCATCGCCACAATGCCGTCCATAATATACAGACGGGGATGAACAAGCGTGTTGAGGTCAATCAGCATTTTGGCAAACTCATAGGCGTCCGGAACCTTCACATGGAATTCCCCCTTGAGTGCGCCGGGCACGCAGCCAAACTGGTTTTTCACCGCGCCGGTGACGCGCTGGAACGCGTGCGTCTTCATCTTCGGCAGGCTGACGACGCCGTCGCTCTCCAGAACCGCGTTGGAGATCACAAACTTTTTATTCTGCCGCCCTTGGGCAAAATGAACCTCTTGGCCGGAACGAAAATCTGCCAAAGGGATGTTGAGATCACTGGCAACCTGCAGGGCTCCGGTGCGTTTGGCCGCGATGTCTGGCGTTTGGAATCCCGGCGAATCTCCATAGGATAGCACGGCGCCCGCGCGCTGAAGGAGCCGGGCAACCGCGCGAAAAACGGCGGGATGGGTGGTTACGCTCTTCTCTGGCGGATCGGCGGAGAGCCAGTTGAGCTTAAGCAGAATTTTCTCGCCGGACCGGACGAAGCCGGCAGCGCCGCCAAGCAGCGAAACGCCCCGCTCTACCGCGGCTTCCACCTCGGCAGGTTCATAACTGCCGCAGGATATAATTGCGACTTCGGACATGGTTTTCCCTCCTGATTTTTCATTTCATATGATTTGGTGCAGGGGCCGACACAGTGAATGCGGCGCGGATTGCAGCATGCTTTTTGTACTCGCAGTCGTGTCCGCCGGTTGAGAAAGGCAGGATGCAAATACCATGCATGGTATGGCACGTGAAAGATTCCCAGTCCGGAAGCGGGCCCAACGAAATACCCTGTGTGGTACTAAGCGGAGTGGGACCTTCACACGAGCGAGGCGCCCAACGAAACGCGCGCAACGGTTTATGCGCTCAATTTATGACTATTATGGATTCGAATGGGGAGCATGTCAACAATACGCACAATTATGAAGAAATAGCGTCTCAATCTCGTGGAAAGCGACATAAATCATCCTGCGCGCTTCCCGCACGGTAGAAATGCTTCATTGACGCAAGCGTTCATTTCAGCATAAAATGTGTCTATGGTATAGGGTAACTGTAAGCGAATTTTGAATGACAAGTCTCGGCGTAAGGCCGAAACCGATGGAAAATCCCCTGCGACAGATAAGCCGACAGAGAACCCCGAACCGCCCCGGCGATTCGGGCGGCCCTTGAAACAAACAGGGTGCAGAGTTGAGGGATGAGACGATGGAGCGAGCCGGATTGATCACCATTCTGGGCAATATGACACTGCTGTTTTCGATGTTGGTTGCAACCGAAATCACCGCTTGCATCCCGCGAAAATACAGCAGGTGGCAGCCTTGGGCCAACGGAGTACTGCTCTCCCTGATTTGCGTTGTGGTCATGCGGTATGCGTTGGTGCGGCAGCCAGGCGTATATTTCGACACGCGCACCATGCTCGTCAGCATTACCGCACTGATCTTTGGCTGGATTCCGGCGTGCTTAACCACGCTTACCGCAATTGTGCTGAGGCTCGCCGCCGGCGGCATAGGGGCCGTTCCCGGCAGCATCATCCTCCTTTCCAGCGTGGCAATCGGGCTCGGCTGGAGGCGTTGGATCCAACCCAAGTTTGATAAGGCGCGCTGGATCGGCATCTACCTGATGGGCGCGCTGATTCATGTCGTTCTGCTGGGCGGCGTGATGCTGCTTCCCTATCCGGAAAATATCGAAACCGTTCGGGTGATTGCGATTCCGGTGTTGCTTCTTTATCCGGCTTTTTCAGCGCTTCTGGGGATTCTTCTGCTGCGCCAACAGGAATTTAAAGCCGTTCAGGTGCAGTTGACCGCCTCGGAAGAGCGGTTGAAGGCCCTGTTTGACGAGGCGCCGTTTGGCTACCAGTCCCTCGATGGCGCCGGGAATTTTCTGGAGATCAATCAACAGTGGCTCAACCTGCTTGGATACTCCTATGATGAGGTCATTGGGCATTGGTTCGGGGATTTTTTGCTGCCGGAAGAGAGGGAGGCGTTTCGGCAACGGTTTCCTGTCTTTCAGCAGCGCGGCAAGATCCACAGCGAATTTCGGATGCTGCATAAGAACGGAACGGCGGTTTATGTTTCGTTCGAGGGGCGCGTCCAGTACGATCAGAACGGTGATTTTCAGCGGACACACTGCATTTTGCAGGATATTACCTCGCAAAAGAAGATGCAAGAGGAGCTCCGCTCCAATGAAGAGAAATATCGGCTTCTGTTTGAGACGATGGCGCTCGGCGTGGTGTTTCAATCGCCGGATGGCTCCATCCTCGCGGCGAATCCTGCCGCGGAGCGCATCCTCGGCCGCTCGATGCTGCGCATGCAGGGCGTTAACTCTATGTCGCAGACCTGGAAAACGCTCTACGAAGACGGAACAGCCGCCTCCGGCGAAGATCATCCGTCCATGATCGCGCTCAAAACGGGGAAGTCGGTCGGCCCTCGTATCATGGGAATCTACAATCCCCAAATCACGGATTACGTTTGGCTCTCGATCAATGCGATTCCGATGTTCTATCCGGGAGAGGACAAGCCCTATCAAGTCTATACGACGTTTCAGGATGTGAGCGCAGAGCACAAAGCGAACCGAAACTACTATCTGCTATTTCAGGAGATGGTGGATGCGTTCGCGCTGCATGAAATCATCTGCGATACGGCAGGACGGCCGGTGGACTACGTTTTTTTGGCTGTCAACTCGGCATTTGAGGAGATGACGGGGTTAAAAGCGGCGGATATTGTAGGCAAAACCGTGCTGGAGGTACTTCCGGATACCGAGCAGTACTGGATTGACACCTATGGGCGCGTGGCAATGACCGGGGAACCAATCCGCTTTGAAAACTATTCGCAGGCGACGGGCAAGCACTTTGTTGTGAGCGCATATCAGGCAGCCGCACGGCAGTTTGCCTGCACGTTTTCCGATATCACCGAGCGCGTGCACGCCCAGGAGGAATCCTTGCGCGTGATGTCCCGTTTGCGCGGGTTGATGGAAAACAGTCCGAGTCCGATCATTATTGTGGATGAAGACGGGCAAATGATAGAGATCTCCGTTGCGGCCGAGCGTTACATGCGCATGTTAGAACAAGCGGACGACGCGACCGGACGCAAACGAATTGCGCCGATACAGATTACGGAAAAAATACGCGAGTATCAGAACCGGCCGCCGGAGACGGGCACACCGCATATCAGCCTGGATGAATACGGCGCGGGGGGCGCAAAGCGATATTTTGAGAGCCTGCTGTTTCCGATTGTTACGCCAGGCTCGGATAAACGCCTGTTCGGCTATCTGGCGTTGGACGTTACGGAACGCGTTGCCGCGGAGCAGGCGCTTCAGCAGAGTGAGGAGCGGTATAGCGTTTATTTTGAAAACGCGCCTTATGGTGTGTTTGTGGCGGACGACGCTGGGCGCTATATCGACGTGAACCCGGCGGCGACCGTCATAACCGGCTATAGCAGGGAACAATTACTGCAGATGTCCATTTCGGATATTACCGCCGAGGAATTCCGCGCGTATGCGGCGGAGAGTTTTTTGCAATTGCAGCGGACCGGTGTTTTGAACATTGAACTGCAATTTCGCCATGCCGATGGAACCGCGCGCTGGTGGTCTGTGAGCGGCGTTCGAATCGCCAAGGATCAGTATTTCGGATTTTCCACCGATATCACACAAAAAAAGCATGCGGAGGCGGAGCTTGTCTATCTGAGTAATCGGGATTATTTAACAGGGCTTTATAATCGCAGATATTTTGAAAAGGCGATCGAGCGCCTGGATCTGGAACCGTATTTGCCGCTGTCCGTGTTGATGGGCGATATCAACGGCGTCAAGCTGGTGAACGACGCCTATGGCCATATGGAAGGCGATCGCCTGATTCGGGATATATCTGCCGTGCTGCAAAACGCTTGCCGCGAGAACGATGTTCTTGCGCGCATCGGCGGGGATGAATTTGGGGTTTTGCTGCCAAATACGGATGCGGCAGCGGCGAACGGCATTGTAAATCAGATCCAGCAGTCGCTGCGTGAGTTTGACGCGACGGCGGGGAATGCCAGGTTTCAGCACAGCGTATCGCTGGGGTTGGGCACAAAAAAGCAAGTGGGGGAAGATATTTCGGCTGTTGTTAAGGATGCGGAGGTGTTTATGTATCAGCGAAAGCTGCTGGAGCACCACAATTCCCACAGTGCAATTTTAACCTCCATCAAAGCGACGATGTATGAAAAGAGCCATGAAACGGAGGAGCATGCTGAGCGGCTGGTCGTCTTAGCCATGATGGTTGCGGACGCGCTGGGGCTGGAACAGGCGGATAGAGATCGGCTGGAACTGCTTGCGACACTGCACGACATTGGCAAGGTTGCCATCAGCGACCGGATATTAACCAAACCGGGCAAGCTGACGGAGGAAGAGTGGGCGCAGATGAAACGGCATCCCGAGATTGGATACCGCATTGCGATGTCCTCTCCGGAGCTTCTTACAGTGGCGGAAGGAATCCTCTGCCATCAGGAACGATGGGACGGAACGGGATATCCGCAGGGGCTCAGCGGGGAGGCGATCCCGCTGCTTTCGCGCATTGTCGCGGTGGTTGACGCATACGACGCGATGACGCAGGACCGACCGTATCGAAGCGCAATGTCCCATGAGGAGGCGATTGCGGAGATTGAAAAAAATGCCGGAACACAGTTTGATCCCAAGATTGCAAACATGTTTGTTCGCAAATGCAGGGAAGCCCGATCGGGGGACTTGCCGGATGGAGATACAGCCAAGGCCGAGTGAGAGCATCGGCTGGCCTTCTCTATAACCCCAAGTTGATTTAAGAAACAAGCAGAAACGGCCATCGTTTGGATGGCCGTTCAGTCCATCGGCAAAGTCCTGCGGACTCTGCCGACGGGTTTTATTTTGGGTTAAAATGACACGAATCGCGCCATTTTTTCACAAATTCGGCGAATGAATCGCCAAATTTGAAGGAACATGGGGGATTTGCGAAATCCCCCAACCCCCCTGCTGGGTTTGTTGATGCTCTGAACGGTCATCGTTTGGATGGCCGTTTTTTTGCGACCGCAAAAAAACCTTGAAACCCGGGCGCCTATTTACGGCGTGGGGCGGCGGTGCTCTCGCGCACGACGAGCTTGCATCGTGGCAAAACGACGGACTGGCACGGTTCCTTATTGATCGCCTTTTGCAATAGCTCGATGCCCAGCCGTCCCATTTCCTGACGATCCACCGCCATGGTCGTCAGCGCGGGGATGAGATATTTTGACGAGAGCACATCGTCAATGCCGATCACGGAGATGTCCTCCGGTACACGGATTCCCTTGTGGTAGAGCTTTCGAAGCGCGCGCATGGCGTAAAAGTCCGTCGCGCAAAAGAGCGCCGTCGGCAGCTGCGGCCCGGAGAGCGCCTCGTCGATGCAGGAACCAAGCGATTCCTCATCATAAACGTTGAGCTGGATACGGTTGGTGCCAAGCGAGATGTTTGCCTCCGAGGTGGCGCGGCGGAAGCCTTCAAACACCAGCAGATTAAAGTCGTGCTGTTTGTTGTTGCCGATAAAGGCGATATCCTGATGGCCTAAATCAAGCAGATGCCGTGTTGCGGAATAGGCCGCGTGCTCGTAGTCCACCTGCACGGAGAGACAGGGCTCGCCGGAGCGGCGGGAGCTATCCAGCAGGATGATGGGGATGTTCAGCGTTTTAAGCTCCGCAAACACGGCGCGGTCGATATCGCCATAGGAAAGGATGCCGTCCAGCATATCCGAACGCAGCACATCCGAAAACGTTAACCGGTTGTCCTTATAAAATGTAGACGTGATCAGCAGATTATAGGAAAGGTTTTCGCAGGCTTCCATCACGCTGGTGTTCAGCTCGGTATAAAACAGCCGATCCTGCAGAGGGCACTCGTTGCGAAATAAAAGCGCGATATTCGCGCTGGAGGAATTCAGCCGCCCGGGCGCGCCGTGCAGGTAGCCTGTTTGCTTCACGACGCCTAGGATTCGCGCGCGCGTTTTTTCGCTGATGCCGGCCTTTCCGTTGAGCGCAATAGATACGGCCGAGGGGGACACCCCGGCCATGCGCGCGATATCAATGGTCGTTACTTTCTCCAAACCAATCACCTCAAAATCCTATTCCCAGTTTACTAAAAATTGTTAGTTGTTTCAACGAAAGTTTTAAAAAGGGGAATTCTACGCACTTTACATTACTAAAAAAGAGCTTGACAAGATTATATCATGCAGTTAAACTAAAAGCAACTGATAATACTAAAAATAATTAGTAAATGCAGGCGACCATCCCACGCACCATTCACAGGGCAATCAGATTTCGAACCGGATCACACGGCGTATTTCTCAACATGAGCGCATAACAATCATCAAACCTTCCAACAATGATTTCATACTGGTTCACGATAGACTTCTACGCAATGGAACATTGCCTGAGACCGTCAAAAAACGAGTTTTTTGACGGGGCAACCGCTCTTTGCCTCTCATCCTCCGAACTCCGAACGGAAAGAGCTGCGAAGAAACCGCCCGATCCCGGGCGATCCGTCGCGGCGGCAAAGCCGCCGCAGCCGGAACCGATGGGCTAAGGGCCGCGGCCCTTCACAATCCCGGGACTTTTTTGACAGGCTGACGCAATGGAACACTGCTTTTTCTAAAATGTCGGATTTGTTTTCTTTAACTGGATTTTTGTTTTCCGGCAGAAGCCGGAATTGATAAAAAATAAGGAGAGAAAGAAACGATGAAAAAGGTCTTCGTAATGGTCCTGTGCCTGGTCATGGCGCTGAGCTGCTTTGCCTGCACGGCGAAAGCACCGGCGGCGGTGGAAGAGCCCGCGGCTGCGCCCGAAGCAACCGCAGCGGAAGCAGCAGCGACCGAGGCAACCGAAGCGCCGGCGAGCAAGCCGCTGAAGGTTGGCATCGTTGTTGCCGAGTACAATGAGTGGAACCACCTGTATTATGCCGAGATCGAAAATAAGTGCAAAGAATTCGGCTGGACGAGCGAAGTCTTTGACGCGGGTCAGGACGTTAACCAGCAGATCAACCTCGTGAATTCCTGCGTGGCGCAGGGCTTCAACGCAATCACCATCCAGCCCGCGGATAACGCCGCGCTTGCCCCCGCGATGAAGAAAGCCGCGGAAGCCGGGCTGATCGTCGTGTCGCACTATGATATGGATCCCGCCCTTGGCATCAACGACATGATCTATCAGGTGCTCTTTGGCCAGAAAGCCTCCGGCGTTCTGGAAGCGGAAGAATACGTGAAGGCGGCGGGAGACAGCGGCAAGGTCGCGATCATTGCCGGACTGACGGGCGCCGACAACGCGCAGAAGAGAACCGAAGGTATGATGGAAGTGTTCGGCAAGTACCCGAACATCGAGGTTGTGCAGACCGTATATTGCGACTGGGATCGCCAGAAGGCAATGGCTGCCGCCGAAGACATCATCACGGCGAACCCGGATATCAAGGCGTTCATTGTGCAGGATGACGGCATGGCTTGGGGCGTGTACGCCGCGATCGAAGCCGCGGGCAAGACCGATTCCATTCTGGTCGCTTCCCAGGGCTTCTATGAGAGCTCCATTCCCGCCATTCAGGAAGGCAAGTTTATGTTCACCATCTCCTATCCGGCAGGCTTCTTTGCACGCGACGCCATGGACCTGATCAAGAAGGTCTCCGACGGCGAAACCGTGGATCGCGTCCAGACGCTGGGCATGCTCCTCGTCACCAAGGAAAATGTGGAAACCGCGCCGCACGATTAAGTAAAAGGTAAGCCTAGATCGAGAATGCATGTTTAGGCGGGGCGATTTTCGCTCCGCCTAAATGAAAGGAAGGGGTACTTTGAGCACCACATTTTTAGAAGTACGGGAGATCAGCAAGGCGTTTCCGGGCGTAAAGGCGCTGGACCGCGTCAGCATGTCGGTGGAGCATGGCGAGGTGCGCGCCCTGGTTGGGGAAAACGGTGCAGGTAAATCCACCCTGATGAAGGTGTTGAACGGCAACTATAAACCGGACTGCGGTTCCCTGTTCATCGACGGCTGCGAGGTTCATATTACGGATCCGACGCGCGCCGCCGAGCTTGGGATCAGCATCATATTTCAGGAACTCAATCTGGTCAACGGTCTCTCCATTGCGGAGAATATCTTCGCAGGCCGCCTCCGCGAAAAAAACCATCCGATTCGCTGGCGGGAGATTCGCAAAAAGGCAAAGGAATATTTGGATCGAATCGGGTTTGACATCGACCCGAAAACAGAGGTCGGCAGCCTCTCCGTCGCCGGAAAGCAGATGGTTGAGATTGCCAAAGCGCTGAGCTATAACGCTCAGTTAATCCTGATGGATGAACCCTCCGCGTCGCTGACGCAAAATGAGCTGGAAAAACTATTTGCGATCATTCAGGACTTAAAACAGAAGGGGATCGCTGTCATATACATTTCCCATCGTTTGGAAGAGATCTTTTCTATCTGCGACTCGGTCACCGTCATGCGCGACGGGCAGATCATCGGCACCTCACCCATGAAGGAGATCACAAAGGATCGACTGGTGGAGATGATGGTTGGCCGCGAAATCAGCCAGACGTTTCCGCCGCGGGAGCATCACATCGCGGAGGAAGTGCTCCGCGTGGAAGACCTGATGCGCAAGGGCGGAAAGGCGAAGATCAGCTTCAATCTGCACCGCGGAGAGGTGCTCGGCATTGCCGGCCTCGTTGGCGCGGGGCGGACGGAGGCGATGCGCGCGCTCTACGGCGTGGACTATATCTCCGGTGGGAGCGTCTATGTAAACGGCAAAAAGCTCAGGGCCAGCTCCCCGCGCGCGGCGAAGGAAGCGGGCATCGCGTTTTTAACCGAGGATCGAAAAGAGGAAGGGTTAACGATCGACTTCTCGGTTAAGAGCAACATCGTGATGGCGAACCTTCGAAAAATCGCGCCTCGCTTTTTCCTGAAAAACGGGCTGGAGAACAGGATTGCCGATCAATACATACAGGCGATCAAGATCAAGACCCCCTCCAGAGCGCAAAAGGTTTTAAACCTTTCCGGCGGCAACCAGCAGAAGGTGGTCATCGCGAAGTGGTTTAACACGGATTCTGACATCATCATCATGGACGAGCCGACGCGCGGCATCGATGTTGGCGCAAAGTATGAAATCTATGAGATCATCAACGATTTGGTCTCGCAAGGGAAGGCCGTCATCATGATCAGCTCGGAACTGCCCGAAATTCTCGGCATGAGCGACCGTGTCCTCGTGATGAAGAACGACGCGATCGTTGCCGAACTCACGGGCGAGCGGATCAGCGCGGTCGATATTATGAACTATGCATTCTGAGAGATGGTGAGCAAATGAGTGATGTAAATGAATCCAAATGGAGCAAAATCGGAGGCTGGACGCGAGACAACACAAACCTGCTGCTGCTCATCGCATTGATTATTGCAGGCGCGCTCTTGAGTGAAAGCTTCTTTTCCTGGACAAACCTGATGAATCTGATGCGCCGCATCTCGGTCAACGGTGTGATGGCAATCGGCTTTACCGTTACGCTGTTGGTTGGCGGGTTCGATCTCTCCATCGGCGCAACGCTCTCCATGTGCGCGGTGCTCTGCGTGGGCATCGAAAAATCCTCCGGATCAGCGGCGCTGGGCATGGCGGTTGCAATCGGGGCGGGGCTCGCAATGGGCGCGCTCAACGGCGTGCTGATGATGGTGACCCGCGGCGGCAGCGGCGAGGCGTTCCTTATCACACTGGCAACGGGCATGGTCGGAACCGCAATTGCGCTGACCTATTGCAGCGGACTGGATATCTACGGCGTAAACGCCGGGTGGTATAAGGCGATTGGCCAGGGCAATGTCGCAACCTTCCCGATTGCGGCGATCATCTGGATCGTGCTGATGGTCATCATGCAGGTAATCATCAAAAAAACGCAGTTCGGCCGGCGGCTTGTCTTGAGCGGGGCCAACAAAAAGTCGGCGTTTCTGGTTGGCATCGATGTCAACGCAATGAAGCTTGTAGGTTTCACCGTCGCGGGACTGATGGCGGCAATCGCAGCCATCATCATGACCTCGCGCACCACGGCTGCCTCGCCCTATTCAGGCAATGGGGCGGACTTTGACGCGGCAATCGCCTCTATCGTCGGCGGCAACTCGCTGGTTGGCGGCAAGGGCGGCATGGTGCAGGTGCTGATCGGCGTCATGATCTACGGTCTGATTACCAACATTCTTAATCTGACCGGCGTAGATTCGGTTGTGCAGTATATCGTGAAGGGCGCTGTCCTGCTGCTGGCCATCTGCCTCGACAAGCTGAACCGGAGGTGAGAAGCGTGATAAAAGCAAAAAAGATCCTTTCGGATTCCAGAATTCCCCTGCTCGCGCTCGCCATCTTCGTGATCATGAGCCTGACCAACGAATACTTCTTTAAGCCGGTCAACATGACGGGGCTGTTTGAGAGCATTTCCGCTTACGGCATCGTGGCAATCGGGTTTACCTTTGTCCTGCTCTGCGGTCAGCTGGATATCTCGATGGGCTCGGTGATGGCCCTGACGGCATGCGTGTTTATGATGACGCTGCCGGCCATCGGGTTTGTGCCGGCGATGTTGCTGGCGCTCGTTCTCGGCTGCGTGTGCGGGGCGATCACCGGATTTTTCGTCGCAACCTTCCGCCTGCCGCCGTTCATCGTCTCCATGACGATGCAGCTGGCTTACAAAGGGATTGCGCTGACGATTACCAGCTCGACGCCGGTTTCCAACATGCATCCGACGCTGCTTGCCATCAGCGAAGTAATGATCGGGCCGGTGCCGATCACCTTCTTCCTCTTCCTGCTGGTTGCGCTGGCCGCGCATTATGTGCTGACGCAGACACAGTATGGCAGAAACCTCTATATCATCGGCGGCAACATCAACGTTGCGGACAACCTCGGCCTCCATGTGAAGGGGCACCTTTGGAGCGTCTTTATCGTACAGGGGTTCCTCGCCGCGCTCGGCGGGATTGTGATGATGACGCGCATGTTCAGCGCCTCCGGGAACCTCGCGC
Organism: Christensenella sp.; assembly: GCA_034926785.1. Lineage (GTDB taxonomy): Bacteria > Bacillota > Clostridia > Christensenellales > CAG-138 > UBA7703. The sequence continues at coordinate 22,422 of JAYFQU010000045.1, forward strand.
TGGATGGCCCTCTCAACATCATCCCGATGGTCATTGTTGGCGGAACCGCGTTTTCCGGCGGCAAGGGCGGCGCGATCAAGACCCTGTGGGGCGTGATCCTCATGAATATCATCTATAACGCGATGAGCATGTTCAGCCTGCAGGCGAATATGCAGGAGATGGTGAAAGGCTTGATCCTGCTCATCATCATCGTTGCGGATAAATATATGGAAAATCGCAGCCAGAAGGTATAAACAAGGAGGAGCGTATGAATATTTTAGCAATTGGCGCACATCCGGACGATATCGAGGTTATGTGCGCGGGCACTCTGGCCAAATATGCGGCCCAGGGGCACAAGGTTTTTCTCGCCACTGCGACGAACGGAAACATCGGCTCCGCGCACCACACCATGGAGGAGATTGCGCGTATCCGCAAGGCGGAGGCGGCCAAGAGTGCGGCGATCATCGGGGCGGAATATATCTGTCTGGACTATGACGACGAGATGTTTTATGAGGATCGCAGCGTGCGGCTCGCGTTTATCAACCTCGTTCGCCACTGCAAGGCGGACGTGATCCTGACCCATTATCCCTCAGATTATAATCCGGATCACGAGCTCACCAGCAAGATCGTCAACGACATTGCCGTCATGATTCCCATTGCGCATCTCAAGACGGAGGCGAAGCCTTACGACAAGATTCCCGCGATCTTCTATTTTGAACCGGTGTGCGGCATACGTTTTGTTCCGACGGATTATGTCGATATTTCAGATTACTATGAGACCAAGATGCAAATGCTCAACTGCATGGATAGCCAGCGGCAGTGGATGGCGGACAACTATGCCTCGCTCAACGGCGATCTGGATCGATTTTTCGATACCATTCGGATCACGTCCGAATACCGCGGCATGCAGGCCGGCGTGAAGTATGCGGAAGGGTTCGTGCGCGCGCTGGATGCCTTCCGCGGGATGCTCACGGAGCGCGTATTACCGTAAAAAAACGGATTTTGAACATTACCTTTAAATAACACTTCAGGAGGAAAGAACAATGGCAGGCGGACCAGGCTCCTACGTATTTGGAGCGGAAGAACGAAAAGAACTCATGGATGTCATCGAGAGCGGCTATCTATTCCGCTATGGAACAGAGGGCGTAGACGGTTTTCAGCACAAGGTTGCATCCTTTGAAAAAGAGCTGGCCGAGAAGCTCGGCAGCAAGCACGCAACGGCGACCTCCAGCGGCACGGGCGCTCTGCTTTGCTGCCTCGCGGCGCTAGGCATTGGCGCGGGGGACGAGGTCATCGTTCCGGGATATACCTTTATTGCGTCGATTTCGTCCATCATCCTCTCCAACGCTATCCCTGTGCTGGCAGAGGTGGACGACTCGCTCACCATCGACCCAACGCGCATTGAGGAACTGATTACCCCGCGTACGCGGGCAATCATGCCGGTGCACATGCTCGGCAATCCTTGCGATATGGACCCGATTCTGGCGATTGCGAAAAAGCATAATCTCTATGTCATCGAGGATTGCTGCCAGGCGTTTGGCGCGAGCTATAAGGGCAAGCGTGTCGGCAACTTTGGCGATATCGCTGCCTATTCGCTCAACGTGTTTAAAACCATCACCGCCGGAGACGGCGGCGCGGTTGTGACGAATGACGATCTGCTGCATGAGCGCGCGTTCGGCTTCCACGATCAGGGACACAAGCCCAGCCGTATGGGAGTCGAGGTCGGGAACCGCTCCATCATCGGCATGAATATGCGTATGAACGAGCTCACGGGCGCGGTCTCCCTCGCGCAGTTAAGAAAGCTAGACAACATTCTGGCGACGCTGCACGACAAGAAGGCAAAGCTCAAGCGCCATCTGGCGGGGTTGCCACTGGTGAGTTTCCGCAGGCTCAACGACGAGGCGGGGGAATGCGCAACCCTCCTGACGCTGCTGTTTGATACGCCGGAAATCGCGGAGCGCTTCTGCGAAAAGATTGGCGGGAAGCCCATTGCTTACTCCGGATGGCATGTTTACAACAACATGGAGCAGGTGCTGGGCAAGGTGACGGGCGCCGCGGCAAACTGCCCCTATCACTGCCCCAAATACCCGGTTGAGCGGGAGTATCACAAACACATGCTGCCCCAGACGGACTTTAACACCGGGCGCGCGGTCAATATCAGCGTCGGCGTGGTAGATAAGGGACTCGGCGCGGGATATGGCATCAATATCAACTCCACCGACGAAGAGATTGAACAGGTTGGCAAAAAGCTGCGGGAGATCATCCTTGCGCTATAACAATCAACCGAAACGGAGCAACAAATGGAACGGGTAAAGACGGCAATCATCGGCTGCGGGTCGATCAGCAATATCTATATGGAGTCGTTTACGAACGGCAAGTTTTCGATTGTTGAGCTGGTTGCGTGCAGCGATCTGGACGAGGTGCGGATGCGCCAGAGCGCGGAGAAATACGCGCTTCGCGCGATGTCGCTGGAGGAGATACTGGCGGATGCGAGCATCGAGCTGGTGATCAACCTCACGACGCCCGCGGCGCATTATCCAATCAATAAACGCGCGCTGCTCGCGGGGAAGCATGTCTTTTCGGAAAAGATGATCGCCGTGGAGCTCGACGAAGGCAGGGAACTGGTCGCCCTGGCAAACGAGAAGGGGCTGCGCCTCGGC
>JAYFQU010000057.1:0-17209 GCA_034926785.1 Christensenella sp.
GGGATTTCGAAAATCCCCCATGTTCCTTCAAATTTGGCGATTCATTCGCCGAATTTGTGAAAAAATGGCGCGATTCGCGTCATTTTAACCCAAAGTAAAACCCATCGGCAGAGTCCGCAGGACTTTGTCGATGGGCTGAGCTGTGTCTGTTAACACAGCTTTTTTTGATTATGCGCGCGAAAGCTTCTCGATCGCCTCCGCCTCGCTCCCGGCAAAGAACACATGCGTTCCGTGATTGCTCTCATAGATAAAGTCCCGGAGGGGTTTGCTCGTATAGCCGGAAAAGTCCCCGATAATGGCGAGTTTCATCTGATAATTTACAAATTTCTGCAGAATATCGCCCGCCAGACCGCTGCTGAGGATGAAAAAACGTTCATCCAGCGCGGATTTGGGCAGGATGATCCGATCCGCATCCGTCTCATAGCGAATGGCCGCCAGTACATCCAGTGCGCTCTGCACATCGTATATCAATATCCCTTCACGTTCGACAATCGCGATTTTCCTGCCGTTCTGTATGACGGTTTTACTCTTCATTCGTCTCCCTCTCTGCTGTTTTGGGCAGGTCGATCAGCCGCCGCATATCCTCCGGCAAACCGGAGATGAGATGGATTTTCTCTCCTGTGATGGGGTGCGTCAGCGTCAGCTCGCTGGAGTGCAGCGCGGGTCGGGCAATCCGTGCGCGATCCTCCGCGCCATAGAGCCAATCCCCCGCAAGCGGATAGCCCAACGCCGCCATATGCAGCCGCAGTTGGTGCGTCCGCCCGGTCTGCGGCACAAGCCGGAGCAACGTAAAGCAATCGTTCTGCGCGAGGGTTTCATATTCCGTCCGCGCGGGCTGGCCGTCGTCTCTGACCGCGCGCTGATAGGTGGAGCCCTCCGCCATGCCGATGGGGAGGGCGATGCTGCCGCGGGGCGGTTCGACGCGCCCTACCGCAACGGCGAGGTAGGTCCTCCGATATCCCTCCGTGTGCATCTGCCGCCGGAGCCGCTCGTGCAGATATCCGCTCTTGGCAAAGGCGATGAGCCCCGATGTGCCGCGATCCAGCCGGCTCACGGGGTGCGGGCTGATGCGCCCGCCGAGATGGTGGCACACCGCGTTTTCGAGCGTAAGCTCCCCCGGGTCACGCGTGGACTGATGCACGGCGATTCCCGCGGGTTTGTCGAGGATAAGCAGATCCTCGTCCTCATATCGAATGTCGAGCGGATACGCCATCGGCACAATATGGCCGTCCGGCTGGTCGCCGATCTGGACAGCGAGCTCGTCCCCCGCCCGCACTCGCGCGGTGACATAACAGCGCGCGCCGTTGAGCAGAATACCCTGCTCCCGGCGCTTCAGGCGCGAAATGTGCGCGTCCGAACAGGCGAACTCCCGGCGCAGCAGGCTCAGCACCGTGCGATTGTCGTCCGCTTCGGCAATGGTCTTCGTCAGCATTCGCATATCGCTCCCCCCCTCCTTTGCCGCGCAATGTTACCCTTGTGTGATCCACTCTACCGCGCAGCGCAGAAAAACGCAACGCGCCCCAAATTGAATTGTTGCATTTCTGGAACATTTTGCCGCAAGGCTTTTCAAGATTGAATTGCATCCTTTATAATGAGGATAGCAATCGTGATTTCCCATTCCTCAGACGACTAAAAGGAGTGACCCAAATGGCCATTGTAGAGATTAATAACGCGAATTTCACGAGCGAAGTACTCGAAAGCGACAGAAAAGTCCTCGTCGATTTCTGGGCGCCGTGGTGCGGGCCTTGCCGCATGGTGTCCCCCATCGTGGATGAAATCGCGAACGAGAGCGACGCGGTAAAGGTCTGCAAGATCAACATCGACGAACAACCCCAGCTCGCCAGCCAATACGGCGTGATGAGCATCCCTACACTGATGGTGTTTGAAAACGGCGACGTCGTGGATAAGGCCGTCGGCGCGCGCAACAAGGCGTTTATCCTCCAGATGCTGGAGGGTTAGGAACGAACCAATCGTACAAAAGCTCCTCGTGCCCGGAAAGCACGGGGAGCTCAGCCCATCGACAAAGCCCTGCGGACTCTGCCGATGGGTTTTACTTTGGGTTAAAATGACGCGAATCGCGCCATTTTTTCACAAATTCGGCGAATGAATCGCCAAATTTGAAGGAACATGGGGGGATTTTCGAAATCCCCCAAACCCCCTACTGGGTTTGTTGATTCTCTGAGCTCCTCGTGCCAGAAAGCACGGGGAGCTTGTTTTTTGCGAGTAGAAACTTTTGCGGGCACTCCCCTTTGGCATCACTGCAAACGATTTTTATTCGTATACCGACTCCACCGACATCACGCCGTCGATTCTGGAGAGCCCCTCCATCAGCGCGGCGAGGTTATCCCGCTCCGGCAGGGTCAAATGCGCATAGACATGTCGCTTGAGGTTGCTGGTGTCAATCGCAAAGCTGAACTCGTCGATGATGCAGCCCATACGCTCCAGATCCTCCTGCAGTTTCACGATGCTCTGCCCCTCCATGGAAAGCACGATCTGCAGCACAAGACGGTTTGCCTTTTTGCGGCGGTTATGCGCCATGGTGCGCAGCACGCGCAGCACGATGAGAATCAGCACCGTCGTCGCAACCGCAAGCGTGGCGTTTCCGCAGCCCGCCGCAATGCCGACGCAGGAGACGCACCAGAGGCTGCTTGCGGTGGTCAGCCCGCGCACAGAGATCCCCTCCTTGATGATGGTGCCCGCGCAAAGAAAGCCGATTCCACTGACCACCTGCGCGCCGATGCGCGCGGGATCGATGTTTGAATTGGGATATTGCGAGGCGAGGAACTCGCCGCTGCACATGACCAGCGCCGCGCCGATGGCGACCAAAATATGCGTGCGCATGCCCGCATTTCGCTGAACATGCTCACGCTCATAGCCGATCGCCCCGGCCAGCACCGCCGCGAGCACCACGCGCCCCAGCATAGAGAGAGATTGCAGCCAGTTAAATGAAAAACCGAGATTCATGATGGTTCCTCTTCTTTCATCGGACGTCCCTCCGGGAAAGACGTCGGTTCCGGGGCGGTAACGTAAGACATCGGTCAACCCTGCTTGTATTTGTATATTATACACGCCACGCCGAATCCGGCAAGGACTACCGCCATGCAGGCAAAAAAAAGAGCGCCGCCCCGGCGCCCCCGATGTGTGCAAAGCGGATCGATACCGCCAAATCCGCGCGTCCAACTAAGCCCTATTTTTCCGGCATTGCCCTGTCGGCCCGGACGTGCGGCGATAGAACCGTATCGATTAACCGGTAAAACAGCCGAGGCGCCAGGCGCGGGCTCACGCGGCAAAACAGATCCATCACAAGCGCATCGACGCCAAGCACCAGCCGGGTGTGATTTCTTTCCATTCCGATAATGATTTTTTTCGCTGCTTTTTGCGGCGTGAGCAGCAGAAACGCCAGCCGATTGCGCAAATTATGGATCGAAGACGCGATCGCCACGCCGGAATTTTGCATGATATCCGTATTGATCCCACCCGGAAAAACAGCCATCACCCGGACGCCGGATTTCCGCAGCTCGTATCGCAGCCCCTCCGTCAGTAAGTGAACCGCCGCCTTTGAGGCGCCGTAGACCGTCTCTCCCGGCATCGGAGACAGCGCTCCTGCGCTCGAGAGATTCACAAGATACGCGCCCGGCTGCATCCGGAGGTAGGGCAGGAACGCCTTCGTCATATTCAGCGCGCCATGATAGTTCACGCGCATCACCCGCTCGGCTGTTTCAAAGTCGATCTCCTCCACATGCAAAAACGGGTGGATCCTGCCCGCGTTATTGACCAGCACATCCACCGCACCAAATTGTGCCAGGATTTTTTCCGGCAGCCCCTCGACCGCCGCCCGATCCGTAATATCCGCTACAAAACCGCCGATGCGGTCTTCGCGGGCGGCAGCCAGACGCAGCGTCTCATCCAGCGCGGCCGGATTGACATCCACGCAGGCGACCTTTGCGCCGCGCGCCAGCAGCTGTAACGCAAGCTCCCGCCCAACGCCGTTCCCCGCGCCCGTCACAACGGCGACTTTATCGTTCAAATGCATAGGAGATCTCCACTCGGATTGATTTTTTCATATAACGTCATTATAATACAACCTGTGTGTATCACAACCAATTGTTGGGTTTAGAGTGATGTGAAACGGACAAAATCGCTCTGTCTGTAGGCTTTGAATCAAAGAATTGAAATTTGGTGGGAACGGAATGAAGGAAAATCAACGCGTTCGGCTGACGAAGCACTTGCTGCGGGAAAGTCTGATCGCATTATTGGCGGAAAAGAGCATCCACTCGATATCGGTACGCGAGATCTGCGATCGGGCGCAGATCAACCGCACCACATTCTACCAGCATTATGGCAGCCCCTACGACCTGCTCAGCGACATTGAGGATACCGTTCTGACCCAAATCGAGGCCTGTCTGAGCGGCAACGATGCGCGGGTGATGGACGATGTGAGGCAGTTGACGCAGATTATAAACTATATGGACGAGAACCTCGCGCTATGCAGGCTCCTGATCAACAACACCATCGATTCCCGATTCGCGGAGCGCCTGCTGAAACTGCCGAATATTCAGCGGTTGCTTGGAGAACAGCTCGTCGGCGGATATCGGAACGACGAGATTGATTATATGTATCAGTTCATCGTGACAGGCGGCTTCGCCATCATCAAAACCTGGATCAACCGGGACGAGAGAGAGTCGCCGGGGAAAATCGCGGTATTGCTGCTGCGCTCCATTGGCAAGATACTGGAGTAGCCGACCTAAAAAAGCCGGGCGTTCTAAACGAACCCCAGCTTCAAATTCATCGCTGTATTCTTTTTCGCGGAACCATTTTAGAGGATCACGCGGCCCGGCGCGGCGTTTGTTTTGCTGCGCTCCGCAGCAAACCCCGTCCGTTTCCCGAAGCAACAGGATCTAGTCGTTATCCAGCGAGCGGATCAGCGTCTGCGCGACGAGGCGGCGGGTCTGCCGTGCGTCCATCGCCAGTTTTTCAATATAACGGTGCGCGGTGGCCTCGTCCATGCCGCGCCGTTCGATCAGCATCCACTTTGCGCGGTTCACGAGGCGAACCTCGTCCATCTTTTCCTCCAGCGTCGCGGTTCTCTTCTCCATATCCGCGAGCTTGGTACGCGTGGCGCCCATCATTGCCGCCGCCTGCCGCAGTTGCTGCGCGGTGCAGGGCCGCCCCAGAGTCAAAATCCCCGCGTCCTCCACCTGTTCGTTGGTCTGGTCATAGCTGTCCCCGGGCACAATCAGCGCAACGCAGCAGTTTCTGCTGTTTGACAGATCGAGCGCGAGCTGTATCCCCGGTTCATCCGGCAGCGGCGTATTGATAAACACCAGCGAATATGGCGCGTCGAGGATCAGCCGCCGTGCCTCGGCGGCAGAACCGCGCGTGGTCACCGGCGAATAGCGCGAGGAAGAAAACACCTCCGCAATGGTTTCGCGGGAGCGTTCCGATCCTGAAACGATCAATACGCTATTCTGCTTTGCTTCGGTGTATGACAAACGCTGCCCTCCCTGGAGGTGTCTCAAACCGGCATTCAGCGCCCAGGCGCGAAACGGGATCCGGCGTTACTCCGCCGCGCCCGTGAACGCGTCGATCACTCCCTCCGGCAGGACGGAGCGGACAAACGCGCTGTTTCTGGCGAGCCGGGCTGCCTCCGCGCGCGCGCGCGGCAGCTGGCCGAGTTTCTCCGTGATGGACGCATCCGCCGTGAACAGATTCACGTTGGTCGGCGGCGGCGCAACCAGCCCGCGTTTAATCCCATCCAGTCCGGCTGCGAGGATAAGCGCAAACGAAAGGTACGGATTCCCCGCGGGGTCGGGCGAGCGCAGCTCAATTCGCTCATATTCGCCCTTTGCGGCGGGAATGCGGATAAGCTGGGAGCGGTTCTCCGGGGACCACGTGACATAGCGCGGCGCCTTAAACTCGCCGAGGCGAGCATAGCTCGCGTCGACCGGGTTGAGGAACGCGGTAATCTCGCAGACGTGCTCCAGCAAACCCGCCATAAACGCGTTGCGCACCGTCTCGGTATGCGGCTGCGCCAGGGACAGGTTGATGTGCATGCCGTTGCCGCTCTCGTTGGGCAGCGGTTTGGGCGAAAAGTCCGCCCAGAGTCCGTTTCGCATGGCAACCGAGCGCACCACGGAGGGGAAGGTGATTGCGTTATCCGCGGCGGTCATCGCATCCCCATAGCGAAAATCGATCTCATTCTGTCCGGGCCCGTCTTCATGATGCGAGCTTTCGGGGCGGATGCCCATCTCGCAGAGGGTCAGGCAGATCTCACGGCGCACGTTTTCGCCCCGGTCCAGCGGAGCGATATCCATATATTTCGCGTTGTCATAGGGGATCTTCGTCGCGTTTCCGTCCGCATCCAGCCGGAAGAGATAAAACTCAAACTCGGTTCCGAAGTTAACGGTAATCCCCTCGCCGGCGGCTTTAACAATCGCCTGCTTAAGAATATTCCTCGTATCGAGCGGGAACAGCGATCCATCCGACCGGCGAATATCCGCGAACAAACGCACAACGCGCCCATGGCTCGGTCGCCAAGGCAGCGCGGTCAGCGTCTCAGGGTTTGGAAACAGCAAGAGGTCTGAATGCGCCTCGTCGCCAAATCCGCGGATGGCGGAGGCGTCAATTGAGATGCCGTCCGAAAAGGCGCGCGGCAGCTCCTCCGGCATGATGGAGATATTCTTCGGCATGCCAAAGACATCGCAAAACGCGAGACGAATAAACTTCACGTCCTCCGCCGCGGCGTAGTCGGCGATTTCCTGTGCGGTATACGTCATGGGTGCGCACATCCTCTCTTTGAATCAATCGGGCGCTCCGCCGCAATCGACGGCTATCCGGTGCCAACCGGCACCCTTCTCCCTGGAGTCTACCATAAATTTCGCAAGACGGCCTACTTTTTGTCATTTTCATGCAAAAAGCGGCGGATATTCGCACGGAGGGCCCCCCGCCGCTTTCACAAAAAGCGCCCAAACGCGGGGAGCCCCCCGCAATCCGAACGCCTTTGTTCCTGCGAGTATACAAAAAGTCTGATTTTCTGTCAAGAAAAAACATGAATGATATATACTTATAAACTGCAAAAATAAGCGAATTGGAAATGTTTATACCCCCTTCGGAGAATTGGGTGCGAGGATTTGCGTTTTTTCGCAGGAATTCTTGCGTAATTTTCGATTGACAAGTATTTTCTCAAGTTGTATACTATCCGCATATTATTTCAAACGGCAAAGGCGCCGCGGAGATACCGTGGTGTCGTTGCCGCTTTTTGTAAGCAAAACAGAGGGTATGACAGAAGGGTTTAGGAGGAGAAAGAGCCATGCGTACGGTTACGGAAACATTCGGCAGTAAGGTGTTTAACGACGCGGTCATGAAGGCGCGCCTGCCCAAGGACACCTATCAGGCTATGCAGACCGCGATTCGGGAAGGCAAGAGGCTGGACCTCACCGTCGCGAACGTGGTCGCCAACGCCATGAAAGACTGGGCGATTGAAAAGGGCGCAACGCACTTTACGCATTGGTTCCAGCCGCTCACCGGAATCACGGCGGAGAAGCACGATAGCTTTATCTCCCCCATGCCCGGCGGCAGCGTCACCATGGAATTCTCCGGCAAGGAGCTCGTACAGGGCGAGCCGGATGCGTCCAGCTTCCCCTCCGGCGGCCTCCGCGCAACGTTTGAAGCGCGCGGCTATACCGCGTGGGATCCTACAAGCTATGCGTTTATAAAGGAAAAGGTTCTCTGTATTCCGACCGCCTTTTGCTCCTACGGCGGAGAAGCGCTGGATAAAAAAACCCCTCTGCTCCGCTCTATGCAGGCCATCGATCGTCAGTCGATGCGCATCCTCAGGCTCTTTGGCAACGAAAACGTCAAGCGAATTGCCACCACGGTTGGCAACGAGCAGGAATACTTCCTCATCAATAAGGAAGATTTTAACAAGCGCCCCGACCTTGTGTTCACCGGCCGCACCCTCTTCGGCGCCCGCGCTCCCAAGGGGCAGGAACTCGAAGATCACTATTTCGGCTCCATCAAACCCCGTGTGCAGGCCTTTATGGACGAGCTCAACGAGGAACTCTGGAACCTCGGCGTGCTGGCCAAGACCGAGCATAACGAGGTTGCGCCGGCGCAGCACGAGCTCGCCCCGATTTTTTCCACAACGAATATCGCCGCGGACCACAACCAGCTGACCATGGAGATCATGCAGCGCGTGGCGAAAAAGCACGGCCTCGTCTGCCTGCTGCACGAAAAGCCATTCGAGGGCGTCAACGGCAGCGGCAAACACAACAACTGGTCCATTTCGACAGACACCGGCGTCAACCTGTTTGAGCCAGGCGAAACGCCATATGAGAACGCGCAGTTCCTTCTCTTCCTCTGCGCGGTGATTCAGGCGGTGGACGACTATCAGGACCTGCTTCGCGTTTCGGTGGCGAGCGCGGGAAATGACCACCGCCTCGGGGCGAACGAGGCCCCGCCGGCCATCGTCTCCATCTTCCTCGGCGAAGAACTCTCCGCCATTCTGGATGCGATTGATTCCGGCTCCGCCTATGGCGCGAAGGAAAAAACGCAGATGAAGATTGGCGTACACGTCATCCCCCACTTCCCCAAGGATACCACCGACCGCAACCGCACCTCGCCGTTTGCGTTCACAGGGAACAAATTTGAGCTGCGTATGCTCGGCTCCAGCCAGTCGGTATCGGACGCGAACGTCGTGCTGAATACCGCCGTCGCAGAATCCCTCCGCATCTACGCGGACGCGCTGGAGGGCGCAGCCGATTTGCCGCTCGCCATCCACGACCTGATTCTCAAGGTTGTTCATGAGCACAAGCGCATCATCTTCAACGGCAACGGCTATGACGATGCCTGGGTCAAGGAGGCCGAGAAGCGAGGATTGCTCAATCTCAAGTCCACCCCGGACTGCCTGCCCTGCCTCGTTGCGCAGAAGAATATCGATCTTTTGACTTCCCATCGGGTGCTCAGCGAAACAGAAATTCGCGCCCGTCTGGAGATCATGCTCGAAAACTACAAAAAGATCGTCTGCATCGAAGCGATGACCATGGTTGATATGTCCCGCAAGGACATCCTGCCCGCCTCCGCCGCCTTCCAGAAGAAGCTCGCGGATACCATCGCCGTCAAACGTGCCTATACCAGCGCCGCGGACTGCACCTATGAGACTGAAACGCTGGTCACGGCGGCCGCGCTGACCAAGGCCGCCTACGAGAGCACCCGCTCGCTGGAGGACGCGCTCGCCGAAGCGAGAGCCGAAGAGGACGCGCATAAGGCGGCCGAAATTTGCAAGGAAAAGGTGCTCGGGCAGATGAGCGAGCTGCGCGCGAGCGTGGACGCGCTCGAAATTCTGACCCCGACAAGCGACTGGCCGTACCCCGGTTACGGCGATATGCTCTTCAACGTCAGATAAACGATATGAAACAGGAGAACGACGATCATGTGTTCGATTATGGGATACCTCGGCAAGCGCATACCCCTGGATTTGCTTGTTGACGGGTTTTATAAAACCATTGCAAGAGGGCCTGATCTGTCGCGTATGCTGAACGTTGGGGATGGATATTTGATGTTCCACCGCCTGACGATCATGGGGCTGGAAAAGAGCGGCATGCAGCCATTTGAGCGAAACGGGGATGCTGTTGTCTGCAACGGCGAACTATACGGCTTTCGAAAGATGCGTGACGAATTATTCTCCGGATATAACTTCAAGAGCGGCTCGGATTGCGAGCTGCTCTTACCCCTCTATCAGCGTTACGGGACGGATATGTTCCCGATGCTGGACGCGGAGTTCGCGCTGATCCTCTATGATCACAAGAGCGACTCCCTCATCGCCGCGCGCGACCCCATCGGCATCCGCCCACTGTTCTACGGCTATGACGAGGACGGCAAAATCATGTTTTCCAGCGAAGCGAAGAACATCGCGGGACTGACCGACACGATTCATCCCTTCCCGCCGGGGCATTATTGGAAGGACGGCGAATTTGTCCCCTACGCCAACCTGACGGATATAAAGAGCTTTTCCGGCGATGATCTGGACGCGGTCTGCAACAATATCCGCGAGAAGCTTACCCTGGGCATCGTCAAGCGTCTGGACGCGGATGTGCCGCTCGGTTTTTTACTCAGCGGCGGTCTTGACAGCTCGCTGGTCTGCGCCGTTGCGAACAAATATCTGCCGCATCCGATCCGTACCTTCGCCATCGGCATGGTCGGCGACGCAATCGACCTGAAATACGCCAAGCAGGTTGCGGACTATCTTGGCACCGACCATACCGAGGTCATCATGACCCCCCAGGAGGTGATCGGGAGCCTGCGCAGCATCGTGCGCATTTTGGAAACCTACGACATCACGACCATCCGCGCGAGCGTCGGCATGTATCTTGTCTGCAAGTACATCCACGAAAACACGAACCTGCGCGTGCTGCTGACGGGCGAAATCTCCGACGAGTTGTTTGGCTACAAATATACGGATTTTGCGCCAAGCGAAGCGGAATTTCAAAAGGAAGCCAAAAAGCGCATCGACGAGATCTATATGTACGACGTGCTCCGCGCAGACCGCTGCATCTCCTCGAATTCTTTGGAGGCGCGCGTGCCGTTTGGAGACCTGGATTTTGTGAAGTACGTCATGTCGATCCATCCCTCCCTCAAGATGAACCGCTTCGGCAAGGGCAAGTATCTGCTGCGCCGCGCGTTCGAGGGAGATTACCTGCCGCATGAGATTCTTTATCGCGAGAAAGCCGCGTTTTCCGATGCAGTCGGGCATTCCATGGTCGATCAGATCAAGGCATATGCCGAAAAGCTTTATACTGACGAGGAGTTTGCCGAGCGCAGCAAGAAATATACCTTTGCGACACCCTTCACAAAGGAATCGCTGCTGTACCGCGAACTATTTGAGGCCGAATACCCCGGCCAGGCGCATATGGTCAAGGACTTCTGGATGCCCAATCGTACCTGGGAGGGCTGCAATGTCAATGACCCGTCGGCTCGCGTGCTCGCGAACTACGGCGCAAGCGCGGTATAACCCAACCCTGGCACCCTCGAGTACCGTGGGAATTCGCTCCTTCCGCGGTATGATTACCGGCCTCCGCTCGCGGGGGCTCAGCCCATCGGCAGAGTCCATAGGACTCTGCCGATGGGCTAAAGCCGTCAAAAAACAAGTTTTTTGACGGGGTAACCGCTCTTTGCCTCTCATCCTCCGAACTCCGAACGGCAAAGAGCTGCGCAGAATCCGCCCGATCCCGGGCGATCCGTCGCGGCGGCAAAGCCACCGCAGCCGGAACCAATGGGTGAAGGGCCGCGGCCCTTCACAATCCCGGGACTTTGTTGATGAACTAAGGCGCGGCTAAAAGCCGCGCCCGTAACCAATCCGCTATTCAATTGGCTTAAAGAACTCCGCAGGATTTTTACAGATCGGACAGATGAAGTCCGGCGGCAGTGTGTCGCTCTCATGAACATAGCCGCAGATGCTGCAGACAAAACCCTTCTTCTTTTCCGGTTCGGTCTTCTTCTCCGGCTCGGCTTTCTTTTCCAGCTCGACTTTCTTCTCCGGCCCCGGCTTCTTCTCCTCCGTGACGGACGCGAGGGGGACGAACACCTCCGCGCCGTGCTTGCACACGGGGCAGATAAAGTCCGGCGGCAGCGTCTCGCTCTCATGAATATAACCGCAGACCGTGCAGAGCCAGCCCTTCTTTTGCTGCGCCGCGGCATCAGGCTTGGGCTTGATGTTCGCGCGGTAATAGTCATAGGTGACGGACGGCTCCTTCGAGAGCTTTCTCGACTCGGTGAGATCGGCGAGGAAGAGCGTGTGCGTTCCGCAGTCCAGCGTATTGATCACCTTCCCGCTGAGCAGCGCGTTCGTCCCCTCGGTGAGGTACGTGATGCCGTTGACGCTGCGCTCGAAGGCGGTAAAGTTCTCAAACTTATCCATTTCCCGGCCGCTGACGAGACCAAAGCGCTGATAGAGCGGGAACTTGGAGTTCTCGGTCAAGATAGAGAGGTTGAAGATGCCGGTTTTCAGCACCATATCGTGCGTGAGGTTTCCCTTATTGACCGTAAACGTGACACGCAGCGGCGTGCTCGTCGCCTGAATCACGGTGTTGATAATGCAGCCGTTGTCCTTCTCCCCGTCCTTTGCGGTGAGGGCAAAAAGACCGTAGCTGATTAAAAACAGCGCCGTGGTGTCGATCTCTCCCACCGGCACAAACGCATTTTGCGGCAGGGTCATCGTATCCGCAATGGCCTTTGCCAGCGCGTTGATCTCCTCCATCTGCTCCTCCTTGAGCGAGGAACGGAGGCTCACCGTGCCCTCCAGCACGGTCATGTCCTTGAGCGGAGAGAGGGTCTCGCGCATGAGCTTTCCGCTTGTCGGCGCCCAGGAGCCGTTTTCGATGAAGGCCAGCGTGCGATTCTGGATGTTATGCAGCACGAGGTCGCGGATCAGCTCCTCCATCGTGATGAAAATACCCGCGTTATATGTCGTCGCAGCGAAGACCAGATGACTGTAGCGGAAACAGGCAGCGACAATCTCCGACATCGGCACCACCGATACGTCGAACACCTCTACCTTGACCCCCAGTTCGCGCAGACGGCAGGCGAGGATTTCCGCCGCGTTCTCCGTGTTGCCATAGATGGAGGCATAGGCGAGCATGACCCCCGTTTCCTCCGGTTCATAGGTGCTCCAGCGCTGATATTTTTCGATATAGGCTGCAAAGTCCCTGCGGTGTACGGGGCCATGCAGCGGGCAGATGGTCTTGACGTCAAACGCGGCGACCTTCTTCAGCGCGGCCTGTACCTGCGGGCCGTATTTGCCGATGATATTGGCATAATATCTGCGCGCCTCACCCATCAGCGTGTTATAAAAATCCAGCTCGTCGGCGAACAGCGCGCCGTTGAGGGCGTTGAAGGTTCCAAATGCATCCGCCGAGAAGAGCACCTTGTCGGTCTTGTCGTAGGTAAACATGACCTCCGGCCAGTGCACCATCGGCGCCATAATGAACTGAAACTCATGCTTGCCGGTGGAGAAGGTGTCGTTCTCCTTGACAATGATCGAACGATCCAAAACATCCATTGCGAAAAACTGGCAGATCATCTCGCTGGTTTTCTTGGTGCAGATAATCTTGGTGTCCGGATAGCGGCAGAGCAGATCCATCAGCGTCGCCGAATGATCCGGCTCCATATGCTGCACGACGACATAGTCCAGATCCCGGTCGCCGAGTTCGTGAATCAGGTTTTCAAAAAACACCTTTGCTACGGCCTTATCCACCGTGTCAAAGAGAATCGTCTTCTCGTCCAATATCAAATAAGAGTTGTAGGAAACGCCGTCGGGAATGGAATAGACACCCTCAAACATGGCAAGTCTGCGGTCGCTTCCGCCAACCCAGGTAATATCCTCGTTTACTTTACGTGTGCAGTACATGCTAACAATGCCCCTTTCATGTGCCTGTCTATCAAAAACTTTTGTAAAAAACCTAATTTTGCGCCGTAAGATAGTTGGAAAATCCGCCGCTCATCCGCTGCGACCCATCGGAGAGCACCCAGAGCGCCTCCGTATCGGGCAGCGACTCAATCAGCGCCATCCCCTCGTCAACCGGCATACAGAACAGACCCGTGGTCAGCGCGTCCGCCAGACCGGAATCCTCCGAGATCACCGTCACCGAGTCGTACCGTGTGGATGGCATAAGCGTCGCCGGATCGATGATGTGGTGGTAACGCCTGCCGTCTACGGTATAGTAGCGCTCGTAGGTTCCGCTGGTCACCACGCTCTGCCCGTCGACCTGCACCACGCAGAGGTTCCCGTCGGAATACGGGTCGCGGATGCCAACCTTCCAACTGCTTCCGTCTGCGCGGGTTCCGATCGAGCAGACGTTTCCGCCGACGCTGAGCAGCATGGAGCTTACACCTGCCGCCTCCATCGCCTCTACCGCCTTCTGCGCGGCGTACCCTTTGGCGATTGCGCCAACATCCAGCCGTGCCTCCGGGTCACGCAGATACAGCGTTCCCGCGGCGCGATCCACGACGACGCTGTCGATCCCCACGTGCTCGTTCGCCGCCTCCAGCTGATCCATCGGCGGCAGTGCGGCGGCCTCCGGCTGTTCCACCCCGGCCTCGCGGTAGCTCTGCCAGATGGCGAGCACATCCCCCATGGCGACGTTCATCCTACCGTGCGTGAGCGCATCCATCCCGATGGCATATTCGATCAAATCCAAAATTTCGCCGTCTACGGCGACGGGCGCGACGCCCGCATTCCGGTTGACGGTATAGAGGTTGTTCAGCCCCTCATAAGCGTGGTAGATGTCGTATAGCCGATGATAGCGCAGCAGCAGCGCGTGCAGTTCGTCCATCCGCACGTTTGCGTGCCGCTCACTCACATCATAGACCACAACCGTAGTCGCGGTGTCAAATACGTCCAAAAATACCCGCTCATAGCGCTTAGGCGCCCTCTCTGCCGCGCACCCCCCGAGCAGGATGCTCCCGAGCAACAGTAGGCCCAGCGTGAGAAATTGCAGTCGCTTTCCCTGTTTAATCGTGTGATTCTCCCGTTTTACGCGGCGTATCTCCGCGCCTGAATATCGATGCTGCCTGTAGGCATTATTCCATGTTTTTTTCCGTTTATCAAGTCTTGCGCTGATTTTTTACAGCGGGGATCCCCTCTTCTTTTTCGCCCTGTAACGCCTTTGGGTTCAGACCGCGGAAGGTATACCGCGCGATCACCCCAGTCAGCGTACCCGTGACCGCGGCGGCGATGAGCAACACGGGCAGATACGCTAGGATCGCGCGCGTGCCAACCACAAAGCAGGCAACCGCCATTTGTCCGATGTTATGCGCCAGCGCGCCAAGCACACTCACCCCAACGACGCTGAGCCCCTTCATTCGCCGCGCGAGAATCATGACAATCAGGCTGACCACGCCGCCCGCAAGACTATAGAGCATCGCCGCGACGCCGCCAAAGAACAGTCCGCTTAATCCCACCTTGAGGAACATGAGCAGAATCGCGCTCGGAACATCCAGCAGGTAGAGCGCATAGAGCAGCACCGTGTTGGCAAGGCCGAGCTTGACGCCGGGGATGCCCGTGACGGGCAGCAGATGCTCAAAGTAGCCAAGCACAAGCGCAACGGCGGTCAGCAGCCCGAGCTTTGCAATGACGGAGGCGTTCCAGCGGCTCCTCATTGGCCATCCTCCGCGCCGGAAACCTCAATTGACACCGCGTTTGGCAGGCAGACAATCCAGCGATCGAGCAGCAGATCGTCCGCCATATGCGGATCAATCGGCGCGTGATGCACGCAGATTTGATTTTTACAGGTAGAGGACTGCATGCGTACACCGCTTTCGTCAATCACGATGATATTCACCTTGCCGTCGCCCTGATCGATTGTAATGGTCTGGTAATCGTCCGCGCGCACTTTTTGATAGACCGCGTCGCCGACATAGATGGTCACCATCTCGCCAGCCCGTTCCTGAGAAAATATGCGAGAAACAAAAAACACCAGGAGCGCGAGCAGCAGCACACCGCCGATGATGAACAAATCCTTTTTTTTCATGCGTTGCCGCCTTTCCCGATCGAGTCAATCAGAGGTATTGTACCATTTTTTATGTCCCGTCCGCCACAGAGCAAAAAGAAAAATAGCCTTCCTGCTCTTAGCCCATGCATATATTCCGGTAAAACAAGTCCGTCCGGTATCATAAAAGAAAATGCAAACAATTGCAACATCGTGATTCGATCGCGGAAAATCGTCTTTTTCCTGCTATAATGGGAGCAGAAAAACAAACAGGAGGTGTCTGATTCATGAAGGTACTCATGATCGGCGGAACGGGGCTGCTCGGCAGTCAGGCCGCGCGCGAGTTGATTTCGCATGGGCACAGCGTCCATTCCATCGCCCTGCCGCCACTTCCCGAAGGCGCGCTCCTGCCTCCGGAAATGACGCTGACGCTGGCAAACAGCAACGACATGAGCGACGAAGAACTAAAGAAGCTCTTTGCGGGCGTGGACGGGTTCGTCTTTGCCGCAGGTGTAGACGAGCGGGTAGAGGGCCCATCGCCCATCTACGACTTTTTCAAAAAATACAACATCACCCCGCTGGAGCGGCTGCTCCGCCTCGCAAAGGAGAGCGGCGTGAAGCATGCGGTCGTCGCGGGCAGTTATTTTTCCTACTTCGCCAAACAATATCCGGCAATGGAGCTCACCCGCTGGCATCCCTATATCCGCAGCCGCATCGACCAGGAAACCATGGCGCTTTCGTTTGCGGACGATACCTTCGACGTATCCATCCTCGAACTGCCCTATATCTTCGGCGCGCAGAAAGGCAGAAAACCCGTCTGGGTGTTTCTCGTGGAGATGATTCGAAATATGAAGGGGGCGGTGCTCTATCCGCGCGGCGGAACCGCGATGGTCACCGTACGGCAGGTGGGTCAGGCCTTTGCGGGTGCGCTGGAGCGCGGGCACGGCGGCAACGCCTATCCCATCGGCTGGTTTAACCTCACCTGGAAAGAGATGATCGGCATCATGAACAAGTATCTGGGCGTACCAAACAAGCGAATCGTCACAATTCCAACATGGCTGTTTGCCGCGAGTGCCAAACAGATTGAGAAAAAGCAACGCTCCTCCGGAGCCGAGGGCGGCCTGCTGATGGAGAAATTTGTGGATATGCAGACGATGGACCTCTTTATCGACAAGGCCGAGGCCTGTCTGCCATTAGGCGTTACCGACGACGACATCGACGCCGCGATTGGCGATTCGGTTCTCGCGAGCCTCGCCGTTCTGGACAAGAAAGCAACCGTTATCGACATGAAGGGAGAGTAACTCCCACCCCGCAAAACCACAGAGAGCCGCAATACTGCGGCTCTGAGGCC
Source organism: Christensenella sp. (assembly GCA_034926785.1). GTDB lineage: Bacteria > Bacillota > Clostridia > Christensenellales > CAG-138 > UBA7703. The sequence goes on from JAYFQU010000057.1 coordinate 16,834, forward strand.
GTCAAAAAAACGAGTTTTTTGACGGGGCAACCGCTCTTTGCCTCTCGTCCTCCGGACTCCGAACGGCAAAGAGCTAAGAAGAAACCGCCCGGTTCCGGGCGATCCGTCACGGTGGCAAAGCCGCCGTGGCCGGAACCGATGGGTTAAGGGCTGCGGCCCTTAACGATCCCGGGACTTTTTTGACAGACTGAGAGAGCCGCAATACTACGGCTCTCAGAGCATCAACAAACCCGGTAGGGGGTTTGGGGGATTTCGAAAATCCCCCATGTTCCTTCAAATTTGGCGATTCATTCGCCGAATTTGTGAAAAAATGGCGCGATTCGCGTCATTTTAACCCAAAGTAAAACCCATCGGCAGAGTCCGCAGGACTTTGTCG
>JAYFQU010000014.1:0-38699 GCA_034926785.1 Christensenella sp.
GGGGGATATCGAAAATCCCCCATGTTCCTTCAAATTTGGCGATTCATTCGCCGAATTTGTGAAAAAATGGCGCGATTCGCGTCATTTTAACCCAAAGTAAAACCCATCGGCAGAGTCCGCAGGACTTTGTCGATGGGCTGAACGCCGCGCTAGGCGGCGTTCCAGTCTGTTAAAAAAGTTTCGGGGTTGTGAAGGGCCTTAGCCCTTAACCCATCGGTTCCGGCTGCGGTGGCTTTGCCGCCGTGACGGATCGCCCGGAATCGGGCGGTTTCTTCGCAGCTCTTTGCCGTTCGGCGTCCGGAGGAGGAGAGGCAAAGAGCGGCTATGCTCTTTTTTGCTCACGTCTGCCATTGGCTTTTATTGGACGCTTTTCTCCAATTTTTCGAGCGTAGTCGTGTTGATGCCGACCACGCGATCCACCGGCATGGTAAAGCAGATGCCGCGCAGGGTGGATTTCCACCCCGCTTTTTCCTTCATGGTAGCGGTGATACGCTTTGCCGTCTCCGCGTCCACAATGGTCATGATTATCTCCTTTTCGGAGTCCACCGTAATGCCGAGGAAGGATTCATGCCGCGCGCCCTCTCCGCGCGCGTTGAGGATGGTCGCCCCGCTCGCCCCCTCCGCGCGGACAAGTTCCATAATCGCGTCGGCGTATCCGGCGTTGACGATGATGAACAGCGCCTTGATTTTTAAACTCTGATCCATACGTTGCTCCTTTTTCCCTCTAGAGTGAAATGCCGGATATCGGAAGGGTAAAAGCGATTCCCGTGTTGGGTCTCCCAAACTGAAAATCATCCAGCAGGATTTGAAACACACCGTCCACATTTTCCTTTTTAAGAATACAGGTAATGACAACCTTGTTTTCCTCCGGCACAAAGCCCAGCATCTCAACCAGATGCCCCGCCTGAATCGAACTCTTGCCATACAGCGTGTTCACAATCCGGCAGTCGAGCGCCAGCAGGTGGGTCAAAAGCCCGCTCTTTTGTTTTCTGCCGGCAACGATCACAAGAAAAACTATGTCGTCCGGCGCACATCTATTCATATTGCCTTTCCTCCGCGTTGACTCCGCTACTGATCGTTGGCCAATCGTCCCTTGTCCGCGGCGTGGCCGGCGCCTGAATTTTCTCTTCTGGTTTTTCGCCTGCCGCGTATGCCGCCGCTTCCGCTATTTCTGCCGTTCGTTGCCCTTCCTCGTCTGCTATCTCGCCCGCATATTGTGCCAGTTCGTCAAATTCCTCCCTCTCGAAAGCTTCCTGCTCACGCTTGACACGCTTAAGCTGCAAGGTATACAGGATTCCCAGCGCCTGCACCGTGATCAGCGGGGTCACCGAAATAAACGCAATCATACCAAATCCGTTGGTTAGAACGGATTGCGCGGCGCCTCCCGCCTTTTGCGCAACCGCCTGCGCGGTGCCGAGCGTCAGAGGCGTTAAAAACGCCGAGGTCAGCGCCCCGCCCGTCACTCCGCCGGAATCAAACGCGAGGGCGACAAACAGATCGGACGTAAAAAACATCATCAGGAGCGATATCAGGTATAGCGGAACAAGGAACCAAAGAATATTCACCTGTGTAAGAATCTTAATCATCAGCAGCAGTCCCGCGAGGCCTATCCCAATGGCAAGCGTCCAGCGAATGGTTGCCTTTCGAATGTGTCCGTTGGTGATCTCCTCCAGCTGTTCGCCAAGCACGGTAACCGCAGGCTCGGAGAGCGTGATTGCCATGCCCAGCAGAAAGCCCAACGGCACCAATAGCCAGGCAAACCAGTCCGGCCGCGCGGCATCCAGAAACACCTCGCCGATGTATTTTCCCGCAAAGGCAAACCCGTAGTCAATCCCCGCGAGGAAGATCAACAGCCCCAGATAGACCGGAATCACACCAAGCATCATACGAATAAACTGCTTCTTCGGCAGCCGGATCCATAGGAGCTGAAATACCACAAATACCAGAATGATGGGCAGGAGCGCCGCCGCCACGCCGCCAAGGTTAAACAGCACAACCTCCGCAAAGGACTCCACCCCGCCGGGATGATACAGCGCCGCAGGCGGAATATCGCCGCCATAGCGAATCTTCAGGATAATACCGTAGAGAAACACAGCCAGAATCGGCCCCACAGAAGCGATGCCGATGATGCCAAAGGTATCCTCGTTTGTCTTTCGCTTGGACATGGTGGCGGAGATTCCAATACCGAGCGCAAGAATGAACGGAACCGAGATATCCCCCGTGGTTGCGCCGCTCCCGTCAAACGCGAGAGCAATAAACTCCTCCGGCACAAAGAGGACAACGAGAAATACCATGACATACAAAACCGCAAATGTCAACTTGATGCTAAAGTTCTTGATCACGCGGTAGAGTGCAAGCCCGACAAACAGCCCGATTCCCGTGCTAAGGATCCAAACAAACAGCGTTTCATTCACCTCGCCGAGGATCATATGCGTCTGCCGCGCCAGCACAGCGAGCGCAGGCTCCGCAACCGTTGCAAGAATGCCGAAGAGAATACCGAAGAGAATGACAAAGAGGCTCTTGTTCAGCTTTGGCAGCGAACTGCCCACCAGTTTGCCCGCAGGAAGAATGCTCTCGTCCAGTCCAACAAGGAAAAACGCCTGCCCGACCACCACGCTAAAGAAACCAACCGCCAGCTTCATATAATCGCTTGCGCGCTCCAGCGGAGCGACAAAAACACAAACGACGATTATGATAGCGGCGAGCGGCAGAGAGGAAAACAGCACCTCTTTTAGCGTGCGCAACAACTTCATAACTTCATTATATCAAAAAGATCCTATTGCATGCTGTAATACACAAAATAACAGTAAATGATTTTTCCCGTGTGAAAAGAGCTTTTCCAGGGCGCTGATGAATTCCGTGAATCGCTATGATATAATAGCGAAGCAAACAATTGTACTCGTATAGGGAGATCGTTTTGGAGAAACGCCGCGTCGCCGTTCGAACCCTCGTGGAAACCGTCATGCTCTCTGGCAGTCTTTCGCCGGTGGCCTCTTCTGCGCGCCTGCTGGAGGGCATTCGCGGACATCAGGCGCTGCAAGCCATCGCGGCGGACGGCGCGCAAAACGAGATTCCTGTCTCCGGCGTGGTCTGTTCCGAGCATATTGAGCTAACCGTATACGGGCGTATTGACCGTCTCTACGGGCGCGAGCGGGTTGAGGAGATCAAGACGACCTATCGGGAGAGCGAGCGGCTCAGCGCGGGCGATCCCCAGCACTGGGCGCAGGCAAAGTGCTACGCCTATCTCTATTGCGTCGCGGAATCCCTCGGCAAAATTGACGTCAGCCTCACATATTTTCAGCTTGACACAGGCGAAATCACAACGTTGACCGAGCCATATTCCTTTCAGGCGCTGGGCGAGTTTTACGCGCTTCTGACAGGCCGCTATCTGGGCCTGCTTGAGACGGAGTATCGCCATGAGCACGCGCTTCGGGAGGATATACGGCAGATGGCGTTCCCCTATCCTTCCTTTCGGGAAGGCCAGCACGAGCTCGCGTCTCAGGTGTATTACGCCATCTATAAAAAATCCGCTCTGCTCGCGCAGGCGCCCACCGGCACGGGGAAGACCATGGCGGTGCTGTTTTCGGCGCTCAAGGCGCTGGCGGACGGGCATGCAAACAAGATTTTTTATCTTACCGCGCGCACGACGCAACAGACCGCGGCAGTGAACGCCGCCCGCCTCATCCGCGCGCCGCATCTGCGCGCCGTGGTGATTACCGCCAAGGAAAAGATGTGCGTACACGACCAGCCGATCTGCCGCGAGGGGGATTGCCCGCGCGCGGCGGGATATTACGACCGGCTGGGTGAGGCGCTCGCCGCGCTGGAGCGCACGGACGGACTCTTCACGCCAGAGGTTATCCGCGCGCTTGCTGCCAAGCATTTTCTCTGTCCGTTCGAGCTCTCGCTCGATCTTTCTCTCTCGTGCGACCTGATCATCTGCGATTATAACTATGCGTTCGACCCGCGCGTTCGGCTCCAGCGTTTCTTTACCGCCAATCGCAACGGCTTCGTGCTGCTGGTGGATGAAGCGCATAATCTGCCCGACCGCGCGCGGAGTATGTATTCCGCGACAATATCGTTGTCCGATATTGTCGAAACGCGCAAATCCATCCCCAAACAGCACCGAAAGGAGCCGCTTTATCGCGCGCTGAAGCGCTTGGAGGCGGAGATTACCGTCTGCTTTAACGAGATCGATCTCCCCTCTGCCGCCGCCGAACCGCCGGAAGCGATGATTCCCGCGTTGGAAGCCACGCTGGATCAGTTGCTCGCGGACGTCATCCCCGCCGATCCTTCGCTTTCGCGTCAGCTCGGCTTTGATCTCTCCGCCTTCCGCTTTGTGTTTGATCTGTATGACGCGCAATACCGAACCCTCTATGAGGGCGGCAAAACCACGCGAAAGATCACGCTCTATTGCACCAACGCGGCGGGAAAGCTCGCCGAACTCTATCAAAAATGCCGCAGCGAGGTTCTGTTTTCCGCAACGCTTTCGCCCTTTGCCTTCTATCGCGACCTAACGGGGGTCAAGTCGGAGACGCCGTTTTTCTCGCTTCCCTCTCCCTTTCCGCCGGAGAACCTGGCGGTCTATCACCTCGCGCTGGACACGCGTTACGGCGCGCGGGCGCACACGCTCCCCGCGGTTGTAGAAGCAATCCGCTCGTTTGTTCGGGCACGGGAACGGGGCAATTATCTTGTGTTTGCGCCGAGCCACAGTTATCTTGGTCAGCTCTCCGGCCTGCTGCGGGAAGCGTTGCCGGAGGTTTCGTTTTTGGAGCAGTCGCCAAGGATGGACGATATGGCGCGCGCGGCGTTTCTGGATCAGTTTTTGCCGGATGCCGAGGGAATCACCGTCGGCCTCGCCGTCATGGGCGGCGTATTTGCCGAGGGAATCGACCTCCCCGCCGAGCGGCTCTGCGGCGCGGTCGTGGTCGGCGTCGGCCTGCCGCAGCTTTGTCTGGAGCGGGATGTATTGAAGGAAGCGTATGAGGAAGCCTACCGGAGCGGCTACCGCTATGCTTATCAATACCCCGGCATGAGCAAGGTTCTGCAGGCGGCCGGGCGCATTATCCGCGCGGAGACGGATCGCGGCGCGCTGCTGCTCATTGACACGCGCTATTCCCTGCCGGACTACCGCGCGCTGCTGCCCGCGCATTGGGCGGTACAGCGCATCCGCAACAGTGCGGAGCTAACCGAGCGGCTTTCTTCGTTTTGGAAGAATTTCTAAAAATCGAGACTTGATTCCAAAAATCAGCGATTGCTGTTGACCCGGTTATGGAAAGCTGATACACTGCTGACCGTATGAAACAGAGTAATCCAAAATTTAAAGCGGTTGTGTTCGATATCGACGGATGCCTGATCGACTCCGCGCCAAACCTCATCTCCACGCTGGATCGCGCGGTATTCGAAACCGGCGGAGTGCATCATCCGGAATCGCACCTGCGCAAATTGCTTGGGCTGCCGAGCTGCGCGATGGACGACTTGTTCGATCTGCCGGACTGGCGATATACCCTGCGGCTCTGGAGCGATTATTATGCGCCGCTGGCGCTTTCCAGCCTGCCGTTTGAGGGGATTGAGCCGTTGCTGGATGCAATCAAGCGCGCCGGGCTCCCGCTCGGCGTCGCAACCGCGCAGAGCCGGGCGTTTTATCTGGAGCATTTTCATCAATACGACATCGCGCGATATTTTGACCTCGTGGTCTGCGCGGACGACGTGGAGCATCCAAAGCCATACGCGGATCCTCTCCTGCATGCGGCGCGGGAATTTCATGTTTCTCCACCCGAGATTCTGTTTTTAGGCGACGCGCCATATGATATGCAGTGCGCGCGCGCGGCGGGCTCCTCCGGCGCGCTTGCGGTCTGGGGTACGGCGGATCGAACCATTCCGGCAGACTATTATCCCGAAACACCGCTGGATGTTTTGCCGATTATCGGGCTATCCGAAACGTCAACCGAATCCTGACAGTATGAAGTCCCCCCTGTTCCATCAAGTTCGGCGATTCATTCGCCGAATTTGTGAAAAAATGGCACGAACCGCGCCATTTTGACCCAAAGAAAATCCATCGCCAAAGTCCCCCAAGCCAGGCGGCTTGGGGGACTCTTTTGTGACGGACAATCATCCGATGCGTTTGCCAATCTTGCCGAATGCATTTTTGCCGGCATAAACCGCCGCGCTGCCCAGTTCGTCCTCGATTCGGAGCAACCGGTTATATTTCGCGACGCGATCCGTCCGGGAAGGCGCTCCGGTCTTGATCTGTCCGGAGTTGGTCGCAACCGCGATATCCGCGATGGTCGTATCCTCCGTCTCGCCGGAGCGGTGCGAGGTCACGGCGGTGAATCCCGCGCGCTGCGCCATCTCGATCGCCTCTAAGGTCTCGGTCAGCGAACCAATCTGATTGACCTTGATCAGAATCGAGTTTGCGCTCTCTTCCTCAATTCCGCGGGCAAGGCGTCTGGTATTGGTGACGAAGAGATCGTCGCCAACCAGCTGGATCTTGCCGCCGAGTTCGCGGTTGAGCTGTTTCCAGCCGTCCCAGTCCTCCTCCGCGAGGCCGTCCTCCAGCGAGATAATCGGATATTTCGCGGCGAGATCCGCCCAGTAGGCGATCATCTGGTCGCGACTTTTGAGCACGCCCGTCTTCCAGAAGAGATAGCTTCCCTCCTTGCCCGCCTTCTTCGCCTCGTCAAACATCTCTGTTGACGCGGCGTCCATCGCGAGCATAAAGTCCTTGCCGGGGGTAAAGCCCGCCTTCGAAATCGCCTCAAAGAGGGTCTCCAGCGCCTCTTCCTCGCCGGAGAGGTTCGGCGCGAAGCCGCCCTCGTCTCCGACGCTGGTGCTTAGCCCTTTCTTATGCAGGATGCTTTTGAGCGTATGGAAGACCTCCGCGCCCCAGCGCAACCCCTCCGCAAACGTGGGCGCACCAACTGGCATGATCATGAATTCCTGGCTGGAAATGTTGTTATCCGCATGTTTGCCGCCGTTGATGACGTTCATCATCGGCACGGGCAGCACATGCGCATTCGCGCCGCCAATAGAGCGATACAGCGGGAGGTTGAGCGTCTTTGCCGCCGCGTTTGCCGCCGCAAGGGAAACCGCGAGGATGCCGTTTGCGCCGATCTTGCTCTTATCCGCCGTTCCGTCGAGCTCGAGCATCGCGCGGTCGATCCCACGCTGGTCGGTGACCTCCATACCGGCGAGCTTGGGCGCAAGCTTCTCGTTCACATTTTTAACAGCCTGAAGCACGCCTTTGCCCATATAGCGGCTCTTGTCACCATCCCTCAGCTCCAGCGCCTCATAAGCACCCGTGGATGCGCCGGAGGGGACGGCCGCCCAGCCGAGCACGCCGCCGCTGGTCGTTACCTCCGCTTCAATGGTTGGATTCCCGCGGGAATCCAAAATCTCTCTGGCGTATATCTTTGCAATCGTCTGCTGATTCATATATGATAACCCCTGCTTTCTCCATACTATTTGCTTGCTTTTCGCGCTACCGTTGCGCGTAAATTAGAAGATACTTACACACTATCACGTTTCACATCATTGTCAAGCGACCAAATCACATTGGCGAAATGTGTGTGCCCGGCATCAAAATGACCGCAAGAAACCGGTATGTCCGTTTGAGGAAAGCGCCCTTTGTACAGGAAAAACGATCCGTTTTTTGCCTTCAAACAGCAGAACCCAGGTCGATACCCCCTCCTGCAACAGTCATTCTTGGCGAATCATCAATAAAACCGCTTAATAGGCGCGAGGCGACGGCGCTGCGGGTGAACGTTACCGGAAAAGACCACCCGCCCGGAGGAGAAGCCATCGCGACGCATCATAGGGGCGCGAACCAAACATGCGTAATCCGGCGCAGCCATCGTGGCCTGCAAAGGAAAAGCCCGCCGTAATTTTCGTTCCGTATCTGCTCTTCCGGTCGGTCTTTGCCCCAGTTCGTCCGAAATGACGGTCACGCGGACGCCCGGCTGCGTTGACGTATTCCACCGAAGGGATTAGAATGAACCCTGTGATTCCCATTCAATCTTCCACCACGAGGACATGATCTATGCGAAAAAAGCTTCGTTCTCTCACCCCGGCCATGACGTTTATCCTGCTCTTCAGCGTCGTGAGCCTGCTTTCCGACATGACGCACGAGGGTGCGGCCAGCATCCGCGGGGCGTATCTCGCGCTGCTCGGCGCCTCCGCGGCAACCATCGGCTTTGTCTCCGGTCTGGGCGAACTTGCCGGCTATTCCCTGCGTTTTCTCTTTGGCAAACTCACAGACCGAACCAAGCAATATTGGCCTATGACCATCCTGGGATATGCGGTGGATGTGCTGGCGGTTCCCGCGCTCGCGCTGGCAGGCGAACACGGTTGGATCTTTGCCGGCGCGATGATCATTATCGAGCGCATTGGCAAGGCGATCAAAAAACCCGCCAAGAACACGCTGATGTCCTTTGCCGCCTCACAGGAGGGCGTTGGCAAAAGCTTTGCAATTCAAGAGATGCTGGATCAGATCGGCGCCTTTCTCGGCCCTGTGCTGCTCTACCTTGTCATGCTTTTGAAAACCGAGGGTTCCACCTTCCGGCTCTATTCGTTCTGCTTTGCCGTGCTGCTCATCCCGGCGGTGGCAACGATGGTCATGCTCTTTGTGACGAAACGAAAGTTCCCGAACCCTGAGCATTTTGAGCCGGAACCGGAAGAGTATATCCCGTTTCGGCTGAATCGGAAGTTCCTTTTTTATCTCGGGGGTATCAGCCTCTTTGCATTCGGATTCATCGACTATTCGCTGATCATTATGCATGTTTCGCGGGCGTTTATTGGCGTCGCTCCGGGTTTGAAAGAGACCGCCTCATTCCTCAACAGCGGCACGCTTCCCCTGCTCTATGCAGGTGCAATGCTGATTGACGCCGCCTCCGCGATGGTCTTCGGCCTGCTCTACGATAAGAAAGGCGTCGTCGCGCTCGTGGTTGCGACGGCGCTTGCCGCCCCGTTCTCACTATTGATCTTTGGCACGAAGAGCAACGCCGCCCTGCTCATCGGCATCGCGCTATGGGGCATTGGCATGGGCGCGCAGGAGTCCGTCCTGAAAGCGGCGGTTGCTAGCATCGTTCCCAAAGCCAGCCGCGCAACGGGATATGGCATATTCGAGTGCGTGTTCGGCGTATTCTGGTTCCTCGGCAGCTGGTTGCTCGGCGCGCTGTATGATGTCAGTCTTCCTGTGATGATCGCCGTCTCCATCGGCGCGCAGTTGCTCGCCACGGTGTTCTATTTTCTCTCGGCAAGGGAACAATAACCACATATCAAAAGAACCGGCCCGCAAATTTGCGGGCCGGTTTGAGGTCGTCAAAAAACAAGTTTTCTGACGGGGCAACCGCCCGATTCCGGGCGATCCGTCGCGGCGGCACAGCCGCCGCAGCCGGAACCGATGGGTTAAGGGCCGCGTCCTTTAACAATCCTGGGGCTTTTAAACAGGCTGCGGCCCGCAAATTTGCGGGCCGGTTTGCCGTCTATTCCCTCTCATGCCTTAACCGTTCTTTGTTGGGCATATCCTTCCGGAGAAACACCGCCCAAGGAGCGTCCCACTCCGAAGGGTTTTGCTCCCACCACAGCAATCGTTCCGTTAAAAAGCGCAGTTCACTCTGGATTTTTCGATCCGCGTCTTCCGGCTCTGCCGAACGAAAGAGCGCCGACAGCCAATAGAACACAAGCCCCAGAGCATGCGTTTCCGCATGAATGGTCGCGCAGGCATGCCCAACGGCTCTGGCGGCGGCCTCCGCCCGCGGATCGATCGCCCCCGCCTCCCCCGCCGCGCGGTGCGCCGCGAGGATCGCGCGCCGCGCAAATGGCATTTTAACCTCGCCGCGCGCCCAGAGGCGGGATATCTCCATCGCTTCCCGCGGGCGGACTTCCTTCGGAATCCGCTCCTCAAAAAAAGCCAGCGGCCGCGCCGCGCAATCCAGCGCCCAGGCCACAAGCGTACGGTGTGTCTGCCGCTCGATCAACTGCCTAAGCGGCTGAATGCACTCGCTCTCGCGGGTAAATAAAATCTTTCGCTGTCTCGCCATCGATGATCCCCTTCACACAGTCATTGGTTCTTCCAGCGCACGCCACGCGTAAACGCCTCTAGTACCAGTCGATAGACATACGGGTTGGGTTGATAGTCCGGGTTGTTCCAAATCTCGCTCTCGTCCTGACGCAGTCCGCCGAGGATGCCCGCCGCAATCGCGGGGCTGCGGGATCTCCCCTCCGAACAATGGATGACCAGCCAATCAAGCTCGCGACCGAATTTCAGCACAAACGAGCAGATCGCGTCCGCCTGCTCCCCGGTCATCAAATTTTGCCAGAAACGCGTATCCACCGCGTCGTCAAAGCAGAGGCGCAATACGCGCTCAACAGGATATCGCTCCGTACAGTCACGTTTGTGATCCATGATGGAAATGAGCGCAGCGCGCTCCGGCGGCCCTTCTCGCGCCATGAGCAGCATCTCCCGCGTCAGCGGGGAAACACGGATTTTGAACATAGCGCCCCTTCCGTAAATGGAATGATGATTCGATTGCAGTATAGCATAGCAGCGGGCCGGCAAGGTAATAATCTGTGCGCCGGTATTCCATGGCCACACATGATTCGAACGATTTGAAATCAAGTTGCAACTTTCGTGACATTGTATCGTCATTCTATGACACCGGCTTGCTAGCCGGTTTTTCAGCGCATATAATGATAAAAAAAGGGAGGTTGCCATCATGGGTTTGCTGAAAAAACTGCTGGGGATCGGCGTCACCGCCGGAGCGACAGTCGCAGCCGTAAAGGTTGCCGAGCAGGTAAAGGAAAATAATCCGAACGGCGTTCAAGATGTGAACGGCGACGGAAAAGTGGACGCCAAGGACTATTTTGAAGAGGTGAAGAAAGCCGCCGTCGAGGTCTATCAGGACGCGGCCTCCGCCATCAAGGAAAAGGCGCCGGAGTTTACGCAAAAAGCGAAGGACGCGGCGGACGACGTAAAGGAGGCCGTTGCCAACGCCGCCGAAACCGTCAAGGAAAAAGCCCCGGAATACGTACAAAAAGCGAAGGACGTCGTCTCCGAGGCAGCGGTCACCGTTAAGGAAAAGGCCCCGGAATATGCCGAAAAGGCAAAGGACGCCGTCATTGGCGCAAAGGACGCAATTGTGAACGCATTCGATAAAAAGGATGACGGAGCGCCGCAGGCGTAATCCCTAAAGGTCGCATCGGCGCGAATTGCGCCGCTTGATCCCCCGCAAAAACGCGGGGGATTTCTTGTTTTTCACTGCGCTGTAAAATTCGCTTGATCTGCCGTTTTACCGCCGAAATACAGCAAACTTCACATTGTAGCCCAACGATCAAAGGAGTACAATATGGGTCATATAGGGGAGTTTTCATAGCCACGGCAACCATAGGGATGAAGTCCTTCCCGCATCCCGCAATCTTTCTTCGGGAGAAATGATAGAGCGCAGTTCCCATTATTCGGGGTGATATCCTCCCGCATCCCAAGCCCATGTTATCGTATTTTTTTGGAGGTAATATTTGATGAAACAGAACTCAACCGACCCAACCAAACGGCCTCGCTGGTCCTGGTATTTTTACGACTTTGGCAATTCTGCCTATGCATCCGTGATCCTTCTCGCCGTGTATTCGGCTTATTTTAAGGGTACGGTCGTCGGCGGCGCGGAAGGTACGCATCTCTGGGGCATCTCCGTCGGCATTGCCGCAATCCTTGTTGCCGTAGTATCCCCCATCCTCGGTACCATTGCAGACTATTCCAAATCCAAAAAAGCCTTCCTGCTCGCGTTTACGGGTGTATCCATCGTCTTTACCGCAATGCTGTTCTTTGTGCGCAAGGGGGATGTCTTCACCGGCATGCTCTACTTCATTCTCGCGGAGATCGGCTATCGCGGCGCGCAGGTATTTTATGACGCGCTGCTCACCTCTGTCTCGACGCCCGAAAATATCGGTACCGTCTCCGGAAAGGGCTGGGCGATTGGCATGCTTGGCGGCATCGCCGCGCTTGTCCTCGTACTCATCCCGATCAAGCTTGTTCAGAATTTTCTGATTCCCATCGCGTTTCTTATCACAGCGGCATTCTATCTGCTCTCGTCCATTCCAACCCTGCTCTGGGTGAAGGAAATTGACGAGGCTTCCGGCGAAAAGCCCGAGCAGGGCAATATTCGAATCGCCTTTGAACGCCTCGCGCAGACCTTTCGCTCCATCAAGAGCTTTAAGGAATTCATCAAATATACCATCGCTTTCCTGGTCTATAACGACGGCATTATGATGCTGATGGACTTCGCCGCCATCATCGGGGCAACGCTGTTCGGCATGAACCAGACACAGCTGATTCTGTTCGTGATCGTGATTCAAATCTCCGGCGCAGTGGGCGCGCTGCTGTTCGGCAAAATTTCCGACCGGCTCAGCGGCAAGGAGTCCATTCTCATTGCGCTGATCATGCTAATCGGCTGCATTGCGGCGCTGTTCTTTGCCAGCAGCCTCGTCTGGTTCTTTGTGGTTGGTTTCTTCGCGGGCTTCTCACTCTCCGGCGCGCAGGCGGTCAGCCGCTCCATGGTCAGCCAACTCGCGCCGCCTTCCAAGACCGCGGAGTTCTATGGGTTCCTCTCCGTCGCGGGGCGCACCTCAACCTTCATCGGGCCGCTGGTCTTCGGGACGCTCTCCTTTCGCATGAATAATTGGTATCTTAAGCATGGCTTTGATGTAGTCAGCGCAGAGCACAACGGGCTCTACTGGGCAATCGGCTCCATCCTTCTCTTCCTCGTGGTTGGCCTAGTCTTGCTGCTGTTCGTCAAGCGGGTGACGGCAAAGGATCCCATGCGCTATGAGAATGTAAAATAGCGCCGTTCGCAAACGCGCAAAAACGCTTCCGGCGGGATCCCGCCGGAAGCGTTTTCGCTTTTGCATTCTCAGTTTTTTCCGGCGAGCAAGCGCAGCGCCTCCAGATATCCTTCCAGCCCGTGCCCCTTGACGCTCGCCACGCAAGCCGCGCGAAGATAGGAAACCTTTCGAAATTCCTCCCGCGTATCGGGGTCTGAAATATGCACCTCCACGGTCGGTATGCCGACCGCTTTTACGGCGTCCAGCAGCGCAACGCTGGTATGCGTATATGCGCCGGGGTTGATCACGATGCCATCCGCCGTTCCATAGGCCGCCTGAATCGCGTCCACCAGCGCTCCCTCGTGATTGCTCTGCACAAACTTAACCAGAACGCCGAGGCGCGCCGCCTCCGCGCGGATCATATCCAACAGGTCGTCATAGGTGCGTTTGCCGTAGATTTCCGGCTCACGAAGCCCCAGCAGGTTTAGGTTTGGTCCGTTGATGATCAGTATGTTCATCGCCTCAGCCCCTTTTCATTCTGTCTTTCAGCGTTCAATCGACCCGATCGCAAAACTCGTTCCAGATACGCTCCGCGGCTTCCTCCGGCGTAGCGTTGTTGACAAGGGATGCATTGCGAAAGGCAACATAGAGCGGCGCGCGTTCGCGCTGCATCCTCTCAAGATCGGCCCCTGCCGAAAGCGGTCGGCCGATCCGCGCGAGTTGATCCAGCGCGCGCTCCACCAGATAGATGCGTCCATTTTGCCGGAGCGCGGGATAATTTCGTTTGTCCTTGACGATTCCGCCGCCGGTCACAAGGATCAACCCGCTTTCACGCCCCCAAAAAAGCGCCTGTTCGCGCTCCAGCGCGCGAAAGACCTCCTCCCCGCTGGCGGCGAAGATCTCCGCGATGCTCTTATCCGCGATACGGATAATCTGTTCGTCCAGGTCGACCACCCTTCGTCCTGTCAGGCGACCAAGCGCCGCGCCAATCGTGGTCTTGCCGCTGCCCGGCATACCGATGAGCACTATGTTTTGCATGCTCCGACGCAGCAGTTTTATGATTCGCTCGTTTTCCCGTTCGTCAATCTCGCGGTCGAAAAACAGTTCCTCCGCCGCCTTTGCCTGCGCAACGAGCATGCTCAACCCATCCGCGCAGGGAATGCCCAGCTCCTCTGCACGCAGCAGCAGCGCGGTTCTGCGCGGGTTATAGACAAGGTCGAGCACGCCGACGCAGGCCGGAAACGCCTTTGGATCGGCTGGCATTTCACCCGTATTCGGGTACATGCCGACGGGAGTTGCGTTGATTAGCACCTCGGCGTTAGCATGACGGTCAAGGGTTTCATAGTTATCCGCCCCGCCTCGCGAGACAACAGCCACATCCCGTGCGCCTTCCGCTTTTGCAACAAATTGCGCCGTCAGCGAAGCGCCGCCGCTGCCGAAGATGACCACGTTCCGCCCCGCAAACGGAATGCCCGTGCGGGAAGCCAGATACTTCAATCCGTAAGCATCGGTGTTATAACCCTTAAGCGAGCCATCCGCGCGGCGGACGAGGGTGTTCACGCTGCCGATCTCCCGCGCGGTCGCGTCGAGCGCGTCGCAATACGCCATCACATCCCGTTTGTATGGAATCGTGACATTCAGGCCGCCAATATCGGGCCGCTTGAGAAACGCGCCCAGCGCCTCCGGCTCCAGTTCATAGAGCGCATACGCCTCGTTTCCGAGCGCACGATGAATGGGCACCGAATAACTGTGCCCCAGTTTGCGCCCAAGGAGGCCATAGACGCGCTCCATTGGCTACACCACCGCATAGTTGCCGAGGAAGGTGAAGCTTTCGCTGATATGCTCCAACTCCTCCAGCATCGGCAGTACGCCCGGTTCACGCACGGACGCATCCAGATCAAAGAAGAAGATAAACTCAAAGTTGCGTCCCGAAACCGGACAGCTCTCAATCTTGCTGGTGTTCACGCCGTAGGCCGCGATCTTGGAGAGAATGCCGTTCAGTGCGCCCGGCTCGTTCTTACAGTCCAGAATCAGGCTGATCTTGTTTGCGCCCGCGTAAATCACGGGGTTTTTCGCGATGCAGATGAATCGCGTATAGTTATTGTCGCTGTCCTGAATATCCTCTTTGAGCGTGGCGAGGCCATAGAGCTCCGTGCAGGCATGCGAGCTGATTGCCGCCGCATGCGGGTTGATCCCTTCGGCGACCATCTTCGCGGCGACCGCCGTGTTGGCGACGGGCGTTACCTTCACCTTTCCGTTGAGCGAGGCGAGATATTGGCTGCACTGGCCGATGGCCTGCTCGTGGGAATAGATCTCCGTGATGTCGTTTCGCATGACCCCCGGCTTGGCCATAAGCTCATGACGGATGTGCAGCGTCGTAGCGCGGACAATGGAGAAATGTTTCCGCTGAAGCAGATCGTAAACCGTACGCACGGAGCCGTTTGCGCTGTTTTCAATCGGCAGTACGCCAAACTTGCACAGGCCCGACTCCACCGCGTCAAACACTGCCTCGAAGCTCTTGACATACATGATGTTTCCGCGCGGGAGCAGTTTGTCGCAGGCGGCCTGTGAGTTCGCGCCCTCCACCCCCTGGCAGGCGACGGTACCCGTGCGCGGAAAAACCTCCTCCTGCGCGGCCAGCGTTTTTTCAATGAGCGGACGTATCCGGGAAGGTTGAGCGGTAAGCTGGGACTGCCTCGCCTTGCTCAGCTCAATCAGCGTGGTAAAGAGCTGATAGGCATAGGGCTCCATCTCGCCAGCCTCGAACTGCACGCGGGCGAGAATCTCCCGTTCACGCTCTTTGTTGAGCACGGGCAGCGCGCACGCACGCTTCTCGGCCGCGATCTGCTCGCCGATGCGCATGCGTTCCAGAAACAGCTGCAGCATCTGGTTGTCCACGGCGTCAATCTGTTCGCGAAGCTTCATCAAATCCATTTCATTTCTCCTCTGATCTGTTATGCGCGGCGCTGAAGCGCATCATCGCGCCGGTGCGCCGAAAAACGCGCGATTCTCTTCAAGCATAAAATCCAGCAGTACGAGCGCTGTCACCGCCTCCACGACGGGCACCGCGCGGTGCGCAACGCACGGATCGTGGCGCCCGTGAACGACGAGCTCCGTGTTTTCGCGCCGCGCAAGGCTCACCGTGCGCTGCTGTTTCGCAATTGACGGAGTCGGCTTGACCGCAACGCGGAACACAAGCGGCCGACCCGTCGTAATGCCGCCGAGGATGCCGCCGGCGTGGTTCGTCTCGGTCGTGATCTCCCCTTGCTCACCCATGCGAAACGGATCGTTGTGCTCGCTTCCGCGCATTGCGGCCGCCGCAAACCCCGCGCCGAACTCGACGCCCTTGATTGCGGGAATGCCGAACAGCGCATGGGAGAGCCCACTCTCCACGCCGTCAAACATCGGCCCGCCAAGCCCTGCCGGCAGGCCGATTGCGGCGCATTCGATCACGCCGCCGACGGAGTCCCCCGCATGGGAGGCGCTCAAAATCGCATCCTGCATACATTTGCCCTGGCCTTCGTCGAGCACGGGAAACTCCCGTTCTCCGAAGGATTCCAACAGCGCTCGATCCGGCAGCATCGGGAGCGGCTTATCCGCAATCCCCGCAACCGAATGAAGATGCGCGCCGACGATGACGCCGCGCCGCGCCAGAATCTGCCTTGCAATGCCACCCGCGACGCACAGGGGCGCGGTCAATCTCCCGGAAAAATGTCCCCCGCCGCGCATATCCGCAGCGCCGCCCCACTTCACAAAGGCGGTATAGTCCGCGTGCCCCGGGCGTGGCTTATCGGCCAATTCGCTATAGTCGCGTGATCTTGCATCAAGGTTTTCAATAATGGCCGTCAGCGGGCTCCCTGTGGTTTTGCCCTCATATAAGCCCGAGAGGAATACAGGGCGATCCGGTTCGTTCCGCGCGGTTGAAAGCGCGTTCCTGCCTGGACGGCGGCGGTCTAAAAACGCCTCCAGCGCGGCCTGATCCACCGCCTCGCCGGCGGGCAGCCCCTGAACCGTAACGCCGATTGCGCGCCCATGGGACTCGCCAAAGACGCCTACGCGCAGAATAGTTCCAAATTCAGATGACATGCGCATGCCCTCCCAGACGGTTAAAATCTTCAAAAAACGCAGGATAGGATTTGTTGACCGCGTCGGCGTTGAGGATGGTCATCCCCCCTCTGCAACGGATGGACGCAACCGCCGCCGCCATGACGATGCGGTGATCCTTTTCGCTGTTCACCACGCCCCCGGTGAGCTTTCCGCCGGTGATTACCAGCGCGTCTTCGCGCTCCTCCACCGCCACGCCAAGTGCGCGGAGCATAGCGCTCACCGAGGCGAGCCGGTCGCTCTCCTTAAGCCGCAGACGCGCGGCATTGGTAAGCCTCGTCTCCCCATTGGCGCAGGCGCCGAGCACCGCAAGAATCGGCAGCAAATCAGGCGTTTCGCCAACGTCAATCTCGCAGCCGAAGAGCGGCGCGGGAGAGACCGAAACCACCTTCGACGTCGCCTGGAGCGAGGCGCCAAACGAAAGCAGCGCATCCAGAATTGCCTTGTCGCCCTGCGGCGAGTTGAGGCTCAGCCCCGTCATGCGCACCGGCGCGCCGATGGCCCCCGCCGCTAGGAAGAACGCGGCGTTCGACCAGTCCCCGTCCACGCGGAGCTCCCCCGGGCTCTGGATCGCCTGCCCGCCGGGGATCGAATATCCTCCGCCCGCTCCGTTTATAATCACCCCAAAGCGACGGAGCGCATGCAGCGTGATGTCCACATACGCCGCCGACGCCAGCCCGGTTGTCAGCGTAACCCTGCTTGGTTCCCGTATCAGCGGCAGCGCGAGCAGCAGCCCCGTAAGGTATTGCGAGCTCACGTTGCCGGGCAGAGAATACTCCCCGCCCGTGAGCTTGCCGGTCGTGGAAA
The DNA here is from genome assembly GCA_034926785.1 of Christensenella sp. Lineage (GTDB taxonomy): Bacteria > Bacillota > Clostridia > Christensenellales > CAG-138 > UBA7703. Next base: position 17,722 of record JAYFQU010000014.1, read on the forward strand.
AGGGCAGCCGGTTCGCGCTGAACGCGACGCCGTGGTGCTCCATCGCGCGCATCAGCTCGCCAATGGGGCGCTCCGGCAACCTGCCGCCGCCGACAAAGCGCGCCCGTTCGCAGAGCGCCGCCGCAATCGGCAGCAGAAAACGAAAGGTTGAGCCGCTCTCGCCGCAATCCAGCAGCGGATTTTCGCTGACGCGCTCGATGCCGCGCACACGTACGCCGTCCGGCAGAAGCACAATCTCCGCTCCCAGCGCGCGCAGGCAACCGATGGTCGCGTCGATATCCTCCGAGCGCTGATCCATCTTCAGGCAAGTTTCACCTTTGCTGAGCGACGCAAGGATCAGCAGGCGGTGCGCGTCGGATTTGGAGGCGATCGCCGCAATTCCGCCCTTGAGCGGCGCGGGCTGTATCGTTACGTTCACGCGTCCGCCTCCATCCCCGCGCGGAAGATCTCCGGCAGCCGTTCCACCGCAACGTCCATTAAATCGCAGCTGCCAATGCGCCGCGGGACGACAAGCGTCAGCGTTCCCCCCGCGCGCTTTTTATCCAAAAGCGCGGCATTTGCAAGCTCTTCGGGTGAAAACTCCGTCGTTGTTGGCAGGCCGTTTTGCCGGAGCGTCCGCGTGATCCGCGCCGCAACCGGCTCCTCCGCCCAGCCGAGCCGCTCCGCCGCGCGCGAGATGATGGCCAGCCCGATTGCGACAGCGTGCCCATGCGGAATGGTATATCCGCTGCAAAGCTCAATCGCGTGGCCCGCGGTATGTCCGAGATTCAGGGTTTTGCGCAGTCCTGTCTCCCGCTCATCCTCTTCCACCACGTGCGCCTTAAACGCGGCGCATTGCGCAACGATTTCCCCTATATTTCTCAGCACATCGCCGGATTCAAACAAAGAAAAAAGTGATTCGTCGTCGAGAATACCGGTCTTGATCGCCTCCGCTGCGCCGTTTGCAAATTCGTCCGGCGGGAGAGTCGCAAAGCATTCCGTATCACATAATACCATCGAAGGCTGATGAAAGAGCCCCGCGAGATTTTTCCCGGCGGAGAGATCCACCGCCGTCTTGCCGCCGACTGACGAATCCACCGCGGCGAGCAGCGTGGTCGGCAGCTGCACATAGTCAATGCCGCGCAGGTAACAGCCCGCCGCAAACCCGGCCATATCGCCCGTGACGCCGCCGCCAAGCGCGAGTACGCAGTCCTTTCGCGTCAGTCCCACCGCGGCAAAAAACTCCAGCATATCCGCAACGGTATGCATGCGTTTGTTCTGCTCGCCGGCGGAAAAAACAAACGGGCTCGCGTCATACCCCGCTTGGGTCAGGCTCTCCATGAGCGGCGCAAGGTAGATCTTCTCCACATGACTGTCCGTGACGACGGCAATACGCCGCTCGCCCAGCGCGGCGCGGATGAGCGGCCCGCTCTCACGGAGCAGTCCGCCACCGATCACGACATTGTATCCCTCCCGCACGCACACGGGGATGACGCGGTGTTCCATGCGTTAGTTTCCTCCGGCTGTCGCTTTCTTCTCTCGCCCGTCCTTCAAGAGCGCCTGCAGGCGTGCAGAGTCTTTCTCGACCAGCGCGTCGTGGTATTCGTTGAGATGTACAAGCAGGATCTCCAGTTGCTCGGTTAAATAATCCGCATCGGCAAGGAACAGCTCCGTCCACATCGCCTCGTCTAGATGAGCCACGCGCGTCATATCCCGGAAGCTGCCTGCCGAAAAACCGCGCCGCTTCTGCGCCTCCGGCGATCGAACATAGGCGCTCGAAACCAAATGCGCCAGCTGCGAAGTGTAGGCGATGATGCGGTCGTGCTCGTCCGGCGTGGAGAAGGTCAGCCCCGCGAACCCGATATCCGTAAAGAACGATTTAAGCGTCTCCAGCATGCGCATGTCGGTATTGGCGTCCGGCGTGAGGATCATCGACGCGCCGGAGAAGAGCTCCTCGCTGGAGTGGACAAATCCGCTGCGCTCACGCCCCGCCATGGGGTGTCCGCCGATGTAGGCAAAACCGAACTCCTTTGCGATCGGGGAGATACTTGCGCAAACATTGCGCTTGACCCCGCAGAGATCGACAAGGATCGCATACTTCGCAATGCGGCCTGCGTTCTCTCCTACCCAGTTTACCGCTGCGGATGGGCGAATCGCAACCAGAATTAGATCGCAGGCCAGCAGGTTCTCGCTCGAGAGCGCGCCGTCTATTGCGCCGCTGAGCCGCGCGAGCGTCATGGTCTCCGCGTCGAGGTCGATTCCCCAGACGGTGTGCGCCGTTCGTACCTTGATGCTTTTTGCCATTGAGCCTCCGATGAGGCCGAGGCCGACGATGCCGACGTTCACCTGTCTCCCCCCTCTTCCTTCAGAAAGGCGTGCAGTGCGAGCAGCTTTTTGTTGAGCTTGTCAAACGCGTCCGGGTTGAGGGACTGCGGGCCGTCGCTGAGCGCATGCGCCGGGTCGTTATGCACCTCGATCTGCAGCCCATCGCAGCCGGAGGCCACCGCCGCCATCGCCATCGGGGCGACCAGCGCATATTTCCCCGTGCCGTGGCTGGGGTCCACAAGGATGGGCAGGTGCGTCAGGTGCCGCAGAACGGGCACCGCCGCGAGATCCAGCGTATTGCGTGTGTAGGTTTCAAACGTGCGAATACCGCGCTCGCAGAGAATCACCTGCTCGTTGCCGCTTGCCATGACGTATTCCGCGCTCATGAGCCATTCCTCATAGGTGGAGGACAGACCGCGCTTGATCATGACCGGTTTGGGCTGGGAGCCGAGCACCTTCAGCAGGTTGAAATTCTGCATATTGCGCGCACCGACCTGAATGATATCCACATCGTCGAACAGCGGCAGCTGGGAAGCGTCCATAAGCTCGCTGACGATGGGCAGCCCCGTCTCCGCGCGGGCGAGCTTCATGAGCTCCAGCCCCTCCGCGCCCATGCCCTGGAAGGCGTAGGGCGAAGTGCGCGGTTTGAATGCGCCGCCGCGCAGCATGGTCGCTCCGCTGGCTTTTACGGCTTTGGCGACGGTGATGATCTGCTCTTCGGATTCCACCGAGCAGGGCCCCGCCATAATGGTCAGCGTGCCGCCGCCGACCTGCGTGTTTCCAACCCGGATCACCGTGTCCTCGGGGTGAAATTTACGATTTGCGTTTTTATAGGGTTCCTGCACGCGCTTGACGTCTTCCACGATGTCCAGCGCGCTGATCAGATCGATATCCAGCGTAGAAGTATCGCCCACAAGCCCGAGGATCATGTGACTCGTGCCCAGGCTGGTGTGGATTTGAATGCCCTTGCCAAGCAGCCAGTTTTTCAGGCTCTCCAATTGATCGGGGTTGGGGTTTGACTTTAGAATAACAATCATTTTTTCTCCCTCCGACTACAAAAAAACCGCAGCCTGTTTGGCTGCGGTTGCGTTGCGACCCTTCGCTGACCCCTGTCAGCGCGATCCTCCGTTTTCAGCCAAACCGAATGAAACCTTACCAAAGTAATAGTTGGTAAAGTAAAAGTAACGGTATTCGGCTGCGCGGCAGGATTGTTTCATTTTTCTGTTCACTTTCGTTTCACGGTTGCGATTTCAATCAATTTACCACAGATGCGGATGAAACGCAATAGGGTTTTCGAAAAAAATATATAATATATCTCACGTCGGTCATTCTTTTCCCGCACCGGTTTGTGACCGGCTCCCGCACGTTAGCCGGCAGGAATCACGGCCTCCGGGAAGGATTTGGCCACGTCATAAACCCCCGGATCGCCCGGCAAACCTGCGTGCGCCTGCATATAGGCCCGAATCTCCGGCGTGCTCTCCAGAATCACAAATTTGTCATAGGTCTGCAGCTGCCCCATAAACGCGCTGTCCGTAAACGCGCTCACGGAGTCCACCTGCGAGGCAAAGAGAAAATATCGCCCAACATATGGCAGATAGTAGCTCGAAACCTGATTGTCCTTGTCCGTCGCATAGAAGAGATAGCGCGTGTCGTTATCCGGCTGATGCCAGTTGTCGCCCACCATCGCCTCCACCTTTGCGGGGAGCGACTCATGATATGCCTGCTTGATGCTGTTCATTCCGTTGAGCTCGGAAAGCAAGATCAGCGAAGCCAACAAAGAGAAAACGACCGTCGCAAACTGATAGATGTTTTTTGCCGTCAGGCTGCGAAACGCGCGATAATCCCGCTGTTCCCCCTGTTGTTGATAAAATGAGTTTTCAACGTCCATGGTCAGGCGCATGGAGAGCGCGCCAAGCATAAAGAGGATCATGCTGGAGGCATACCGCTCGAAGCCCGCGAGGCGCAACGCCTCGTCCAGCGGCATGGAGAGGACATACATCGCCAGTATGCCGCCATAGTAGAGAACCACCGCAAGGTCGAGCAGCGCGAGCGCGAGCAGGAGTTTCCAGCGTTTGTGAAACACAAACCGCGCGACGAGATAGACCGCCAGCGCAACCGCGTTGAAGAGCACGAATCCCAGCGTGGTGAGCTGGTTGATTTGCGTAACCGTATAGAGGAACAGCTGAACGATGTAGCGAATCTGCCCCGGTGTTTTTTCGATGGCTAAGGAAGAAAGCGACTGAAAATCATAGCTGAACTTGGAGGTATCCGCCGGAAACGCAAGGGACGTATGTATATTCCAGAGGATCAGTGGAAGGAGCGCAAGCAGAATTGTTCCCAGCGCGCCCCAGTAGAACGGCCTAAGCTTTGCATCCGCCTTTTGAAACTGAACCGCGCGATCGATCAGAAAAATAAATCCAAACAGCGCAAAGAAGATACCCGTATTTTTAACGATCACGAGCAATCCCAGTACGGGCAAGCTCGCAAGACAGAGCGTAAAGAAGCGATTCCGTTCGGAAAGCATTACGCCGACGGCCGCCAGCGACAACGCGGGGAGCAGAAAATCCACCAATAGGTTATTCACGCGGATACTGATGTTGAAATAAGCCATCACCGTGCAACCAAGACCCAACAGCGCGGCGAGCAGAAAGCGCTTTTGATCCCGAATTGCGCCAAACACCGCATAGAAGCTTGCGAACAGCAGCATCCCCTGCCCCGTCAGCATCACGCCTTGACTGTTTCCGATGATTCGGCAGACATAGTAAAGGAACGACGAGCTACCAAGCGGATAGCTTTTGAAGTCGATGATGGCGCTCGCGGCATCCGGAATGCGATCCGTCACAAGCATGTATTTCACAACGACCGCCCAGTGCGAGAAATTATCGTAATGGACAAACCGCGTATGGATCAAAGAAACGGTGATGGCGAGAAACGCGGCAATAAACGCGAGGTTGATTGCGCTCAGAGACGAGGTGTTGTAGGCAAGCGCGAGCTTTCGATTGACAGACAGCGCAATCAACAGCGCGATGCCTATGCCAAAGAGCGCATACGCCGCGTAGACCAGCACGCCGGCCAACCCGGCAAGAACCATCGCAAGCGCAAGCGAGGAGAGCACGAAGATGTAGCTTGCGCGCGCGGAAATCTTCAGATAGACCCGCGAAAAGGCGACATATCCGGCCACCGACAGAAGAAAAGCGATGAGTCGCAGTATCGTCAAGAACATCTCCATACGGCCGCAAACGCTCCCTTTCCTTCCCCCGCCCATGAAAGGCGGGGGGATTTGACTGCATTCTTTTTCTTTGAACCCGCCGGATTATGCGGCGGGGAGCTTTCTCGCCCGCTTTGGTTTCGAAGCTTGCGCGTGCTCAAAAATCCAATCCTCCAGCAAGGTTTGGAAGGCGCGGCTGGCGGCGAGCTCTTCCCAATTGGTCACGGCGTAGAGAACCACGCCCGGCGAAATCATGGGCTTTTTCGTATTCTCCAGCAAGACCCGGATTCCGCTGCGTGGAACCAGCGTGAGATGATCCGCCGGTTCGCTGATGCCGCGGATGAGCGCAAATTTGAAGTTGAAGTCCACGAGCGTTCCGCTCACGCCCTCCTCGAAACGGACAAACCGCTCCAGTTGAATCCTCGGCAGCGCGCGCATCTCCGAGCGCTGTTTTTCCAGGCGCATGCTGGCGTTGTTGACAATGTCGTCAAATGCGGTCACCCAAACGTTCATCGATTTGGGCAGCGAATGCGTCCGGTCGTAAACCAACTGGAGATATTCGCGGAGGTTCTGCTCGTCCTCGATGGGCTCGAGCTGTACATGATAGAGCCAGTGGTTGCCGGAGCTGTTGATATAGACAATGCGCCCCCTGACATCCGCGCGGTATTTCTCACTGCGCAGGGCGAATTCCAGCGATTCGTCATCCGGCAGATAGGCGGGATGTTCCAGCTGAAAGAGGAATCCCCCCTCCGAGATGTTCTTTGTCACCGCGGAGAACTGCTTGCCCCGATCGGTCAGCCGGACGGGGATCTCCGCCTCGAAGCGCTCGCTGGTTCGGTATGCCTTACGCCCCATCATGAAATAGACCGCGTACAGCAGATTCGTGATGTTCAAAATCAGCCAGAAAGCGATAAACGCGCTGTAGAACAGCGCCAAACCATACTTTCCGCCAAGGTAACGAATCAGGCCCGCGACGGACATGCCAAGCATCACCAACTGCGGGAGGATGTATACGAGGTTGGAATTCTGCGGCTTGCTGCTGTTTTTATCCGTCACCTTGAACTTGCGCTGTTTGATTCCAACCGTCTCCAGAAAAACCGGAATCACCAGGAACGGCGCAAGGATGGTATCGATAATCTGATTCCAGCGCTGGTTTCGCGTGTCGCTGGAGAGGCAGCGCACCGCCAGGCTGTAAAACACATATTGCGGGCCCCAGATCGCAAGAATCTGCAAAAAGGTCGTGTTGACCACCTGCTGATCAAAAAGCGCGAACATGATCGGCGCAAAGGTAAACACCAGCCTGCGCCCGAACGACCACCAGTAGGAATAGGAGAGCAGATAGCTGATGCGCGCGCTGGGGCTAAGCCCCTTGTTTGTGAGGACCTTCGTGTTCCGGACGGATTGAATCACGCCGCGCGCCCAGCGAACGCGCTGGGTGACCATACTCTTAATGCTGGTTGGCGCCAGCCCGCTTGCCAGCGGGCGGAGCGTGGAGTAGGTGGTGTATCCCTTGGCCTGAATCTTGATGCCGGTTTCAAAGTCCTCGGTGATCGTGTCCGTCGGGAACCCGCCGATCTCCTCGAGCGCCTGCCGCGCAATCACCGTATTGCTGCCGGTGTATGCGACGGCATTGGAGCTGTTGCGCATGACATTGATCTCGCGCGAGAAGAAGTCCTGCTCGTTGGGGATATTGTGTTCGGCATAGAGGTTGAATTGAAACAGGTCAGGATTATAGAAACTCTGCGGAGTCTGGATAAAGCCGATCTTGAAATTCGGGTCAATCTCCTCCTGTTTGCGCAGAACCCAACCGCCATCCTTTTGCTGCACGCGCGGCAGGAAAAAGTACGGCACAGTCTCCATCAAAAACTCGCGCCGTGCGATCATATCCGCGTCAAAGGTTGCAACCAGCGGCGAGCGGGTCTGCCGGAGCGCATTGTTTAGGTTGCCGCTCTTGGCCTGCTGGTTATTGGCAAGCGGAAAATACCCGACGCCGAACTGCTTGGCAAGCTTTGCCACCTCGGGGCGGTTTCCGTCGTCCGCAATATAGATGTGCACCTTGTCCTTGTCCGGATAGTCCATATAGGTCAGCGCATTTACAGTTTTATAGAGCAACGCAACGGGTTCATTATGTGTGGCCACGATGACATCGACATCGGGAAACCAATTCGCCGGAATCTGCGGCAACGTAAGGTCGACCTTATTCGCGCGGTTTTTCCGCCAGTAGAGCTCATAGGTTCCCAGCGCGGCGGAAACCTCGCTCACCAGCAGCAGGATGCCAAAGATAAGCGCGACCGCACCTTCCTTTAGCGGCAGGGTAAACACAGCGCGCCAAACCAGATAGATGACGGAAGAAATGGTTGCAAAGAAGAACATTGTATTCTGAAACTTCCGGTTTTGAAACAGCTTGCCCATTTTCACGTCCTCCAGTCCATCAGCGCCCGATCGGGCCGCTGATCCATTCGTTCTGCCATACGGCATGTCATGATCGTATCCATAAAATTGCGTCCTATTTGATTTCATTTTAGTTTCCCGACTTTGGTGTGTCAACGCGCCGTTTTATCTACAAGTATATGCGCTTTTGTCTACCCGCCGGCTGCCGCTTTCCTTCTGTTCGCGCCCTCGTTCCGCATCAGTCTCCAAAGGCGCATTCCGCGGCGATCCCGCCAATTGGCGATTGTTGCGGATCGGACGCCGCCCTCTTCGCTGATCTGCTTCACCGTGTGATCAAATCCTGTTTTCCGGCAACAACGGGCACGGTAGCAAAATGGTACCGTGACAACAATATCGCGACTTCCACATATCTTGTCTGTGATGAACATGCATTCCGAGTGGTTTCGCACGGTAAGCCGATTTGTATACCAACCCGCCGCGTCTATCGTCTCACAACCTGCACCAATTCGCAAGATTAGTCACTTTCCATCCGACGCATGTTTGACTTTGATGTAATTTTGTAATATTGTTATGTTAATAAAATTGCTTGATTTATTGAATTTGCGAGTGAATTCGTTGTCACATCTGTTCTTCATTCAGATGATTGATCGTTACTTAGCGCTTTCCTATTCAAACTTGTTCGCAATGGAGGTGCCCCTTTTTGGACCAGACGTGTCATACCCGGCAAGCGACGCTCGAAGAATTAACCGATGGAATTCCAACGCAGATTTGGGAAATGGCCGACGAATGCACCTATGGTTACGCAAACGCGGCGCACGCGGCTTTTCTCGGGAAAAGTCGAGCGGAAATTGAACATCAGGATATTCATAACTTACTGCCGGAGACGGTTGCGGAACTCTGTATTCAGAACAACCGGCAGGCTTTCGCGGAAAAACAGCCTCTTGTCAGTGAAGAATGGGCGCTGGATGCGGCCGGCAAACGAACGCTCCTGCGCATCAGTAAAACGCCAAGGTTCGATGACGCAGGCAGAGCGCTTTCTTTATGCTGCACCGCAGAGGATATCACACAGCAGCGGATGCTGGCGGAGCAGAACATCGTTCGCGAACGCATTCTCAATGCCATTGCGCGCTTTTCGAAGGAATTATTCTCCGATGAGCCAAACGCGGTTGCGCAGGGATTAACCACCCTCGGCGAGGCTGTGTGCGTCGATCGCGTGTATTATTGGGAGAACCGTTTTGACGAAGCGGCGCAAATATGGCTGACCAGTCAAAAGGTGGAATGGTGCGCGGACAATATTGAAGCGCAAATTGAGAATCCGGATCTGCAGGATGTTCCGCTCTCGGCGTTTTCAGAGTTCATGAACCCGCTGCGCGAGCGACTTCCCTTCCTGTCGCATGTGAAAAATATCCGGTCCGGCGAGGTCCGGGCGTCGCTGATCGCCCAGCAGATCCAGTCCATCCTCGTGCTGCCCGTATTCGTCGGCGGCCAGTTTATGGGGTTTGTCGGATTTGACTCCTGCAAGCAGGAGCGCGAATGGAACGAGGACGAGATTACGCTCTTGCGAATGTTCGTCGATCTGCTCGCAAAATCCATTCAAAAAAATATGCTTCAACGGGAAGTCATTCAGGCCAACGAGAACTTTCATCATTTTTTCAATACGATCGACGATTTGCTCTCCATCCTCGATCTTTCCGGGACGATTCTGCATGTGAATGAACGCATGGTGAAAAAAACCGGATATGCCAGAGAGGAGCTGGCCGGCCAAAATGTACTCATGCTGCATCCACCCGAGCGATGCGATGAGACGAAAGCCGTTGTTGCCGCAATGCTCGAAGGAAAAATAGATGTCTGTAAAATTCCTTTGCAGACCAAGGACGGCGTGCAGTTCCCCGTTCTCACGCGCATTTGCCAAGGCGTCTGGAACGGAAAGCCCGCGCTATTCGGGGTTACGCAGGATATCACTCTTCTGGCTTTCTCCGCCGAGAAATTTTCGCAGGCGTTTGAAAACAACGCCCAGTTGATGGCCATCGTCGATACCGCAACGCTGGCCCACATTGAAGTAAACGAGCTCTTCTGTCATACGCTCGGATATGAAAAAAGCGAAGTCATCGGCAAAACACCGTTCGAATTATCCTTGTTTATTTCAAACGACGATATCCAGTTTGCCTCCCGCATTCTCAGTGAACGGCAATCCCTCAGCAACACGGAAACTCTGATTCGAGCCAGGAGCGGAGAACGGTTAAATGTGCTGGTGAGCATCAGCCATGTGCGCATTGGTGCGCTCTCCTGCGCAATCGTGAGCATGCTAAACATCACCCAACGCAAGCGGATGGAGCACGAGCTCAAGCAGTACAGCGAGCATCTGGAAGAGCTGGTTCAAACCAAGGTACATGAGGTTGCCGACGCGCTCTGGGGAACGGTCAGTTCTTTGGTGCATCTCGCGGAATCGCGGGATTGCAATACGGGCGGGCATCTCAAGAGGCTTACGGAGACCTGCCGCGTGGTCGCCAGCGTTTTGTCCTTTAACAGCGTATACAGCGAGCAGCTGAACTATAGCTTCATCTACAATCTTCAGCAGGCCTGCCTTCTGCATGACATCGGCAAGGTTGGCGTACCGGACAGCATTCTGCTTAACCCCGGCAAGCTCACGCGCGAAGAGTTTGAAATCATGAAGCAGCATACCACCATCGGCGCACGAACGCTTGAGGAGGCATATCCGCGGTTTCAGGACAACAGCATCCTGAAAATGTCAATTGATATCGCGTTTTATCACCATGAGCGCTGGGACGGAAAGGGATATCCGAAAGGGCTCAAGGGTAACGAAATCCCGCTCTCGGCGCAAATTGTCGCCATCTGCGATGTATACGACGCAATCCGCTCCGTGCGCTCCTATAAGCCCGCCTATTCACACCAGGAGAGCCTCGCCGAGATTCGCCGGGAATGCGGAACGCACTTTAACCCCGCGCTGTGCGACGCCTTCTTTAACTGCGCGGAGGAGATCCGCCACATCTACGACTCCTATTCGCAATAAAGCCAATCGAACTTGCAGACAGCCGCCGGATTTGTTCTTCCGACGGCTGTTTTATATCCCGTTTCCCCACATTTGACGCAATCAAACGTCAGGATGCCTGTTCCTGATCGCGCTTTCGAAGCACCCGGTGACCAGATCGGTATAACGCACATACAGCGCAATCCGGTTGTCTCGATCCAGCGCGCTCCAAAGCCGATCCGCCAGCTCCTGCGGCGCACCGGAAAGTCCCAGTTCGTACGGTTCACCGGAAAACGCGGGCAGGGGGTCGCCGTGCGCATCATAGGTGCAGATCAGGTTCCCCCTGCCGTCCACGGGATCGTAGCTCCAGTATTTCCGGCGGCAATCCGGCGCATTCTCCGCCTTTTTCACAATGCCGAGCGTATATCGCCCCGTCGGCAGCATCAAGCCCGCAATACGCGGGGTAAAGTTCGGTGCATCCGGTTCATAGCAGCGCGTGCTCAGGGCATATTGCAGCGAATGCCCCGCAAGCAAGCTCCCGCAGATGGTGTCCGTCTGGTCTCCGCTACCAACGATGATGCCGCCCGCGCAAACGCATAGCGGCGTATAGAAGATGCATGCCGGATCGGTTATCTTGCTTTCGTCGTAGGGAAAAAGCGAAAGCGCATCCCCCTCCTCGCGCAGCACGCGATTCCGGCTGGTTTCGCTGCGCCCCGTGAGAAAATAGGCCGCCACCGCGCGCCCGCCGAGACTGCCAAGAAGGATTCCCCGTCCGGGGTATGTGTTTTTCCCGAATACGGATTCCAGCGTATCCATCTGTTTACCCAATTGTCACAGGTACAAATGCCGTTCCGTCAAACATCCACGCTTCGGTATAACCACAGTCCAGCGCAAGCCGTTCAGCCGCGTCAAACCCGTAGGCAACGCTATCCGCGCTATGCGAATCCGAGCTGATCGTGATTCGCCCGCCCATGCGCCTAAGCGCCTGAAGCAGCGCGCGGGAAGGATACGGCGTGGTGCGATATCCACGCGAGATTGCCCCGGTGTTGATTTCGAATATTTTACCTGCAAAGACCAGGCTCTCCATCGCAGCCAGGGCCGCCGAAAGAAAACGCGGAGAATCCGCTTTATAAAAAACGCCCTGCTCGTCAAACTTGGTCAGCAGGTCAAAATGCCCGACAATATCTACCTCGTCCACCTTTGCCAGCGACGCATACTGCGAGAAATACGCCTCCGCCGCCGCGTCCGCATCTCCTCGAAAAACGTTCAGCAGATAGTCCGCCGTCCTTTCCGGCGATGCGTCCACGCAATCATCCCGATCCTGAATCGAAATCTGATGGATCGAACCGATCACATAGTCAAACACCGCAAGGTCGGATTTTGACAGGATATCCCACTCGATGCCAAAATAAATCGCAATCTCGTCTGCATGTGTTTTTTTCAGCGTCTGCATGGCGCGGGTATACGCCGGCAGTCTTTCCGGAAGCAGCGTCCACTCCGCCGCAAAGGGCAAATAGCTGTGTATGCTGAATCCCAGAGAGGTCAGTCCCGCTTTTCGCGCCGCCTGCACCATCTCCTCCTGCGTGTTCTGCCCGTCGTCCCAGACGGAGTGCGTGTGTAGGTTTTGCCGAAACATTTCTATTCTCCCGTGTTCTGGTGCATTCAGTCGCACTTATTCTACCATTTTCTCCTGCTTGACCTTGCGGTCGATGACATGGCGAGAGGCCATCTCGCGCCGGATCTCCTCCAGCTCGATCCCTTGCTCAACCATGAGCACCATCACATGATACATCAAATCGCCAATTTCATAAACCGTATTGCTTCTATCGCCGTCCTTGGCGGAGATGATGACCTCCGTGGTCTCCTCGCCGATCTTTTTGAGGATTTTATCCACGCCCTTTTCAAAGAGATAGGTCGTGTAGGATCCCTCTTTCGGCTGGCTCTTTCTGCCGCGCAGCAGTTCAAAGAGCGCGTCATATTGAAACCCCGGCGCCTGCTCTCCCTCAAACACGGGCTGAAAAAAACAGCTCTCCGCGCCGGTGTGGCAGGCGGGGCCCGCCTTTTTAACCTCAATCAGAAGCGCGTCCGCGTCACAGTCCGCCGTAATGGAGACAATCTCCTGCACAGTTCCGCTCGTTTCGCCCTTGCGCCAGAGTTCTTTTCGGGAACGCGACCAGAAACAGGTTCTTCGCTCCTCCATCGAAACACGCAGACTCTCCGCGCTCATATAGGCGAGCATCAGCACGTCCTTGGTATCCGTGTCGATTACGATCGCGGGGATCAAGCCATCCGCGTTCCATTTGAGTTCCTCTGTCTTGAGCATTCAACTTACCTCCTCATGGATATGCCCGCCTCAAACAGCGTCTGCTTGAGATCGGGTATTGCCACCTCGCCGAAGTGAAAAATCGAGGCGGCGAGCCCCGCATCCACCCTGGGCAGCGCGGTAAAGAGCGCTAAGAAGTCCTTGATCCCGCCCGCGCCACCGGAGGCGATCACGGGGACGCCGACGATTTCGCAGACCGCGGAGAGCATCTCCAGATCGAACCCCTGCCTGACCCCGTCGGTATCGATGGAGTTAAGCACGATTTCGCCCGCGCCGTTTTCCACGCCATGCCTGATCCAGTCCAGCGCGTCCAGCCCCGTGTCCTCGCGTCCACCCTTGGCGAACACGCGGAACTGCCCGCCTACGCGCTTGACATCCACGGAGAGCACCACGCATTGATCGCCATAGCGTTTGGCCGCCTCGCCGATCAGCGAGGGGTTTTGAATCGCCCCGCTGTTGACGCTGACCTTGTCCGCGCCGCATTTGAGCACACGGTCAAAGTCCCTCAGCGTGTTGATGCCGCCGCCGACCGTGAGCGGGATGAAGATCGTCTCCGCCACGCGCGTCAGAATATCCGTAAACAGCACGCGCCCTTCGGCAGAGGCGGTGATGTCGTAAAACACCAGCTCGTCCGCGCCGCTCTCACTGTAATACCGCGCGAGTTTTACGGGGTCGGATACGTCGCTAAGACCAAGAAAATTCACGCCCTTGACCACGCGCCCGTTCTTGACATCCAAACACGGTATGATGCGTTTGGTTATCATGCGCCCGCCTCCTGAATCGCCTTGGCGAGATCGACAGCGCCGGTATAGTACGCCTTACCGATGATCGCGCCATGGAGCCCGATCTTTTTGAGCGCGCGGAGATCCTCCAGCGAGTTCACGCCGCCGGACGCAATAAAGTCCATCGAGTACGCCGCCATCAGCTCGCCGTAGAGCGCTCGGTTCGCGCCCGCCATGGCGCCGTCCCGTGCAATATCGGTGCAGACCACGGTCTGTACGCCGATCTCCTGCAGGCTCCTGCAGAAGTCCGTGCCGCTCAGCCCGCTCGTCTCGGTCCATCCCTTGACCGCAACCATACCGTCCCTTAAATCGACGCCAACAGCGATGGCGCCGCCGTATCTGGCAACCATGTCCGAAACGAAGCCAAGATTGTTTGCCGCCGCTGTGCCGAGGATCACGCGGGCAACACCCGCGTCGAGATAGCGCAAAATCGTCTCCTCGTCGCGGATGCCGCCGCCGAGCTCAACCGAAAGGCCACTCGTGCGGATGATCTTGGCCGCAATGTCAAAGTTCGGCGTGCCGCCGCATTTCGCGCCCTCCAGATCCACCATGTGCAGCCAGGTCGCGCCCGCCGCGCGGAAGGCCTCCGCGAGCTTTGGCGGCTCATCATGATAGACGGTCATCTTGCTGTATTCGCCCTTGTAGAGGCGCACCGCCTTTTTCTCAAAAAGATCGATTGCCGGATATATGATCATAATCTACCGATTCATCCCTTACGTATTGATCTCCTGTTCGCAGAAGGCGTGCAGGATATTGAGCCCCACCCTGCCGCTCTTCTCCGGATGAAACTGACAGCCAAGCACATTTTTGCGCCCGACCGCCGCCGTGAGCTCCACGCCATATTCCGCCGTGGCGAGGGTATCCTGCTCACAGTCCACGCCATAGAAGCGATGCACAAAATAGACGCAGTCGCCCTCTTTGATATAGCGAAACAGCGGATGGGCGGGCTGTTTCAGAATCAGCGCGTTCCAGCCGATATGCGGAACCTTCCGCTCCGGCGGGATCTTCGGGCGCATGTCGACCACTGCCCCGGGGATCAGCCCCAACCCCTTGTGTTCGCCGTATTCAAAGCTTCTCTCAAACAGCATCTGCATGCCGAGGCAGATACCAAGCAGCGGTTTGCCGGCTCGCGCCTGCTCCGTGACGACGGCATCCAGCCCCGTTGCGGAGAGTTTCTTCGCCGCGTCCTCAAACGCGCCTACGCCGGGCAGAATAATCTTCCCCGCAGCGCGCAAATCGTCCGCGCTGCGCGTGACAACCGACTCGGCGCCGATCATGGAAAGCGAACTCTTGAGTGAGAATAGGTTGCCCACTCCGTAGTCTACGATGGCAATCATCTTACAGCATACCCTTTGTGGAAGGGATCTCCCCGGCCAATGCGGGGTCCATTGCGGCCGCTTCCTTCAGCGCGCGACCAACCCCCTTGAACATCGCCTCCACGATATGGTGCGAGTTTTCGCCGTCCAACTGCCGCAGATGCAGCGTGATGCCCGCCGTCCGTGTCAGCGCCAGGAAGAACTCCCGAACCAGCTCGGTGTCAAAACCGCCAATCTTTTGCGAAGGGATGCTGGCCGTATAGCGCAAGCACCCCCGCCCGGAGAGGTCGAGCGCGACCATCACGAGCGATTCATCCATCGGCAGCAGCGCGCTGCCATAACGGCGGATGCCGCGCTTGTCGCCCAGAGCATTTTTGAGCGCTTCGCCCAGAGAAATTGCGATGTCCTCCACGCTGTGGTGATCGTCCACCGCCGTATCCCCGGCGCAGCGCAGGGTTACGTCCATCCTCGCGTGGCGGGCAAAGAGCGTGAGCATGTGGTCGAGAAAGCCGACGCCGCTCATGATCGTGCTTTCCCCCGCACCGTCGAGATTGAGTTCCAGCGTGATATCCGTCTCCGTGGTTTTCCGGTTGTAGATTGCCGTTCGCATGGCTGCATCATCCTTTCGCGTCCAAGATTGCCCGTATGTTCGTCAGCAGCGTCTCCATCTGCTCCGGCGTTCCGATCGTGATGCGGCAGAAGTCCTTAATGCGCTCCCTGCGAAAATGCCGGACCAGAACCCCGCGCGCTTTGAGTTCGCGGTAGAGCGCCTCCCCGCCTATTTGTTCGGAACTCGCGAAAAGAAAGTTCGCCTTGGAGGGGAGCACCGTAAACCCTAACTGCTTCAGGTGTTGCGCCGTCTCCTCACGCGTGCGTATGATTCTACCCGCGTTATTCTTATAATATGCGTCGTCGCGGATTGCCGCAATCCCCGCCGCCTGTGTCATACGGTTTACATTATAGGGGTTGATGGAATATTTGACCGTATTCAGGTCACGCACCAGCGATTCATTTCCGATGCCGAATCCCAAGCGCGCCCCCGCGAGCGAACGGCTCTTGGAAAAGGTTTGAATCACAAGCAGATTGTCATAGTTTTCAATCAGCGGAACGCAGCTCTCCCCGCCAAAGTCAATATACGCTTCATCGATGATCACAAGCCGCTCGGGGTTCGCCTGAAGGATCCCCTCCATCTCGTCCCGTTTCAAGCAGGTGCCCGTCGGCGCGTTGGGATTCGCAATCAGGATATGCTCCCGAAGACCAAGATAGTCCCGATAGTCAATCGAAAGATCTTCTTTGAGCGGAATTTCACGGCTAGGCACGTTGCAGAACGCGGCATAAACAGAATAAAAGCCATAGCTGATATCCGGGAAGGCGAAGGCGTTATCCCCATCTCCAAAGGCCAGAAATACGAAGTAGAGAATCTCGTCCGACCCGTTCACGGGGAGCACCTGCTCCGGTTTCACGCCGTAAAGCGCCGCGGCCGCCGCCTTGAGCTCTGTGCATTCCGGATCGCAATATAAATTCAGCCGTTCCGCTTCCAGCCGCACAGCCGCGGCGACCGCCGGAGACGGCGGGAACGGGGATTCGTTGGTGTTGAGCTTCACATCATTCGTATCCCTCGGCTGCTCGCCGGGAACATAGGGCGTGAGCGACGCATATTTACTGCTCAAGAACCGACTCATTCCGCCGCCTCCCCGCTGCGGATCAGCGCCGCGCGCGCATGCGCTTCCAGCCCTTCCGCGCGGGCAAACACCGCGATTTTAGCCTCCACCTCCGCGAGCGCCTCCGGAGAAAAATAGGTGTACTGTGTCTTTTTTACAAAATCGTCAACGCTCAGGGGACTCGAAAACCGCGCGGTTCCGCTCGTCGGCAGGGTATGGTTCGGGCCTGCGAGATAGTCACCCAGCGCCTCCGGACAGTAGCTGCCGAGGAACACCGAGCCGGCATTTTTCACATAGCTAAAGTAATGCTCCGGCTCCCGTACGCAGAGTTCGAGATGCTCCGGCGCAAGGTCGTTTGCAAGGCCGATGGCTGAGAGCAGATCGTCAGTGACGATAATTTTTCCGTTTGCCGCGATCGACGCGCGGGCAATTCTCTCCCTTGGGAGGGTCTTGAGCTGCCGCTCAATCTCGCCGCTCACCGATTCGGCCAGCGCGCGGCTGCTGGTGATCAGCACTGCGCTGGAAAGCGCGTCATGCTCCGCCTGGCTCAGCAGATCCGCCGCGATAAATGTGGGGTTGGCCGTATCGTCCGCAACGACGAGGATTTCGCTCGGCCCTGCAATCATATCGATCGCGACCTTGCCGAACACCTGTCGTTTTGCCTCGGCAACATAGGCGTTGCCGGGGCCGACGATTTTATCCACCTTCGGGATGGTTTCCGTGCCATAGGCCAGCGCGGCAACCGCCTGCGCACCGCCCGCTTTAAAAACACGATCCACCCCCGCGAGCTTTGCCGCCGCGAGAATCGGCGCGGCGATTCGCCCGTCGGCATTCGGGGGCGATACCATGACGATCAGCCCGCAGCCCGCGAGTTTGGCGGGGATGGCGTTCATAAAAACCGTGGAGGGATAGCTCGCCGTGCCGCCGGGGATATAGAGACCGACCCGCTCAATCGGCGTAATCTTCTGCCCCAGATAGACGCCGCGCTCCCGCTCCAAGCGGAACCCTTCGCGCAGTTGCATGCTGTGAAACGCGCGGATATTTTCCGCCGCGGTCTTCATGGCGTCGAGCAGATCCTCCGGCATCGCAGCTAACGCGGCGCTCATCTCCTCCTGCGTAACCTCCAGTGCGGCCAGCTCCGCGCGGTCGAATTTTCGCGCATAATCGAGCATCGCGCAATCGCCGTCCTGCGCCACGCTGCGGATAATTGTGGCAACCGTTTCGCCGACGCCGCTGTCCTCCAGCGTCCGCAGGAACAGCGTATTCCGATCGATTTCATTCAAATTCAGGATCATCATGCCTGCACCGCCTGTTCCAGTTTCTGCCGCAGCGCGTCAATCTGCGCGCCCTTAAACTTATACTGCGCCTTGTTGGCGATGAGCCGCGCGCTGACCGGCACAATCTCCTCCAGCACGCCTAGCCCGTTCTCCGCGAGCGTTTTGCCCGTCTCAACGATATCCACAATCACATCCGAAAGCCCCAGAATGGGCGCGAGTTCGATCGACCCGTTGAGGCGGATCACGTCAATCTCCCGGCTCTCCGCCGCGTAATGCCGCCGGGCAATATTGGGGAATTTTGTCGCAACACGCAATATTCCGTTGTGCGAATCTGAAAAATCCTTCGGCCCCGCAACGCACACGCGGCACCAGCCTATGTTTAAGTCGAGCAATTCATAAACATCCGGCGCATATTCCAGCAGGATGTCCTTCCCCGCGACGCCGATATCCGCCGCACCCCGCTCGACATAGATCGCCACATCCGAAGGCTTCACCCAGAAATAGCGTATCCCCGCCGCTTCGTTTTCAAACGTAAGTCTGCGGTTTTCCTCCAGCAGCTCCGGGCATTCATAGCCCGCGCATGCAAACAGCGCATAGGCCTTTTCGCCAAGGCGTCCCTTTGGCAGGGCGACATTGATCACGCGCATCATGCGTTTGCCTCCTTTGCGAGCCGAATCGTTTCCCGGCAGCTAGGGTACGGCTCCCCCTCACGCTGCACACGGACACTGCGGCCTCCGGCGCGGAGCGCCTCCGCCGCCTTCGCGATTTCAAGCGGGCTTGTTCCATCGCCATAGAGCACGAGGGCATCCGCCACATAGTCCGGCTTTGCCTCCATGAACCGCTCCAGCTGATCGAGATAGACCGCAAAACCGATTGCTTCCCCACTCTTGCCCATACGGCAGAGTAGGTTGTCATATCGGCCGCCGGAGAGAACGCCCGTCGGAATCCCCTCCACAAAGCCGCGAAAGACGAGGCCATTGTAATAATCCATATCATTGACCACGGAAAAGTCGAGGTTTACGTTTGTAATACCGTAGAAAGAGAGCATTTCACCGATCCGTCGGAGACCTTGAAGCGCCTCCCTGCTGCCACGCGGGAGATCGAGAGCTTCCACCGCATCAAGCGTCGTTTCCAACGGTCCGCAGGCTGTAACCAGCGCGCTCAAGCGTCGCTGCGTAATATCGCAGAGGCCAAACTCCGACGCGAGCGCGGAGAGCTGATGTTGGTTTTTTTCGCCGACGGCGTTCAGCAGCCTTTGACACTCCGCGTCACCGATTGGCTCCTCCGCCAGCACGCCGGAGAGCACACCGACATCTGAAAGATCCAGCAAATAGCGCGCGCTGATGCACTCCAGGCTCCGGGCGGCGAGCATGAGCACCTCGCCCGCCGAATAATCGTCCACACGGCCGATGCACTCCAGCCCCGTCTGCATGATTTCGCGAAACCCATAGGCGTTTTTTGGCACACGGTAGACGGTTTCGGTATAGCAGAGTTTCTGCGCGCGCCCGTCGTTCTTATAATTTTTTATGATAGAGAGCGTCACATCGGGCTTGAGCGCCTTGAGTCTGCCGTTCGTATCGCTGAATGAGAGCACCTGTTCGCTGGCTAAGAATTTCTTATTGCGCATATAGAGGTCATATTCCTCAAATTTACCAACCTTATACGGACGATAGCCATAGCCCAGATACAGCTCGCGCAGCTCATACATGATGCGCTCCTGCGTGGTCAGCGTGTCCTGTTTCATGTTTTCTATCCCCCCCGCTCTGATTCGATCGAGCATCCGCTGGCGACCTGCCGCGTCCGTTCTCTTGTTGTTGCCCTGGCAGAAACCATCCCATGCCCGGCATTTTTGCCACTGCCAGCAGCCAGGATGAGCCCCGCGCCGTGCAAATCTCAAAGAGGCTTTTCGACGGTCGGCAGCCTTCCTCCGCATTCTCCGGCAGAAGGGCTGAGCAAAAAAGATCTTCGGGTTGCCTGTCTTTCGGTAGTCGTTTGGTTGATCCGTCTTAGGTCGCTCGTTCGCCAGCCTTTGCTGCCCGGCGGCCTCGCTTTGCGCCTTGCCGCACATTCCCGATCTATGATTTTTAGCATTTTATCACTTCTCCGTGCTAAAGTACAGAATTATTTTTGTAACATAAAAACGCCGCGCTAGGCGGCGTTCCAGTCTGTTAAAAAAGTTTCGGGATTGTGAAGGGCCGCAGCCCTTACCCCGTCGGTTCCGGTCACGGCGGCTTTGCCGCCGCGACGGATCGCCCGGGATCGGGCGGTTTCTTCGCAGCTCTTTGCCGTTCGGAGTCCGGAGGACGAGAGGCAAAGAGCGGTTGTCCCGTCAAAAAACTCGTTTTTTGACGGCCTCAAACGCCGCGCTGGGCGGCGTCCAGAGCATCAACAAACCCAGTAGGGGGGTTGGGGATTTCGAAAATCCCCTATGTTCCTTCAAATTTGGCGATTCATTCGCCGAATTTGTGAAAAAATGGCGCGATTCGCGTCATTTTAACCCAAAGTAAAACCCATCGGCAGAGTCCGCAGGACTTTGTCGATGGGATGAACGCCGCGCTAGGCGGCGTTCCAGCCTGTCGAAAAAGCCCTGGGATTGTTAAGGGCCGCGCCCTTAACCCGTCGGTTCCGGCCACGGCGGCTTTGCCGCCGCGACGGATCGCCCGGGATCGGGCGGTTTCTTCGCAGCTCTTTGCCGTTCGGAGTCCGGAGGACGAGAGGCAAAGAGCG
>JAYFQU010000019.1:0-4972 GCA_034926785.1 Christensenella sp.
CCGATGGGTTTTACTTTGGGTTAAAATGACGCGAATCGCGCCATTTTTTCACAAATTCGGCGAATGAATCGCCAAATTTGAAGGAACATGGGGGATTTTCGATATCCCCCAAACCCCCTACTGGGTTTGTTGATGCTCTGAATCGCTTCCACCCGTTTTACGGGTGGAAGCGATTTGCAGTGAGAATATATTATCTTTTTGAGAGATTGAAAAGCGATTTCACGGTTCTATCGCACGTGCGATTCGTTCCAGTCCCTCGCGAACGATCCCTCTTGGGCTGGCGAGATTGACGCGCATGTGGCATGCGCCGTTATCCACAAAATCCTCGCCAAATTGTACAAAAACACCCGCTTGCGAAATACGCTGCTTGAGCTCCTGTTCGCTCAAACCATACCCTGCGAGATTCACCCAGGCGAGATAGGTTCCCTCTGGAATCGAAAACTCCGCTTTCGTCAGGCGCTCCTCTAGGAAGGATTTCATCATCTTAAAACTGCCGTCGAGATAGCTGCGAAGCTCCTCCAGCCAGTTCTCGGATTCGTCATAGGCCGCGATGACCGCGCTGTTGGAGAGCGCGGATGGGTGTGAGTTGTAGTAATGCTTGGTCCAGTCCCGGCGCAGCAACGGATCGGGGATGAATAGATGCGCGTGATTGTTCCCCGCGAGGTTGAAGGTTTTGCTAGGGCTGGTGCAGGTGATGATGCGCCGTTCACCGGGAAACAGCTTTGCCAGGGGAATATGCTGGATTCCCGCGCGGGTCAGGTCTTCGTGAATCTCGTCGCTCACGATAAATACGCCGTTGGCAAAGCAGAGCTCGCCGATTTTTCGCTGCTCTTCCTCGGTAAATACACGGCCGGTTGGATTCTGCGGGTTGCAGTGGAAAAACATTTTGCAGCTTGGTCGGCTCAGCCGTTTTTGCAAATCGTTATAGTCGATCGTCCAGTATCCGTTCTGTTCTGCCATGCGGGAATATAGCGGAACGCGACCCTGCATCCGTACGGACTTATCAAACGGGCCATAGGCGGGCGTAAGAAAACAGACCTCGTCGCCTGGGTCGGTCAGGCGGACGACGGCGG
This sequence comes from Christensenella sp., assembly GCA_034926785.1. GTDB lineage: Bacteria > Bacillota > Clostridia > Christensenellales > CAG-138 > UBA7703. The sequence continues at coordinate 1,074 of JAYFQU010000019.1, forward strand.
CATATAGCGCCGCGACGATGCCCGCGGAAAACACGACTTCATCGATCGACGGTTGCCAGCCAAAATGGCGATCCATCCATTGAACGACGCTCTCTTTTGTCTCCACGCCGAGGTCGGTATAGCCAAGGATGCGGCGGTCGAGACGTTCTCGCATCGCGGCAAGAATTGCCGGGGCACAGGCAAAGTCCATATCCGCAACCCAGAGAGGAATGTGTTCTGCCGGCAGATAGGGGTTAATCTGCAGTCCCGCCTCGAACTTGATGCTGTCTGTGTTCATTCGGTCTACGATTTCGTCAAAGTCAAATGCCATCTTTCTATCCTTCTTCTTATCAGCGCTGCGAATCCAGTATAGTGAAATCGTGAAAGAAATGCAAAATTGCACGTGATGTTATTAACAACGCTTGCAAAGTTAGGCGGCGTTGCTATAATGAAGATGAATAGACCGTGAGGTGAGAAAAATGAACAAAAGCGTATATTCGCTTGTGTTGTCGGATGAAATCGTGCAGGAGATCGACCGCATGGCGTATGAGATGGGGCAGAGCCGTTCGGCGATGATCAACCAGGTATTGGCGGATTATGTGCGTTATACCACGCCGGAGAAGCGCATGCGGGAGGTGTTTTCCGCGATCGAACAGATGCTCATGGGCAGCGTATTTGAACCACAGCTGCAGCCTTCCGAATCCATGTTTTCCCTGCGCAGCGCGCTGGACTATAAATATAACCCCAGCGTTCGCTACAGCGTTGAACTCTATAAAAACGCCCGCCCGCTATTGGGGGAATTGCGCGTTTCGGTGCGCAGCCAAAATAGCGCGCTAGTGCTCGCCATGCTTCAGTTTTTCAAACTTTGGACCAGAATCGAGACGGCGTATATCGGCAGGGTTGAGTGCGCGATGGAGGACGGGCGATATATCAGAAAGCTCCGTCTTTCCGAGGAGGCCAGCCCGGGTAACGAGCAGATTGGCGAGGGAATCGCGGCGTATATTCGTCTGCTGGATTCCGCGCTGAAACAGTATTTTGAACACTTGAATGATCCGGCGGCGGCGATGACGGGGGTGGAACGACTCTATGTCAACTACATTCGCGGCGGCGGGATGATACTATAGAGGAGGATTGCGTGCTATGAATGTCAATCAATTAACGCAAAAAAGTATAGAGGCGGTACAGGCCGCCCAGCAGACAGCCGGCGAACGGAAGAACACGGAGGTTGCGCAGGCGCATCTTCTCTATGCGTTGCTGGCCCAGCCGGACGGGCTCATCGGCAGTATTCTTTCCGCGACGGGCGTGGATGTCAACCGGATGCGCAGCGAGGCGGAGCGGGAGGTAGACGCTCTGCCCTCCTACAGCGGCGGATCGGGATCGGATCAGATCTATGTTTCGCAGGATTTGAACCATGCGCTTAACGAGGCGGAGAAGCGCGCCAAGGAGATGGGAGACCAATATATCTCGGTTGAGCACCTGTTTCTTGGCCTGCTGAAAAAGGCAAACGAGTCGCTCAAGAAGCTCTATGCCCGTAATAACGTCAACGAAAAGACGTTTCTGGAGCAACTGAAGATCGTACGCGGGAACCGCACGGTGAATTCCGACAACCCGGAAGGCACCTATGACGTGCTGACCAAATACGGGCAGGACCTTGTAGAGCTTGCAAAGAACCAAAAGCTCGATCCGGTGATTGGCCGGGATGACGAAATCCGCAGCGTAATTCGCATTCTTTCGAGAAAGACGAAGAATAACCCGGTGCTGATCGGTGAACCGGGCGTTGGTAAAACCGCGATTGCGGAGGGGCTTGCTCTGCGCATCGTGCGCGGTGATGTCCCGGATAACCTGAAGGATCGCAAGGTATTTGCGCTGGATATGGGTGCGCTGGTCGCGGGCGCGAAGTTTCGCGGCGATTTTGAGGAGCGCTTGAAAGCCGTGCTCAACGAGATCAAGGAGAGCGACGGCCGGATTATCCTCTTCATTGACGAGCTGCACAACATCGTCGGCGCGGGCAAGACCGAGGGGGCGATGGATGCGGGCAACCTCTTAAAACCCATGCTGGCCAGAGGCGAACTGCACTGCATCGGTGCGACGACGCTGGATGAATATCGGCAATCTATTGTGAAGGACGCGGCGCTGGAGCGCCGGTTCCAGCCGGTCATGGTGGAGGAGCCGACGGTGGAGGACACCATCTCGATCCTCCGCGGGCTCAAGGAGCGCTATGAGGTGTTCCACGGCGTGAAAATTCAGGACGCGGCGCTCATCGCGGCGGCGACGCTAAGCCAGCGGTATATCTCCGACAGGTTCTTACCGGATAAGGCGATCGACCTAGTGGACGAAGCCTGCGCGCTGATCAAGACCGAGCTCGACAGCATGCCTGCCGAGCTGGACGCAAGCAGCCGGAAGATCATGCAGCTGGAGATTGAAGAAGCCGCGCTGAAAAAGGAGACAGACAAGCTTTCTAAAGAGCATCTCGAGGAGATTCAGCGGGAGCTGGCGGAACTGCGCGCGAACTTCAACGAGATGAAGGCCAAGTGGGAAAATGAGAAAACCGCTATCGGCAAGGTGCAGTGTCTGCGCGAAGAGATTGAACGTACCAATGCGGAGATCGCCAAGGCGGAGAGCGCCTACGACCTCAACAAGGCGGCCGAACTGAAATATGGCAAACTGCCGCAGCTTGCGGCCGAGTTGGAAAACGAGGAAAAGCTGGCTGAGAGCGGCGCGCATGAGACCACCTACCTGCACGACCGTGTGACGGAGGAGGAGATTGCCCGCATCGTGGCGCGTTGGACGGGAATCCCCGTTTCCCGCTTGATGGAAAGCGAGCGTGAAAAGCTGCTCCGGCTGCCGGAGATTCTGCATCAGCGCGTCATCGGACAGGACGAGGCGGTGGATCGCGTCAGCGATGCGATTCTGCGCTCGCGCGCGGGCATTCAGGATCCGAATCGCCCGATTGGGTCGTTCCTGTTTCTTGGCCCGACAGGTGTCGGGAAGACGGAGTTGGCAAAGGCGCTGGCACAGGCGTTGTTTGACGACGAGAAGAGCATGGTGCGAATCGATATGTCCGAATACATGGAGAAGTTCAGTGTCAGCCGGCTCATCGGGGCGCCTCCGGGCTACGTCGGCTATGATGAAGGCGGCCAGCTTACGGAGGCGGTGCGCAGAAAGCACTACGCCGTGATCCTCTTCGACGAGGTGGAAAAGGCGCATCCGGACGTGCTGAATGTGCTGCTGCAGGTTCTGGACGACGGGCGCATCACCGACGGACAGGGCAGGACGGTGGACTTTAAAAACGCCATCATTATCCTGACCAGCAATCTTGGCTCCGATGTGATTCTGGAGGGCATCGATCACGAAGGCTGCATCTCCGATCAGGCGAGGAATCTGGTTATGCAGATGCTTAAGCAGTCGTTCCGGCCGGAGTTTCTCAACCGGCTCGACGAGATCGTGTTCTACCGTCCACTGACGAAGGCTGATTTGGCGCAGATTGTCGATCTGCTGATTGCCGATCTGGAGAAGCGCCTCGCCGTGCATCAAATCAGGATTCGCGTGACCGGCGCGGCGAAGGAGTATATCGTCGAGGCCGGAAGCGATCCGCTTTACGGCGCGCGCCCGCTCAAGCGCTATATCCAGAGTAAGGTGGAAACCCTGCTTGCCCGGAAGATTATTGGGGACGACATTGCCCCGGATACCACATTGGTCATCGATAAAAACGAAAGCGGACTGTTCATTCAGTAGATGAACACATCAAAACAGCCATGCGCCCCGATTGGGGCGCATGGCTTAGAGCATCAACAAACCCAGTAGGGGGTTTGGGGGATTTCGAAAATCCCCCATGTTCCTTCAAATTTGGCGATTCATTCGCCGAATTTGTGAAAAAATGGCGCGATTCGCGTCATTTTAACCCAAAGTAAAACCCATCG
>JAYFQU010000018.1:0-122911 GCA_034926785.1 Christensenella sp.
TGGCGGCCTCAGCCCATCGGCAAAGTCCTGCGGACTCTGCCGATGGGTTTTACTTTGGGTTAAAATGACGCGAATCGCGCCATTTTTTCACAAATTCGGCGAATGAATCGCCAAATTTGAAGGAACATGGGGGATTTTCGAAATCCCCCAAACCCCCTGTTGGGTTTGTTGATGCTCTGAGGCCGCCAGAAATGGCGGCCTGCTTTTATGCGCGGCATAAGCCGTATCATGTGGGAACCCCTTTTATTCAATGAAAAATAATATATTTAAGAATCATTCTTGACAAAACTATAAATATTGAATAAAATCAAATTGTAAAAAATGAATAGGATCGAACCCGTAAATGAAACCGTTGAATGACTGGAAGGGAGAATTGAACATGAGTTTGTATGATATTTCCGTAAAAGACAGAGCCGGAGCCGATGTTTCGCTTTCGGACTATAAGGGCAAGGTACTGCTGATTGTTAACACTGCGACGGGCTGCGGCTTTACGCCTCAATATGAAGGGCTGCAAAAACTCTATGACGCGCACAAGGACAAGGGATTAGAGATACTCGATTTCCCCTGCAACCAGTTTGCCAATCAGGCGCCGGGCACCATTGAAGAGATTCAGAGTTTTTGTACGTTGAACTATGGCACGACATTTCCCCGGTTTGCAAAGGTTGATGTAAACGGCAAGAACGCAAGTGAACTTTTTAAATTCCTGAAAAAAGAGAAAAAGAGCGCTTTGGGGTCTTCCGTCAAATGGAATTTTACCAAGTTTCTTGTTGACCGTGCGGGCAATGTTGTGGCGAGGTTTGCGCCGGCCGATACGCCGGAGAGCATCGAGAAGGACATTTTAGCGCTGCTGTAACAGGCTGGCCCGAACAGAATTTTATGAAAGGAAGCGATTGTGATGCGTGAGAATGAGGTTGCCGCATCTGCGGCTTTGCAGGAGCCCGGCGAGGAAGACTATAGCGCGCTGCTGCTGCAAAACCAGCTCTGTTTTCCGCTCTATGCGGTGTCCAAAGAGGTGGTTCGCCTCTACAAGCCGTTTCTCGACGAAATCGGACTGACCTATACGCAGTATATTGCCATGCTTGTTCTCTGGGAGAAGCAGGCGCTGACGGTGAAGGAACTCGGCGAGCATCTCTACCTCGACAGTGGCACGCTCACGCCGCTGCTGAAAAAGATGGAGGCGCAGGGCCTCGTTAACCGCCAGCGAAATGCTGCGGACGAGCGCAGCGTGATCGTCTCCCTTACGGAGGAGGGGCGCGCATTGCGCGAGAAGGCCCTGAGCATACCGGAGAGGATCGGCAGTTGCCTGCCGCTGACGCGCGAGGAATCCCAAACGCTCTATCATCTTCTTTATCGGGTGCTGCATGCGATCGAGTAGTACGGAATTCAAAAAACAACCGCCTGTTTTTAGTGTAACACTACATTCGGGCGGTTGTTTTGCGTTATGCCGAGCGGCGGCGAATGCTTGCTAAATTACGATATCAAGCGTATATCTGCCTCCGTGGTAATAGGCATCCGTAGCGGCAAAGGGGTGATGCGCCTTGTCATAATCCACATTGCGAATGCGAAGGACAACCCCTCTCTTCGCGGAAAACAGAGCTGCTGCATCCGCGCCGCCGATGGTCATCGCATTGATGCGCTGCTTGGAATATCCGCTCGACAAATCGAGCCCAAATTCCCGATGGAGGACTTCGTAGAGGGATTCCTTCGAAAAGTCAAACTCCGACAGACGCGGGAATCGCTTATAGGAGAGCCAGATATGTTCAATTGCCATTGGTTCCAGGTCGGCAAGACGAATTCGCGTTAAGCAGAACATCGGCTCGTTTGGTTCCAGCTCCAGCTGCGCGCGGATCTCCGGCACGGCCTCACATTCTCCCGCAAAGAGAACCTTGCTGGAAGGGTGCAGACCCAAGGAGAGCATATTGCTGGTGAACCCCTGCTTTTGATAGGTTTTATCCAGCTCGAACTGAGAGACAAAGGTGCCTTTGCCCTGCACACGATAGAGCTTGCCCTCGTTCACCAAGGCGTCGATGGCGCGGCGAACGGTCATGCGTGTGGTATTAAACTGCCTGCACAGCTCAGGTTCAGACGGAATAACATCTCCGCGCGCATACTGCCCGCTCTCGATGCCGGCGTTGATGCACTCAATGATCTGTCGAAAAATCGGTTGTTCATGGGATTTCATCTTACTCAACCCCTTGACCAAATTTCCTGTCTATACAAGATAATCACATTATATAACTGTTTTTGATAATTGCAAGAGGGAGCTTGCAGACTCCCGATATGATTGAAGTATTTGCGTGATTCCTAAAAATATAACACGCTGTATGTTAATAACATTGATAGTATAACACGAAAAAAATCAACAATGCATTAAAATATGATGATAAATGAAACGGGCAAAAATGCGCCGGGGGATTCCCCCGGCGCAGCATGCGTTCGCTTGGCGCGTTATTCCAGAATCGCGCCGTCCGTGGCGATGGTGACTACCTGCCAGGGGATCATCTTGCCGCTGGAGAGCAGCGCGTTTTTCACCGCGTGTTCGATGCCGCCGCAGCAGGGGACCTCCATGCGCACAACCGTAACGCTCTGAATCTCGTTGCAGCGCAGGATCTCCGAGAGCTTCTCGGAATAATCCGTCATATCCAGCTTCGGGCAGCCGATGAGCGTGATATGGTTCTTCATGAAGCGATCGTGAAAATCCGCACGGGAATATGCGGTGCAGTCCGCTGCGATGAGCAGCTTCGCCTTGTGGAAATATGGCGCGTTGACGGGTACGAGTTTGATCTGTACCGGCCACTGGTTCAGCGCGGAGGGGGCTTCCTCTGCGCCGGAGCAGGCGCAAGGCTCTTGGCTGGGCTGTTCCGCGCGGGGAATGGCGCGGCTCCGTGTACCGGGGCAGCCGCAGGTATGCGCGGCAGAGGGAGCGGGTTTTTCCTGCGCGGCGGCTTGCCGCGCCTTAACCGCGGCCTCGTCATAGGCGGCGGCTTCGCGCTCGACAAATGTGATGGCCCCCGTCGGACAAACGGGGAGACAGTTGCCAAGCCCGTCACAGTAATCATCCTTCAGCAGCTTCGCCTTGCCGTCAATGATGGCGATCGCCCCTTCGTGACAGGCTTGCGCGCAGGCGCCGCAGCCATTGCAGAGAGACTCGTCAATTTGAATCATTTGCCGGATCATATCGTATCCATTCCTTTCGAGTGTATGCTCAATAAAAAAGTTTTCGTCATTCATCCCAAAGAAATTCTCAGGTTGCTTGACGCTGTAAGAGCAATATACTATGATAATCAAAACAAGTATGTTGTAAAAACAACGAAACAAATCGACTTTTTACAGTATACTGATACCTGAAGAGGTGAAAAAGTATGAGTACGGCTGGCAGCGCGCAGGTTTCCTACGCATTTTTGAAAAAGACCGCGCTGTTTCGCGGGACGACGGAGGCGGAGTTGCCAACATTGCTTGGCTGCATTGCGCCGAGCTATCGTGACTTTGCGAAAAATGAGATGATACTGCATCAGGGGGAGGACATCACGTCGATCGGGATGGTGCTCTCGGGCAGGGTGCAGATTATTGAAGAGGATTTCTGGGGGAACCGCAACATCATTGCGGACCTTTGGGCGGGGGATGTCTTTGGCGAATCCTACGCGTTTCTGCCGGGGGAACTGCTCCGTGTGAGCGTGATTGCCGCCGAGCCGAGCGCGGTGATGATGATTGATGCGCGTCACATGCTCGAAATCTGTTCCAGCGCATGTCGCTTTCATACGCGGCTGGTCCAGAACCTGCTCGCGGAGTCAGCAAAGAAAAACCTTGCGCTCACGCGAAAACTCTCGCACATGAGCAAGAGGAACACGCGGGAAAAGCTCTTGTCCTATCTTTCGAGCCAGTCGCTTTCGGCGGGCAGCGATCTGTTTGAAATCCCTTTCAACCGTCAACAGCTCGCGGACTATCTCTGCGTGGACCGCAGCGCGATGAGCAACGAGCTATGCAAAATGCGGGACGAGGGGCTGCTGACCTTTGAGCGCAGCAGCTTCCATTTGATGGGCGAGATCAAGATTTAACCGTGCAGCATAAACCAAAATCCTCTCGCCGAAATGGCGAGAGGCTCAGTCTGTCAATAAAGTCCCGGGATTGTTAAGGGCCGCAGCCCTTAACCCATCGATTCCGGCTGCGGTGGCTTTGCCAGCGCGACGGATCGCCCGGAATCGGGCGATTTCTTCGCAGCTCTTTGCCGTTCGGAGTCCGGAGGACGAGAGGCCAAGAGCGGTTATCCCGTCAAAAAACTCGTTTTTTGACGGCATCAAGCGCGCGAACAGAACTCTGTTCGCGCGCTTTTTCGTATGTTTTTATAACTTTCGGGCGAATAATCCATGCCGATTACAGTAGGCATAGAGAGTCCCCCGCCCGCGGGCCGGAAAACGAGCCTCCGCGTTTTGCTCCGGATAGAGCTTGACCAGCTGAATCCGATCCGGCAAAACATAGGCAAAGAACGAGATGAAATGCGTCTTCTCCATCGGGTGCGACAGGGAAACGAAGATGTCGTCCTCGATGCGTTCCGTCAGGATCGCGTGATCCGCGTCATCCTCCTCCCGTTCCAGCGGGGGAAGCTGAACACCGCAGCAACTGAACGAGCCCTCACCGGCGGCAAAGATTACATTTCCACAGACCGGGCAGACATAGAATCGGCTTTTGTTCATATTTCCGTGTCTGTTTGTATTTTGGATGCACTCGCCGGAGAGCAGCTCCGCCACCGAGATCCCAAGCGTTTTCGCAAGGGGCTCGATAAGACTGATATCCGGCAGTCCCCTGCCGGACTCCCATTTGGAGACCGCCTTGTCGCTGACCATCAGCCGCTGCGCAAGCTGCTTTTGCGTATATCCTTTTTTTTCGCGCAGGAGGCGGATGGCGCCCCCCGTAACATAGTGATTCATGTGAACTCCTCTTTCATCGTACAGCGAAAGAATATCACCGAAACGCCCTCACGACAACCTACGCTGCGTGGAGTTGCCGAAACTTTGTACGAAGCAACTCGAAACCAAAATATAATTGTCCAACCGGTTCTCAGCGCCGGCGCCCCTGCGTTGGCGCAGGGGTGAACTCCAGTCCCAGCGCGTTTGCAACGGCTTCGAGAATGCCATTGCTGCTATAGGTTGCGCCGGAGACGGTGTCAACATCCACGCTTTGATTCGTAATCACGCGGTCGATGATCTTGTCCTCCGCGCGCGTAAAATATCGTTTGTCGTCCTTATAGCGTTCGATGGAAATCGCCGTGATAGATCCGTTTTGAACGGTCACGCTAACCTCGGTTTCCCCGCGGAATCCGGTGCCGGTGCCGCTGTAGGTTCCATCCGAGGCGGAGATCGGCCCGCCGTTCGTCTCCTCCGGCGTCGCGCTCGGCGTCGGGGCTGCGGTGGCGGCCGGCGTTGGTGAAGGGGTGAGCAGCGGCGCCTGCGTCAGAGCAGAGTCATCCGTTTCCACGACCGCGACATCGGGCGAGGCGCCAAGCGCGCCGGAAAGCGCGCCAACCACCGCATCGATGATGCCAAAGCTGCTGAAGGTTGCGCCGGAAACGGTGTCCACATCAACGCTCTGCGCGCGGAGGATCGCGGGGATCACGACGGCGCGCGCCTGATTGAAAAACTCCAAGTCGTCGCCGGTTGAGAGAATCTGAATGCCCGTGATGTATCCCCCCGCGACCGAAACCTGCAATCTGGTCGCGCCGCAGTAGCCCGCAGCGCTGCCGGTGTAGGTTCCGTCCGTATAGGGCCCGGCGTTTGCGCTCTCTATGGCGCTGACGCTCGCGGATACCGCCGCAATTTGCCGCTCGGCAGATACCGTTCCGGCGATGTTGCCCGCATAATACATGCCCGCGAGTGAAGCAACCGCAATCGCCGCCGCAAGCGCGGGCTTGGGATTTGCCGAGACGTTATCGCGCGGGCAAATCTCTACGCAGTTCATGCAATCGATGCACTCGGCGCTCCGCACGACGTTGGATCTATAGAGCGGGATGCCCATGGAGCAGCGCTTGGTGCATGCGCGGCAGGAGCCGCAGTCCCGCCGCGGTTTGCGGATTTTAAACAATCGATACTTGAAGACTATGGCAAACACCGCCCCCAACGGGCAGAGATAGCGGCAGAAAAACCGCTCGATATACAGCGAACCTGCGACGATGAGCAGCAGTAACCCCATTCCGACGGATAACAGCACGGTAACATCCGTCCATCCATCCCATCGGGTCAGCATGCCAAACACCGTCCAGGGATTCCCCGTACCGCTCAACATGCTGACGCCAAAGGTCCAGCCGAGCAGCAGGATGCCGATCAGGAGCAAGTATTTCGTTTTCTTCAGAATTCGATCCGCGCGTGAGCCGATCTTCGGCCGTCTCAGTTTTAATTTTGTGCCGATGAACCAGAAAAAATCTCCCATCGTGCCAAAGGAGCAGAGGAAGCCACAGAAGAAACGGCCCATCATGGCCGTGATGAGCAAAATGGAAACCGCAAGAGCAATCTGGCCCGTGAGCGCGGCGGCATGAAAGGTTCCGTCAATCAGCGATGTATAAATGGCCTTCATTGCCAGAAATGTTGAAAGAAACAGCCCCGGAAAGAATACAAACGAAAGCGATTGAATGATCCTTCGTGATAGCGTTAAAGCCGTTGTTTTGTGAAATAGTTTTTTCCTCATAACCTACTTTCTTGACTGATCGGTAACTGGAATAATAATATTAACGATTACAGGATTCCGTTCGGACGTTCCGGCGCACCGTATCGAAATCGCATAAATTTCCGACGATACTGCCCGCAGGATTGCCTGAACTGTCGCCCTGAAAATCGCATTACGACAGCAGCTGGAAGTTTCCCCGCAGCCCTTCCGTGCAAAAAACGTTCAAGTCCTCCATAATCAATACGGCCTCCGCCCCTTCGTGTTGAATCAACGAAAGCCCTTCCTCCTCGCCGAGGACGAACACCGCCGTGGAAAGCGCGTCGAGACTGGTTGCCGAATCTCCGATCAGCGTCACGCTCCTGAGATTTGATCTGGCAGGGTTTCCCGTTCGCGGGTCTACGATATGATGATAGCGCACCCCGTCCACCTCATAAAACCGCTCATAATCGCCCGAGGTAACCACGCAGCCGTTTTCGAGCGAAATGCGCCCCATGGGAATTCCCGTTGTGCGATCGGGATGCTGTATGCCTACGTGCTTCCTCCTTCCAATGGAGGTTACCGTTCCGCCAAGGTTGATCAGCGCATCCGAAACACCGCCCCGCAGCAGAATACGCCGGACCTCATCCGCCGCAAATCCCTTCGCAATGCTGCCAAGATCGACGCTCTGGCCAAACCGCCGGAGTTCCGCCGTGTTTGCCTCCTCGTCCAACAGGATATCCTCATCGCAGATCAGCGAGAGCGCATGCTCAATCTCCGCGCGCCCGGGCACGCTGCCGCAGCGGGCATGAATCTCCCAAAGTGCGCTCAGCACGCGCGTGGTGACGGAGAAGGCGCCACCTGTAAGGCGAGAATAGCGCTTGCTCTCCCCCAATAACCGGAGGGTATCCGCCCCAACGGCTACGGCGCCGCAGCCCGCAGAGGCATTCAGCAATGATAAGTCGCTCTCCGGCTGAAACACCGAAAGCGTATCATGGAGGGAGCGCACACGCTCCTCTGCCCGTTTGAGCGCTTCTCCCGCCAAAACGCGATCTTCAAACGCAAATATCTGTATCTGATTTCCGGTTCCCAACGCAGGAAACGCGGTGGATAGTGCCGCAGATTCCATATAGAATGCTCCTTTCAGGTTTGCATTTGTCCTATTTTACCGGATCATTGGTAACAGACCGGGACAGAATCTTGTCACATTGTGAAAAAAAACGAACGCCTCGTAACCAAAACATTAAAATTCGCTGAGAACGCGTCATTCTTCCTTCCTTTGCGGACACCGTGTTTCCACTTTTTTACCCCCGGCATCGATCATCGATAAATACATATTTATACAGATATTTTGCATTGAAACGCATTTCCGATAAATGTATGTTGAAATATCTTAGCGATTATGCGATAATTTGTTTTTCGGTGACTTCTCGGGTTTTCACGCAGAAAGGGGGCAGAACAGCATGCGGATCGTTCCTGCATCGCAGCTGGTTGCGCTTGTTCGCAATCTCTGTTTACGGGCCTGCTGTGATCTCCCCTCCGATGCGGAGGCGGCGCTCTGGGCCGCCAGCGCGCGGGAAGCCGCCGGCAGCGCGGCGCACTCCGTGCTCACACAGCTGATTGATAACCAACGGCTCGCACGCGAAAAGCAGCGCCCGATCTGTCAGGACACCGGCATGGCCGTCGTGTTTGCGGATATTGGGCGCGAGGTGTTTATTGAGGGAGATTTGTCTGCCGCAGTCAACGAAGGTGTCCATCTCGCCTATACCGAAGGTTATCTGCGTAAATCCGTGCTGGATCCGCTCACGCGCGTCAACACGGGCGATAATACCCCCGCTGTGCTCCATATCCGATTGGTCGCGGGGGATCGGATTCTCCTGACCGTGGCGCCAAAGGGTTTCGGGAGCGAAAATATGAGCCGGCTCACCATGCTCTCTCCGTCCGCCGGAATAGAGGGAATTTTGAACTGCATTGTCTCCACGGTTCGGGATGCGGGTGCTTCCGCTTGCCCGCCCGTGGTCATTGGCGTTGGCATCGGCGGCACGATGGAATCCTGCGCGCTGCTGGCAAAGCGCCAGTTGCTTCGTCCACTGGGCATGCGGGCGGAACGGGGGGACGTCGCCGCCATCGAGCAAGAGGCGCTGCTTCGCGTCAACGCGACCGGAATCGGTCCAATGGGGCTCGGCGGGGTGACCAGCGCGCTTGCGGTGCATGCTGCGGCGGAGCCGACGCACATCGCGGGACTGCCCGTTGCGGTCAATCTCCAGTGCCATGCATGCCGCCATGCGAGCAAAGAGGTGTAGCGGATATGGACTATCGTCTTTGTGTCCCAGTGCCTCAATCCGATCTGGCAATGCTCCGCGCCGGGGATGTTGTCCGCCTGTCCGGTACGATCTATACCGCGCGGGACGCGGCGCACGCGCGCTTTGCAGCCCTGCTCCAAAACGGCGAGCCGCTGCCGGTTCCCAAGGGCGCATGCATCTATTATGCAGGCCCGTGCCCAGCCGCGCCGGGTGAGGTGATCGGCCCCTGTGGACCGACGACGAGCAAACGCATGGACGCCTATACCCCCGCCCTCATCGACTACGGCATCCGCCAATTGATCGGCAAAGGCGCGCGAGCGGCTGCCGTAAACGAAGCCATGCGCGGACGCGCGGTGCATTTCAGCGCAACCGGCGGAGCGGGCATGCTCTATGCCTCGCGTATTACGCAGTGCGAGCTCGTCGCGTTTGAAGACCTCGGCGCGGAGGCGGTTTATCGCCTGACGGTGGAGGAGTTCCCCGTCGTCGTGTCGTTTGATTTAGCCGGGCGGGACATCTATCAGCGCGGCTAAACGAAGTAGAATGAATTTCAGGTTTCACATATATCAAACACTGGCGCTACGATCTTGAAAGGAGCAGAAAACATGGCTAACTGTGCAATTGTGGGGATCAACTGGGGTGACGAAGGCAAAGGTCGCATGGTCGATCTCATCGCCGCCGATTACGATGTGGTTGTCCGCTATCAAGGCGGCAATAACGCGGGCCATACCGTCGTCAACGAATACGGCAAGTTTGCGCTGCACCTCCTGCCCTCCGGCATCTTCCGGAAAGGCGTTGTCAACGTGCTCGGCAACGGCGCGGTCATTGACCCGGAGAAATTGCTCGAGGAGATGGACGATCTGCGCTCTAAGGGAATCTCGATTACGCCGGAAAACCTCAAGGTCAGCGACCGTGCGCCGATCGTCTTCCCCTACCATCGCGATCAGGATGCGCTGGAAGAAGCGCGCCTTGCGGACGCAAAATATGGCTCCACCAAACGCGGCATCGCGCCTGTCTATGGCGACAAATACATGAAGAAAACCATCATGCTCGGCGAGTTGTTCTATCCGGACTATCTCAAAAAGAGGCTTGAAGGTATTCTCGAGTGGAAAAACCTAACGTTGAAAAACGTCTATGGCGGGAAAACCTACTCCATAGATGAGATCTGGGATTGGCTGATGACCTATGGCGAGAAGCTCAAGCCCTTTATCTGCGACACCGGCGCCTATCTGCGCAGCGTAGACGGCAAGAAAAACATCCTTTTTGAGGCGCAGCTCGGCGTTCTGCGCGATGTGGACTTCGGCATCTTCCCCTATACCTCCAGCTCCACTCCGTTGGCCGCCTATGCGCCGATCGGCTCCGGCATGCCGGGGGCGAAGATCGGTAGCGTCATCGGCGTGGTGAAGGCCTATTCCACCTGCGTGGGTGAAGGCCCATTTGCGGCGGAATGGTTTGGCGAAGACGCGGCGAAACTGCGCGAAGCCGGCGCAGAATATGGCGCGGCGACAGGCCGGCCGAGGCGCGTCGGCCCCATGGACATCGTCGCCACGCGCTACGGCGTCGCCATGCAGGGCGCAACCGAGGTTGCCCTCACCAAGATCGACATCCTCTCCTATCTGGATCAAATTCCGATCTGCGTCCAGTATGAGCTCAACGGCGAGAAGACGGATGACTTCCCCTTCCCGGCGGCAATTGGCGAGGCGAAGCCCGTCATCTCCTATATGCCCGGATGGAAATGCGACGTTTCACATTGCCGCAGCTTTGACGCGCTGCCTAAGGAAGCGCAGGATTATATCAACTTCATTGAGCGAAGCATCGGCTGCCCGATCACCAACATCTCGGTCGGCGCGGCGCGCGACGAGATTATCCGGAGGTAATGTGCCATGCGGGATCGCTACGAAAGCCCGCTGAACAGCCGCTATGCCTCGGATGAGATGCAGCGGTTGTTCTCACCGGATATGCGCTATTCCACCTGGCGGAAGCTCTGGGTGAGCCTCGCCCGCGCGGAGCATGCGCTCGGGTTGCCCGTGTCTGCGGAGCAGGTGGAAGAGCTTGCCGCGCATACCGGAGACATTGACTATGACGCCGTCGCCCGGCGCGAAGCCGAGGTTCGGCACGATGTCATGGCGCATGTCTACGCCTACGGATTGGTTTGCCCGAAAGCCGCGGGTATCATCCATCTGGGTGCGACAAGCTGTTATGTCACCGATAACGCGGATTTGATCATCCTTCGGGATGCGCTCCTGAGCATCCGGAACAGCATCTATGCGGTTCTTGCCCCGCTTTCCGCATTTGCGGAGCACACAAAGGCAATCCCTACGGTGGGATATACGCATTTTCAATCCGCCCAGCCGGTCACCGTCGGCCGGCGCGCCTGCCTCTGGCTGCAGGAGCTCTGGTTGGATGTCGAGGAGATCAACGATGTCCTCTCCGCCATCCGTTTCCTCGGCTGCCGCGGCGCAACGGGTACGGAGGCGAGCTTTATCTCCCTCTTCGGCGGAGACACGGCAAAGGTAGATGAGCTCAACCGCAGAAT
This sequence comes from Christensenella sp., assembly GCA_034926785.1. Classification (GTDB taxonomy): domain Bacteria; phylum Bacillota; class Clostridia; order Christensenellales; family CAG-138; genus UBA7703. The sequence continues at coordinate 11,467 of JAYFQU010000018.1, forward strand.
CGCGGCGGATTTCGGCTTTGATCGCATCTACGACGTCAGCGGGCAAACCTATCCCCGCAAGCTGGACAGCCGCGTGCTCAACGCGCTCTCCAGCGTTGCGCAGAGCGCCTATCGCTTCGGTGACGACATGCGCCTGCTCCAGCACGACGGCATCCTTTCCGAACCGTTTGAGAGCAAGCAGATCGGCTCCTCTGCAATGGCATATAAGCAAAACCCCATGCGAAGCGAGCGAATCTGTTCCCTCTCCCGCTTTGTGATGGCGACCGCGCTCAACGCGCCGATGACCGCCAGCACCCAGTGGCTGGAGCGGACGCTGGACGACTCCGCCAACCGCAGGCTCTCCCTGCCGGAGGCGTTCCTCGCAACGGATGCGGTGCTCCGCCTCATGGCAAACGTCTCCTCCGGCATCATTGTACACGAGCAGGCGAACGCGCGGATTCTGGCCGACGCACTGCCGTTTCTCGCGACGGAAAACCTGCTGATGGCGGGCGTCTCGCGCGGGGGTGACCGGCAGGCACTCCACGAAGTCATTCGCAAACATTCGCTCGCGGCGAAAGAACGGCTCGCGTGCGGAGAAGGGAACGACCTTTCTGAGCGATTGGCGGGTGATCCGGCCTTTCCTCTCTCGCTGGAGGAGATTCAGCAGGAGCTCGACCCCAAGCGTCACATCGGCCGCTCGGTCGAGCAAACGGAACGCTTTCTGGAGAAGCATCCGGTTCCCGCAAGCACGCCGCTGCAGGAAATCCTGGTGTAGTTTTTGCGTTTTGCCCGCCGGACTCCGGCGGGCTTTTCATTACATCCACCCTGCGGAAAAGTAAAGAATCAGTATCAGGATCCTTGCCATTTTGCCATAATTTCTGTACTATATAAATCAATACTAGAACAATTCTGCTCTTCTAAAGGTATTGGTTTGATTATGAAAGCGTTACAATTAACAGACATCGCTGTTGCGCCGGACCTGCGCGAGCTCACCCAGCACGGCACTCCGGTTTTCCCCTGCGCCGCCTACGACGAGGACCCCGGTAAGTACCTCGTCGGCAACATCCCCTGGCACTGGCACGAGGAGATGGAGTTCATCCTCGCGATTGAAGGAGAAACGCTTGTGCTCTGTGGAGAAACGGAGTTCCCGCTGCATCCGGGGGAGGCCGTCTTCGTCAACTCCAACGTGCTGCATAAGCTCAAGCGTGGGCAAGCGGGCGTCCCCTGCCGCATCAACAGCCTGCTGTTTCTGCCGGAGCTGGTCTCCTGCTTTCCGCAGAGCATCGTTCAGCAGAGATACATTGCACCGCTGATCAAGTGCGCAACGCTTTCGGAGGTGCTGCTCCGCCCCGATATCTCCTGGCAAAAAGAGGCCATTCAGCATTTCCGCTCCGCCTTTGCCGCGTTTAATGGCGACCGGTATGGATACGAAATCATCGTCACGATCGAACTCATGCAAATGCTGCTGGTGATGCTTGCAAATCTGCAGGACCGCGTCTGCGAAACGGACCTTGTGCAAAACAAGGATTCCATCCGCATCAAGCAGATGCTCGGTTATATTCACGACCATTTCGCGGAACCGCTGACCGTATCGCAGATCGCCGCGGTATCCTCCATCAGCGAGAGCGAGTGCTATCGTTGTTTTCGTAAGGTGTTGGATTCTTCCCCGATCGATTACCTGCTGCAATACCGCATCCGCGCAGCGGCAGGGTTGCTCTCCGGGACGGATATGAGCATCTCCAACATCTGTTTTGCGACGGGGTTTAACAGCCCAAGCTATTTTGCAAAGGTCTTTCGCCAGGAACTGCTGGTCAGCCCACGAAAATATCGCGCCACCCATCAGGCGCCCGGCGCCGGAACAGGCCGGCGCGGTTAACCATACCGCCCGTTCCGGTGTTATTTGACGTTTGGCGGCGTGCCCTTCGAAATGCTTGATAAACCGTATCCCGATATCACGTATCGCGCGCATCCGCACTGGCAAGAAAACTTATTTTATGTTATGATATAAGGAAAGCTACTTTTTTCTAACATTAGCGCCTGCCCATTTTCCCATCGCTAGGCTGCTAAATGGGAATTCATTGACAAACGCAGTGTAACAGTATTATTATATCGATATAGCCTTCGGAGGTGCGCCATGGAAAAACATACCCCCGTATCCATCTCAAAGCAGGCGCTTCAGCGCATGCCATATTATCTGCAGGCGCTTCGCGCCGCGCGAGACGCGGGCGCGGAGATCATATCCGCCCCTACGGTTGCCGCGCAGCTCGGGCTGAACGAGGTACAGGTTCGAAAGGACTTCGCCTCCGTTAGCGACACGGCCGGAAAGCCGAAAACCGGATTCCAAACCAGCGAACTGATTCTTGCAATTGAGCGCACGCTTGGTTACGACAACTCCAACGATGCAATTCTCGTTGGCGCGGGCAGTCTAGGACGCGCGCTGCTCTCCTATCGTGGATTTGAGGCATATGGATTGAGCATTGTCGCCGCGTTTGACGTTGACCCCAACCTCTCCGGCGGTGAAATTTCCGGCAAACAGGTTTTGCCTATGAGCAAGCTGCCAACCGTCTGCCGCAATATGAATATCCATATCGGCATCATCACGGTCCCCGCCTCTCAAGCGCAGGGCGTTTGCGACGCGCTCGTGGACAGCGGGGTGCTTGCAATCTGGAACTTTGCCCCGGTTCATCTCAATACGCCGGAGGGTATTCTCGTTCAAAACGAAAACATGGCCGCTTCCCTTGCATTGTTGTCCAAGCATTTATCCGAGCGTCTCGGATATCAGAAAAAAGACTGACGGGTGCTATCATTTTCAAGCGCCCTCCGGGACGTTTGAGACCGTCAAACAACGATTTTTTGACGGAGTAACCGTTCTCTGCCTCTCGTCCCCCGGACTCGAACGGCAAGGAGTTGCGAAGAAACCGCCCGATTCCGTGCGATCCATCGCGGCGGCAAAGCCGGCGCAGCCGGATCCACTGGGTTAAGGGCTGAGGCCCTTTCACAATCCCGCGACTTTTTTTACAGACTGAAGCGCCCTTAAGGGCGCTTTTTTCTATGTGAGCCAATGTGTAAGCTCCTCTACCCCTACTAAAATTCAATTCCACCACCAAAAATACCGCGTAAAGAATCCATCTTTTGTTTTCTATTGCGACACAGATTATTTTCGAATTTGCATTGACAAGAGCATGTATCGATGCTATATTATCGATAGTATTTAACCGATATAGCATTACTGATTCAAGGAGAACAAGACAAATGGCACGTTTTACATTACCCCGTGATCTGTATCATGGCAAAGGCTCTCTGGAAGCGCTCAAAACCCTCAAGGGCAAACGAGCGATCGTTGTTGTTGGAGGCGGCTCCATGAAACGCTTTGGTTTTTTAGATCGCGTAGAAGCGTATCTGAAAGAGGCGGGCATGGAAGTGCAGCTGTTCGAAGGCGTCGAACCCGACCCCTCCGTAGAGACCGTTCTGCGCGGCGCAGAGGCCATGCGCAAATTTCAGCCGGATTGGATCGTCTCCATTGGCGGCGGCTCGCCGATTGACGCAGCCAAAGCCATGTGGGCGTTTTATGAATATCCCGACGTCACGTTTGAGTCGCTCTGCATCCCGTTCAATTTCCCCGAACTGCGCACCAAGGCGCGTTTTTGCGCGATTCCTTCCACGTCCGGCACGGCGACCGAAGTCACCGCGTTCTCTGTCATAACAGACTATCAAAAGGGCGTCAAATACCCGCTCGCAGACTTCAACATCACCCCGGATGTGGCGATTGTAGATCCCGATCTTGCGGAGACCATGCCCAAGAAGCTCACCGCGCATACGGGCATGGACGCAATGACCCACGCTATCGAGGCTTATGTGTCCACGCTGCATTGCGACTATACCGATCCGCTCGCCCTTCATGCCATTCGGATGGTCAGCGCAGATCTCGTCGCCTCCTACAATGGCGATATGGCGGCGCGTGCGCGCATGCATAACGCGCAGTGTCTCGCGGGCATGGCGTTCTCCAACGCGCTGCTCGGCATTGTGCACTCGATGGCGCATAAGACCGGCGCTGCCTATAGCGGCGGGCACATTGTCCACGGCTGTGCCAACGCCATGTATCTGCCCAAAGTGATCCAGTTCAACAGCAAGAATCCGGAAGCGGACAAACGCTACTGCGAGATTGCCGCGCATCTTGGCCTAACCCCAACAACCAGTGCGCTGATTCAGCACATCCGTGCGCTGAATGAACAGCTCAATATCCCCGGCGGCATCAAGGAGTACGAAGGCGGCATCATCGACGAGAAAGAATTCCTCGAAAAACTGCCACTGGTCGCCGAACTCGCCGTTGGCGACGCCTGCACCGGCTCTAACCCGCGCGCCATCACACCCGCAGAGATGGAAAAGCTCCTCAAGGCCTGTTATTATGACACCGAGGTTAATTTCTAACACAAGCGCTTTCCTTCTGGCAGGTCAAGTGAGATTCTGCTTCATGCGATCCGCCAGGTTTCATCGTCTTCTTCCTCATCCTGTCGTCGCCGCGCGATGACAAAAAACGGACGCCGATTTCTGCACGGCGTTCGTTTTTTTATGTTCATCATTCCGATAATTGCGCGAGGGCAGATTCCGATAATTTCCCTCTATCGCACATGCGATACTGTGCGTGGATACCCCGTAAAAACGAAAGCTGGGAGGGCTTCATGCAAACCAAGGATTATACCATCACGCTCGACATGATGCGGACGTTGCCGTTTCGCCCGTTTGAGGTTGTGGAAGGGGACACGGGCAATATTCTGCACGTTACTCTGCTCAACAATGGCGACCCGATGAATCTTAACGGATGCAAAATCAACATCGCGTTTGCCTCCAGCAGCGGCTTTGCCATGCAGGACGAGACAAGCGGGATTGTCAAAACATCGGAAGCGGGTTCTTTTGACGTAAGCCTCATGCCGACCGCATACGGCGCGGGCAATGTAAGCGCGGATGTGCAAATCTATAGCGGGGAAAACAGTGCGACCCTTGTCACCAGCACGCGCTTTGATTTCCGCTGTCGAAAATCGCTGATCAGCGGGGATATTATCCGCGCAAACAACGCCTATCCCCCGCTGGTTGAGGCGGCGCGCGTTGCAAACGAGGCGGCGGCCTATGCGCTCGCTGCTGCCGCGCGCATTGACACGGACATCGGTGAATTAAACGTGCAGGCCGACTGGAACGAACAGGACGAAACACAGGATGCGTTCATCCGAAACAAGCCTGTTATCCCTCTCGTGGAAGGAAACATTGGCGCCGCGCTCATGCACGCTTCCCGCCATGCGGCGAATGGGGCGGACGCGATCTCGCCGGCCGCCATTTCTGCGGCAAGAAAATCCGCCCTCGAAGCGGCGGCGCTTCTCGCTGCAAATTGGGCCGGACAATCCTACACTCTCGCCTTAGCCAGCGTCTCCGCATCATCCGCCGTTGAGATACTCCCCGCCCTGTCCATCACGGAGGAGCAGTTGGAGGCGCTGCAGGCGGCAAATCTTCAAGACGGCGGGCAAGCTGCGGGCAGCATCACGCTGACCGCCTTTGGCGACGTTCCCGCCATCGATCTTCCGATTCGCGTGATTATAAGGGGGGACCTCTATTGAGCATTCAGGAATTGCGGCATTACGGTCTGTTTGCGCGCACGCGAAAACACAAACCCTGGTGGCTGATGCGGCGGGTGCTCTTTGCGCTCTCCGCCATGCTGTTTCTCTGTCCGGTCATCCTGCGCAGCGGCGGCGCAATGAGTCGAAGACCGCCGGAATTTACCTATACGGGAACCTACGCGCTGCTCGACGACGGAGACGGGAATTGGCGCATTCGCTTTTTCACCAGCGGAATGCTGACCATGACGAAGCGCGCCGCGACGATCGACATCTTTTGCGTTGGCGGCGGCGGATCCGGCGGGCGCGGCGCGAATACCAATTATGGATCCGGTGGCGGCGGCGGATACACCACCCTGCTGAATGGTCTTGTGTTGGCTAGCGGCGTGGGCTATACCGTATTCATTGGTGCAGGCGGAACAAACCTGACCGCCAGCGGCGCGGGTAACCGCGGAGGCACCAGCTCACTCGCGCTCGAAGGCAGCGTGTTGACCCAAGCGGAAGGCGGATACGGCGGAATCTATAATGGAACGCCAACTTATCCATATGGCGCTGGCGGCAGCGGTGGCTCGACGCTGTCAACGGACGGAGGTTCCAATGGATCCACGCCCTCCGTAGGCGGCCAAGGGCAAGGAACCACGACACGAGAGTTTCACGAAGGTACAGGCGCGCTATATTCCGGCGGCGGAGCGGGCTGCGCTTACAATACGACGCGTCGATTCGGCGGCGCAGGCGGCGGCGGAAACGGCGGCGTTACGTCGACGTCTACCCCACCGACCGCTGGCACCCCTAATACCGGAGGTGGAGGCGGCGCATATGGCGCCGGTCTGATGAGCGGATCTACCGCTGGCGGATCCGGAATTGTCGTGATTCGCAACCATCGCGCTGCCGCATAAAGAGGCATCCTTATGATCTATGCGATTGTTGAAAACGGCGTTGTGACCAATCTCGTCATTGGCCCCCTGCCGGACGCCATACCGGGAATTGCGGTTGGAGAATGTCCCGTTGCAATTGGGGATTTCTGTGATGACGGAACGTTCTATCGAAACGGAGTGGCCGTGTGTTCCGAAGTGATCGACTCAATCTGACAGGCTGTTAGAAGCGCATTCCTTGCGTGGATCTACCCGACAAAACCCGGCGGAATTCAAATTCCGCCGGGTTTGTTGTTTGAGTCTACCGAATACTTTACATTCTGAAAGGGGAGAATTACTTCTCTTCCTTTGCCTCGTCTTTCCTGCCAATGGAGAGCAGGAGGTTGAGCAGAATGCCCGCGATTGCCGCACCGGCGATGCAGGGAACCTGAATGCCGAAGAACGGAATCATGCCGCCGAACTTATACTGTCCGCCGAGGCCGATAATCATAATCACGGCGATGACGGCGATATTGCGCGCATCAAACATGTCGCACTGGCGATCAATCATAATCGCAATGCCCTGTGCAGCGATTGCGCCAAACAGGAAGATTTCAATGCCGCCAATAACCGCCTGCGGAATGGAATAGATCACATTGACGACGGGCGAGAAGAACGAGAGGATCATCGCAACGATGGCCGCCGTGATCAGAACCGCCGTAGAGAAAACCTTCGTAATCGCCATCGTGCTGATGTTTTCGCCGTAGTTGGTGCCCGCTGGGCCGCCAAAGAGGCTGGCGAGGATATCGCCCAAACCATCGCCAATGAGGTTGGAGCCAAGGCGATCACCGATGTCATAGGTCTTGCCCGTGCCCTTTTTCTTGGCAAGGTCATTGACATAGATATCCAGCTGGAAGACGTGCGCCGTGGATTCCGGGATCGTCGCGATTGCGATTGGCATAATTGCCGCAAGTGCTACCCAGTCTACCCTTGGCAGCGTGAAGTGCGGAACGGCAAGGACGCCGGGGATGATCTGCGCGCCCGCAAACGCGGCAGCGGGCAGCTCGCGGAACATGGATTGACCGGTGATTGTATACACGATGCCTGCGGCGATGCAGCCGACGATCGGGCCAAGCAGCAGCGGAATCTGGCCGAGGAATCCCTTGAGATAAACCGAGAAGAGAATCGTTGCTACCAACGTAATGAGGGAAACGACCCAAACCCAGTTGGTCCCGGTGATACCCGTGGCACCGGCTGCGGGTGCGGCATCGCCAAGTGCGTTTGCCGCAAGCGTAAGACCAATAACCATGGCGATCGGGCCCGTGATGGTTGCCGGAAGTACCTTCTCAATGGACTTACGGCCAAAGCGGCTGACGATTAAACCAGCTACGATGGACACAAAGCCCGAAGCGATAATACCGAACTGTACCCCCGAAATCGCGGAATCCGGAAGAACTTCACCAAACGCCACACCACCGGTTAATCCGATGATGGCTGAGAGATAGGAGAAGCTCGAACCATAGTAGAGAGGGATCTTACGCTTTGTAACCAGGATAAAACCGATGGTTGCAAAACCGCTGGCGAAGATCGTGGTTGCCAGATGGAAACCGGTTAGCAGCGCAACGAGGATCGTTGCCGGGAACATAACGATGATCTGCTGCAGTGCGTAGAGAATCAGTTTCCAAAATGGCGGTGTCTCATCTGGCAGGTATCCTGTTGCCTTTGGTTCCTTGGGTTCCTGTGACATGTGTGAATTACCTCCTACTCATTTTTGTGGTGCTGGGTACGCCTATTGTTCACTCGCCAGCAGGCACCTGTCGCCGGCCTCCCCTGTGAAAACGTGGTGCCATCGTTTGCGCTTATCCTCTCTCGCTATGCCTGTTGTTCCATCTTTCATCAATACAGGCCGGAGATCTGTGAAAAGCGCGCATCCATGCCGCCTCGCATCGGAGAATTATGCCGTTGGTTTGGTCCCGGCGGTGTGCTGCTGCCGAATCATAGCCTTTGCAACGTAATTTTGTACAAAGCGTAATTACGCCCTATCCCACCGGCGTAATCGAGCTTTTCGCACAAAACATGCGCCAACACAAAAGATGCGTTCGTTTTTCATGCAACAGTCGGAACTGCGCGGTTACAACGATACTTGTAGCCGCCGATCATTCCCAGAATTATCAAGGTTCCCGTGTATTTGCATCGGATATTGGCATTATAAGAGGGGTATACGCCGCTGGCTATTGTCCGGGCGCGTCTTCTGGCTATCTTACAACAGCGCGCTGAACGATTCAAGTTTTTTCTGTCCGTGTTTTACATTTGATTATTGTATAGACAGGCAAAACTGCAAATAGATGCCCCAGGCGCGCGCCGAAACGCCGTATCACCAGAATAAAAAAGTTTGCAAAAAAACACCCGAAGGAGCGGTCGATATCCCGTTGTCATCTTGCGCATGAATACCACGTATATGGCGATAGTTGGTTCGGGAAACATCGGCGGCATGCCGGATATTGATTCGCATGGTCTGACCCTTGAGGTTGACACAGAGGTTAAAACAGCAGAAAAACCAAGAACAGAAAAACCAAGAAATGAAAAGGTGCGAAACATTTGGATAAGAGGAGCTCAACGACACCGATCGGAGCGGATAATCCGCCCCGATCGGATGTCTGCTTTAACTATTATACCTCATCGAAGCCATCAAATGCAACGACGCGCGAGATACAACTTTCGCCTTCCACCAGTTTCCACGGGAAGATACCAACGACGCAGCGCTTGTTGGAGAGCTTCTCGATATCGCCGCCGAGGCATTCCGCATGAATCGCTTCATAGGGCTTGCAGAAGAGTTCAAGATGCATCGCCTGATAGTGATCCGGCCAGGGATACACTTCGTCCAACGTCTTTCCATATCTTTTCTGGAAAGCGGCGTCGCACTTCTTGGCTTCCATCGGCTCCCAATCGCGGATCTTCGTGTTCATCGGGTGATCCGCGCTGCCGCAGTCTACGCCGATCCAGCTGATCTTCTTGTCGCGCACCCACTGGATGAAGTCCAGCGACGGGCCGGGATGGCGGAGCATGTAGCGGCGCTCGTCTGCGGTCGGGCTGTCCCAGCCATAGATATGGTAACCGGTGTTGATGATCAGGATATCGCCTTCCTTGACGGTAACGCGCTTCTCAATATCCTGTGGCGTGTAGATGCCGTAATCTTCCGCTTGATCGCTCAGATCGACGACAACGCCCGGACGGCAGAGGCGGGTGAGCTCAATAGAGGCAATGTCACGTCCCGCGGTGTCAAAATGCAGCGGGCCGTCGAGGTGCGTACCAACATGGTTGGAGTGGGTCAGCAACTGCCCATTCGCGCCGTTCGGTGTAAGCCGCTTGAAAAACTTCATCTGCAGCGGCTCATAGGTCGGCCAAGCGGGTGTGCAGATTCCAATCGGAATCGTGAGATCATACATCTTGATGTCGGACCATTTGCTCATTTTGTGAATCCTCCTGATTTAGAATAATTTCGGTATGTCTGCTCCCTCGTAGGAGAATGGGTATGAGGTTAGTTGGACCACGCCTCCGCACAAGCGGCAATCGCCTGCTTGAAGCAATCCTCCGGCGGATTCACGATGCCCGCGCCAACCTGGCCGACGCCGGGATTCTTGTGCGCAATGCCCGTGTTGATCACCGGCCGGATGCCGGTTTCCATGACTTTCCGAATATCGATTCCCGTCGGGCTGCCGCGGAAATCCAATGCGGGAATCTTATAGGCTCTTCCCTCGCCGACGGTGATTTCATACATCCGCGTGGAGTAGTTGATGGCGTCGCTCACCTGCCCACCGACAAACTGGACAATCGCGGGCGCAGCCGCCATGCAGAATCCGCCAATACCGGCAGTCTCCGTGATGCAACTATCGCCGAGATCCCTCGCGGCATCCTCTTCACCATAGCCGGGGAAATACAAGCCCTTGACCATCTCCGCCTCGGCGGTGAACCAACGGTTTTTGCCGAGGCCCGCAATGCGAATGCCAAAGTCCGTACCGTTGCGGCACATGGTTGCAACCAGCGTGCAGTAGGGGATGTCAAAGATCGGGTCGAGTGTGCATTTCATCGCCGGCATGGAGAGATTCAGGAAGGTATGGTTATTACCATTGACAAAATTGAACGCCGCAATCTTCTGTTCCTGCGTCTTTGAGCAACTCATAATCGCGGGGACAAGCTCGCGCAGCAGAAGAGACGTGCCCGCTTCGTTGCGGTTATGCGCTTCGTCGCCCATCTGCAGAAGTTTGGCGATAAGCACTTTGACATCGATTTCTCCCTTGATGGCGACAGCTTCCTCGAGTACCGGATAGAGCTCCTGCTCCATCCAGCGCAAGCGCTTGAGCACCTCGTCGTCGTATGCGCCGAAGCGCAGCACCTTGCCGAGGCCTTCGTTGATCGTGCAATACGCACGGTTTCCAAACGTCTTGTTTTCCAGGATCCAAACCGGCATGCTCGCTGTTACAACGCCGGCCATGGGGCCAACCGCATCATGCATATGGCACGGGTCAAACGTGATCTCGCCGCCTTCGGCCAGCTTTTCCGCTTCCGCAGCGTCCTTGGCGAGACCTTCGTAGATCAGGCCTCCGATCACGGCGCCCTTCTGCGGCCCGCTCATGCGCGCCCAGGTAACGGGCGGTCCGGCGTGCAGAATGGTCTTCTTCGTCATACCGGGGATTACCTCTCCGGCGATGCCCAGGCCGATGATGGTCGGCTGCGCCGAGAGGATGCGATTGAGCGCCTCCTGATTCGCAGCGTCGATCTTTGCGGCCAAATCCGGCTTCTTAAGCTTCCGCAGATTGGTTGCCGCGACCTTATCACCGCCCGCGACAGGCTTCCAGTCCACATGCACCGCGTCTATCTTCTGGCTCACGAGATCGTCATAAAACGACTCGATGCCAAAGTTTACGACATGAAGCTTTTTTTCAAACAGTTCGTTGAGTTTCGACATGGCTCAGCCCCTCCTATCGCAGGTTCGCAAGAATGCGGGAAACAAAGCGCGTTGCCTGCGCATTGCTCGGCAGAACAACCGCGCCAGCTTCCGTAAGCTGCTGCTGTGTTCTGCTCAGACTCTGCGGGTCGCCTTCCGTTCCGCAGACGGCGCAGACACAGCAAAGGTGCCTGCCTGCCCGCTCCGCATCCGCCTTCGCGTCCCGAATCGCGGCGGCAAGATCCTCCGCCGGGTTGGGATGCGAGCCATAGCCGATCACGCAGTCCGCCATGATTACCGCGCAGGACGGATCCTTACCGTCGGCAATCACGCGCTCGGCGCGAAGGCTCGGGTCGATCATGGGATGCGGACGACCGACGGTGAATGCATCGTCGCCAAAGTCCAGGAACGTATGCTCACGGCTCTTGCCGCCCTTGGGGTCTTCCAGCGCATCTTCCGAATTGAGCGGAATATTGCTGTAGATGTGCCCGAGCGAGCCGATCATGAGTTTCATGGCTTCGTCGCAGAGCGTGCCGCCGGTATAGAACCCGCGGACATAGCGCTGTCCCTTCGCCATCTTTCCCGCAATTTCCTTCGCGAGAGACTCCGCTTTCTCTTCGCCCATCGCGAATCCGGCATAGTCCGAAACCGGCTCGCCGCGGCTGAGCGAAACCGCCTTATGCGCCGCATCCTCAAGCGAAACCGCGGCAACCAGTCCATACGACTCGATCTCTTTGCGATCCCCGCCGATGAAGCAGACGACGACCGGTTTTCCGGTCTTTGCCGCCAGAGCCAGCATCTCCGAGGCAATCTCCTTGGCCGGCGGTTTGCTGATCAGCGTGATGATCTTGGTCTTGGGGTCGTTCTTTAACGCGTCAAGGCCGAGCTTCATCATCAATCCGCCGATGTCCTTCTTCAAATCACGTCCGCCGGTGCCGATCACCTGGCTCACGCCGCAGCCGAGCTGGTCGATAATACTCGAAATCTCCTGCGTGCCGGTGCCGCTTGCGGCGACGATGCCGATATCTCCGCTCTTGACTACATTTGCGAATGCCAGCGGCACGTGATTGATGATCGCCGTTCCGCAATCCGGTCCCATCACAAGCAGCCCGCGTTCATACGCATAGGTCTTGAGCGCTTTTTCCTCTTCTATGGTCACGTTGTCGGAAAACAGCATGACATTGATGTCGTGGTCAAGACAGCTCTGCGCAACGTCCGCCGCGTGCTTGCCCGGCACGGAGATGACCGCCATGTTCAGATCCGGGTCAATCTTCAGTGCGCCTTCAAGCGTTGGCGGCATATACGCCGCCGCCTTGGAAGCGGTCTTTTGGTTGAGCAGCTCGTCAACCTTTTTCAGCGCCGCCTGGAACGCCGCGTCGCTTTCGCAATTCACGGCTACAAAAAAGTCATTCGCCGAGAGCGTGCCTTCCAACTCCGGCGTGGAAACGCCGATGTTCTGCGCAATCTCCTTGTTTAAATCCGTACCCATGCCGACCAGCGCTTCCGTAACGCCTTCCGTCTTTTTGAGTTCCTTAGATATGAGCATAAGGGTTACGGAGTCGTAATATGCGTTCTTTTTTATCTCAAACCTGATCACTGTTCGTTCCTCCGTTATGCTGCCTTAGCGCCAGAGCAATGCCCGTTAGCATGTCCGCGCCGGATGTGGAGCCAATTTCAAGTATGCGCGCAATTGCGCGGTCTGCCGTCAGAGTCTCGCCCGGCTTTCCAGCCGCGCGAAGCAAAATATAAACCGCGGCATTCGCCAATCCTTCGCCGCTGTGTAACAAAAATGTCGCGCTGATACGGTTTGTCTGTTTCGCTGCCGCCTGCGCTATGCGCGGGATTGTATCCCACGCGCTGACACGGCCTTGCCAGCGAAATAACAGTCGAAGCGTTAAAAGGTAACCGCTCAAAAGATCGTCCGACGAGGGGGTTAACCCCATGCCGCAGCCGGCTATCCGGCTCGCGGACTGAATCGCCGCCACATCGTTGCCCATTGACACAGCCGAAAACAGCGCGCCCAACCTCGGCTTTAAAAATCTGGTATAGGTGTTCTCCCCGCCGGTTACCAGCGGAGCAAGCCCGCTTTGCCCATCCGCGCCTTGCAATGCGGCGCAGATCCGCTCCATCAACTGATCGGCCGCCTCTTCTTCGCAGCGGCTTTCAATCGAATCCACGCTCAGATCCACCGGATACGCAACCGACAAATCAAGATCAATCCCCGCCTCAGGGATTGTCACATGCCCCTGCCGAATGAACGCCGCCATGCCCGCGCGGATGCCCGCTTCTGTAAACGGTACGCTGGTCCGCACGGACACGGCATATGGCGTCAGGGTCTTTTCTTCCGCAATCAAGCCAATCAGGCCAAATCTCTGCGCAATCTCCAGATTCACCGCATGATCAAACACGGAATGAACCGTACCCGCATACGCTTGTTCATAGGAGAGCGCGAGCAGACGCCCGCAAACGGCTGATGCGTTCATCATCTTGCCGGCGTCTTACGGTTTGACAAAGACAAAACCGTACTCCGCACAGTCGATGCTCTCCTTATAGAGGATCCGGCGTGTGCGGACGACGCCAACGGTCGCATTGAGCTCCATACCGCTCTCGATTCCGTCGTCAAAGCCAATCTGCCCCGTCGCGCGGACGCCGTTTTCAAACTCGACCACGCCAAAGTTGAGCCACGGCATCATATATCCTTCGGGCAGGTTATAGACGCGCGTCCAAGTGAGCAGTTTGCACTTTCCGCTGAGCGGAACAGGCTCAAATTCCCGTCCGTCACAGTCGGGATTCTGGCACACGACGTAGCGGGGATGGTGCAGCTTGCCGCACTTTTTGCATTTGTAGGCATACATCTGTTCCATGTTCATTCCCTCCTTACTTCGTGGTCAAAATCGTTGAAACAACGTTGTTGCCAAACCCGCCGAAGTTGACGGCAAGTCCTGTTTTGGCGCCCTCAACCTGACGTCCGGTCGCTTCGCCGCGCAGCTGGCGAACCAGCTCCACGATCTGCGAAACGCCTGTTGCGCCGAGCGGATGCCCCTTGGCCTTTAGGCCGCCGGAGGTATTGATCGGCATCTTGCCGCCGACCTTGGTATCTCCGTTGCGCGCGGCGATGTGTCCCTGTCCGCGGGGGAATAGCCCGGTCTCTTCGCTCTCTTCAATCTCCAGAATCTGGAAAGCGTCATGCAGTTCCGCAACGTCGATATCCTCCGGTCCCATATCGGCCATCTGATAGGCCTTCTGGGCGCTGAGGCGAACGGCCAGCAGATCGCTCGGGTTTTCACGGTTGGCAACCACGTGCGTATCCGTCGCCGAAGCGATGCCCGCGACGCGCACAAACGGCTTTGTTCCAAAGCCGAGCGCATCCTGCTTGTCCTTGGCGACGAGCAGAACGGCGGCCGCGCCATCCGACACCGGGCACATATCAAACTGCCGCAGCGGATCGGCGACGATGGGGTTTGTCGCGTTGATATAGGCGGGATTTGTGATGCGCTCCAGCACTACGGGGCGCTGGATATGCGCAACGGGGTTATGGCAGGCGTTGTCATGATTTTTAACGGAGACAATGGAAAGATCCTTGCTCTCCACACCAAAGCGCTCCATGCAGAGGCGCGTAAACATGCCCGCAAAGGACGGCAGTGTCAAGCCGTATTGATACTCCGCAACCGGATGCAGCATCGTAGCTACGAAATCCGTGCCTTCCCAACCGGAAACCTCGCGCATTGCCTCGCCGCCGATGACGAGCACGCAGTCGCACATGCCGCTGGCAATCGCCATAACGCCGAGTTTCACGGCAGACGCGCCGGAAGCCGGTCCGTTTTCGATGGTTTCCGCCATCGCCGGGCGGATATTCAACGTGTCCACAATTGCGCTCGCCGCGCCGCTGACGCGGTTTACCATGCCCGCGCCCATCGTGGCGACAAACACCTGATCGATTACATTCTTCCGTCCGGTCTTTGCGCCCGCGTCGTCCATGGCAAGCAGCGCCGCTTCACAGAGCATATCGAGAAACGACCCGCTTGTCTTGCCAAACTTCGTGTGGCCAACGCCAACGATTCCTACCTGTCTCATTGCCTTCTTCCTTTCTCCCTCAGTTCATCCGGGCGCGGTGCTGAGCCCGCGCCCGGCAAGCCATAGCGTCAGACGCTGATCTTCGCGGGCAGATGCACAATTTTGTTGGCTTCAATGACGTCTTCAAACGCGGGGCGGATGCCGGCGTTCTTGTTTGCCTTGTGCTTTTCCCAGAGCGCGCGGGTGAGAACGAATGTCGGCACGCCGCCAAGCTCATGCGGGCACTGCGGGCGGGATTCGAGCTCATACTCGATCATCCAGCGCTTAAAGCCGTTCGGGCTCTCCGCAACGATCCAAACTTCATCCTGGTTCATAAAGTCGAAGTGATATTCCATCTTGGCGGCAAAGAGCTGCGCGCCGACGCGTGCGCCGCGCTTAAGGGTCATGGTGTGATAGCTCATGCCGATCTTTTCGTCGACCATGCGGCCGTTGACGATGCCGGCGATTTCGCCGTCAATCGCGCCGATGAGCAGATACTCATCCTGAACGCGATAGCGCAGCATGCCGAGCAGTTCCGCGACGATGCGCGCGGAGACGATGTCATAAAAATCCTTCTGGTGGTCAAGCAGAACCTTGATGCCGTCGACAACCATTTCAATCTCGTCACGGGTCGCTTCACGAACGAGCATATCCTCGCCGGTGGTCAGCGGGATCACCTTCGGCGCATAGGGCTTAAGGCCGATCGTCGGCGGACGGAGCTTGGCTTCCATTTCATCAACAAGAATGTCATACTTACCCATGTGTTTTTGCCTCCTTAAATTGTCTTGATCATTTTTTTGAGAAAGATGTGACTTGAATTACAACCCCATTGTAGCGTCATTATGAAGCCTTGTCTAGTATTTCTTGCAAATTTTTATTTTTTATTGTTTTTTGGCCGCGCTGGTGCGGCGGATCGCCCAATTTTTGCGGCGGTACGGCTCCGCTCCTGCATTTTTATATATTTTTACGGTATTTAGCCTGTTTTTTTATCTCGTTTTTCCGCATCTTCCCCTGCATGTATTTTTTAGAAACCGAAATCGAACGTCAATTTTCCTTGGGTTATTGATTTTTGTTCAACCAAGTGTTGATTATTATTGCAAGTTTTTTATTTTTCGGCGTCATTTTAGAAAGTTGCCGTATTTATTTTACAATGCCGAAATTGTGTTTCTTCGGTACGCGTAGTATACTGGTTTGTAATAATGGGGGCGAAGTTTTTTATCCGTCGTTCCGGCGTTTGCTTTGCCTGGTTTATCATGAAATGCGAGTCCATTTTTTGGGAATACATGCGCGGCCCGCAGGGCGGGCTATGACAATAAGAGAGGATATCAGTAAATGGAAAACAAGATTCGTCGAGTCGGCATCCTCACCAGCGGAGGCGACGCGCCAGGCATGAATGCAGCCATCCGCGCCGCGGTGCGCACTTGCGTGCTGCATGACGTCATCCCCGTCGGCATCCACCGCGGATATAACGGCCTGATTCATTCCGATGTTGTAGAGCTCGACGCGCGCGCCGTCAACGGCATCACCGCGCGCGGCGGTACAATACTCTATACCGCGAGAAGCGAAGAATTTCGTACCGAAGAGGGGGTCAAACGCGCGGCGGAAAACTGCAGATATCTTGGCATCGACGGCGTGATCGCCATCGGCGGGGACGGCACCTTCCGCGGTGCGCGCGAGCTATCCAAATACGGCGTCAATACCATCGGCATTCCCGGAACGATCGATAACGACATCGCCTGCTCGCATTATTCCATCGGCTTCGATACTGCGGCGAACACCGCGATTGAGGCCATCGACAAACTGTCCGACACCATGCAGAGCCACCAGCGCACCAGCGTTGTGGAGATTATGGGCCGCAACGCGGGGCATCTGGCCGTCTACGTCGGCATCTCCGTCGGGGCAACCGCAATCATTCTTCCGGAGCGGCCGTTTGATTTTGAGGCGGATGTCGTGGAGCATATCCGCGAGGCCCAGTATCGCGGCAAGCACCACCACCTCATCATCGTCGCCGAAGGCACGAACAGCACAAATGAAATCGCCCAGCGCTGCCGGGACGAGCTGGGTTTGGATACCCGCGTTACCATTATCGGGCATGTCCAGCGTGGCGGCAGTCCGTCCGCGCGGGATCGCGTGATGGCAACGCGCATGGGGCACCGCGCCGTGGAAGAGATTCTCGCAGGCGGCACAAATCTCATCGTCTGCTACCGCAACAGCCAGATCACCACGGTCAGCATCGACGAAGCGATGACCATGACCAAGGATCTCGACGAGTATATGTATCGCGTGGCGCAGGAAATCACCATCTGACCACGCCTCAGCCGCAGTCAGCGCCCGGGTTTCTGCCCGGGTGTTGTTCTGTACGGATGATGTTTCAGGAGGAGCTTTTATGTTTTTTGATCTCTACGGAGAAGCGCAGGCCCCCACGCTCATACTGCTGCACGGCGCGGCGGCGCTGGACACCTTTGCGCATCAGTACGAGTCCCTCGCGCGTCATTTCCGCGTGTTGGTGCCCCATCTGCCCGGTGCAGGCGAGGCCGCGGCGGCAGCATATGAGCCGCAGGCGACTGCGGACGCACTCGCGGCATGGATCGCCTCGCTCAACGCGGGCAAGGTACTGCTCATGGGGCACTCCGTCGGCGCAGAACTTGCTGTCAAGCTTGTCAGCGAACAGGAATCCCTCTTCTCCCGCGCCGTATTTTTAAGCCCGTGGCTCACCGCCAGCGAAACAAGCGCCAGACTTTACAGCGGCCTGGCGCGCATGAGCTACGGCGCGATAAAAAGCGAAAAACTGCTCCGGATGCAGGCGAAATACTGGGGCTATACGCCGGAACAAACCGAACGGCTCGTCTCCTACAGCCCGCGCATTTCACAGGACACATATGTTTCGTTTTATTCAAAACGCGTCCGTCTCAAAGACCTTGCGGGATACGGTGGCATACAAATTCCGATGCTCGCAATGTGCGCGCGCGGCGAAACGGCGGAGACGAGGTCCTCCGTCCGCGCCCTCGGCGAACAAAACACAAACTGCCTCACGGCGATCTTTCCGAAAGGCAGTCATGATTTTGTATTGCGTTGTTCTGGCCTTCTTAATCCATTGCTGTTGGATTTTTTGCGGCAGGAATAATGCCGCGCCTCCAGTCCGGCCAAACCAGGATGAGCGCAAACGGAATCACGTTGTGCCCGGTCAGGAAACCGCGCATGGTGTCAAAATGATTGCCCTTGCCGCCAATTCCGTTGAGAAAGCGAAACCTCGCCTCGCCCCCCGCATCCGGCGGAAGCGATTCATCCGCGTAAAATGTGACGAAATGAAACCCGTCCTTATGGCAATAATAGATGATCCCCGCGCTTGTCCCTTCAGGCAAGCGCGCTTTTTTATTCCAGCGAAAGACAATCGGCATCCGGTAACCGTGCCGTTTCATCATACGACGCAGGCGAAACAGGTCGGTCCCCGCCAACCCGCGAAAGACCGAATAACGAATCAGCTCGTCCGCGAGCGCCTGTTCCTCGTGCTCCTGATCAAAGTGCTTGAGCAGATTAAACGCCGCAATCCAGCCGCAACCGTTGATGTCGCTCGTCAATAGACCATATTTAATCGTGGTAACACGCGCCTGGTCGATGATATAACCATCGGCGGAATACGGCGTCTTCTCCAGCGCCGGCCTATGCTCGGCTGCCGCCGGCATACTTTTGTTTTGTTCCATTCTCAATACACCACCTTGTATACGGCGTAATCGCCGCCAAACAAATCCACGCGCTCAACGCCCGCCGCGCCCGCGTCCTTGATCAGATAATCGATCAGCACCTGAAGCTCTTTTGCGCTTTGGGTGCCCATGAGGTAGACCCGCTCTTGCCGGAAGATCTCCGGCGTGAGTGCGGAAAGTCCGTTTTTCTCCAGTTGGCGTGTTTTCCAACCGGAATACATGCCCGTGTCTCCCCAGTCGATGATATTCGTCGGCTTCTCACCGGGATAGGTCTTAAACGCCTCGTTGTTATAGATGAACGTCGGCTGAACGATATAGACATTCTCGGAATGATCCATTGCGTATGCTTCCGCCTCGCGCATCTGTTCGATTTGTTTGGCTGGATGGTAGCTGTCAAACCAGAGCACGGTTTTCGTCATGCTCCACCCCAGGCCAAAGAGCGAAAGAAGCAGCATTGCAAGCCCAATTCCCCTGCCCCATCGCTTCAGCGGCATCGCGCGGTTATCCGCGCGAATGCGCAGCAGCAGCGGGAGAAACAGCACCGCCGTCGGTAGTGCAATCACCTGAAACGCCCGGAGAATCAGCCGCTGTACCAGGCAGAGATAGAGGCAGAGCGCAAATGCGCCGAGCGCGAGGCCGAATACCATCAGCATCTCCACACCGCGTTTGCGTTCCCGCAAAAAATACAGCCCCGCCGCGAGCGCCGTCAGCACCGGTACAACCAGCATATACTGCCCCGCGCCGTTGGTGCGAAAGAAGGTCTCCCCATAGGCGAAAGCCGCCTGGAGCCGCGCTGTCAAACCCAGCTCCGCTCCGACAGCGCCATGCGCGACAACCGCATTCAGGCGATCCGCCGTCACGCCAGGGTCGATAAAGCAGGCCGCGCTCACAAGGTTGTAGGTTTGCCGGTCCCAGCCAATGGACGCATAAAAATCGGGGTCTTCGTCATAGGCCACATGCGGAAAGTCAAAAAACTCGCCTCGCGCCTCTTCAAAGGCCGCATATCCTTCCGGATTCATATTTTGATTTGACCAGTTGTTGAGCCAGATCAATGCGGCAAAAATCGCGATTCCCGCAATCGCGTAGAGGCCAAGCCGTTTCAGATTCTGCTTTTTTTGTTCCGCCGTCCAGCAAAAGCCGATGTTCAGCGCGTGATAAACCACGCCCGCCGCCCAGAAACAAATCATTGAGAATCCCGTGGAATTACGAAAAAGAAAACAGCCGATCATGAGCGCGAGGCTCTCCAGCAGCGCCAGCAGGGAGAGCGGCTCGCGCACCTGCCCGCCGGTATCGTTGGAAAAAAGGCGCAATACGCCCGCCGTGCCCAGCATGCAGGCCGTCAAGGTAAACGATAGGCGCGCAACCGGATAGACCAAAACCAATGCATAGAGCAGCGTGAGGATCGCAATCATGACGGCGTGCGGCGTGTTATTTGCGGCGCCAATGTCCCAGAGCGTGTAAAAAATCACCCAGATGGAGATTGCAACGCTGAGCAGTTGCAGCACAGGCCACCAGGGCACCTGCGGCAGAATCATATACAGCAAGCTGGTCAGATATCCCAGCGGCAGGTTGACAAACCCGTGGATGGGATATGGCTCACCCGTAAAATACCCCGCAAAGGTATACATAATGCTGGCATCGTCGTTGGTCAGAAACGTGATCCGCAGCAGCGCGGCGGTTAAGCCCACGAAGAACAGCGTCATGCAGGCGCTGATGAACATGCGCCCGCGCCCGGAGTCCGCCAGCTGCCGCAGCGTTCGCTTGATATTCCACCGCGCCGTCATTGCGCCGCCTCGAACAGAAAGCGCACGGCAACCACGCCGCCTGTAATGGAGTCCACCACCTCATAGCCCGTCGCGCCGCAGTGCTGTTCCATATAGTCTACCATCATCGGCAGGTATTGCCCTGTCTGATCGCCAATATAATAGACATTCTCGAGCCGGAAGAGATCCTTTGCCCAAGTGCTCTCCAGGTTGTTGACGGCGAGCTGCTGCACACGGGTGATGGTGTTCATGTCACAGCCGCCCCAGTCGATGAGGTTCGTCGGCGGGGTTTCCGGATAAACGCTCAGCGCGTCAACGTTGTTTGCGGCATAGACATCGCGGATATAGACATTCCCCGGATGGGATATGGCATAGCTCGTCACCGCACGGGAAGCCGCGAGCAGATCCGGCGTTCCGTCCTCATAGCTCGCCACCGTGCGAAACACCTTATAGCTCACGCCGATCGAGGCGAGAATCGCAACGCACATCACGCCGGCACGCAGCGCGTTCAGCCGTGCATGGTGTTTCTCCCCTTCTGCCATATCGTAGGCGGAGAGCGCGCAGAGCCAGACGGCAACGCCGGTGAGCGTCGATACCGTCATCCATACCCGCAGATTGATGCGGCCCTGTGCCAGAAGATAACAAACCAGCACGCCAGCGCCCGCCAAAAACGCGCTCGCGCCAAGAAGCGGTGTCCAGCGCTTGCGGCCAATGACGGCAAGCAGCAGCGCGGCTCCATAAGCGGCGGCGGCCAGCACGCCATAATAGACCGCCAGCGGATAGCTCTTGAAGAAGGTGCCTAACGCGGATGCGCCAAACGAAAATTTCTCTGCAATCCCCATTCCGGCAAACGAAGATCGCTCGGCAATGGTGCGAAATGCCTCCGTCGTCACGCGCTCATCCATATAAAACCAAACAGAGGTCATGGCGGCGAGCGTTCCATCCCACCCCGCCTCCGCATAAGCCTCCGGGTTTTGCGCAATCGAGTCGCGCGGATAATCCATATAGGCCGATCTCGCCTCGTCATAGGCGACAAAACCCTCCGGGTTTTGCGCCTCCCGCCCGTATGCGTTACTGCCGACCAGCGCCGCGGTGACGGCGACGGCGATCGCAAAAAAAACAAGACACTGTTTCATGAGCGGCTTTGTTTCGGGACGTCTGCTCTCCCAGGCGCGGTAGATCAGCGCGCCGAGGACGAAGCAAGCCGCGGCAATGCCGGAGGAATTGCGAATCAGCAGCGATCCTGCAAGCAAAATCGTCATTCCGATGAGATATCTGCGCCGAAGGTTCTTTTCGTCCGCCGCATCCACGCTAAGAGCAAGCGCAACGGCGCCCGCCCCGGCGACCGTTGCGGAGAGCGTAAACGTCACCAGCACAATGCCATAAAAAAATAGTCCCGCGCCGAGCGCGACAATTAGCGCGAGCACAAGTATCAGCGGGACACGGTGCCGCGCGCCGATCTTGAGGGCCGAGGCAAACACGGCGGTCATACCGAGCATAATGGCGATGAGTTGCAGCACAAGCCACCATGGCACCCGCGGCAAAATCGTATACAGCGCGCTCGTGACAATGGCCATCAGGCAGTTGATGAACGGATGTGCAAACGAAGGCGTTCCCGTTCGATATCCCGCAAGCGCCCAGGCAATGTTGAGATCGTCATTGTCATAATAGCTGATGGTGGATAGCAGCGCAGCGATACCCAACAGAGCAAGCGCCGCCAACAATGAAAACAGCCAGCGCGCCCGCTCGCTCCGATAGAGCTTATGGATGGATTCCCCGAGTTTTTTCATCAGTTCGGATACCCTTTCCGAGTGTAGTTTACAGCGGCAGCGAGAAGATGACGATGCCGACGAGAATCACGCCAAGACCAAGGAGTTTCCTGCGGTTTGGCCGTTCCTTCATGATGAGGTAGGCGAAGAGCGTCACAAAAAAATAGGAGCTGGAGTTCCAAACCGGCATCAGCGAAAGCGGAAGCACCTTCAGCGCGATCACCGAGCAAAGCGACGACACGAAGAAGATGAAGTATGCAACGATCACAGGCAGGTTCAAATATTGCTTGAGCCATGTGTCATAGTGCTTCATCGCGGCCTTTTTGAGGATGATCTGGCTTAACGCCGCGATGACCACGCCGAATACCATCAGCGCCATGTTGAATCCAAAGCTACTGTCCATCGCTCGTCACCACCAGATAGATGCCGAGAAAGATGACCGCAACGCCCGCGATCATATTCCAGCGAATTTGCTCGTGAAACAGAAAATAGCCGAAGATCATGCTCCAGAAAATCGCCGTCGCGCGGTTGGCATAGACGGTGACCAGCGGCATGCGCTTTAAAAACTGCTGCCAGATGAGCGCGTAGCTGCCGAGGATCAGCACGCCGGAGCCATAGAGCAGGCACCATGGCAGGCTGAGCGCCGGATGCTGGGCGGCGAGTTTCATGAGCAGCGTGCAGCCCGCAAAGAGTAAGATCGCCAGCTGCAGCAATACGATCATCTTCCAGTTCGCCTTTTTCGGCTGAACCGGCAGGGGCGAAATTCGTTGTTCCATCAGTGGCTCTCCCCGTCCGCCGCGGGCAGCTTGCCGCAGTAGACCTCGCGCACAACATACTGCGGCGAGCGATTGATGCTGATGTAAATACGGCCGATATATTCGCCGATCAGTCCGAGCATGAGCATGATCATGCCGCCGATGAGCAGCAGCACCGCCATCAGCGAGGAATAGCCCGCGAGAATCTCACCCGGATTCACGATTTTCTGAATCACGATGAACAATCCCCAGAGGAACCCCACGATAGCGGTTGCAAAGCCGACCACCGTTGCCAGGCGGAGGGGTTTCACCGAAAACGCCGTGAAGCCGTTCATCCAGAGCGTAATGAGCTTTTTAAAGGTGTAGGTCGTCTTGCCGTAGAGGCGTTCCCGCTCCTCCATCGGCACACAGGCAATCCTGTGCGTGGTGCGCAGCAGCAGCCCCGTCAGGTAGGGATACGGGTTTTCATAGCGCAGGATCTCATCAATGACGAAGCGACGCATCGCGGTAAAGTTGTTGAAGCGAATCTCCCTGGGTTTGTCGAGGATGACGTTCGTCATGTGCTCGTTGACCTTGCTGCCGAAGTTTTTAAACCAGCTCTGCTTCTTCACGGGGTAAGCCGCCGTCGCCACGTCGTAGTTGCTCTGGCCCGTAATCGGCGCGACCAGGTCAAAGACGCGATCCATCGGGCACTGGCCGTCGTCGTCAAGAATCACCACGATGTCCCCCTTGGCCATCCTAAATCCCGCCATCAGCGCGGGCAGCCTGCCCATGTTCTTTGCGAGTGAAACGGCGGTGATGCGCTCGTTTTGATCCGCAGCGTCCTTCAGCACCGGCCAGACGTTGTCCGGCGAGCAATCGTTCACCAAAAACAGCTCGTAGTCATATTGCTGACTACCGGAAAAAACCTGCTCGATTTCGTCGATCACCGTGCGAACGGTCTTTTCGCTGCGATAGCAGGCAATCACGAGGCTCACCAATGTTTTGTCGCGGGGTGTTTCGCAGGATTTGATCATGGGTTCGTGTTCTCCGTTTCCGCGCCGGAAGAGCCCCGGCCGCTCACAATTATGCCGAAATCCGGCACCGAAAAAAGCCACACACCTGAGTGTATACGCAATGAATTATACCTGCATACACCTCGTTTGTCCAGTTGGGCGACGTTGACACCCGATCAAGTTAGAAGTAGAATGAAGCACGATCGACCAACCCGCACGGGCGAACCGCGAAAGGAGTCAGCAACCATATGAAAACCGTTTCGATGATGCAGCCGTTCTATCTTCCCTGGAAGGGTTTATTTGATATGATTCATCAATCGGACGTGTTTGTGTTTTATGACGACGTGCAGTTCGTTTCCAAAAACTGGCAGAGCCGAAATAATATCCCGACCGCGAACGGTCCGGTCTGGTTGACTGTGCCCGTGCTCTCCAAGGACCGCCGGACGCAAAACATCTGCGATACCGAGATCAACCCCAACGAAGACTGGCAAAAAAAGCACTATAAAACGCTGTCCCTGACCTATGCCAAGGCTCCGTTCTTTAAGCAATATGCCTACCTGCTGGAGGATTTTTATCTCGATCATCAGTGGGCCAACCTTGCCGAGCTGGATATCCATACCACAAAGAAGCTCTGTGAGGCGCTCGGTATTTCGGTTGAGTTTGTCCGCTCGTCGGACTATGGGTTTGAGGGCAGCAAGGAAGGCGAAAAAATCATCCGGCTCTGCGAGGCGCTCGGATGCGACCAGCTCATCAACGGGCCGAAGTCCGCGGAATATATGAATCAGTCGCTGTTTGACGAGGCGGGCATCGGCGTTCGCTACATGGTCTATGACTATCCGGAATATCGCCAGCTCTACCGCCCGTTTGAACACGGGGTAAGCGTGCTGGATCTGCTTTTCAACACCGGCGATAAAGCGCCGTATTATATCTGGGGTTGGAAAGACGAGCAAAAATAACGTCCTATTTCCCTTATCCCCCCCTGTTAACATTGCAAAAAACGGCTCCTTTCGGAGCCGCCAGCCCACCGACAAAGTCCTGCGGACTCTGCCGATGGGTTTTACTTTGGGTTAAAATGACGCGAATCGCGCCATTTTTTCACAAATTCGGCGAATGAATCGCCAAATTTGAAGGAACATGGGGATTTTCGAAATTCCTCAAACCCCCTACCGGGTTTGTTGATGCTCTGACGGCTCCTTCCGGAGCCGTTTTTTTCGTTTGGTTCAACCGAAGCTCACCGGCCGGTCCTCGGGCTTGATGAAATGATGGCTCTTGAACTGCCGCGCTTCCCATTCCTTGCGGAAGTCCGCGAACATCACGTCCAGATCGGCATATTTCGGCGTCCAGTTCATATCCCGCTTGAGCTTCTCGATGCTGTAGGTATAACCGCGCCGCAGGCTTGGCTTGTCGGGGCGCAGAACGATCTGGCTCACGCCCTTATCCGTTGCGAACGCTTTGGCGACCGCCTGCGCGTCCTCCAACTGGCTGTGCGCAATACCGCTTGCGCAATTGTAGATGCCCTTGGTGCCCTTCGGCGCATCGATGGAGGCTTCCATCGCGCCTAAAACGTCCTTGATGTAGACGTGGTCACGCTTGATGGCGGTGTCTCCCCAAACCTCGATCGTCTCGCCTTTGAGCGCCTTTTCAATGAACACCTCGATCGCGGTTCTGGTGTAGCTGCCGTCGCTCTCCAGGTAACCCATCAGCGCGCCAAAACCATGCACGCCCGTGAGGCGCAGCACGATGGTATCCATGTTGTAATCCTTGCTGTACCACTGGAGAAAATTCTCCGCGGCGATCTTGCTGATGATATAGGGCGAGTGCGGCCCGATAAAGCACGGCAGGTCGTTCTCCGTGATCGGCTCCGGGCGCGTGATGTCCCAATAAACCTTGTGCGAACTCGCCATGATGAAGCGGTTGATGCCGTGCTTTCGCGCAAACTCCAGCAGCTTATAGTTGCCCATCATGTTCACGTCAAAAAAAGTTTCAAGCGGGAGCTCATGCTCCGGCAGGGCGACGGCCAGATTGACAATCGCCTCAACGTTCTCGGTCGGCAGTTTGTCATAATCCGCATCGTTGAGCAGGTCAAACTCCAGGAACGGTACGCCCTGCGAGCGCAGGAACTCCGCGGACTTCGGATTCCGGCCAAGCGCCAGAACCTCGCGCCCCTTCTTGGTCAGTTCAACCGAAAGATACTTTCCGATATAGCCCGTCGCACCGGCAATAATGATCATACGCTGGATGCCTCCTTGTTGTATTGAACCGGGGGTTGCTTTTTCGCAATCCCCGTGAGAATGTTTTCTCTGCTGCGACATTCACAATATCATTTTGCCGCTTCGCGTGTCAAGCAGGCCGCGCGCGAACACATTCGCAGTTCGCGTCCTGGGAGACTGCCAGCGCCTGTTCGCGCATCACAGGCGCTTTCCGTTTCAGCCTTCCTGTGCCTGTGCTTTGACGATCGCGCGGGCGAGCTGATCCGCGCAGGAGGTATCCTTAAAACCGCAGGTGTTGCCGGAAAGCAGCGAGACAACCTTGCCCGCCTCCATCCCCTCCACCAGTTTCGCAATCGCCTTGAGGTTTCCGTTGCAGCCCGCCGTAAACGCGAGGTTATGGATGGTTCCGTCGATGAGTTCAAACTCCAGCTTGCTCGGGCAGACGCCCTTTGGGGTAAATGTATGCTTCATGAATTCTATGTTTCCTCTATCGTTGTCATCCTTGCATCTCGTTTATACGGATTCGCCGTGTTTTGGCTTCCATTCCATAATACGTCTGGCCAACGGCTGTTCGATGCAATAGGTTGCCGCAATCGCCGCCGCGAATGTTGCGAGTAAGATCAGCGCGGTATAGGTCCATTGCCAGCGGGTGTCCCCCGTCATATTCGGCGGCTTTTCGCCCGTCCAATACGGAATCTTCCATTCCTTGAACTTC
The DNA here is from genome assembly GCA_034926785.1 of Christensenella sp. GTDB lineage: Bacteria > Bacillota > Clostridia > Christensenellales > CAG-138 > UBA7703. The sequence continues at coordinate 38,806 of JAYFQU010000018.1, forward strand.
ACGGAAATCCACTGATGCCAGATATAGACATTGTAGGAAATCAGCGATAGAAACCGCATCACCCTGTTTGAGAAAACCGCACGCACGCCGGAAAACGTCAGCGCGGCCGAGAGCGTGATCAGCGCGAATACGAGCGAGAGGCGGAAACGGTGCTCCGCCTGCCAAATCTGAACCGGGTTTGTCTCCGGCGCGGCCCTCATCATCGCAAATAAAACCGCAAATCCCGCAAGGAGTCCGGCCAGGGACAGCACGGAAAGCTGCGCGTTCCGCCTTACCCGCTTGCCAAAGAGCACAAACAGATAGGCAAACGCCATGCCGTTTGCGAACACGCCGAAGAACGCCGGCAGCTGGTTGACCGTCAGGCGGATGCTGTCCGCATTGCGCAGGGCAAATCCCCAGAGATAGAGGAGCGAAACGCCAAGCATGCCAAGATAGGTCCAAGCGGGCTTTTTGACGAACGCGCGCGCAAGAAACGGGAAAAAGAGATAGAACTGCATCTCGACCGCCGCCGTCCAGAGCACGCCGTTGAGCTTGGTTGCAACCAGCGCGTCGGGGAAAAACATCTGTGTAAAGGTCAGCGTGGGCAGGACATCCAGCAACGCTTCCCAAACCGTCCGGTAAACGCCGGCGGGGATCGTCACCACAAACAAAATCAGCAGGACGCTGAAGTAATAGCTCGGCACGATGCGCGCAATACGTTTTCGATAAAACAGCCTTGTCTCCGGCAGGGGTGTTTGATCCAGCGCGGCGCGCGCATAGGGTAAAAACAGGCAAAACGCGGAGAGAAACAGCAGCCAGTCCACAAAGAGGAACCCCGCGCGCGGCAGAAAGTCCAGCGCGAGCGTTCCCGGCAAACCAATCTTGGTTAAAAACGGAACCGGGATATACGGCATAATCCAGTTCTGCTGCCAGAAGTGAAACCAGAGCACGCCAAAAACCGCCAGTGCACGGACGCCGTCCAATACGTCTATGTGCTTCGTGTCGATGCGTGTTTCCTCTCCCGATTGGCCGCTCTTTGCGGTGTAAGAAAACTCCTGTTTTGTTGTTTCGTGATTCATGGCGATAGTTTACCACAAAGTGGAAAAACCGAAAAGCACCCCCTACAGTGAAAATGCCTCTTAATTTTAGAGGCAGCCTTTCCTCTCTCGCGCGTGTGTATTATAATAGAGCAAATATTCTTCTCGGCGATGATTCGATTTGTTTTTTAGTTGGAGGTTTCAACGATATGAGCGTTTCCATTTCAGAGTTTGGGCACCTGCCTTCCGGCGAGGCCGTGCTTCGCTATACCATCACCAATCCGTCCGGCGCGAGCGTGAGTCTGCTCAACTATGGCGCAACCTGGCAGACCATGTTTGTACCCAACCGCAAGGGTGAATTGGTTGACGTTGTGCTGGGTTACGACACGATTGAGGGCTACTTAAACAATCATATGTATCTTGGCGCAACCATCGGGCGTGTGGCAAACCGCATCAATCACGCACGCTTTTCGCTCAACGGCGCGGAATACCGCCTCGCGGCAAACAACGGCGACGCCTGCCTGCACGGAGGCGTCGTTGGATTCGACAAAAAAATCTGGCAGGCGCAGATCGACGGGGACGCCGTCTTCTTCTCCCTGACCAGCCCGGATGGCGAAGAGGGCTTCCCCGGCGCGCTCTCGGTTGTGGTCATCTATTCGCTGAGCGAGGATCATGCGCTCTCCATCCAATATCTGCTTCATTCGGACAGCGACACGATTCAAAACATGACCAACCACGCTTATTTTAATCTTGCCGGCAAAGGGACCGTGCTGGATCAGGTTTTGCAGATCGACGCAAAGCGATGCACCCGCATTGATCGCGACGTGACCCCGACGGGCGAGATCGTACCCGTATTCGGCACGCCGCTGGATTTCACGAAGCCAAAGCCAATCGGCCGTGACATCGCCGCAAAGGGCGAACTGGTGGATATCATCGGCGGCTTTGACCACAACTTTGTGCTGGATCACCCGAGGGGCGGCGTGGAACGGATTGCGACCGTTGTCGATCCCGCGGGCGGCGTCGCGATGGACGTCTATACCGATCAGCCGGGCGTCCAGCTCTTCACCCCGCCGGATTTTACGGGGATGACCGGCAAGGGCGGCGCGCAGTACGGCCAGCACCCGGCTTTCTGTCTCGAGACGCAGCATTTTGCCAGCGCGATGGATTATCCGCATTTCCCAAGCATCGTTTTAAGCGCAGGCGAAGTCTTTTCCTCCGAAACAATCTATCGCTTCCGCGTGGAGAAATAATCCGCAAAAAAACCCGCCGGTTGGGCGGGCCTAGCCATCGGACGAAACGTTCGATGGCTTTTTTATTAAAATACCGCCTCGCAAGAGGGCGCGTCTTCGTCATGGATGCCGGCGTATCTGCTTGTATTCATCCAGCAGAAAAACGACATATGCTCTTGCCTGTCTCTCCTCGCCCATTGGGGTGAGTTTCAATCCGTTGATCCACTGAAAATAATGCGTGAGTTCATGCACAACCGAGCCCAAAATACCCGCAAGCGCGTTATCTTTCCCAACCCGCCCCAATAGATTTGCATAGTCCCCGGTCGCGATACGAATATAGGGTTCCTGCGTCATATCCAACGGCGCAAGAAACGTAGCGGAAACCAAATCACCATCCATAGCCCGAATATTCGCTTGATGCTTGAAATAGAGAACCACTATTGCTTTAAGAAGCTTGAGCGGATTCGTTTCCAGGAATATACATTCCGGAAAAGTTTTTACACGATTTGGAACAGATAAAACTTCAGATAATCCGTCTCCGGCACATGCATCAGCGTCGGGTGGTCCGGCGCCTGTCTGCGCGCCTCGATCAGCTTGAGCGACACGCCCGCGTCCCGCGCCGCCGAGAGCAGCATCCGCTCAAATAGTTCGCTCGGCATAAAATGCGAGCAGGAGCAGGTCGCGAGATATCCACCCCTTGGCAGAAGCTTCATCGCATGATAGTTGATGGTTCGATACCCTCGCTCCGCCCCCGCAATGGTCTTTCTGCTCTTCGTAAATGCCGGCGGGTCGAGGATGACCATATCGTATCCCGCGTGCTGCTCCATGAGCTGCGGCAGCAGGTCAAACACATCCGCACAGATAAAATCCATCCTCTCCGTAAGCCCGTTTTTCTCCGCATTTGCCCGTGCAAGTTCCACCGCCGCCTGGGATACATCCACGGCGGTGACATGCGCCGCGCCTGCCTTCGCCGCGTTGAGCGCAAACGAACCGGTATGCGTGAAGCAGTCCAGTACACGTTTGCCGCGGGCAATTTTCGCCGCAGCCAGGCGGTTGTATTTCTGATCCAGAAAAAAACCGGTCTTCTGACCGTTTTCCACATCCACGGCATATCGAATGTCATTCTCTACAATTTCAATGAGCGGGTTTGGCGGCTCCGGCAGAAACTCCGCCCGATACCAGCCCTTTTCGAGCGGGAGCCCCTCCAACTCTCGAATAGCTACTTCGTTTCGCTCAAAGACGCCGCGAATACAGATTCCGTCATCTCTTAATTGCGAAACCAGCAGTTGATAAAGCATCCCTTTGATGCGCTCCATGCCCACGGATAACACTTGACTCACCAGTATGTCATGATAACAGTCGATCGTCAGACCGGGCAGGCCGTCCGCCTCGCCGAAGATCATCCGGCAGCAGCCGTAGTCCTCGCCCATCACCGTCTTGCGATAGTCCAGCGCATAACGAATCCTGCGGGAGAAGAACGCCTCATCAAACTTTTCATTGGCGTTGTTGGAGAGCAGGCGCAGGCGAATCTTGCTCTGCTTGCTTAAAATTCCTGTGCCAAGATAGGCTCCTTTTTCGGAAAACGCGTCTATCAAGGCGCCGTTTTCCAAGGCGTCCGTGTTGCCCTGAACCTCGGCATCATAAATCCAGGGATGCCCCGTCTTTACGGAAGCCTCGCCTTTTTTTGATATGGTCACACGCGGAAAACTGCGTTCTTGTTTCATTTGCTTTCCTCCGTTCCAATGCCCGCGCTGTCAATCTTTCCTCTAGCGGCCAATGATTCGGCAACATGGTATCATGGCGATTCCCCTTTGTCAAAACGCACTTTTCTTACAAACACAGCGAATGTTCCGCCTCCTAACCATCTTGCCCTTTTTCCCAGACATTGTGGCTTAATTCCGACAAATTGCATTTTTGATCTTTATTACTGGATAACATTTTGTCTTTGTGTTAAAATCTATGTTAAATATTTGTAAAGTGAGCTTGACACGGATTTCATGATTCGAACATTGAAAGCGGTATGGCTGTTCCTTTTTGTCGGGCTATTGCTCGGCATGTTTGCGTTTGCGGTTCACTTCGAAGCGCGCGCTAGGCAGCCGCTCACCGTACTCAGTGAAGACGCCTATCGGAAAATTGTCACATCGCAAGAAAAAATTGCGGCTGACGCATTCGCGGGGAAGCTCTACAACAACGGCACGGAGGCGGCGGTCACCTACGAAAGTTACCTAATCTGCACGCCGCTGGATCCCGAAGCCGCGCTCAATGCCGTATCCTTTCAGGGTCGCGCCTATCAGGCCGCCTTTGCGCCGGACGACGCGTTTGACCATTTTGCCGATGCCATTGCGGAAAACCACGCGTTTCAGCTCGTCATCTGGAATGGCAAGCAATATTTTGAACAGCCGGTATTCTTTACTTCACTTCCCGTTTTTGTTTTTTCGTACGACACGCCGTTTTCCTGTTATTCTTCCGATAAAGACAAAACCACGGCAATTGAATGCAGCCTAATCACCCCGGACGGCAGCGTCATGAAAAGCGCCGCTACGATCCGCATGCGCGGTCAACTCTCCTTTTCGTTTCCAAAGATCCCCTATCGCCTGACGCTGTATCAAAATCGCGGCACGCGAAACCCGCAGTCTTTGCTTGGTATGCAGGCAAGCAGCGAGTGGATCATGCTCACGCTTTATACCGACTCTGCGCGCATTCGCGATAAGGTGTCGCTGGATCTATGGAACGACCTTGCGGCCACCAGCCCCGACGTTAACGGGAATACCGCCGAGTTTGAATACTGCGAACTTGTCGTAAACGGATATTACGGGGGAATCTACGGCCTTGTTCGTCCCGTCGACGGCGAGACCCTTGCGATTGACGACGATGAAAACGCGCGCTTCTATCAGTTTAATTTAGATTTCAATGACGCTGCCACTGCGCAATATATAGAAGATCCTCTCGGGAAGCTTCCGACTCTGGCAGAACTCAAGTATCCCAAAGAATTTCAGAGCGATGCCGATCTGTGGTCGCCGTTGATTCGCTATTGCAACCTTTTCTGTGCAAACCTACGTGAGCCAACATTGGCAGATCTGGAAGCGATGTTCAATCAATCCAATGCCATCGACTATTCGCTTTTTACGGCGTGTGCCAGCGGATATGACAATCTCTATAAAAACATGTATATGATCTGGCGGCAGGATACGGACGGGAAGTATCGTTTTTATCGCGTACCGTGGGATCTGGACTTCACCTTCGGAGATTATTATGGAGATGTCAGTCCTTTGCATATGATATTCTCCATGAACAACGTCTCGGATTCCCGCCTCACACATGACATGCAGGATTGGCTCGCGTTGGACTCCGGCGAGATGAAGCAGGCATTCTATGCGCGCTGGAAGGAACTCAGGGCGTCTCTGTTCTCCGAATCCGCCCTCCAGGCGCGTATGGCCGAACAGGTTGCTATTCTGCAGCAAAACGGAGCCTATCAACGGGACGATGCCCGATGGAAGGAATCGCCCGCTTCCGCCGATCTGACCAATACATTTGCGTTTTTGCATGCACGGCTTGCCTTCCTCGACCGGTACTTTGCCGAGCTGACGCAATCGTCCCCCAGCGAATGACCAAGCAGGCGAACCAACCGCCCGATGCGCGCCGTCGCTTAAAAACCCGGCATATTGTTAACAAGAAAGAGGCAGCACGTTCTTTATGGACTTTCGCCACGAAGAGAAATATATCGTCACCGATGCGCAGCTGACGCTGCTCCGCGCGCGGATTCGCCCGTTGATGCAAACGGATTGCCATCAGTGTGGTACAGCCGGATATCGCATACGTTCGGTGTATTTCGACGACCTTGACGAGCGGTTCCTCGCCGCGAACTTCGCGGGACTGGACGACCGCGTAAAATACCGTATCCGCTCCTATGACCTCACGGACGACTTCATCCGGCTGGAGACAAAGTATAAGCACGCGGGACTGTCGCAGAAGGAGAGTTGCCGGCTTACGCGCGCGGAATGCGACGGGCTGCTCGCCGGGCGCTATCGCTCTCCTTCCGGGGATCTGCAAAAGCCTCTTCGTCGGCTCTGTCTGGAGGGATCGACGTCTACCATTCGCCCTCGCGTCATCGTAGAGTACTTTCGAGAGGCATATGTCTGCCGCGCGGGTAATGTGCGCGTTACGTTTGACCGCAACATCGCCTCCAGCGCATACATCTCGCGTTTTTTCGATGCGGACTGCCCGATGACCCCCTCCCTCCCGCCGCACACACATGTGCTCGAGGTAAAGTATGACGAATTCCTGCCCGACCACCTTGTGCAGGTGATGGATCTGGGCGATCTGATGCAAGCGCCGTTTTCAAAATATGTTTACAGCCGCATGCCGCTGTAAGCGCATAGGGCCTTTAAATTTTAAACATCACCGATAAGGAGCTACCCCCATGGAAAAGCTGCTCAAGTTTTTTGACGAAATGCGCGAAGCGCTCGCGAACGCAAACCATGAACTGCTCACTAGCACCATCATTCTCTCGCTCGGCGTATCCGTACTGCTGAGTCTTTATATCTTTTTCGTTTACCGCCTGAGTAATAAAACAGGCTTCTATTCGAAAAACTTTAACAAAACCCTCGCCATCATGGGCATCACCACAAGCGCAATCGTGCTCTCTATGCAGACAAATGTCTTTGTCTCTCTCGGTATGGTAGGCGCGCTGTCCATCGTTCGGTTTCGAAATGTGGTCAAGGATCCCTATGATCTGCTGTTTCTTTTCTGGTCCATCAGCTCCGGCATCATCTGCGGAACGGGGCTCTACTTTGTCGCGGTCATTCTTGCCGTTGTTATAACGGTTACCCTGCTGTTTCTGGAACAAGTCAGCATGCCAAGGTCGCCCGCGCTGCTTGTGGTTAACTCCACAAACACCGAGACGGAAACCGCGCTGCTGCCGCTTGTGAAGGAATATTCCAAGAGCTACCGTGTGAAGTCGAGAAATCTTCATCTAGGCGGTATGGATCTCATTCTTGAGGTACGCGCGCAAAACGAGGCGGAACTTGTAAAAGCCTGCGGAAAACTTGCCGGCGTCACGAGCGTTTCCCTGCTCGCGCACGACGGAGAGCTCCGCGTATAAATTTTTTCATCCGCATGATCAAAGCACTCTCTTCGTATAAGCCGGATAGAGTGCTTTTTTTGCCATGGCGGGTGATTTTCACGCAAAATTCGTTCTTTTTCCAGCATAAAGGCATACCTGCTCACTCTACGATGTGATTCTTCTCGTTTTTATCGCTTTTTATTCAAAACTTTTTATCAGAAAGGCTTCCTAGTTTCAAACTTTCGTTCTATAATGATACCGAACTCAAGGAAAGGAGTGTGATTGGACGGTGGATACCGTTCCCGAACGAAGTAATAACAACTCAAAAATCGAAGCGCGCGTTCGGGAGATTTCGCTTTCTTGCCGCGCGCGGTAAAGCGAAAGGAGTAACACTGCCATGAAGAAGATCTTCAAGACCTTTGAGGCGGAGATGCGGCAGATTGCCGCGCCGGAAAAGGACTGTTGGATCTCGCTCGTCAAGCCGACGGAGAAGGAGCTCGCCGAAATTGCGGAAGAATACGCAATTGAGCCGGACGACCTGCGCGCCGCGCTGGACGAAGAAGAACGCTCCCGCATCGAACTCGAGGAGAACTACACACTCATACTCGTAGACATCCCTGCGGTCGAAAAAAACAAGGGCAAGGATATCTATACCACCGAACCACTCGGTATTATCCTCGCAAAAGACGCCATAATTACCGTCTGCCTGGAGGAAACGCCAGTGCTTTATGCGCTCAAGCAAAAGCACGCAAATGACCTCCGGACGCACATGCGCACCCGCTTTGTACTGCAGATTCTTTATCGAAATGCTTCCCTATATCTGCAATATCTGCGTGTGATCAACAAGCTCAGCGATAAGATTGAGCAAAAGCTGCACGGTTCTACCGAAAACCGCGAGCTGATCGAGCTGCTCGAACTGGAAAAGAGCCTCGTCTACTTCACCACTTCGCTGCGTTCCAACGAAGTAGTCCTCGAGAAACTTCTCAAAAGTGATCGAATCAAAAAGTATCCCGAGGACGAGGATTTGCTGGAAGACGTTATCGTTGAAAACCGGCAGGCAATCGAGATGGCCAACATCTACAGCGGTATCTTGAGCGGCATGATGGACGCCTTTGCCTCCGTCATCTCCAACAACCTCAACATCGTCATGAAATTCCTCGCCGTGATGACGATTGTGCTCTCGGTTCCCACGATCATATTCGCCGCATATGGCATGAATGTCGACGTCAGCGGGATGCCGCTCGCCAACAGCCCCTTTGGGTTTCTGGCCATCGTGCTGATTTCGCTCGCGGTCTCCGTTGCGGTCGCCGTCTTCCTCGCAAAGAAAAAGATGTTTTGAATACGGCGGCGCCTGCCTTTATCAAAGCGGCCAAAGATCCTGGAAAAGAACGCAATAAAAAAACAATATACCTATCATAAAACAAAAATGCCCGAAGACGGGCTTTTTTGTTTTATCCGGAATCGTTTTGTTCCACTCGCCAGATTAGAGCATCGTTACGCAGTTCCTGCCGCCGTTTTTGCTCATGTAGAGCGCCCGATCCGCGCGCTGAATCAGCGTTGCGGCATTGTCCTGGCCGTTGGCCATCGTCGCGCCGATGGATATGGTCAGGCGGATGCAGTCTTCCCCGCGCGCGAGACTGGACTGCGCTACGAGCCGGCATACTTTTTCCGCAATCGCCCGCATTTCCAGGTGCGTCACCCCGCGCAGAATGGCAACAAATTCCTCGCCGCCCCAGCGACCGATAAAATCGTTTTTTCGCATCGCGCCTAAAAACGTGTTGGCAACCATCTTCAGCACGGCATCTCCCGCGTTGTGCCCATAATCGTCGTTTACCTTCTTGAAAAAATCAAGATCCATCATAAGCAGACCAAACGGAATGCCCAGCACTTGATAATCCCGCATCTGGTTTTCTAAAAAGGTATCGATATATCGGCGGTTTGGAAGCTGGGTGAGCTGGTCAAAGAGCGCCAGACGCTCCAGTTCTTTTATGCTGAGTTCGGATGCTTCCCCCGCGCTCACACTTGAAAAAACCTCTGCCGCGCCGACCAGTTCGCCATTGATCATCAATGGCCGGATTCGAATATCCACGCGCACACGGTGCCCGCTTTTATGATGCAGATAGACCTGCGCGCTACGCGTTTTCCCATCTCTGAGCGTTTCATGCAGCGGGCAGCCGTCCAGACAGAGCTGCTTGCCCTGTTCGTCAACATGGTTGAGCAGGTTGTCATAACAATAGCGGCCTAGCATCTCATGCGCGGAAAAACCGGTGATGCGTTCCGCAGCTTGATTCCAAAATGTGATCCCACGATCCTTATCGACAAAATAGACTCCCTCGTCGAGATCGTTCAGGACGCCTTCACAATGGCATAGTTCAAAACTCATGCATTCCCTCTGGGACAGGCAACCGTCCGTGTCGTTGTATTGATTTGGATTATAACATGGTATTGTTACAAAGCCATCACTTGTTAGCGTTTCTTCCAAGCCGTTTCCGCCTTTTTTAGGTAAATTTCCAATATTTGACGCTTATCGCGCGTAAAAGCGCTCCGCCGAATGACGGAGCGCTTGGCTGGACCGGATTTCAAAATGAGTGTTGCTCAGGCGGGCGAAGCCGCTTGATCAGGCGCCGGGGGTAACCGTCGGTGCCGCCGTCGGCACCACAGTGGGTGTCGGCGTTGCCGTTGGCGTCGCGGTCGGCGTCGCAGTCGGCGTCGCGGTCGGCGTCGCGGTCGGCGTTACGGAAGCCTTCGGCGTCGGAGTCGGCGTTGCACTGACAATGGTGATGTACTTTGCAAACACATATCCCGTCGTCCCGCTTGCGTTCACCGTAAGCTTATACCAGTCGCCTGATTTTCCCAGCACCGTAACGGTCGTATCCTTGGCAAGCTGGCCGAGGCTCTTATAGCTCGTCCCCGGTCCTGTGCGGAAGTTCACGCCGCCGGCGTTGAGTTTTCCGGCCTGACTGCCTGCGGGCGTCGGCGTCGGCGATCCCGCCGGGGTTGCCGTCGGCGTCGGCGTTACGACTGACGAGGTTTCCTTCACATAGCTTGCAAATACATAGCCCGTCTTTTTCGTCGACACCACCGTTACCTTATACCAATCCCCCGTTTTGCTCAAAATGCTCAGTGCGTCGTTCTTTTGCAGCTGGCCGATCTTGCTATAGCTCGTACCTGGGCCGGAACGGAAATTGACGTTGGAAGCTGTAATCACGCCATTAGAACCAGTCGCGCCGGACTTATCAACCTTGGCGACAATCTTGATATACAGCGGTGAAATATAGCCCTCCTTGCCGGTCTTGTGTACCTTAACTTTATACCAGCCGGTCTTCGCGTCGGCTGAATAGATCGTAATGCCGGAGTTGCCGTCCACAACGGCGAGGCTTTCGCTCTTACTCGTCGCCTCCTTACGGAGGTTGACCTTGCCGGAGGTAACGCCGAGCGCATATGCGCTCAAACTTGCGCTGTTGATCGAGATATATTTGCCGCTGACATACCCGCTCTTGCCGGTGGACGGAACGTCGATGCGCAGCCATGTGCCTACCACTTCGTAAATATTCACGGCGGTATTTTTCGACAGCGTATCGACAATCGGGTTCCCCGTCCCCGCCCCCTTCCGCATGTTAAGCTTTGCCGTGTTTACATAACCCGCGGCAAGTATGCTTTCCGCATGCGCGGATTGTATCGGAATTGCGGCGGCCAGCAGCAGTGCGCATGTCACCCCTGCCAGAAGGTTGCGAGCGATACGGTTACGTTTCATTGGAAATCCCCCCTACGGCATCTCGCCGTATTTAGTGTACTAGCATTGCTAATACACTTGAATACTACCTCTTTCTGGTTCCGTTGTCAACAAACCGTTTCATCAATTCACAATGGAGTCACAAAGATACGCCAAAGCATTCCATCCTATTATCTTTACAAAAAAATGCAAAAAATCTACGCCGCGTCGTATCTAAAATGTTTACACGTCGTAGTCAGGAGTCTATAATTGACTTGAGGTGATTCTATTGACTCTGACGGAAAAACTGGATCTGCTGATGGAGGAGCGCGGCCTGAATAAGCCTCAGCTTTCCGCGCAATCGGGCGTGCCGTATACCACCATCGTCAGCCTGTATGAAAAGGGCGCGGCGAATGCAAAGCGCTCTACGTTGCTCTCGCTCTCCCGCTTTTTTAACGTATCGCTGGACTATCTGGCGGACGACAGCGTGGAGGAGCGCGGCACGCGCATCTACGCCTCGGCAGGACATTTCGACGTAAGCCAACTCACGCCCGAGGGACGCGAGCGATATGAGGAGTACATCGAATTTTTAGCGGACAAGTTCACCAAATAGCGAGCGCTGTGTCGCCTTGGCCGCGCAAAGGAGGCGCGACGGTTATGGATCAGATTGAAGAGCTCAAGCAGGAGGCGGGCGAGCGGGGGATTGATGTGCACGAGCGCGAGATTCCCGTGCCCGGCATGTCCGCAGCCTATATCAAAACGGAGACGGGCGAACACATCGTCATTCGACAGGATGGCACGCAGGCTGAACGCGCGTGCTGGCTTGCCGAAGAATTGGGGCATCACTATACCGGCTCCGACCGGCGACTGCACTACAATGCGGTGGACGACTGGCGCGCCGAAGCGAAGGCGCGCAAGTGGGCGCACGATCGCCTGCTCTCGCCGGAGGCGATCCGCACCGCTGCGCGCAACACAGACGACATCTACGAAATCGCCTTTACGCTGAATGTAAGCGTCGAGTTTCTGCGCGAATCCATCGACTGGTATATGGCGCGCGGTCTCTGGGCACCGGAGACGCAGGAGGAGGCGGAGGCCGCCTCGATTGCCGCGGCGGAGCGCAACGATTAGCCCGCGCTGTTTCTCTTCGTGCTCGGCCTGATGTACGCCAGCGTCAGCAGTTGCCCCGGTTGATCGCACATTGCCATCGACGCGATCGTGTTGACGGCGTTTTTGCACGAAGGCGGCAAGCCAGATTCTTTCTATATTCGGTAAAGTAGGGATCCGCGTGTGCGATTGCGAACCGCATCGCCATTGGCGCAGCAAAAAACCCGCCGTTTGGCGGGTTTTCTGGTTGTTCTTGTGGCAGCGGAACTAGGATTCGAACCTAGACAATACGAGTCAGAGTCGTAGGTGCTACCATTACACAATTCCGCTATATGAGGTTTCTGTAGAGCATCCCGAGGTGCCGTTCGTCTTTGCTATAACACCCGCCTCTCGGCAGGTGGGTACGCCGTGATCGCCGCGATCTTCCCATCCGTAACGGGCCTGATCTTGTCTTCTCAACGAAACGCTCCCGAAGTCACTCTGTGGGTTTATAACCGAAAACGTAACGCACACCGCAGGATATTCAACTTTGAAGGTGGTGGGATTAGTTGGGATCGAACCAACGACCTCTACGATGTCAACGTAGCGCTCTGACCAGCTGAGCTATAACCCCGAGTGCAGATATTATTATACACAATGAAGATGAAAAAGCAAGACGTTTTTTTCTCATCTTCAAGAGGAATTCTCTGTCACACAGCACCCGGATTTGGATTTTGCCCGATTCGGCATTGGCGAAAAAGCATAGATTCCCCGCAAAACGGCGCGGTTTTTCGCTGTTTTTCGTGAATCAATCCCCATAATTTTTCAGGTAGAAAACGGGGTGTTTTTCGCAAAAAATTCGTATTTTTGCGTGTAACAGGAAGTTCACTTTCTATCCATTGCAAATCCACAAGCAAGTAGTACATTATCATCAGAGCAAGGACATAGACGAACAGACCCCCAATATTACCTCCCATCCCATCCCAATCAAAAGCGCCCACCAACGTGGGCGCTTTTGATTTTTGGATTCGCGTCTCTCCTCAAATCATGCGCTCACGTCTTTGCAACCGGATGCCGAATAATCGTTTTGAGCTTCTCCGGCGCGGTTCTGCGCGGATCACCCAGATAGATTTCATGATGCCTCCGCGCACCAAAATCCAGCCGGTAGCCCCGCTCCACCGCGAATGCGTCCAGCTTCGCTACAGTCGCAGGTTCGTCGTCATACGGGCCGATATGCAATATCTGCACGCAAAGCCCTTCGCAATAGTGCCAGAGCCGCGCGCGTGCGGTGTCGAGCCCCTTCTTGCGCCGCACCTCGGCGCAGGCCCATTCAAACGCCGCCCTGTCCACAAACTCCGGCTGCCGGATCATACTCGTCCACTCGAAACCAGCCTTGTCGTCATAGTCCACGCCCGGCGCGCCGCCCGCCATTTGCCAGAGCCCCTCCAACGGCGGCACACGGTAGGCAAAAAAGCCCGGAAGCGGTTGTTTCCCTTTGTCGCTCATCCTCACCGTATAGCTCAGCGCGTAGAGCAGTTGCACCGCCTCGGCATATGTCCCCTTCTCCGCGTTGGGATTACCCGCGCCGTCTACCGCAAAAAACGCCATCTCCGGCACATCGATCAAAGACGGTGCCGTTTTCGGCTGATACAGCTCCTTTTGCTCCTTCATAAAATCAAATAGCTGCTCCATGACAATCTCCTCCGTCGCTGTTTTTCCTGTTGATATTCTGAATGATACGCCGGATTATATGACAATAAACTGTCAGGTTTACGCGCTGTTTCATCACGGAATGTTCTGCGCTTCCCTGGCTGACTATGCCGTGATTTTTTGTTCATACTCCGGTTGATTTTTTACGACGATTTATATTGTTATTCTATGCCAATTACGATACCATAATAAACAGGCTGCAGCCATATCGCAGTCCGTCTTCTCACAACGCATCTTATGAAATCGGAGCAAAAGCAAATGAAACTGAATTATAAGCGCACGTTCCTCGTCGGATTCGCGTTTCTCTCCATCAGCGCATTCTGGCAGATGTATGACAGCATCATTCCGCTGATTCTGAGGGATACCTATCACATGGGCGATGGCCCGGCGGGCATCATCATGAGCCTCGACAACATCGTTGCGCTCTTTTTGCTGCCGCTCTTCGGCGCGCTGAGCGATAAGGTCGGCCGGCGCATTCCGTTCATCGCCGCGGGTACGTTTACCGCCGTCGTGCTTTTGATGCTGCTGCCGATTCTGGACAATACCTACGGTGTATTCCCGCCATCCACATCGCTGTTGATCTTTATCGCGGTGCTGGGTCTTCTGCTTGTCACCATGGGATCCTATCGCTCGCCGGCGGTCGCGCTGATGCCGGATGTAACGCCAAAACCCGTGCGCAGCAAAGGTAACGCGGTTATCAACCTCATGGGTGCGGTTGGCGGCGCGTTTGCGCTGGTTTTCATGCAGCTTCTGGTATCCCGCCTGCCGGATGGCCGCGCAAACTATCTCTACCTTTTCCTCGCCGTTGCCATATTGATGGTTCTCGCGGCGCTGACGGTGCTGTTCTTTGTGCCGGAGCGAAAGCTCGTCCAGCAGATGAAGGACATCAACTACGGCGTTTCCGAGGCGGAGGATCAAAGCAAGTCCATCGAGGTGGACGGCAAGCAAAAGCTCCCACCGGAGGTGCTGCGCAGCCTCATCCTCATCCTTGCGACCATTACGCTCTGGTTCCTTGGCTATAATGCGGTCACCACGGCATTTAGCAAATATGCGACCAAGATGTGGGACGCGGGGCTCAACAACGTTTCCATGTGTCTGCTTGTTGCAACGGGCGCGGCAATTATCTCCTATCTGCCCATCGGTTTTTTAGCCTCCCGCATCGGACGCAAGAAAACCATCATCATCGGCCTGGTCATCGCCGTAGCCGCCTTCCTGTTTGGCGCGTTCGGCGCGCGGACGTTCTCGCCCCTGCTGTATGTGATGTTTGCGGCGGTCGGCTTTGCGCAGGCGGCGGTCACGGTCAATACCTTCCCGATGGTTTGGGAGATTTCACGGTTCGGCAACGTCGGCAAATATACCGGCTTTTACTATACCTGCTCCATGGCGGCGCAGGTGGTGACGCCAATCGTCTCCGGCTTCCTGCTTCAGTATGTCGGCTACGATACCCTCTTCCCCTATGCCGCGCTGTTCATCGGCCTGGCAATCCTGCCGATTTCGCTCGCCAAGCATGGCGACAGCAAGCCCGGCGCGCCGAAGGATAAGCTGGAGGCCCTCGCGGGCGCGGACGATTAAGCGCGAAGCGCACCAAAAATCGCGGAAAAAATCCGTGCTTCTTACAATTTTGCTTGACATCGTCCGGCGCAGTCCATATAATAGTCATGTTCAAGCAGAAGCGCCCGCTTCTCACCTGCCGACGATTGTCAGGCACGGTAGCAACACCTTTTTCTCTGAAACATGGTTTGTCTTGTGGGCGCAATCTGACTTGCGCCCACTTTTTATTTTGTATTATGGAGGTGTACTGCCATCGCTATCACGGAATTGATGATCAATGAAGAGATCCGTGACCCGCAGGTCCGCTTAATCGGCGAAAATGGCGACCAGCTGGGCATCGTAGATGTCCGCACGGCGCAAAAAATGGCCGATGAAAAAGAGCTCGACCTCGTCAAGATCGCGCCCAACAGCGTTCCGCCCGTCTGCAAACTCATGGACTACGGTAAATACCGCTTTGAGATGAGCAAGCGCGACAAGGAACAGAGAAAGAATCAGAAGATCATCGAGCTGAAGGAGATCCGCCTCTCCGCAACCATTGACGTGCGTGACATGGAAATCAAAGCCAAGCAGACCGTCAAATTCCTTGCGGATGGTGATAAGGTCAAGGTGTCCATCCGCTTCCGCGGACGCCAGATTACGCATGGCGAAATCGGCATGGATGTCATGACCCGCTTCTTCGAAATGCTTGGCGACAGCGCGATCAAAGAACGCGATCCGAAAATGGAAGGCAGAAGCTTATTCATGATTCTCGCGGCCAAAGCCGAAAAGAAGTAAAGACAGCATTTGCACAAAAGATTTGTTTGGCCGATTAGAGTGTAACAAAGAATTTCGCACGAAAAAAATATGTTATGGAAGAAGAACCAGGAGGAACCGACCAATGCCAAAGTTAAAGACGCATCGCGGAGCGGCAAAGCGCTTCTCCGTGACGAAATCCGGCAAGATCAAGCGGAGTAAGGCCTATAAGCGCCATATTCTGACCAAGAAGTCCACCAAGAGACTGCGCGGCCTTCGTCAGACCGGCTACATTGCCGATGTCGAAGAAAAGAAGATCCGCAAATTGCTGCCGTACAGCTGAGGAGGAAATGAAACATGGCCAGAATTAAAAGAGCAGTCAATGCAGTGAAAAAGCGCCGCAAGGTTCTGCGGCTCGCAAAGGGTTACTACGGCGCAAAGAGCAAGCAGTATCGCGCCGCATCCCAGCAGGTGATGAAGTCCATGGCGTACGCGTATGTCGGCCGCAAGCTGAAGAAGCGCGAATATCGCCGTCTCTGGATTGCCCGCATCAACGCAGGCGCGCGCATCTGCGGAACGACCTACAGCCGCCTTATCAACGGCCTGAAGCTCGCAGACATCAACATCAACCGCAAAGTCCTTGCCGACCTTGCCATCACCGATATGACCGCGTTCAAGGAACTCGTCGATATCGCTGTCAAGGCCAGAGCGTAAATCAGCGTAAAACGAAACCGCCTTCGGGTGATTTTCAGCCCATCTGCAATGTCCGTAGGGTGTTGCGGATGGGTTTTTCTTTGGGAAAAAGCGGCGTGAATCGCGCCACTTTTTCCCAAAATTTGGCGAATGAATCGCCAAACTTGATAGGAGATGATTCATTTTGCGAATCTCCCTGCCCCAAACGGGTTTGTCGATCATCTGGGCCACCTTCGGGTGGTTTTTTTCTGCGTTTTCCCCCTTGACGTTTCACTTTATCTATCGTTATAATTATTGTAACGTTAAGGAGGCGTAGGAACATGGATACGATTGTACTCTACGGCAAGCGCGAATTGGATATCTATATGAACCCGCAGCGGCAAAACCTGATCCGCTGCATGAAGATCGCCGGCGTGCCGATGACGCCCAAGCAGTTATCCGAGCAGATCGGAATCTCTCCCTCGTCCGTCCAACATCATATCCGGCAACTGCGCGAACTCGGGCTCGTCGAGCTGGATCATACCGAATTGATACACGGCATTACGGCGAGCTATTATCGAATCCTGCCAAGGACTGTCCAAATCGGCAGCCTGGTCCACGACGAAAACAAAAATCAGCGACTCGCCCTCCTGCAGGCAGAGCTCTCTCAGGTCTTTTCCGGTTTCACAGCCTATTGCGAAACCAGTACGGAGGCGGCCGTCGGCCATCGGCAATTTGGCGACATGATCTCCGGCATCACGCATCTTACCGCAGGGGAAGCAGTGGAGCTTTACGGAATGATTTGCGCGTTTCTGGCGTCGCATGAAGAGCGCGGCGAGGCTACCCGCGCATGGGAATATGCGCTGATCGCCTATCCCGTCACGGAGGAAAAGGATGCATAAGGCGGTTCAGGGCATCCTCTTTCTCAAAAATATGGCAACGGGCATCCTTGCGCCGGTGCTGACGCTCGCGCTGCTGCAGCACGGCGCGAATATTTGCACCATTTCGCTCTTCATCGGGCTCTACTCCGCAACCATCATTCTGGCGGAGTTCCCCAGCGGAATCTTTGCCGATCTCTGCGGCAGGAAGACCTCTTTCTTGCTCTCGGCTGTGCTCTATGTTATCAGCTATGCTTTGCTGATCGTATCCTCCGGCGCCGCGCTGCTCTCCGTCTCCATCATCATCAACGGGCTGGGGCGCGCGTTCTCCTCCGGCAGCCTCGACGCGCTCGTCATCGATCAATCGGGCGGCCACGGCAAATCTCTGGAGTGGGTGACCTCCCGCCTTGCAATTTTGGAAAGCGCGGGACTTGCCTTTGGCGCGCTGTCCGGCGGGCTGCTGGCGGGGCTGGGCCATCGCTATCTGGGGAACCTTGGCGTAAATACGTTTCTTTATATCGTCCTGTTTCTGCTGGCCGCCTGCTTTGTGCGTGAAGAGAAGCGCATTCACCCCGGCGTGGCTGTTCCCAACGGCTTTCAGACGGTTCTTCGCCAAACCAAAGCGAGCCTGTCATTTTTTATGCGGCCGGGCATTGTCCGAGCGCTCGCCGTCTTCGCGCTTGCGACGGGCTTTGCTCTAAACGCGATAGAGACCTATTGGCAGCCCGCACTGAACGGCATGCAAGCTCCCTATTGGCTCTTCGGTGTGGTCAGCTTCGGCGGGTTCGGGTTTGTGATATGCGGCAGCTGGCTGAGCGAGCGGATGCTCTCCCGCTTTGGGTCGCGGGCGGTTCCCCTTCTGTTAACCATAAAGGCGCTCTTTGGGGGATCAATGATGCTGCTGTCGTTTCAAAAGAATGCGTTCTCCTTCGTTACCGTCTATCTTGCCGTCTATCTGTTCATCGGCAGCGGAAGCGTTGCGGAGAGCACGCTGCTCAATCAGGCCGCGCCCGCGAACCATCGCGCGGGCATCCTCTCCCTTTCCTCGCTGGTGTTACAAGTCGGAGGGCTTCTCGCAGCAGCGGGTGGATATTTGGTCAGCACCTACAGCCGGTTTCAGAATGCCTGGCTGCTCGCCGGAGTTATTCTTCTGCTCTGCGCAGCGTTCTTTGCACCGATGACGAAACGGTCTCTGCAAGCGCCGGCCGCGTATGGATCCGGCCGACAATCCTCGGAGATTTCGTAAAAACCGCAATTGTATTTCATAAGCAAGTGCGCTGTTTACAGTGTTTTTTATAGAAATATGCTATACTAGAGTGCAGCTTTGCCTAAGGGGGTGCCCTCGGCAGCCGTTTTTTCGCTCTGATGGAGCGGTGTTTGATGAGACGGCTTCTTTCGTCACCCGGGATCAATGGGCACGCAAGGCAAAATAACGCAAATATACCGCACCGTACGTTACAGCATCATCCGAGAGGGGGCTTTGCGCCTGTGATCATCGAGAGCCGCGCGAACGAGCGCGTGAAGGAGGCGCGAAAGCTCCTCCAGCGAAAAGAACGAAAGGAGAGTGGGCTGCACCTCATCGAGGGCGAAAAGCTTGTGCGCGAGGCGATCTTCTCCGGCGCACACGTCGTCTCCTGTTTCCTCGAAGAAGGATATGCCTTCTCGCCGCCGGAGAGCGCGATTGCGTACACCGTCACCCGACCGGTTCTGGAATCCCTCTGTGAGAGCCAAACGCCGCAGGGCGTTGTTGCGGTGGTGGAAACGCCATTGCTCGTCCCTCCCGCCGTCTATCCTTCCGGTCTTGTCGTTGTGCTGGATGGCGTACAGGATCCCGGCAATGTGGGAACCATCCTCCGCTCGGCGGATGCGTTCGGCGCGGCAGGCGTCCTGCTCTCTCCCTCCTGCGCCGATCCCTATTCGCCAAAGACGCTCCGCGCCGCGATGGGCTCCACCTATCACCTGCCGGTTTGGCAGGGGGCGCTTGCGCCGGAGATCGCGCGTCTGAAGCAATCCGGCTTCGTTGCGCTCTGCGGAGACCTGCACGGCAGCGAAACGCTGCCGGCGCTTGCGTCAAGCGTCGCGCTCGTCATCGGCAGCGAGGGCAGCGGGGTGAGCGCCGAGGTACGCGCGCTCTGCGAAGGCTTTCGCCTGACCATGCGTGGCCGTGCCGAATCGCTGAACGCTTCCGTCGCCGCGGGCGTGCTGCTCTACGTCGTTTCAGAGGCCATGCCGCATCAATCGTAACCAACATCGGAAAGGGAGTATTTGATATGGAACAACCGCTCAACAAAAAGGTGCTTGTCGTCGTCGATATGCAAAACGACTTTATCACCGGCTCTCTCGGCAGTGCGGAAGCGCAGGCTATCGTGGAGCCCGTAGTCAAACACATACTCGATTTTGACGGGCTGATTCTTTACACGCTGGATACCCACACCGAGAAATATCTCCAGACCAAGGAGGGGCAAAAGCTCCCCGTGGAGCACTGCATCGCGGGAACGGACGGCTGGGCGCCCAACGCCGCCGTCTGGATGGCGCTGATGCATAAAAACGTTGCCGACGAACAGCACATGATCGCTAAGGATACCTTCGGCGGCGTAAGCCTGCCGATGCGCATCCACGAAATGCTCGGTGGTGAAGATCCGGAGGAGATCACCTTGATTGGCCTCTGCACCGATATCTGCGTAATCAGCAACGCCCTGCTCGTCAAAGCGTTTTATCCCGAAGCGACGATCCTGGTGGACGCCGCCGCCTGCGCGGGAGCAACGGTTGAGGGGCACCGGATCGCCCTAAGCGCAATGAAGACCTGCCATATCGACATCGTCAATGCGTGAAGGAATTTTTGACAGACCAAGAGCGCCCTCGCGGGCGCTCTTTTAGGCCGTCAAAAAACGAGTTTTTTGACGGGGTAACCGCTCTTTGCCTCTCGTCCTCCGGACTCCGAACGGCAAAGAGTTGCGAAGAAATCGCCCGATTCCGGGCGATCCGTCACGACGGCAAAGCCGCCGCAGCCGGAATCGATGGGTTAAGGGCTACGGCCCTTAACAATCCAGGGACTTTTTTGACAGACCAAGAGCGCCCTCGCGGGCGCTCTTGGTCTGCGCGTTTCCCTCTGTCAAAACCGATTTACGATCTCTTTAAACACCCTTCCGCGCTGTTCAAAATTATCAAACATATCCCAGCTTGCGCAAGCCGGCGAAAGCAGAACCGCATCGCCCGCTGCTGCGAGCACACGCGCGCAGGAAACCGCGTCTTCAAAGGTCCCCGTCGCATGGCAATAGCCAAGATACCCCGTATCCCGCGCGGTGTCCAGAATCTTCTGCTTCGTTTCACCCAGCACAACGATGGATTTGAGCGCACTGCCGTGAAAATGCTCAAATAAATCGTGGAAGTCACTGTGTTTATCATAGCCGCCGAGGATGAGCACCGTCGGCCTCGTCATTGCCTGAATCGCCTTGATTGTCGAATCCGGATTCGTTCCCTTGGAGTCGTTGATGTAGCGAACGCCGTCTACCTCGCGCACAAATTCAATGCGATGTTCCACACCGGGAAAGGTCCTTAGCGTCTCACGCACCGCGTCCGCGCCGATGCCCATCCCCAGCGCAAGGAGGCTGCTGAGCATCGCGTTTTCCAAATTATGCCCACCGGGTATTTTAATCTCCTCCGCGCGGAGGAACGGGTATTCCTCGATTTCATCCCGATAGATCACCGCGCCGTCCCGCACAAACATACCGCGCGGGACCTCTGCCTTACGTGAAAAATAGAACACCCGCGCGGGCGTCAGGCGCGCCATATCGCGCACGACCGGGTCGTCATAGTTGAGTACGGCGATGTCATCCGCCGTTTGGTGGTCGAATATCTTGCACTTGGCGGCGATATAATTCTCCATCGAGCCGAAATGATCCAGATGATCCTCCGTGATGTTGCAAACGCCTGCCGCCCGCGCATGGAAGCGCACATTGCCTTCCAGCTGCAGTCCGGCCGTTTCCGCAACGACGACATCCCCCTCGCGCGTTTCCAGCGCATGTTCGGTAATCGGCACGCCAATATTGCCGAGCACAAAGGTGTGCCGTCCGCCCGCCTTGAAAATCTCGCCTGTGAGCGCGGTACAGGTCGTTTTCCCGTTGGTGCCGGTGATGCAGACAAACTCGGCGTGGCTATAGCGATAACCCAGTTCAATCTCGCTGATGACCTCAATTCCTTTGGCCTGCGCCTCTTTGACAAACGGAACCGTCATCGGGATAATCGGGCTGATGACGATAAGCGAAACGCCCTCAAACAGCGTCTGCGGCTCCTCTCCAAGCCGCCAGGCGACCGGAACGCCGGAAAGGCTCTCGCGAAGCCCCGGTATCTCCGTCTTTTTATCGTTGATAATCACATCCCAACCGACGCTTGTGAGGAGTTTTGCCGCGCCGACGCCACTTTTTGCCATGCCGATAATCAGCGCTTTTTTGCGTTGTGATTCGCTTTGTTGTTCCATGTTTGGTTGTAGCCTCCAAAAACACCTGCATAATAGGCAGGATCATTCGATTATTTTAAATAGAGCAGCAGGCATACCGCCGAGAGCGCCGCCGTAAATATGGTATACATCGAGACGATTCGCGGCGCGGCCTGTCCGGATAGCTCAAAGTGACGGTGTAGCGGCGCGGCGCGAAAGAGTCTTCTGCCGTCTTCCCGCTTGAGGCTGACCGCCTGCAGAACCACGGAGATCATGGTCAGCGTAAAGCCGAATCCCATCAACGGAAGAATGAGAAATGAGCGGCTCAAAATCGCGATCATCGCGACCGCGCCACCAAGCGCAAGCGACCCGGTTGACCCGGCCTGCAGACGCGCAGGGTAGGTATTATATCGTAAAAATCCGATGCCGGCCCCTCCGACCGCCGCGGCAAACACCGCGCCGCCTTCGAGATTACCGCCCAGCAAAAACTCTCCGGTTTGATTGGCCGCCCTCGCCAGCGCGGCAAAGATGGCAACCATAAAAAGAGAATAAACCGCGCTCAAGCCCGTCACAAGGCCATCCATATCGTCCATCCTTTGCGCTGCATTGGTCTGCAGCAGGATGGTGATGATCACAAGCGGCACATACCAAAACCCCAAATCCCATTCACCGCCGGAGAGCGGCAGCTGAATCGCCGAGCCGATCAGAGGCGAGCGGTATGCCCAGACCGCTACAACGAGAGCGACGATAAACTCCACAAAGAGTTTTTGATATTCACGCAATCCAACTGATTCGTTGCCGCGTACCCTGATAAAATCGTCTACGAATCCCAGCACACCGAGCGCAACCGTCGCAACCACCGCCGGCAGAGCAAACTCCATGCCATCCAGGCCGAAGATAAGCGGTGCTACCGAAATTGCGAGCAACACAAACAGCCCCCCCATGGTTGGCACAGGGGCTTTTTGCGGCACAGGCTGTTTCTTTTTTTGCGAAATCGGCGGTTCCGGCTCCGGCATGATCTCCCGTTGCTGTGCGGGCTTCAGCCGTTGCAGCAACGGCAGCAGAAGCGGGCCGAGCAGCCAGACAATCGCAAATGCCGTCAACGCGGTTAGAACAATTTGAAACATATCGGTATTATACCCCCGAAAACCGGCGCCGGACAATCCCCTTTTCGCCTAGGCTGCCGTCTGAACGCACAAAACCCGCATTTTTCGCGACACGGAATCCACCGCGCGGTCAAAATGCGGGTCTGTTGCAAAGTTTGCGTTACAGCTCGGCGAGCAGTTCTTCGACGATCTCTTTGTCGTCAAAGTGATACTTCGTGCCGTTGATCTCCTGATAGTTCTCATGCCCTTTTCCGGCAATCATGATCACGTCGTCGTTCTGCGCAATGGAAATCGCATACCGAATCGCTTCTTTACGGTTTTCGATGACGGTATATTTCGTTCCGCTGCGTTTCATGCCATCCTCGATGGATTCGATGATCGCCATTGGATCTTCCGTGCGCGGATTGTCGCTTGTGATGACCGCAAACTCAGAAAACCGGCCCGCAATCTCGCCCATGATGGGCCGCTTCGCGCGATCGCGATCGCCGCCGCAGCCAAAGACGCAGATGACGCGCCCTTTTGCAAACTGCTGCACGGTCTTGAGCACGTTTTCCAATGCATCCGGCGTATGCGCATAGTCCACAAACACCGAGAACCCGCGATTTGTCTTGACCGGCTCCAGGCGCCCGGATACGCTGGTTAGCGATTCCAACCCCGCTTTGATGGCGCTGAGCTTGATGCCGATTGCGAGCGCCATACCCGCCGCCCCCATCGCATTAAAGACCGAGAACAGGCCGGGGATGGGCAGATTCATAAGCACTTCGCCATCGGGCGTATGCAGATCAAACCGTACGCCGTCGGTCGTGATGTCGATGTCCGTCGCGGAGATATCCGCGCGATCCCGCACGCCGAAGGTAAGAATCGGAATCGACAGCCCTTCCATAATGCGGGAGGAATATGGATCGTCCACGTTAACAACCGCTTTTTTACTGTTGAGAAACAGGATTTTTTTCGCGGCCAGATAATTATCAAAGGATTTATGATAATCCAGATGATCCTGCGTCAGATTGGTAAAAAGGCCAACGTCAAACTTGATTCCATGCACGCGGTATTGTTCCAGCGCGTGGGAGCTCGTCTCCATCACCACGAGATCGACGTGCGCGTCCGCCATCATGCGCAGAATGCGGAAGAGATCGACCGATTCCGGCGTCGTGCGGTCGGTATGAATGCTCTCGTTGCCAATCAGGTTTCGAATGGTGCCGATGACGCCGACCTTTTTACCCGCCTGTTCGGCGATCGCCTTGACCATGTAGGTCGTGGTCGTCTTGCCGTTCGTTCCGGTCACGCCGAGCATCATCATCTCCCGTTGCGGATATCCATAGAATGCCGCTGCCATCTCGGCCATCGCCTTACGCGCGTTTTTCACCACAATCTGCGGCGCGGCAATCGGCAGCTCGCGCTCGACCAGCAGCGCCGCCGCGCCGTTTTGAAGGGCGCCCTCGGCAAACGTATGCCCGTCCAGCAATGAGCCGACAATGCAGCAGAACATGCTGCCCTTTTTCACTTTACGCGAGTCGTATTCGATGGAGACGATATCCGTGTCCTCGCCTTCATAGCGCAAACCGGACGCCATGGCCAGTTCCGAAAGCAGCATCTGGAAACCTCCCGCTGCGCGGCCTTTGCCGCGCTGTTTCAAAATATAGATTCCATCCGTTTTGCATGTGCATGGCAAAACAAAATTAGTTCACCCGGTAGTGCCGTTATTGATCCGGTTCCGGCGTAACCTCCGGCTTCGCGGTTGTGCCCGGTTCCGGCGTCGGCGAGGGCGACGGCGACGGGAATGTGATGTAAATCGTCGTCCCCGGATCGACCAGCGTTCCCTCCTCAACAGACTGCGTATCGATCAGGCCCGTGCACTGGGACTTATCAAAGCTCAGCAGCAGCCCGAGTTCCGCCAATCTATCGAACGCATCCTGCCTGCGCTTGCCAATGAGGTTCGGCACGGCTACCTGCGGCTTGTAGAGCTTGTCGTCGTTAAACGTCGTCATATTCGTGTAGAGGATGACGATGGAGCCCGAAGGCGCGACCTCTTTCCCCGCCGGGAACTGGGAAACAACCAATGCCGTATCTTCGCTCGGCACCGCATAGGCTTTAAAGCCCGCCTGTCCCAGCGTGTAAACCGCGTCCTTTGCCGTCATACCAACAATGTCCGGAACCGTCCCCGTCTTTGTTGTCAGATCCGGCAAAATCCCATAATACTGCACCAGGTCGGAAAAGATTTTCGAAACCCAATACCCTCCGATGCTGCTGGCTTCCATATAGGGCACCTGCGGTTCATCGATTACAATCATGCAGACCAACTGCGGATCGTTGGCGGGCAAAAATCCGATATAGCTGGCCACAACGCGCGTACGGGACGGCGTCACGCCATCCTCCTCAAACTTTCTGGAAACGCCGGTGACCCCCCCCATCGAATAGTTGAGCACCTGGCCGTTATTCGCATTTCCGCTCTTTGCGGCAGACTCAAGCAGGGTGCGCATTGTTTGGGAGGTTGCGGAGCTGATCACGCGGCGCAGAATAGTCGGCTCGTTATCGAGGATGACCGTCCCATCGGTCGCGGTAATCTGATCCACCACATAGGGCTGCATCAACGTCCCGCCGTTGATGACCGCGCAGAAAGCGTTGGCCATCTGGATCGCTGTGGTCGTGATGTTCTCGCCAAAGGAAATCTTCGCCAAATCGCTCTCGCGAATGTATTTCCGGTGGATAACCTCACCGGTGTCCTCGCTGGGCATGCCGCAGTTTGTCTTCTCGTTGAACCCAAACGCGTAGATATAGTCATAAAACTTGTCTACACCGGTTGCGATCGCCATATCCATCATTGCGACATTGCAGGAATTTCCCAGCGCCTCAGCCAGTGTTTCGTTTCCGTGGCCGCTGGTATTCCAGCAGCGAACCTTCTCCAAACGGAAAATACGCGAGCCCGAACACTTAAAGGTGCTGTCCTGTATCGTCGCGCCGGCATCCAGCGCCGCCGCCGTGGTAATCATATCAAACATCGATCCCGCTTCGTAGGTGTCCGTCACGATTCGCGCGCGAGACATCGACATGAGCTCGGTAACCATATCGCGGGGCGGGCTGTTCAAGTCAAAGGAAGGATACGTTGAAATCGCCAGTATTTCGCCCGTCTTCGGGTCCATGACCAGGCCGGACACAGTGGTTGCACGGTTGAGCTCATAACACTGCTGCAGATACTTCTCCAGATAGCTCTGTATGACAGAGTCCGCAGTCAGACTCATGTTGTAGCCTTCCGTCGGCGCAATATAGCTTTCCTCGCCATAGGAGAGCGGATTGTTTTTGCGGTCCACCTCTATGACCAGCCGGCCCGCAACGCCGGCCAAATAGCTGTTATACTCCGCCTCCAGCCCCGTTTGTCCCTCTGTCTCAATGCCGGTGAACCCGATGAGCTGCGTAAAGAGCTGTCCAAACGGATAGTAGCGCTTCATGTCGGTGGTGTAGGTGATTCCGTTGCCAAGCTGGAGCGCCTCCAGCTGGTCGATCACAGAACTCTCCACCTGCCGTTTGAGCTGCACCTGCAATCTCAGTTTACCGGTTTCGGGAGCGGGCGAGATACGCTCTAAAACATAGTCGTAGTCCAATCCGAGAATATCGGAAACCTCGGTCGCAACGCGGACGCGGTCGTCCGCAGCAATTGCGGGCGGGTTTGCAAGAACGCGATAAGCCGTTCCGCTCTGGGCAAGAACGAGACCGTTTCGGTCTGCAATCTTACCGCGCTGCGCGGCCAGGTTCTGGCGTCTGGTCCACTGCGTTTTCGCCTTGGCCTGCAGCTCCGGCCCCTGAATGATCATAACCTGCGCCAGCCGAAGGGCGAGCAACAGCATCAGAAGGCCTGCGAAAACCATCAGAAGTACGAGTTTGCGTTTAATCTTCGGCGCGGGGGCCGTCGTCTTAGCCATTGGTCAATCGTCCTTTCGTAAGATCAACCGCCCGCAGACGGTTGTACCCCCCCGTCCGTTGCCGCCGGATTCGGTTCCGGCGTCGTCGCCGGCGCCTCCGGCGTGTTGGGCAATGGCGTCCCGGGTGTTCCGGCTGCGCCGCTGTCGGTGACTGCCGGCGTACTGTTGCTAAAAGGCAGCGGATCGCCGATTTTTACATATTGATTCTTCTCCGGATATTGCATGCCGTAGGCCTCGGCAACCTTTTGCGCATCCTGAATGGTTACCGCGCACTCAATCTGGACATCCAGCTCGTTAATACGGAGGTTTGTGAGCTCGATTTCATTGTTAAGCGCGTTGATGTCCGCATATGCGCGCGAAATACGTTCATATCCCGCCAGCGTGAAGAGCACCATGCCGGAGAGTAAAAAACCGCTGATGATCAGTCCCACGCGCCCTAACGAGGTAATCTTCGTCTTTTCAACGCGAACCCCCGGCTCGCGGGAGCTTCGCGGTTTGGTCTGCACGCGCTCGGTCCTCTCCGTGGCGCCAGCGTATTCATCCTTATTTGGAATGTTTAACCGAGTC
Organism: Christensenella sp.; assembly: GCA_034926785.1. Classification (GTDB taxonomy): domain Bacteria; phylum Bacillota; class Clostridia; order Christensenellales; family CAG-138; genus UBA7703. Next base: position 66,476 of record JAYFQU010000018.1, read on the forward strand.
GTCGGCGATTTTCCTTTTTTGCGGTCTTCTTCGAAGCGAATGTCCAACGTTAATTCCCTTCCAATCAAGCGAAAATTCCGCTCACCGGCGCGACACCGACACCCGGGCGCATCGTTTCGCTAGATCTTTTCGATGCAGCGGAGCTTTGCGCTGGTCGAGCGGGAGTTACGCGCTTCCTCCTCGTCGGAGGCGGTCAGCGGTTTCTTGGTGAGGATTTTTGCCTTCGGCTCCTTTCCGCAGATACAGATAGGAGCGGATGGCGGGCATGTGCAGGGATTCTCAAATCTGCGAAACGCCTGCTTGACGATGCGATCCTCCAGTGAATGAAATGTAATTATACACAGTCTTCCGCCTTTTTGCAACAGATCGCAGGCCTGCTCCACCGCCTGGTCCAACCCGCTAAGCTCGCTGTTAACCTCGATGCGAAGTGCCTGAAATGTGCGCCGCGCGGGGTGTTGCGGCTCGTTTCGATATTTAGCGGGGATGGCGTCGCGTACGATTTGCGCCAATTGCAGGGTGGTCTCAATAGGAGATTGTTCACGCGCGCGACAAATTCGCTCCGCAATTCTACGGCTGAAACGCTCCTCGCCGTAGGTCCAGATCACCCGTGCCAACTCCTCTTCACGGTAGGTGTTAACCACCTCCCGCGCGGAGAGCGAGGCTTGCTGATCCATACGCATATCCAGCGGCGCTTCCGATTTATAGGAAAACCCCCGCTCCTGGGTATCCAGTTGATGGCTGGAAACGCCAAGGTCGAGTAGAATTCCGTTGACCTCGCTTACGCCAATTTCGGCAAGCAGCGAGCGCATATCAAAAAAGTTGCCGTGCAACGCGGTAAAACGGCAGCCAAACGCGGACAGCCGATCCCCCGCCGCGTGCACGGCTTCCCAGTCCCTGTCAATTCCAATGAGCCGCCCCGTCTCGGGCAGTCGGGTTAGAACCGCCTCGGCATGTCCTCCGCCGCCGAGCGTTCCATCTACGAAGATACCGCCGCGCGCGGGGGCCAGCAGCTCCAGCGTTTCGTCCAGCAGTACCGGTATGTGCGAAAACTGTCCGTTCATATGCCGAGTTCGGCCAGATGCGCAAGGTCTGCGTCGTAGCTCGCCTCACATCCGGCGTTGTAGGCCGCAAGCGTTTCGGGATTCCAAATCTCAATATGATCGTCTATGCCAACGAGCGTTGCATCCTTGCTTAAGCCGGCAAGATCGCGCAACTGTGCGGGAATCAGAATGCGCCCCTGTTTATCGATTTCACACGCAGCCGCCATGGAGTAGAGTTTTCTGCGGATGGCCTGTCCGCCTATATCCGTGACCGGAAGCGCCGCAAGCTTTTGTGAAAATCGTTCCCACTGCTCCACAGACATGCCGGAGAGACATTTCTCAGACTGCGTTCCGAGCAGGCCGAGGGTCACAATAATCGTGTCCCCGACACACTCCCTCCACTTCGCGGGAATGAACACGCGCCCTTTCGCATCCAGCATGTGTTCAAACAAACCAATCAGCACGCGCATTCCTCCTTTGGCAAGCCATTTTAGAAGTTAGATAGGAAAGAGTCTCCCCCAGATTCATGATGAGTATACACCACTATCCCCCATTTGTCACCACTTTCGCTCTATTTTGGTTCATTTTTTTTGAATTTTCTGAAAATAAACATTTGTTTGTACCTCTGGCGCGCCATCGGGTGGCTTTGCATGGGTTACGGCGCGCCACCAAGTATGGTATACTGTGTGTATCAACGCGCCAGATATGGTGCAATCGCTCAATTATAACCGGCAGAAACCGCAATTTAACGCGGAGACATCCCCTTTCTGCCGGGGTTTCTTGCGTTTTGCGGGGCTTTGATGCTTTCCGCAATCCATTCTATAGGTTTGATGGGAGTCAGTATGGCATCGGATTATACAGTAGATAAAATTAAAATTATGGAGGGGTTGGATGCCGTCCGCATGCGCCCGGGCATGTACATCGGTTCGACCGGACAGCGCGGGCTGCATCATCTCCTTTGGGAGATCATCGATAACGCCATCGATGAAGCGGCCAATGGCTATGCCAACGAGATCAACGTGACCCTGCATAAGGATAATTCCGTCACCGTTGTGGATAACGGGCGCGGTATCCCCGTGCAGATTCACGAAAAGATGGGCGTTTCCGGCGTGGAGGTTGTGTTTACCCAGCTCCACGCGGGCGGCAAATTCGGCAACGATTCCTACGGCTACTCCGGTGGTCTGCACGGCGTCGGCGCCTCCGTTGTCAACGCGCTCTCCCGCTGGGTCGAGGTTGAGGTCTGCACCGACGGGCGCATGTATCGCATGCGTTTCACAAGCGAAGAGGACGCCACGGGCAAGATTATCTCCGGCAAGGCCATCGCCGCGCTGGAGGAGGTCGGCAGAACGAGAAAGCAGGGCACAAGCGTTACATTTTTGCCGGATGACCGCGTATTTGAAACGTTGGAAATGAGCTACGACACCATCGCCAAGCGCATCCGCGAACTCTCCTACCTCAACCGCGGCACAAAGATGACGCTCTCCGACGAGCGCGGCGGACACCCGCGCAAGGTGGAATATCAGTTCAACGGCGGCCTGAGCGATTTTGTCACCTATCTCAACGGGGACAAGACCCCTCTGTATGACCCGCCGATCCATTTTTCCGGCAGTTCGGGCGGTATTCTGGTTGAGGTCGCCCTGCAGCATAACGACGGCTATGCGGACAATATCTTCTCCTATGTCAACAACATCCCGACCACCGAGGGCGGCACGCATGAAACGGGCCTGAAGGCCGCGCTGACCAAGGTGCTCAACGACTATTGCCGCAAGATGGGTTACCTCAAGGACAAGGACGCGCCGCTCTCCGGCGAAGACTTTCGCGAGGGGCTCACCGCCGTGCTCTCGCTGAAAATGCGCACCATCCAGTTTGAGGGGCAGACCAAGACCAAGCTTGGCAATACCGAGGCGCGCCCCGCGGTGGAGAGCGTGGTAACCGAGCTGCTCACGCCCTATCTGGAGGATTTGAAGCACGGCGAAATCGCGACCATCATCGCGGAGAAGGCGGTCAAAGCCGCGCGTGTCCGCGAGGCGGCGCGAAAGGCAAAAGCCACCGCGCGCGAAAAGAATAAACTGGAGAATGCGCCTCTGGTCGGCAAGCTCTCCAGCTGCAGCGGGCGGGACTACAGCAAAAACGAATTGTTTATCGTCGAGGGGGACAGCGCGGGCGGTTCGGCAAAGCAGGGACGGGACCGTAAGTTTCAGGCGATTCTCCCGCTGCGCGGAAAGCCGCTCAACGTAGAGAAAAAGCGCATCGATCAGGTGCTGCAAAACGAGGAATTTCGCTCGATCATCACGGCGGTCGGCACCGGCATTGGCGAGGACTTTGACATCTCCTCGCTCAAATACGACAAGATCATCATCCTTTCGGATGCGGATCAGGACGGCGCACATATCCGCGCAATCCTGCTGACATTTTTCTATCGTTATATGAAGGAACTGGTCACCGAGGGGCATGTCTATATCGGCCTCTCGCCGCTTTACAAGGTGCAAAAAGATATCAAGCACATCTATTGCTATGACGACGAGGAGCTCCGCGCCGCGACCAAATCCGTCGGCAAGGGATATACGATTCAGCGCTACAAGGGTCTTGGGGAGATGAACCCGGAACAGCTCTGGGAAACGACCATGAACCCGGACGGGCGCACGCTCGTGCGCGTATCCATCGAGGATGCGGCGGATGTGGAGCATCTCGTCACGGTTCTCATGGGAGATAAGGTGCAATCCCGCAAGGAATACATCTTTGAGAACGCGGACTTTAACAAAAACTCCAGCGAAATGTTTGAGAAATTGAAGGACTGATCAAGCGGTTTGCCACAAATCGACTGTAAATAAGGAATTTTCATATGCCGAAAACACCCGAACAACTCAAGCTGGAGAGAATCATCCAGCGCAATATGGACGAGGTGATGCACCAGTCCATGATGCCATATGCCGAGCATGTCATCCTGGAGCGCGCGCTGCCGCGCGTTGAGGACGGCCTGAAGCCCGTGCAGAGGCGCATTCTCTATACCATGCTGGAGCTTGGGCTCTCGCCCGACAAGCCGCATCGTAAAAGCGCGCGTATCGTCGGCGATTGTCTCGGTAAATATCATCCGCACGGGGATACCTCCGTCTACGACGCGATGGTGCGCATGGCGCAGCCTTACAACATGTGTGTCCCGCTCGTGGACGGGCATGGGAACTTTGGCAGTGTGGACGGAGACAGCGCGGCGGCGATGCGATACACCGAGGCGCGCATGACGGACGCCGCCATGCAGTTGCTTCGCGATATCGAGAAAGACACCGTCGGCTTCTCCTTTAACTTTGACGACACGCTCAAGGAGCCGGATCTGCTGCCGGGCCGGTTCCCGAACCTGCTGGTCAACGGAGCCAGCGGCATCGCGGTTGGTCTTGCCACCAACATTCCCCCGCATAACCCGGTTGAGGCGATCAACGCCGTCATCGCGGTGATGGATAATCCTCGCATCCCGCTCGAAGAGCTTATGCAGATCATCCCCGCGCCGGATTTCCCGACGGGTGGTTTTATCCTCGAATCCTCCGAGGTGGAACAGGCCTATCGCACCGGTCGCGGCAAGATCTACATGCGCGCCAAAACACACTTTGAGGAGCAGAAAAACGGCAAAACGCTGATCGTTATCACCGAACTGCCCTATCAGGTCAACAAGGCGAACATGCTCGAAAAAATCCTCGCCGTGAGCCAGGAGAAAAAGGCGATGTTCGCGGGCATTGCGGATATCCGGGACGAGAGCGACCGCACCGGTATGCGAGCGGTCATCGAGGTTAAAAAGGACGGCGACCCAGAGCGCATCCTGCAATATCTCTTTAAGTATTCCGACCTGCAGATGACGTTTGGTGTCAACATGGTCGCCATCGCGGGCGGCAAACCGCAGCAGATGAACCTAAAGCAGATCATCGCGCACTATATCCGGCATCAGCGGGATGTGGTCACGCGGCGCACGCAGTTCGAGCTGGACGCGGCGCTCAAGCGGGAGCATATCCTGGCCGGGCTCATGATCGCCGTGGACAATCTTGACGCGGTCATCGCCCTCATCCGGGCCAGCAAGTCCCCCAAAGAGGCGCGCGAAGGCCTCATGAAAACCTTTGCACTCAGCGAAATTCAGTCGCAGGCGATCCTCGATCTCCGCCTCCAGCGCCTGACGAACATGGAGCTCATCACGATCAAGCGCGAATATGCAGAGGTTGTCAAGCTCATCGAGGAACTTCGGGGCATTCTCGCGAGCGAAAAAAAGCTGCTTACGCTGATCAAGAAAGAACTGAGCGAGATCCGCGAGCAGCTCGCCGTCTCCCGCAGAACCACGTTTGTCGCATCCGACGACGCCCCCCTCGACGAAGCGGAGGATTTCTCTATTGTGGAGGATGTCACCGTCTGCGTATGCGACGGGCTCAAAATCCGCCGTATGCCAACCAGAGTGTTCTCGCTTGCCGCCATCTCGGAGGACAAACCGCTGTTTGTGCTGGAAACCAAGTCCAACCAGCGTATCCGTCTCTTTACCGATCAGGGCGCGCTGCTCTCTCTCGCCGTGGAGGAACTGCCCGAAACGCGGCCGACCACGCGCGCGGCGAACCTCGCCTCCCTGTTGCCCTTTGAGAAGAATGAGAAGATCATCGCGCTCTATCCCGACGAGGAGGAGGGTGACTATCTCTTCTATCTGCGGGACGGCAATATCAAGCGCACGTCCGCTGCGGAATACCGTGTGCGCGTCAAGCGTACCGCCGCCGTCTCCCTGCGGGATAAGGATCGCGTGCTCGCGATTGAACCGTATGAACCAAAGTCCATCCTGATGATCACGAAACAGGGCATGAGCATCCGCTTTGCGGCGGATACGGTGCCCGCGATGGGCCGTGTCTCCGGCGGTGTGAAGTGCGTCAAGCTGGAGAAGGGCGACGAGGTGATCTATGCCGCGCTCGTGCCGGAGGAAGCGGAGGTACTGACCATCACAGACAAGGGGTTCGGCAAACGCTCCCCGATGTTTGACTATGACCTGCAGGGCAGAAACGGCAAGGGTCTTAAGACCTTTGACCTCAAGAAAAACGGCTCCAACGGCACCTGCATCGCCGCCGTCGCGGTGCTCACCGAGTCGAAGACAATCACCCTCGTGCAGCGGCACGGCGGTAGAACGCAGTTCAACACCAGCGAGGTTAGAATCGAGCCGCGCGCGGGCAAGGGCAATATGCTCGTCGCCGTCGTGCTCGACGATGATGTTCTCGCGATTGAATAGCATCCGACCCAAACGACAACGGAGCGCCGGGTTACCGGCGCTCCGTTCAGTTTGTCAAAAAAAGTCCATGGATTGTTAAGGGCCGCGGCCCTTAACCCATCGATTCCGGCTGCGGTGGCTTTGCCGCCGCGACGGATCGCCCGGGATCGGGCGGTTTCCTCGCAGCTCTTTGCCGTCCGGAGTCCGGAGGACGAGAGGCAAAGAGCGGTTGCCCCGTCAAAAAACTTGTTTTTTGACGGCCTCGAAGCGCCGGGTTACCGGCGCTCCGTTTGTGTTGCTAGGAATCTTGCTTGCGCGCTTGCGCCTTTTCTTATTTGGCGGGATCCGCGGCGGCGGGCTCCGGCGGCAGAAGCGAAATCTCCGCTCGCTCGATGCCGTGATTCTTCATCTCGCGCACCTCAATATGCAGGCAGGCGGCATCCACGGCAAACTCCGTTCCATCGTCGGGAATCTCGTTGAGCACGCTGAAGACGAGCCCGTTGAGCGTGTCATATTCGTCGCTCGGCAGCGCGCAGCCAATCGCCTCGGAGATGTCCTCGAGCGGGACGGATCCCTGCGTGCGCCAGACGCCGTCCGAAACCAGCGCGAGCAGCGGTTCGCCGTCATCCTCCTCCTCGTCGATATCGCCAACGATGACCTCGATCAGGTCGTTCATCGTCACGATGCCGCACATGCCGCCGTATTCGTCCATCACCACCGCAAAGTGATTGCGGCTACGTTTCATATCGAGGAAGAGATCGTCCGCCTTGATGGACTCCGGCACAAATCGCGGCTGCTGCACCGCCTGCGCCATGACATGCTCGCGGGAGTGATCGCCGAGACGAAAATAGGTCTTTGCGTCGAGAATGCCGACCACATCGTCCGAACTGTCCCGGCAGATGGGATAGAACGAATGCCGCGTGTTGTGGATGACCTCCGCCCATTCCGCGTCGCTCTCATCCAGCCAGAGAATGTCCACCTGTGTACGATGGGTCAGAATATCCTCCGCCGATACGTTGTCGAACTCAAACACATTATGGATCATCTCTTTTTCGGTGGCTTCAATCGTGCCTTTTTCGCTGCCGACATCAACCATCATGCGGATTTCTTCCTCGGTAACCTCCTCGTCCTCCGCGTTGGGATCAATCCCAAGCAAGCGCAGGATGCCGTTTGTTGAGGCAGTCAAAAGCCAGACCAGCGGCGCAAACGCCTTGGCGACGCCGTTGATGAGCCCCGCCATGCCAAGGGCGAGCTTTTCCGCATTTTTCATCGCAACGCGCTTGGGCACGAGTTCGCCGAAGACGAGCGTAAAGAACGTTAAAATTAGCGTGATAATCAGCACCGATATGGTGTTGATCGTCGCCGCCGGAATCGAAGGGATACTCTGGGTAAGCGCGGCTGTAATGCGCTTTGCAAAGTTATCCGCCGCAAATGCGCTGCCCAAAAAGCCGGATAGCGTGATGGCAACCTGAATGGTCGCCAGAAATCGTGCCGGTTGACTGGTTAAACGCGCGAGTCTGATCGCCCGCTTGTCCCCCTCGGAGGCAAGCTTGGCGAGCTTAGCGTCGTTCATGGTGATAACGGCAATCTCCGCGCAGGCGAACACCGCGTTGAGCGATATCAGCACAACCTGCAAGATCAATTGCCAGAATAAGGGGTCACTTTTCATTTCTAAACTCCGTGTCAAAAATCCAATGCTGCGCCCGCATATCCTCCGGCGAGCGGCCATAAAAAAGAAGCACTCTCTTCCCGTTTCTTTTTGCCAAGAAATAGAAAAAGCATAATCCGTATTCTGATCTTCAGCAGAGGCAGATTATGTGCTTCAAAAAAAATCCGGTCATTCGGTTAGGGTGATCGCCGGTACTGTCGCTCTCTTCGTCGTTCATATGAATCCTCTCGCGCATATTCCTAGCCAAAGTATACCGATACACGCCTGAATTGTCAATGTTTCCGGCGGAATGAAGCCAATTGACCTCGTTTTTCGCATCTCCCGCGGCAAAAAAAGCCCCGTCCTTGTGCGAACGGAGCCTAAGCCTTTCACCCGTATTACGAATTTCGCTCCGCGAGCAGTTCGTCAATCCTGCGCTGCGCATAGGTGTGCCCGTGATCCTTCGCGGCCTGATAGTATTGCAGCGCCATGTCATAGTCCTGTTCCACGCTAATCCCATGATGATAAAAATAACCAACCCAGAGCATGCCATTGGCGTTGTCGCGCTGCGCCGCCTGCACGAACCACTCAAACGCCTTGTCAACATCCCTCTCGACCCCATCCCCGGCATAGTAGCACCTGCCAAGTTCGTATTCAGCGGCATCGTTCCCCTGATTTGCCAAAAGACCGAACCAATACGCGGCGGGCATTGCGCCGTCGTCCACGTCGATATCCTCCTGCAGGCACTTGCCCGCATACAGCTGCGCGTTGGAGTGCCCCGCCTCAGCCGCCTTTAAAAAAGCGGATACGCCTCCTCGAAATTTCCCTCGTCATACAGATCCTGCCCTTCGCTGTATGCCTCCATCACCGCGGCGGAGAAAGCGACCTCCACAGCGAGCGCAGGCGTGGCGGCCTCCACGACCGAATCGGATGTTTGAAAAGTCTCCGCGTCCTCAAAGGCATCTGAACTCTGGTGCCCGATAACCATGCCTTCTTCCGCTGTCGTCGGTGGCTGCATCATGAGTCCCGCCTTGACCAGCGCCGCGAGGGCAACGACGAGGCAGAGCACGCGCGCGATAAGAAATTTCCGCTCCGTTACGGCCTGCTTCAGCAAACCTTCCGGCAGGAGAAACAAAAACGCAGCCAACACCACGCTCGCAATCAGAATCAGCACAAATGGAACGAGGTGGCCCGGCTGGCCGAAAATTACGATTCCAAGAATGACAAATGCGACGATAACAGCTGCGACGATTTTCTTGAAGATTGCCGTGGTCATACTTTTATCTCCCCTTTCGCACCCGGAACGAAGACCGATGGCTGGAAACAAATACGCTTAATAGCAGTATACTTTCGCACAATCCGTCTTTCAAGCATTCCTACAAAATATGCTGTTTTCACCAAGTTTCGTGCGCTGGCCCTCCGGTGATAGCGTGCAGCGGGCGCATCGTTTCCTGCTCTTGAGCGGCGCCGTTACACAACACTTACCCCCCAATTGTGTCAATCCGTTGACAATTTGTTGAAGAAAGCGTATATTCAAGGCATTATTTGCACTCATACTTAAGATTGGATTGGTATGCGCATGGAACAAAAGACCAAACGCCGCCGCGGCGATCGCCGCGACGCAACCCTCGTTCGCGATCTCGACTCAATGCACGTCTTTATGCCGATTATGATGCCCAACCGCGCGGATAACGAGGCCTTCATTCAGGAGCTTATCGACATGAGCGCCGTGGAGGCCTATCTTGAGCGGAAAAACGCGCAATCCCCGCAATACAAATACACATTTTTTCATGTGATCCTCGCCGCGCTCGCGCGCACCATTGAGATGCGCCCGCGCATGAATCGTTTCATCATCGGGAACCGCTATTTTGACCGCGACCACATCTCGTTTTCCTTCATCGTAAAAAAAGCGTTCTCGGACAGCGCGGATGAATCCGTCATGATTCTCAAATACGATCCGGCGAGCGAAAAACCCGCCATCGATATGATCCATGATAAAATTTGCGACTTTGTGTACTCCGTGCGCCAAAGCAACAAAAAGGACGGCACCACGGACATTCTTGATACGCTCGCAAAAACGCCGATGTGGATGCGAAAGCTCATCGTCACCCTCTTGCGCACGCTGGATAACAACGGCGTCATGCCAAAGGACCTAGCAGACGAAGACCCCTATAACAGCACGGTCTTCATCTCCAATCTCGGCTCTATCAAGCTCAACGCCGGTTATCATCACCTATCCAACTGGAGCACAAACTCGGTCTTCGTCGTGGTCGGCGAAAGACATATGCAGCCGTTCTATGGCGAGGATGGCGGCGTCATCGTGAAACCCGCGCTCAACCTTGGGCTCACGCTCGACGAGCGCATTGCGGACGGATATTACTATTCCAAGACTGTCCGCCTGCTCAAAAAATTCCTGTCCGAGCCGGAGTTGCTCGATATTCCGTCCAAGGAGGCACTCAACATTGAGTATTGATTCCAACAGTTTTCCCTTTTGTGAAAACATGTCCAACGTCAAAGCCCCGTGGCTTGCGTTTTATGGTGATGTAGACCCACAGCTGAACTATCCCGACGTCTCCATGTTTGACATGGTGGAGCGCGCGGCGAACCTCTATCCGGACTATCAGGCCATCACCTTCATGGGCAAGGGCGCGAAGTTTGACGAGCTCATACGGCAGATTCGTCTTGTTGCGCGCGCCTTTTCCGCAATCGGCATCCAAGCGGGCGACAAGGTCACCCTCTGCATGCCGAACTGCCCGCAGATTGTCGAGTGCTTCTATGCGCTCAACCGCATCGGCGCCATCGCGTCCATGATTCACCCGCTCTCCAGCGTCGGTGAAATCGCCTTCTATGTGAAGGACTCCGGCTCTAAGGCCGTTGTCACGCTGGACGCATTTTATGGAAAGTTTGAGGAGGTACGCAAGCAGGTTTCGTTTGATACGCTTGTGCTCACGAGTGTAAAGGACGCGCTCTCTCCCGTCATGAAGCTTGGTTTCGCGCTCACCGAGGGACGCAAGATCGCAAAGATCCCGAAGGACGCGGATGTGCTCTATTGGGATGCGTTCCTCAAGGGCGCAAAAAGGCAGGATAACTCCTGCTTTGTCGCGCGCAGGGGTGCGGATCCCGCCGTCATTCTCTTCTCCGGCGGCACCACCGGCGTCACCAAGGGCATTCTTTTGAGCAATCTCAACTTCAACGCGCTCGCCCTGCAAACCTGCTCTATGGGACACTGCGTTGTCCCCGGATCGCGTATGCTCGCGGCTATGCCGATGTTTCATGGCTTTGGTCTCGGCGTTTGCATTCATACGATGCTTGCGGCAGGCGTCACGGCAATTCTTGTTCCGCGCGTCTCGGTAGAGAGCTATGCCAAGCTCCTCAAGAAGGAACGCCCGAACTACATCGCGGGTGTGCCAACGCTTTACGAGGGCATCACACGCAATCCCTATATGGACGGTGTGGACATGAGCCAGCTGCTCGGCGTTTTCTCCGGCGGTGATACGCTTTCTATCGAGCTGAAAAAAAAGTTCGACGCGTTCCTCGCCGAGCACGGCGCACCCGTGCAGGTACGCGAAGGTTACGGCACGACGGAGTGCGTCACCGCGAGCTGCCTAACCCCCTATGATATGTATCGCGAGGGCAGCATCGGCTTGCCGTTTCCGGACACCTACTATAAGATTGTCAAACCCGGGACAACGGAGGAAATCCCTTACGGTGAAGATGGCGAAATCTGCCTCTGCGGGCCGTCGGTCATGATTGAATATGTCAATCAACCGGAGGAGACCGCAAATGTGCTCAGAAGGCACGCGGATGGGCACGTCTGGCTGCATACAGGCGATCTTGGCTATATGGATGCGGACGGATTCCTCTTCTTCAAGCAGCGTATCAAGCGGCTGATTATCACGAGTGGATACAACGTCTACCCCTCTCAGGTGGAAAACGCAATCGATGCGCATGAGAAGGTTCTTATGAGCTGTGTTATCGGTGTTCCGGATTCCTACCGCATGCAAAAAATCAAGGCGTTTGTGGTGTTGCGTCCCAATGTACTGCCCACCCCGACGCTCAAGGAAGAGATTCTCGCGCATTGCAGCAAGCTCGTCGCCAAATACGCAATGCCGTATGATATCGAGTTCCGCAGCGAACTGCCAAAGACGCTGGTCGGCAAGGTTGCCTACACGGTTTTGGAAAAGGAAGAGCTCGCCAAACAGGCGATTTAATTCTATTTCTATTTGTTTCATGGGCGGCGGGGTGATTCTTTCCCGCCGCTCTTTTCAGATTTTCCGCCGCTGGGCGCGTGCCCGGCAAGGTCATGTTTCACCCACCGGCTGATGTAAAAAATCGTTTCTTTTTTCCATTAAAATGACTTGACACCCCTTGCCCGTTTGCCTATAATTGAAAAGCATGAGTTGCCAATGTAGCTCAGTTGGTAGAGCAGCTGATTCGTAATCAGCAGGTCTGGGGTCCGAGTCCCCACATTGGCTCCAGTATTCGGGGTGTAGCGCAGTTTGGTAGCGCGTTTGGTTCGGGACCAAAAGGTCGCTGGTTCAAATCCAGTCACCCCGACCACCCAAAAAGGCGCATAGAATCTAGCGATTCTGGCGCTTTTTGTTTTCCCAAAAACCCACTTTCAAACCCACTTGACAGAATTATTTTCAAAAAACGCTTGACATTATATCCAACTGGATATATAATAAAGACATAAAAGAGATGGAGGGCAAAACAAATGGCAAGCATCGACATCAAACTCACCGGAAGCGAAGCACAGATCGCATGGGCTGCGGACATTATCGCAAAATCGATGGAAACCATCGAGTCCAATATCGCCCTTAACCAGTCCCGCAAGTCTGAAACTGGATGGTCTGGATATGACATGAACATTGCAGCGTGGGAAGCTGTCGAGACCGAATATAAAGCAATCGTTGAATCTCTCGATGGTCAGCATGCTAGCTATGTGATCGATCATAAACACGCGCTCGATGCCAACGCTACAACAACCCGCTTTGATAGAGCATATACCAAACTTTCAAATCATTAAAAAAATCGCTGACCTATCGGCTTGACGGGGGGGGGGTAGAAACGGAAATGGAAAACACGGTTACGATCTATCGCATTACCACGTTTGACACTTACAGGCTCGGCGCGCCACCTGCCTATGTCTTTGATGAGCCGGAAATCGGCAGTGCTCAGCGTTTTGAGGATGGAATGGATTACGAGCCCGTAACAATCCACATCCCGGACGGATACTCCATCCGCGAGTCAAAAATCGGCGAGCATTATCTATACGATCCACGCGGTGAGCATGTTCCGGTCTTCGATCACAACGGCCACCCGGCAGTCTGCATTAATTACCCGGGCACTACACATCTGGACAAAATCGACTCCGAAAACGAATAATCGGAAGCGTAAGTTAATTGAAATCCGTATTGATTCGCACTTGAGCGAGCCGATCTATCGGACAACGAGGAAGGAGCCTTATATGGGACAACCACGTAAAGTCACAGTTGAGATATCGCAGGACGATATGATGCTTGTTATGCGAGCGCTGTTTGATCAAATCGAAGGTTTGCTTGACGACGTAAAGTATTTGCCAGAATCCCGCGCTGATCGCGAACGGCAGTCGCAACGAACGATTGAGCTTTATCAAATGTTTTGCGCCGAATACCAAGAGCGGCAGCCAGACGATGAGTGGTGGGCAGAACGCTATGGCAAGCCGAAGAATAAACTGTCGTTTTGGATGGGGCAGCAGTCAATCAATCAAAACGAGCTCGCCGAAATGACAGGAATCCTACAACCAAACATCGCCCGAATGCTCAGCGGGGCAAGAAAATTTTCGCAGATGCGCGTCGATACGGCACAAAAGATAGCAACCGCGCTGGGCAAGCAGATCGAGGAATTGATCGACTAAACAAAAAAGCCCCGCTCCAAACGGAACGGGGCTTTTCTCACTTCTTGATTTTCTTGGTTGTCTCGTATTTTGCCTTGAGTTTTGCAACCTGAATGTCGGCATACTTTGCAATTGCGTCAAACGCTTTCTGCACAACTTCCTCTAGCTGAATTTTGGTGAAGAACGGTTTGAACGGAAGCGGGATCTTCTCGTACAGCTGATCGAGCACCCACGCCATCTTCTCCTTGCCGGACTTTGCCTGCTCTTTAAACGCTTCCTCTGCGTCTGCAATCAGCAGGGCGATGAGGTCGCGCAAGGTTGCGGATTTCTTGTAATACTCCGAGAAGAAGTAGCACAGAATCACGCATACCCCACACACAAGATTGAGAATCGATTTCCAGTCCATTTTATTACTCCCTATCTATTTTTTTTATTGTTCCGTCTTTTGCGACGTAGAGACCGTTTTTATTTAGGCTGCTCTTCATGCCGAGTTGATAGGCGATGTAGCCGAAGAATGGGACAATCAATAGATCAATCGCCCATTTTACCACTTGGGAATCCGGCTTTCTCCCAATGAAGATTGCGACCCAGTACCCGACCAAACAAAGGATGCCAGAAAAGAACATGCAGACGCATGCTAGCTTGCTGAACTCGTTTAGGAACTTCTTCATTCCGTCACCAGCTTTGTGTACTTCGGCTTGTTCGAAATGAAGCCATTCCCTTTGGGCGTTTCGACTTCATACCACCCGCTTGCGTCCGCGCCGAGGTATGGCAGCCTGTCTCCCCTGTGGGCGATATAGAATAACTTCCCGTCCGTTCCTGCGGTTTTCCTGACGTTCACGCTCCCAAGTACGAGGACGTAGGGCGTGAAAGTTTCTTCTTCGGTGATCGGTTCGTCCTCATCTGCCTCTGTCTCCGCAGGATTTTCATCGGCTTCAACGACAATTGCAACGTGTTTGCCCGCCGTGAGATACAGGCCGCCCACCGTGGCGTACTTGCCGCTCTTGAGGTATTTCGGTTCACGGTGCGCGATAAACAACCCTGTATCAACGTATCTCTGTTCGAGGTTGCCCGTGTAACCTCGCTCGATCTCCAAGCCGTTGATTCCGTAAACGGTGTCCACAAAGCTAGAGCAGTCGAACTCTGATGCTTCTGCGCTGAAAATGTCTCCAGCGTCCGCAATCGCTTCCGCGCCAGTCCAACGTTGACTTTGGTCATAGCCGAAGGAATCATCCTCCGCAATGTCAATTGCTGTTGCCGCCGCCGCCTCTGCCATGTCGCGGTCGGTCGGCTCTAGGTAGACTTCCCAGCCACCATCGCGCTCGTACCAGTTCTGCACGAAGATTTCGCGCCCTGTCTGATCACCTGCCTGGCCGCCTTTTGCCTGCTTGTTTTCGTCCGAAAACGCATGTGCGATCTTTGTCATATCAACCTCCAAAAACCTTTGACGCTAGGAACGCAACAACAGCCCCTAGCGCCAGAGATATGATTCTATCGAGCCACGCGCCGCCCTTGCTCTCAAGCGCCCGAATGCGCGTCTCTTGGTCTGCCGTCTGCGCCATCGATTGTTTCTGCATCGCCGCCATCTCGGTAACGAGGGTAGCGAGCTCCGCGAGTCCGTCGTTGCTCCGCTGGATGTCCTCTTTGTCGCGCCTAAAACGCTCTTCACACAATTTCTTGTGGCTCTCAAACTCGATTGCCGCCGCCGTTGCTCCCGCCATTTCCGCCTCCTATAAAAATACCGCCACGCTCGTGACGGCTATTTGACTCGCAACCGTGGGAAAGCGCGAATGCTTTCCCAGTCCCTTATGGAGAACTTTTGCTTGACCACCCTGCTGTTGGTTGTACAGTACTGGTATCCGCCGAATAGGATGCCCACCCTAGTAACCTTTCCGTTTGAGAGCTTAAAGATAATCGATCCGTCTTGCGGGTATTTAGCCGGATTTAATATTTTGTACAGGTTGGTTCCGTTGAGCGGGGACTTGAGGATCCCCGCTTTAATGAGCACTTGCGAGACGAAGAGAGATCCATTGTCAACGCCGATAATCAACTTACCGTTCGACCCGCCGTCCAACATGCCGTAGGCAGCGGTAAGTTCTGCCGATGTGTATCTCTTGCCAATAAGCCTATCGGCCTCTTTTTTCATCGAGCAGAGCTTTTCGGTGCGGTAATCAACCTTTTGAGCCGCCAAAGCGACGCTGGGGATCAGCATAATAACCACCAATAGGAGCGCTATGATTTTTTTCATACTTTCCTTTCTTTATCCGGCAAACGGGGCCGCCGGGGGAGTGAAGCTGCCAGTATATCGTTCCGTGCCAATGCTTATGCGAACCTCGTCAATGTGTCCAAATAAACACTGACCACCCGAATCCTCGTTTGCGCCGATCCATAAATCCTTGCCGGTATAGTTATAATCTGTGGTATAAGTTGATCCGGCTTGATTTCCGTCTGAATACAGTTTAATTGTCCTGCTTCCATTTGCTCCGCCATTTCCAACGATGGCAATGTGGTGCCATGCGTTTAATGATAGCGCGGTAGCAGTAATTCTTGCGGCCGATGCGTAAAAAGTAAACGCATCAGTTACTTTGGCCGCAAACCCGCTTGTTGCGGTTTCGTTTGTCCCTCCATAGCTAACAACGTAATTTGCCGCATCACTGGTCGTGATGTAAACCCACATTTCGATGCAAAACGCGCCAGTTCCGGGAGCGATTCCGGTTACGACCAAATAGTCGCTATCTCCGTCGTGAAGTGATGATGCGGCTCCAAATTTTGCTCTTGCGGTTGATTGCTCGACACCACCAGCAGCGGTTACAGCCCTTGCATAAGGGGAAGAATCAACAAAAGCGGTTGACCCGTTTTCTCCGTCCATGTGCAGGAGAAGAACCGTATACGGGTCAATCGAACCAAGGCAACCCATCATCATCCGTATCATGCGCTTGTGCTCCCTGTGACCAGCCACACATTTTCGGCAGTGCGGCGAACCATGACCGTGCCGTACTGCTCCGCAATCTTTAATCGAGAGCCTGCGGAATTGACCGTTACGCCAGATGCTCCCGCAATAGTGAGCGATCCAGCCCCGCCGCGCGTAACGAAGAAATATGACTTGTCCACGAACGCAACGCTAGATTGCAGCGGGATCGTGAGCGTGGCGGCCGTTGCTTTTGTGATCCATATATCCTTACCGACATCAGAAAGCGCAACCGTGTAACTATCGGTTTTCGGATTAATAACAACTGCCGCCTCGATAGCGTCCAGAACTCCGCTCACAGCCTTTGCCGCGCTGATGTTGGTGCGAACCTGCGTTTGTTCTTCGCTGGTTAAAGTCTGCGATACGTACTGCACACCGTTGCAAGCGTCAATATCTATCGGGTCCGACCCGCCCGCCTCGTGATCTCCCGCATGTGGAACGATGCCTGTACCTTCAATCGCCGATAGAGCCTCCTCTGCCTGCGTTCTGAGGTCGGTGTTGTATCCGCAATAGGCTCTATTCCCCCGCAAATCGGTAAGCATTCCCGCCGTGATCGCGGTCGAGTTCGCGGGAATGTCAATTCTGGCAAGAGCAAGGTCGGTCGCCTCAACAAACGTGGTATATGCTGCGACATCGTCTCCGACAAAATATGCATCATCCGCAGCCAAGCGAACGCCGATATAGATCACTTGGTCGCTTGTGCTCGTCGTGAGCGAGATCGTCTTTGACGCCGTGAGCCAACCGTGCGCGCCGTTTTTGATAAGGTCGCCGGCAGCTACGGAAACATCCATTCCGCCGACCGCGCTCACCGCGAGGTTTGTAGGCGGAGAATACGGGACTCCATCGGAAAGGCACATCTTGCGAAAATGCCTGTCGGAATCGGAATATACCGGGCGGTTCCCAACGGGGAATCCGTCCTCGGATACGGTGAACGTGCTGGACGTAAACGGTTCTGATTTAAACATTCTTGGCGATCTCCTTTTTGATGAAGCTGGTCAGCGATAGATAGTCCGTCCCGAATTTCGGCACGGTGTAGTGTGACTTCGGTTCAATTACAGTTTTGGCCGAAACAAGCCTTTTCGACGCCGCGATTCCTTTCCCAACGACGCTAACGATATCGCCAACGTTGCAATCCGTTCCGATGATCGGGGCAACACCCGGAAGAATATCACCGTCGATAACCTCGACCGAGCGAGCCTCCTGCAGCGCGGCTCTCCCAATTTCTGCCATCGATATATGCTGAGAGGATGCCCCGTAGGAGTAGTAATAGACATATGTTGACGCGATCGGCAAGTCCTCCATGGTCCAGTCGATCCCGTTTGTCGAATAGACGTGCTTTTTACCGATATACGAATATGCGTGCAACGTGGCTCCATCCGATACAACCCCGCCATCGAATTGATATCCGGCTAGACCGGACGCAAAGTTAAACGATTCTCCATCTGCCGAATACATGATTGTGTTGCCGGCTGTTACAATAACGCCATTGTGAACGATTGCGGAAGATGCGCCAGTTAGCCCATTAATTATCTTTATTTCGCACGTTTCAAAATTATCGGCGGTTTTTGCAATTAATAATGTTTTGGCGCTTGCCCCAATCGGATTTACGAACCCGAGCGCTATTAGTTCTCCGCTAAATGATATTACGTTAGAAAACCCACCCCACTGTCCTGCGCTAACATCATGTGCGGGAAGCGGGAATGCGTGGCGCTCCCAATCAATCCCATAATCGGATGCATAAAACACGGCCTCATCCGTGGTTTGGTTTACGCAAGGAATAACGTAGGATCCGTTGACTAGGCTCGGGGTTCCAGAAGTGTCTAGCCCGAATGCTGTTTCTGTCAAATCTGACAAATCATATCCGCTAAGAACCCAAGTCTTGTCTGCATCCGTGGAAAAACCCCGCGCGGTTATGATATAAAGCCCATCGTTATATATGATCCTTTGGAGATTTCTTCCCGCAATTGTGTTGACAGTCGTCCACGTTATTCCGTCCGTAGACGTATCGATTCTTCCGATGGCGCCGCTATCGTACCCAATTAATACAAATTCACCAGCGACATAGTTAATTGAGTTTGTTTGATAAAGCCCACTGGTAGATTTCAAAGAAAAACTCAATCCGTTTGCTGATGTGAAAATTTTTCCGGTATCACCAACTACAACAAAAAGGCCTCCGTCACTAGCAATATTCGCGCTTTTCCCTTGCACGATCAGCGCTCTCTTTTCCTCTCCATCGCTCTCGTCAACGTAAACAACTTCTCCTGTTTCATCGTCGTAAACGATAGCGAGGTTGCAAGCGTCAGCGTCACTTTTGGAGTACTCAACGTTTTCGATGTTTCCGACCTGCGCGGAAAAAATAACTGGAGCATTTACGGTTTGATCGTTCGACCGATCAGCCTCTTGGACGATGTCAAAAACAACCGTATCAGTATATTGATCGTATTCGATTGTGTAAGAGAATCCGCGCAGATTGAGTGTGGTTAAGAGCCACTTTCCTAAAGACCCGCGCGGGACTACAATGTCGATTGAGTTCTGACATCCATGAGCGGGCGCGAGCGCGAATTTGTTAACCGCCTGAAATCCGGTGGTTGCAAGAGCTGCAACGACTGAACGGATTTGCGCCTCCATGTTTCCTCGAATACGGATCGGAGCGGGGTTCACGACCTTGTCAAGCAACGCCTTTAGCCCGCGCCCCGATAGAGACATTTCTTTGTTTGCGGTAACGTCTTTGGTTTTTATTCCGTCGAGCAGGAAGGTCTTTCCGTTGACGCGGACGCGCTTTCCGGGGGTTATGTCTTGAAAGAGAGACGGGGAGCACACAAGCTTGAACGATCCGTAATCATCCCATTTATCCTCGTAGCTCAATGAGGAATACGAGTCTATCGGTTGCGTTATTGGGATATAGTTCGCGTCTAGGATGTGCACCAGATTATCCACGGTAGAGCTCCTTCCACGTGATTGATTTTTGCAGGCTTCCAACCCCGCTATCAGCCGATACGGTGAGTGTATTCAGCCCGGCAGATAGCTGGAAAAAGTCGGACGATAGATCGTATCGGCATAGAACGCCGTTTAGTTTTACATAAACACCTCTCGTCACCGTCGAGATCGTCATAACGTCTCCGCTTTCCATCGTGGCAAACGTGATGATTTCTCGCCCGTCTTGGTTCTCGACGGACGGATTTACCGCCGCCCCGATTGCGGTGAGAGTTAGAACAAACCCGGTATCTCCGTGGCCTCCGACCGTGAACGTCCGGGAGTTCCCGCCGATGGATAACCCAACCGTAATAGGAGTGTCGGGTAGATATGACAATGGGTACGTGGCGAGCGGAAGATCAGAAACGAAACTCTCTGTGTAAGCAGACCCGGAGAACCACGGATTTGGCATCATGAAAGTTATCATGATATCCGGCTTCCGCATCCACCGTGTTTCCTTTTTTTTGACCGCCACTACCCTGCCGTAGCCGACCTTCTGAGTCGTTCCCTTGTAGATGGTCAATACTGCGTCCGTCTTCCCGTCCAGAAACGCCTTTAGAAACGCGTCCGTAGCATCGATTTCGCCGTATTCTACGTCGGCTTGCAGATTGAGATCGATGTAGCGGGTCGGAAAGCGGTCGTTTTGAATCTGACCGCCATCCCCCGCCGCGTATTCTTTTACGGATGCGTCCAAATCAAGGTAATCGTCTCCGTTGATTTCGGTGCATCTCCACCCGGTTCCCTCGCCCGTCTGAACGCAGAGGCTTCCGATCTGCAACTTGAACTCTTTCCGACTAGGCATAGAGCACCTCCGTGATGCGGCGTTCAATTAAGTTCGCGGTCTGTACGGGAGATTCTACCGGCTGGTTAAAGACGATCTGCCCAATAGTCACGCCCTGTCTTGCCCCGGTCGATGCGCTCGTTGTCATGTTGAGCGAGGATGTGACCCCGCCGCTCATAGCGTCAACCGCTACGCTCTTAACCTTTCCGACCGCGATCTTGACCTTATCCATGCTGCGGAGAAGCCCGTTTGCGTAACCGGTTGCGGACATATCGCCCATCTCCGCGAATACGGTTGATGGAGACTTGATTCCGAGCAGCCCCTTAAAGTAACTAATAACGTCTCCGACCCAAGTCTTGATCTTGTCTTTGATCCACTGGAACTTGTCGTTGATTCCGTTCCACAATCCAGTAACCATGTCTTTGCCGATATTGAGAAAATCCGTCAGCCTGTCTTTGATCGGCTGGATAATCTTTGTGTTGATCCAACCACCAATCGCCGTCTTGATTTCGTCCATCTTATTCTGGATGCCCTGATCGAGCTGAATCATGAACTCTTTCCCGCTCTCCAACAGTTGCGGCGCGGCCTCTCCGAAAGCTATAGCGAGGTTCGCAACGACCTGCAACGCCGCGCTGATGAGTTGCGGGAGAGAATCAATCAGCCCTTGAATGACCGCTATCGTGATCTGCATCGACGCTACGACCAACTGCGAAAGAGTATTAGGGTCTGTGATCGCGAGAGCGATTCCGGTAATCATGTCAACGACTGCCGGGATGATCGTCGGAATGTTGTCGAGAATCCCTTGCGTCACCGCGAGAAGGATTGTCATGCCCGTCTCGATTATCATAGGAAGATTCTCGGACAGGAATGTCACGAACATTGTCACGACTTGAACGACTGCGTTGCTGATCGGCGTCGCGTTGGCCTGTAACGTCTGGAACAGTCCGCTCAGCAGCGATGCCCCCGCTGACACAAGAACAGGCAGCATCGTCGGTATCAGATCCACGGCCATGCCGATTAAAGAATTCAGTACGTTCGTCACGACTCCGATAAACGCAGGGGCGTTCTTTGCGATTCCGTCAATTGCCGTTTCGAGCTGTTCGGTGATCGCGTCAGAGATCGTCTGAATGTCTTCCTCTTGGAAGCCGTCAGACAGAGCTGTCGTGATTGTTGAGAGGATATCGGTTACCCCTCCAACGATGTTGCTCACCGCAGGGAGAAAGCTAACCGCCGCAAGTTTTCCGGCTGTTTCAAGTCTGGCGTTCACTCGCTGCATTTGGTCGTCAAATTGCCCGAGGGAATTCACCGCTTCGTCGGACAAGATAATTCCCGCGCTGTGCGCTTCGGACGCGTACCGTAAGAGAGAATCAGACCCCGCGTCAATCAGCGGCTTCATATCCTGATAGGACTTGCCGAAGATGTCCTGGGCGGCGATATCGCGCATGGTTGCGTTCTCGATCCCGCCGAGCGCGTCGATGGTGTCGTAGAACACCTGCTCGGTGGACTTCATGGAACCGTCTTGGTTCGTCATGGCGATCTTAATCCCGCCCGCAACGTCGATATAGTCTTTCCCCTTATCGGTTGCGGTCTTCATTCCCATGACCACGCGGCTCATGCCCTTTGTCATGCTTTCTACTTCGGTGTCGATGAATCTTGCCGCATAAGTCCACTCTTGTAGAGTCTGTGCGGATACGCTCGTCTGAGAGGAAAGTGTTAAGAGTTCGTCCGCCCACTCACCGGCTCCGGTCGTTAAGTCATAGATCTTCTTTGCCGCGAATACCGCCGCCGTCGAGATCGCCGCGATGCCAACCGCGAACGCTTTAGCCGCTCCGAGAGCGACGCCGCCTGCAACGCTGCTAAAGTCCTTCAACCCCTTCGAGAATGATCCGACCTCTTTCGACCCGCGACTCATGGCAGCTTCATTCTCTTCGATCTCTTTAGTGGTGTCGTTGATGGACGCTTTTGCGTTGTTGAGATTCGTTTTCATCTCAACATAAGCTTTGCTGGTCGGGTCTACCCCGGCCTCGTTCATCTTCTTTAAGGCATTTTCCGCTTCTTTCGCGGCCTTTGACTGCTCACCGAGCGATTTGTTGAGGATTTCGTTCTTGCTTTTCAGCGATGCGATAGAATTATCGTTCTTGCCGAATTGAGAAGTCATGACAGCGGCCTCTGACGAGATCAGCTTCATGTTGGTTTTGATCTTTGAAATTGCCGCGTTGTATTCAGATTCGCCCTTGACTGCAATGGTCGGCCCGATGTTGTAACCCATGAGCGAACCTCCTATCTTCCGAAGAATGTGTTGATTGCTTCCTGCCCCGATATCGGCGTTTCCTTCTCTTCTGCTCCCGAAGAGCAAGCGCAAACGTCGATGAACATTCCAACGGTGAATTCATCCAGTTCAGCGACGGAGTATCCGATTCTTTTCGCGCAGAGCATGTACTCCGCTGTCGTGATTACTCCGCCGCTTTCAGGTTTTTTTCGTCACCCGAACCGATGCTGCTGTTGATAATGTCCTGCAAGTCCCCAAATACCTCAAATACGCTGAACGACTCAAACGAATCAACCCAGTCTGCCGGGTCTGCTGGAATCTTTGGATCGTAGCATCGTGCCATGCAGTGGGTCATGTCGTAGATGATTTGCGAGTCGAGCTGCATCACGTCATCCTTGACAGCTCCAAGCCTTGCGGTGTCGGCGAAAAAGTCACGCCCGCACAGTGCTTTGTAGCGAATAGGAAAGGACGCGGGGCACTTAAACCCCACGTCCTTTCCATCAATTTTGATGATCTTTTCCATTACGCTGTCGGCTCCGTAACTGCTGTGAACCAGTTCGCGTAGACCGTCGCGTCCGTGTCGGACTGCGTGGACATCATCACGAGGTTATCGCTCGTGCGGGGTCTGGCGCGCAGCTTGATTTTGAAATTGTCGGGGTTCTTGGATTTCGACGTTTTCGCGGCGATTTCGGGACGCGCCACGACGACACAGTCCATGAACTCGAACCGGCTGTTGTACTGGTCTCCGTTGATCTGCCCAACAAGGGCAAACGCCGGATAGGTCTTCCCGACATACTCGGTCGCTACCTTTTTGGTGTCTTCCGTTCTGTCGAGGATGATGTCCGCGACGGCTTCGGGGATTTCGAGCGTTTCGAGCTCGATGTCGTAGCCCTCCGATTTGTCGAGAACCTTGTAATCGGTGTTGTCCGCCTCGATAGGCTCGATATCTCCTTTCGGCGTTGCGGTCATAGAGATCGCGCCAGGCCAAGGGGTCAGCGTTCCGTAACTGTAAACGCCTGCCGTTACGGTGATTTCAGCAACCCTGAGATTACTTAAACCGAACTTGAAAGTGTTGCTTCCTGCCATTTAGTCCTCCTATGCCCGTCCAATTACGGATAGGGCGTAATGATGTTGTTTTATTGTTTCGCTGTGCGCAATGCACTCGATGTACTGCCCTTCGGTGACGCAGATTCCGGCCGCAAACAATTTCGTCTTGGCCGTTGTGATAGTCGGTCTGTAGTCGCCCGAGATGTAAAACTCGATGTTCAGATGCTCGTCGATGAGTTGATCCACGTTGTCCGCTTCGATTCCGCTGTCGAAGTCCGGGACGATCACGTAGTGATTCAGCGACGGTTCGCCGCTAAAAATACCCGTACCGTGCGGGAGGCTCAACGATGACAACGCGGTGACGATGGTTTCAATCGTTGCCAAGCTTCGCCACCTCCTCGTCGTAGACTTCTTCCATCGCTTTGACCGCTTCCGGCTCGACAGAAGCACACGCAGCGTCAATCCACGGCCTCGCAGGTTGGGCGGGGTAGCTTCGCCCGTTCTTCGTTCCGGCAGCTCGTCCGTGTTCGTACACGGTCAGTGCCCTTCCGGCAGCCGCCCCGGAACTTGTCTTGCCCTTGAATTGCACCTGCGCAAACCATCCGTATTGATTCTTTTTGCCGAGCTTTAGCTTGACGTATTTCGAAAACACCGTGTTTGCAGACTTAACCTTTTGATAGACCACTCGCGCCCCGGAGTTGACCATCTTGCGCAGGGCTTCGTCTTGCTTGTCTCCGAACTTCGCGAGCATCTGCACGTAATCATCGATTCCGTCAAAATTTACTTTCGCCATTTACGCCTCCAATTTGGAGCAGAACAGCAGCACCGAACCTAATCCCTTTGCCGTAGATCGCTCGACCTTGTAGCTTTTTGAGTCGTAAACGACGAGCATTTGCCCGGAATAGTCCTCTTGATGCACCTCGAAAACGAGGTCTACTTTTCTTCCAACTGCCGCAGCCTTATAGTGTTCGGACTGGTAGACGCTTTGCTTATCCGCGTAAACGTCTATGTCTGTCGGAGTTCCTGCGGTTTCAAACCCTGCGGAATCAACCGTGTGGGTGATCGCTCGAAGGGTGATTTTGTCCGAAAACAGCATTTCACACCTCCGTTTCCGTGTACTCCGCTTTAAGTCTCAGCTCGTCGCGCACGAGGTAGTAATCATCTCTATTTGCCGCCGCATCCTCGTTCGACAGCCCAAACTTCCAGCGTACAAAGCAACGGATAGCCCCAAGAATGAGACTGTCCGTTTCGTCGTTTGCCTTTGTTTCGAGCACTCCGAGGCTCGTGAGGTCGTGGCGGCACTCCTCGATGATGTCCGTGAGCTCTGCGTCAACGTCCGTCGAGGCGTTCCTCCGCACGGCAACGCGCAGTTTTCCGAGATATCCGCTTGATACCGCCATAAGCCCTCCTTAGACGATGAGAGACATGTCCATAACCGAACCGTCGAGCGAACCGTTGAAGTCAACGGTGTTGCTCTCGAGCGCGGATGCGGAGATTGTCAGAGTTGGTGCGGTATCGACAACGCCGTCATTCAGCGTCAGCAGCACGCGCTTCTTGGACAGCTTGTACGGCAGGCCGATGAGCTGACCGAAGCCAACGTCCACGGTAACGCTATCGCCGTCCTGCGCGGGAACCGCAACGGAAGTGACGGACGCGAATGCCTTTGCTCCAACGAGTGTTGCGGGCGTGTCAACGGTCGGCGTGAACGATTCCGTGATGGTATCGCCCGCGAGGTTCTTGCCAGTGACGACGATTGCCGCAGCCTTGACATGGCCCGCAGTCGTGGCCGCTACCGTAACGGTGATGTTACGAGCGCACGGAGGCTGCGCGCCGAACTCGTCGGCGGCTGGCGTTTTGGTTACGGTCGTTCCAGCCGGAGTTGCAGTAGCGTCGCCCGCGACGATGCCGTCAAAGATTCCGTCCGCGCTGGCGGAGACGGTTTCAAGCGCAGTCCACGCGAGGTTGGAAATAAACCCGCGATCTGCGACGATTCCGGGAACGTCCGTCTGGATGGTCTGGCCTCTTTTGTGATTGTAGGGATACATGTTGTTTCTCCTTCCTAAAATGTTGTGGGGCGGCCGTTACACCGCCCCACAGAATAACCTTTAGGCACCCTTCTTGATAAGGAGCACGCCCGCTGCGTCGAGCAGCTTACCGTCATTGATGAGCAGAGCCTTGTCTACCCACTGGTTGGTGTCGTGATCGAGCCAGCGGTACATAGCCATCTGCATGTTGGAGTTGATGCAGTAGTCGCCCGGCACCATGTAGATCGCCACAACATCGCCCGTGCTGGCGTTGTCATAGGATGTCACAATGTCTTCTTCGACCTCAAGGACTTCCTTGCCGGCGAAGCGGTACTGCGAACCTTCGGAAATGCCGTAGTTCGTGCGGCCGACGGGCTGGCCGTTCGCATCGACCATGCCGTCGATATAACCGTCGAACGTGCCCGCGCCCATCAGGAGAACGCCGCCGGCGCGATAGGCCAGCGGGATTTTCGCGAATACCTTCTTCTTCCACGAATCCCACTGCGTGAACTCGGCCGAGGAAAGCGTGATGGACTGACCAGCCGCAACGCGGGAATCGACGGTGACGCCGAGCATCTCGGTCGTGCCGTTGCCCTTGACGATCTCGATCTCCTGCTGCTTCACCATTGCTTCGGTGATGAGCGGCACAAGCTGCTGCTCGAACGCCGGAAGCGTGACGGTGTCGGCCAGAATCGAGGTTGCAATCTTGCACTCAAGGCCAAGGTACGTGAACGAGACGTAGGTGCTCGCGTTGATGTTGCCGCGCGCGGATGGTGCGGCCTCGGTGATGCGGGATGCGGTCGGTTTGAGGGACAGGATCGGCACGCGCACGCCGCCCTTGACGTTGGTCTTACGGACGCGATTGAACAGCTGCCCGTAGACCTTCATCGCCTTGATGATCTCGTTGCTGATCGTGGTCGGGATCATTGCCGCCGCTTCTGCGATGCCAGTGTAGCTGTCGAGGCGATATTCCGCGCCGATGGGCTTACCCGTCCGGCAATACTCCATGAACGCCTTGCGGTACTCAAGAGTATCGAATTTGTCGTCCGGTTCCTTCTCAACGCCACGCTGGTCGATGGTCTTGCCCGCGCCAGCCTTGATGTCGATAACGCTCTGCTTGCGCTGTTCAAGCCCTTCAAGCTCAGCCTTGCGCTCAAGCAGTTCTTTCTTTTCCGTTTCCAGCTTCTCAACGGCTTCTGCCGAGGTTGCGGAGCGGACTTCCGTGTCGATCTCTTCGAGTCTCGCGATTACTTCTGCGAGTGTTTTCATTGTTTGCCTCCGTAAAAATAAAAATATTTGGCTTGCGCCAGTTTGAGCCGCTCTTGCGTCTCCCGCTTCTCTGCCTCAATCACTCCGTCAAGGTAGGAACGAGCGGATATCTCCGTGTTGCTGTTGGCCGGAATCGATACGGCAGAAACGTCGTATACCTTCCCGACTTTGAGAATCGTCCGCGTTTTAGTTGCGCGGTCGTAGGAATCTTCAATGACCGTGAATGCCCACGACATCTGGTGAACCAGGCCGGACGTGATCTCTAAATACATCTGCTTCGCCGCTTCGCTCATGGATAAATCGGCGGCAACAAAAAAGCCGCGATCCTGCGGCTCTACGATCAATGTTGGCGGCTTTCCCCCGCCCATTTTATTTCTGGCGAACACCCGCCCGCCGTGGTCGTACTGCATGATTACGTCCGAAAGGTCTGCTCCATCGATGGCGTGGCGGTCTACAACCTCGTAATATTTGTCTCCGTCCCACTCGTAGAGCAGATACGGCTGATTAAAGGTCGTAGCGAGTCCGCACACATAAAAATCGCTATCGAGCCGCTTGTCCGTCTCCGGCAGCAGCAGGTTCATTGCTCGGTACTCCCTGCCCGTCTTTGTCGGCATTTCCGTTGTCCTCCTTCTTTGTTCCGTCCGCCTCTGGAACAGTAGTCGTATCTAGTCTTCGTAATGGCGCATCGCCGCCCTCTATCGGCGCGAGGTTCAAGGCTTGCCTCCACTCGTTCGGGGTAAGAGCCCCTCGGTCAACCATCGCAACGAGCGCGAGTTTTTCTTGCATGGACATATAGCTCATGCGGTTCGACTCGAAGATTATCTGCGTCGCGAGTCCTCTTTGTCTGTCAGTGAACACCTTGTTGGTGTGTTCAAGGCTTAAGGCAAGCAGGAACGTCTCAACGTGCCGCTCGTAGAACGCTTCTCTCTCATCCGCGCTTGCTGCGCAGGTGACAATCTTCTCGCTCATTCCCCAGTAGCGGTAGATGTTGTTTCGCAGTTCTTCGACGTTCTTGTAGTTCGCGATGAGCGGCTGCATCGAAACGGGCGTGAAGTCCTGCTGCGCGTCCAATACCGCAATGCCGGACGAATTTTCCAGGGCGAGATAGTCCGTGACGAAAGACTCTTGCAGTTTCTTTTTGTCCTCCGGTGAGAGCATCGCCTTTGTGGTCTTGATGATCCCTCGGAGATTTGCTGTTGACTTGATGGCGTTCGCCATGCCCTCGCTCGTCGTGGTCAGAAGCTCCATGCTGGTCAAAATAGCGGAGTTGTCATCTCCGTAAATGTCGGAACCGCAAAAGTCTTTCCGCAGGACAATCAAGTCTTCCCATGACGCGACGAGCTGCGTTCCGTTCGGGAGGTAGAACTTGATGAACAGCTTCCCTTCGTAGTCAACCGCCTCTGACCCGCAGTTGGGTATCGGGTAAAGGCCGACGCACGTTCCCGCGTCGTCACGGTTGATGAATATGAATGCGGTATTGTACCGCTCCAAGGTAGAGCTGATTTTATATAGGTAGTCTTTGCCGTTCATGTAGATGTTCGGCCTGTTCTCGATCATCTTCTGGAGCTTGAGATCGCCCGGCATTTTATTCCGCAACACCTTTACGTTTGCCTTGGAACGGTGGTCGGATAGCGTTCTGATACACGATCTTGCAATTTCGTTCGCGTAGACATCGCTTCCAAACGCGGAAAAGCTCGCGGTAAACCCGCCGATCTCTCGCCATGCGGAGGTGCTCCTGTTCTTGACTTTCCCGAAAACCGAGCTTACTGCATCTCTGAATGTCACATTCTCACCTCACATAACGTAGATATTCTTCTTCATGGTTTTGATAACAAGTAAACGCATTGAGTAGGCTTACCATGCCGTCAATGCGTTTTGTCTTTCCCGTCTTAACGGGCTGTATCGAGTTGATCCCGTCTTTATTCAGCGTCTTCGCGCCCGTGTTCAGCAGGCACCAGCGGAGTATGGGATTATTGTCGTAGATGATCTTATGTTCTTCGCACAGCCCGCCTAGGGTCTTCATGGGGTAGGTAAATGTGTACGGGCCCTGCCGAATCTTCTCTAGGTCGAACCCATAAGATTGCATCTCGGGTACCCAATAACCGGATAGAGCAGCGTCGTACCCAATCCACAGAGGCCTTATGTCTCGCTCATTTACCATGCTCGTGAACCATTGCGTCACCGCATGGAAGTCAACCTTTGCTCCGTCGCAGATCGTCACCCACCCTTGAGTCGCCCATAGCCTGTACGGTGCTTCTCGTTTACTCGATGCTTCCGTGTCGTTAACGCGCTTCTCCGGAATAAAGTAGTGTTGCAGGACGTAGAAATTTTCATCGTTCGGCCTGCGGATTAGCAGGGTCGCGCAGGTTAAGTCCGTCGTAGACGATAGGTCGCACCCGCCGACAGCGTAAGAGTGATTGACGTATTCGGGATCAATCTTCGTTTCGTTTACCGCGTCTTCGTAGGTCAGCCACGCGGCGGAGGTGTTCTCCGGGATGTTAAAATCTTTTGTGAGTACGGTCGGAAGAAACGATGGATCGCGCTTTGCTCTTTCGACATTCTCCCGCAGGAAGTCAATCGACTTGATTTTTCCAAGTCCCGGGTTCGCTTTCTCCCAGCAGGACTCGTCCGTCCATTCCTCGCGGCTGTCCAGCTCGTAGATGAGCGGGAGCGTTCGGTAGTCTTGGAATCCTTCATCCCACATCGCGACGTGAGAACAGTAGTCATACTGGATGTCAAAGAATCCCTCTCTAACAAACCCGTTCGTTGATATGAGCCCGGCTAATGGCTGTTCGCGCGCGCTCTGCGACTGCTTCATCACGTCGTACATCTTGCGGTCGTGCGCTTCGTGGAATTCGTCTTGCGAAAAGTAATGCGCGTTGAGTCCGTCCATCGTCTTGGTGTCGGCGGCGATTGATCGGATATACGAGAACGTGTCCGGAAAATAGATGTCGTTTTGTCGCTTCTTCGTAATCGCACAAATCGCCGGAGATTGCGCCCGCATGTTCACGGCGGCCTCAAAAATGATGTCGGCCTGCTCTTTTTTATTCGCGGTGCAGTAAATCTTCGCTCCGTTTTCTCCGTCGTTCAGCAGCATGTTCAGCTCGATTGCCGCAGACTCTGTGGACTTGCCGCACTTTCTAGCGCGGATGTCTACTACCTCGCGGATTCTGCGTAGGCGGGTTAACTTTTCTTTCCACCCGAAGATGAGCTGAATCTTTGCCTTTTGGAACGGCTCTAGCTGAATCGGTCGCCCGCCCCATCTGCCCTCATAGTGTTTGCAAAACTTCTCGATGAAACCGATAACGTGTTCCCCGGCTTCTTCGTCAAAGTAAAACGGGAAGTCATCTGGCGGATTCTCAATCCACCCGACCTCCCGCCCGTATACAGCTTTGATCTTTTCGCAGGCCGCAGTCTCGCCGGAGCGTATCGAATCGAGGTACGCTTTCGGCCAGTTCATTGCCTACCTCCGCTCAATGTACTTTTTTATTTCCTCTGCCGCGCTCTTTTGCGTTTTCTCCGGTAACGCTTCGATGAGCTGTTTCATGGCGGCCTGATAGTTTTTCGTGGTCGATGAAAAGATGTTTGCAACCGGGCGCAACCTCTCGTAGGGCTGTGCCTTGTCAGACTGCGAGAAGCTCTCGACCATTCCGTTTTTCGTGATGTCGTCCTCTGCGTCTTCCAGCACGATCCGCAGATATGCCGCCCGGCGAATGAGGCCGTCAATCATTTCGCGCTTCTTCTCGTCAAGGTCAACCAGAAGTTCCGATATTCTGGCGTATTCCGCATCAACGCGGGTCTGTTTTGTGTTCTTCATATCTCTTTCTCCGTTGGGGGAGGGGGTCTCGTGCGCGCGTAGTCAGTACTAGGCGTGAGAGGCACTCGGTTCACGGCTGACTCTCACGGCTTCGTCGAACGGGGGGGTCCACGCCTGTATTACATTCCCTTCCTCGTCGAACACATACCCATCCTTCACATCACCCATGCCCTTTGTTATCTTTGTATGGCAGTCGTGGCACAGGCTTATGAGGTTGTCCTGATTCAATGTTATGTTCTCGTCGTTGATGTTCTTCTGCGTGAGCTCTATCTTGTGATGCACCTCTTGTGCTCTACCGTAGCAGTACGCGCACGTGTACAGGTCGCGCCTTAATACTTGCGCTCTGCACGATCTCCATGCCTTGGATGCGTAGAACGCTTTAGCAAAGTTTTTAGCCATTACACCAATGCGTCCGCCTGTCTCTTGCGCCCATCCAGATAGATCACTGGATTGTCCGTGGATGATGGCGCATACTTCATCTTCCGCCCGTACCCTCCGTACTCTAATGCCGATGCCGTGCTCACAAACAACTTAGTCACGCTCTTTGTAGTCTTGGTGTTTGAGTTCGGCCTATAATACTTTCGCTTGAACGCGCCCGGCAGATGTACGTGCGAGTGGATGTAGATGTCAGCGTCCACGATTGAGGCCAATTGAGCGAGCGCGTTGAACTTCCCGCCCTCTGTCCTTCCGCCTCCGGCTCCGTGCGTGACGTACACTACATATCCGATCCGTCTTTCAGGATGGCGTTGCTCCTCGTCCATTCCGCATTGAATGTAAATAACCGCCCCTTCTTCCACGAACGGAACTTGCAGCTCCCTCGCAACCATTTCGAGCATGTGAATACTCGTGTCTTTCGATAACCTTGCCTCGTGGTTTCCCTCGTCAATAAAAATGATCTTGCTTTTGATCGGCTCTAAAAGTGCTATTAAATACTTCATTGCCTCCATCGGAGACAATCTTTCGCGGTATATGTCAGAGACAGACGTTTTTAACGCCGTGTTCAATAAGTCTCCGTTGAGTATGCAGTATGCGTTATCCCTTGTTCTGACCGTTTCGATCCATTCTCGGATGATCTTCTCATTGCAGTTCGGGTCTTCCAGATGCCAATCGGCAAACGCATGCAGCTCGAACCGCTCCGGCTCTTGCGGCATGGTAAATGTGATGTCGGTCATTACGCCTCCATATACACAACTTTTATTCCTTTGGCGATTGCCGCCGCGATCTCCCGTTTCATTCCCTGTGTCGGTTCTTCGTAGACGTGAACCTCGTCGCACCGATAGAGCATTTCAATCCCGCGCCTGATCGCCTTGTCTCTTTCCGTCGCTTCTGACATGAACCACGTGTAAAAGAGATGCGGGGCGAAAGGCACATTTCCCGCCGCAACCTCGCGCGCGCAGTATTTCGCGGCGAGTTCCTGATTCTCAACCAATCCGCCGAACGGCGAGCACACGAAAACCACTTTCGGGCGAACAGTCTGTCTGATCTCCACATTCATCCCCGGTCGGTCGCACTTGTCGCACGGCTCCCGCTTGACGGGTATAACAGGGATAATCTCGTAGCCCGCCCGCTCATAGTCCGCGCGGCAGCAGGCGCATAAGCATCTAATATCGCGCGGCATGGTCTCACCTCGTATTCGCGCTAGTCGTAATGGTGCAAAACAAAAGAGCGGCCTCTCGGTCGCCCTTGTGTGCAT
The DNA here is from genome assembly GCA_034926785.1 of Christensenella sp. Taxonomy (GTDB): domain Bacteria; phylum Bacillota; class Clostridia; order Christensenellales; family CAG-138; genus UBA7703. The sequence continues at coordinate 99,101 of JAYFQU010000018.1, forward strand.
CTCTACTTCTCTATTATACGATTTTCAGAACGGACAAACCGTGACAGGATTTACGGGTTTAGGTATCTGTAATGAGCCTTTCGGCAGCTCTCCCCGCTCATTCCTCCTCCGATGTGCGCCGCGACCTGTTCCCACCCGTACCCGCTAACGTGCCGATAGTGCATGATCTGCCGCATGAGCGGGTCTGGTATATCCTCAATGTACGCCGTAAGTCGGCATTGTTCAGCGAGTGCATCCAGTTTCGCAGCCCCAAGCCTCAACTTCATGGCAGTGATTTCAACCGCGCCGGACGCAACCTTGTCCGATATCGTCCCGCCGCCGGGCATTCCGGTTATGCTCGCCGTTACGCTCTCTGCGGCGGATTCCAGCTCGTCTATTCTTTCCTGTATCCGCTCTATATCCCTGTTAAGGTGATAGAGACGGCTTAGTTCGGCGTTGGTCAATCGTTCACCTCCAAATAGGATTCACAAAATTGTACGCGTACACGAACTTCCCATCCTTGAAAACCAGTCTGCGGTTCCCGATGGTCACGTACACGCACCCATCATCCGTCTTGCGAATTACCTTGTTCATTCCTTGTCGCCCTCCTTCCACGGCAGTTCCGCGAGGTCAACTTCATTTCCGTTATGCTTGATTTCTTCAATGATTGAAAATACCTGCGCGTTCCCTAATTGTCGTTGATTAAAATCCTCAAAAATGATAATCGCACCGTGCTCATAACTATTTGTGTTTACGGCTTTTTTTGCTCCACGATCATACCACCATTTAAAAAATTCCATCGCCTCGTCGGAGAATCGCGGCGGGTCGGTGAGGTCGATATTCTGCGGGCATATTCCGTTCTGATACGGGCAAACGTCTGTATATTTGCACTCACCGCACGATTTTACCTTGCACTCGTCCTGCACCTCTCCGAGCGTTATATCCCGTTTCGGCTTACTCAACGTGTTCATTCCGTCGCCTTTCCTTTCTCACCACGTCCATCGATGGTAAATGTCGAGGACGCAAATGCCTTAGGTTCTTCCATGTCTTTGATTATTCCGGCTAGAATATCTCTTGCGAGTTCCGCCGCATCCGCTCTCGCTTTCTCGGTATCGCGCTCGGCGGTGAGTTCCGCGATCTCGCGCTGTTGGGATTCGAGTCGGTCGGTGGATTGTCTTAGCGTTGTTCTCATGCCGCAACCAGCGCAACCCCACGAACCAGACATAACGCGCCTAGCTTCATTTACGATCTCTTCCGTTGTCGGCTCATTTCGCTGTTCCATAGGCGTTCCTCCTGTTCCAAAGATTTATAGCGTGTTTTTTGGCTTCGTCTCGACCTCTTTCGGTAAGCTTCAAAACATCAACATGTACGCCGCTAAAACAGATAGCGCATTTGATTTCATAGTGCGGAACTTGATATATTTTGTTTCCGTATAGTCCAGCAAAATACTTTATTTCCGCCACTTGTCCGCAGCACGGTTTCAGCTTCGGTTCATTCGCCATCGTGGTCACCGCCTTTCAAGACGCTCGACGCGTTCACGCAAGCTCTGCAATTCTCTTTGTTCCGCAAGTCGTTCTCGACCTTTCGCAACGCAATCTCTGCAAGCCCATACCTCCATCGGCGACGTTCGCGCGAGATAAAGGTTTGTTCCCCCGCAATCAGGGCAAACATTTCCAAGTAGTCTATCTAACCAACCCATTATTCGTCCTCACCTTTCTTCTCGCCCGTCCACGGCTCAACGATCTCTTTGTTGACGTTAACAATATGATCGGGGTTGTAGGGTTCGGGCAGAGGTTGCCATGCGAGGACGGTGTCGTTAATATAGACAAACGAGTAGTCTCCCCAGTTTTCGATATTTTCATAGAACCCTTCGGGACAGTAGTTCCTGTCGGTTTCATCGTCGTAGTCTGCCTCCAGGTCATCGGCGCATCCGATTTCTTTCGTGTACTTCTCAACGTAATGCCCTCTGCAAGTGTAGTCGCGTCCTCTATCGGTTCTGCACGAAAGCAACACATTTTTTTCGTTCTCCGGCAATCGCTCCGCGCACGGTGTCCAGTTTTCGTCGGTGCCGATGGTTGGCATAGCTTGAACCATTTCCCGGACTACATCTATCGCATCGCTACAATCTTTTAAGTGGACGTATTTTTCAACCAACTTTTGTTCTACCGCATCTGCGTCAATCAGTCTCATTTCGATTTCCTCCTTATCCGTCTTTTCTCCCAGAAGCACCGCCAGTTCCAGCGAAGGATCGCGCCGAGGCGGGTTCTAGCTTGCGCATAAAGATGGAAACCGCCATCCTTATTTCCCCAGCAAATAAGCTCGTATATTGATCTTATATTGCTTATGCGCCCAACGGAACAATCAGGTTCTTTTCTGCACTTCGTGCACTTGCTCGGCTTAATCATGCGTCACCGTCCTTGCGCTTGCCTAACGCACAATAGAAATCCGGCTGATGAATCGCCTCTGTAGCCAAACATGATTCATACCCGTTTTCTGGCGACATACCGTAATCGCAATCCTTGCACCGCACGACCCCCACAACGTCGGCGGCGGGGATGGCGTTCAACGCCTTCTGAATGACTTCCTGCGGGTACGTTATTCCGTCTGAGTTATCAAACATACCTAGCGCATCCTCGCGCTTGATGTAGTCACTCATGATGATCTCCTTTCGGCTCGCCCCACATTTTGGGGCTGACCTCTTTCGGCTCGGTAGCGTAGGCTCTCCATCCGAGGACGCGCAGCCCGAAGTGTCCGGCTGGATCGTTGTACTCCATATTGATAAAGTCTTCGTCTGGTTCAAACGGTTCATTCATTCCGTCTGACGTGAGTTCGTCGCTTATAAGATAAAGCGAATGTGCGCCGTTGGCGTAATGGTCAATAACCACGATAGCCCATCCATGCTCGCCAGAACCTTTCTGCACATAAACTGGTTTGTCATCCATACCCAGCAATTCATCCAGCGTCAGCGGGTTCTCCCGCTCCTGCTGGGCGCGGAGGGCAGTAGTTGCCCACTTTGTTCTACGCCATTTGAAATGACACTCTCCATCATCATCAAATTGCGATCCATCTAACTCGCACCCCTTATCGTTTGGATTGTGGGCACATATATTGCACTTTTCCCCAGAAGTATCCTCTCCCGCGAGTAACTCAATGTCTCTTTCCGCTTCGTCCGCAGAATTAAGCGCATCTATTGCCTTGACTAAAGCTTCCCCTAATTTGATGTGCGGATATTCTCCGATGCGGTGAACTCGCATGTGATCCTGAATGATTTTAATTGCTTCCTGCTCACTCATGGCTGTTCCTCCTCTTTGCGCATTTGTAAAACTTGAGCTTCGCAGTAAATCGGATATACCTTCGACCATTGCGGGATATCCAAAAACTGAACGCGATCGATCGAAATTCTAGCCATCGTTCCATCCTCCCTTTCGATAACGCAATAAGGTGCGGATGCCATTTCGCCAGCAACCAGCAAGCAGTATCCGATCTGCGCTGTGTCAAATTCCCTGTATGCGCATTTTCTTCTCATCCGCGTCACTCTCCCTTCCCCGCAAAAGCGGCGCAAATCCTATTGACGCTCGCATCCGTGAGGTCTGTCCAGTATCGCGTTTCTCCGTTTTTGAGACAGACTCCGTAGTACCAATGTCCGCGCTCATAAGTTACCCACCAGCGCTCCACTCCAACCGATTCTACTTGAGCGATAAACTCGTTTTCTTGGTCTGTCTTACTTTTATGTTTTTTCATCTATTCTCCCTCTCCCGCGCTAGACGTAAGTGCGGCGGCGGCTTCTTTGTACGATGCGAAAACTTTCTCGCCCCATTTCCCGCGACCGATATTAAAAACAACAACGCTAACACCACAACGATCATGAAATATTATGTCGCTTACAATCCCGCATCTAGGATGAATCGTTCCGCAATAATTCCGCAAACACCAGACTGTATCTCCAACCTTGCACGGCAGCACCACCACGCGCCCCTCGCGCTCTGCGGATGCGAGTTCGCGGAGGCGGTCGAAAGGTAGATCGAATATCATTTCCAATGACTGTTGTTCGTTCGATACTTCTTTTACATTCGCTCTCGGAAACCTCGCAATGTCGTTTGAATCAATCGTTCCTCCAACGTGGTTATGTGCGTACTTCATCAACGCATCTACACTTACATACCCGTTATAGTTTTTCATTCTCCGTCCTCCTTCGTATACGGGCTGTTCAGCATATCGAATAGGCAATCCCTGCAATCCCTGTGATCGTAACAGTGGTAGTTCGGATTTTTGCAACAAGAACAATCCTGAAAATCCATCATGAAATCGATCAATTCCCACACGCTCATGCCCTTGATGGCTTCAAAGACGATGAGGGGATTTTTCCGCTCCATCTCCGCGATCTGCACCTCTGGACGAACGGGCGCGGCGGGAAAGTTCTCGACCAACTTAAACAGCGCGTCGCAATACTGGTCGTTGTCGATGAAGGTTGTCCCCTTTAGTCTCAATAGCAATTCATCAGCGTCAATGTACTTCGGCATTTGGTGCTCCTTTCAGCGCGTCTTCAATCACAAACGAATCATCGAACGGCGTAACGCACAGCAGTACGCCCTTCTTGAGTTTCTCGGTCACTCCCGCGTCGCCGTAAGCCCATCGAGTGCCGTTGAAGTCGCAGAGGACGCGCTTCATGCCAAGCGATTGCAGGCGTTCCAGTTCGGCGTAGTCGAGGACGTTGAGAATGTACACGGGCTTCACCACGCGAACCACATCTTGACGATTGCCAGAACCGTGACGATGTTCGCGAGCATCAGTGCCATGCATGTGAAAAACCCGATGGCGAATGCGATTGTGATCCGCTTCATGTCTGCGTTCATTTTTTGCCTTTCTGCAAATAGCGTTCTATTTCGTCTTTTGCTTGTTCGAATCCGTAGCACACAACAGTCAAATATCCTTCGTCGGATAGACGGTCGACCCAATTCTGTTGCTGATCCGATACGCGGCCTTTTTCAGATTTCATTTCGATGAACATTCCGTGATATTCTCCTCTAGCGGATGGGATGAAGATGTCCGGGACCCCTGATTTCACGCCTTGATCTTTTAGGTGCTTCGCCTCGATCACGTCTCTTGTCCCTCCATTTGGGATATGGAACATCAAAACAAGGTCTGGATATTTTCCAGATGCGTAGGCCGCCCATCTGAAAAGTGCTGTTTGCTCTTGCGCTTCGGTCATTCGTCAAAAACTCCTTTCGGGATTTGTACGTCCTTAAATGCTTCATCCGTGTACCGTGTCCACGCTGGGTTCCATACGAGATCGATGTCACCCGTGCGCCCGTGTCTGTTTTTCCCGATGATGAGCGTCGTTTCTTTGCATTCCGGCGATTCGTCCTCTCGGTGCAGCATGAGAATGACATCCGCGTCCTGTTCAATCGCTCCGCTCTCGCGAAGGTCTGAAACTACCGGCCTTCTTCCGACCGACTGCCGGCTCAACTGAGACAGCACCACCACCGGACATTCGATCTCGCGAGACAGGATTTTGAGTGAACGCGTTATCATGCCCAAGTCCTCGGTTCGCGTGCTGTTTTTTCTCACCGGTGTTCGGATGAGCTGCAAGTAGTCGATTACGATGCAGTCTAGTTTCCCAGCGGATTGTTTGACCTTGTACGCCTGTGCGATGATCTGATCTACCGTGAGGCTGGCGCGGTCGTCAATGTACAGCTTCCACTTCGATATCTTGCTCTGCGTGTCAAGGATCGCGTTGACGGCCTTGCTTTCGCCTCGGTACGCCCCATAAGGATCGATCATGGCCTCAGACAGATTGATGCGCTCGGACACTTCGACCGCCGACATTTCCAGCGAGCAGAACAGCACGGTTCGTTCCATCCGCCCAAGATTTGCGGAGATGTTGCTCGCGAGCGCCGTCTTTCCGATACCAGGGCGAGCGGCGATGATGTACAACCGCCCCGGATATAGCCCTCTCGTGTACGCATCAAGCAACCTAAACCCCGTTGGAATCCCTCGCGAGTTGTCGCCTAGTCGGTTTGTCACCTCTGGCAAGCAATCTTCTATCCGGACAACGCCGGATGATCCGATTGAACCTACCTCGCTCAGCACGGACCGTGCGGTATCGACATATGCGTCCTCGCCGCTTCCGGCTTCTGATACCGCCTTTTTCATGCCAGCAATGAACGTTCTGGCTTTTCTCGCGCTCTGCACTGATTCGATGTAATAGCGGACGTTTGCCGAAGTCGGTACGAATGTCACGAGATCGGTGAGGAAATCCATTCCTCCGGTGCGTTCGAGCTTGCCCTTTAACTCAAGCTCTGTTGACAGAGTGACCAGATCGACGGCGGACTCGCTGCTCCATAGGCTCTTTATCGCCTTGAATACCTCGCGCGTTTGCGCCGAGGTGAAATCTTCATCCACCATCTCCCCGCATACCACGGGGAGACAGGCAGAATCGATCAGCGCAGAGCCAAGAACTGAGCGTTCAGCGTCAGATATTGCATTACTCACTGGAATCACCTCGCATTCTATGCAACATTCTTTCTCCGCGCGCTACTCGGCGCGTTTCCTGATATAAGCGCCGCCGCTACTGGTGGGCAAACCATGTTGCCGCACCGCGCGACCTGCTCTGACTTTGCATAGGGCTTTCCGTCTGCGTCTCTGTCGATGATGTAATCGGCAGGCGCTCCCTGTGCGTTGAATAGCTCTCGCGGCGACAGCATGCGCAGGCCGATGTCTGCGATGAAATACCATGCGCCCAGCAGATTGATGAGTAATACCTCGTCATCCGTTAGGGTGTAGCCACAGAACCGATTGAGCATGTCGCGAACATCTGCCCAGTAACACATATCCGTTCCGGGCAAGTACCGCTCCACCCGCGTCTTGACCGCTCCAAACTCTCCTGCGGATGCCGTGATTGTCCTGAGTGGATCTTCCGCGCGCTGCCCTTTGTCCTGTCCTTTGAACTCTGCGACGTGCGCGACGGTCAGCGCTTCGCGGTCTTTTGAGGTTATCGTGTGAAGCGGATCAACCAGCGGCAATCCGTCCTGCGCGTTTCCGTAGAACTCCGACAGATGCGCAGTGATGAATCCATATCGGTTTGCCGCGTCTACCGTCATGACGGGTTCGGCGAGCGACTGACCGCGCACTTTTTCGCTCTGCTCGGTGTGATACTGGATGAGCGACGGCGATATCATGCACTGTTCGGCTTTGCTCACAATCGTTTTCACAGGTTCATCCGCGCCATAGATGCGGTCTGATGCAAACCCTGTCTGTCCGATTGCCATCATGGAGACCTCGCATAACTCGTGCGCTCCGACCGAAGTGATGGTTGACAGTGGCTTTTCGATGCATTGTGCTTGGTTGTCAAACTTGCCTTGTACAATAAACGGCTGTATTGTAGGATTGACGATCCCGTTGCCATTTTTCGCGGTTATTGTGCCGTATGGCTTCCCAACGTCACCGCCCCGGAACAAATCACGGTTCTCCTCGGTCGTGCTGTGATTTACCCCGACAATGAACGGCTTGGCGCTCTTGATCGTGAATTTGTCAATCCCGCGCGCTATGCGCTTAAGCGTGTTATCTGCCAGCGGACGCACCGCGTTCACGCCATACTGTGCCTTGATCTCCTGCTTGCTTGCGAATATGGACGGGCATGGTAATGACCAATCAATAATCTCTGCTGCCGTGCGCAACGGTTGTTTCCATCCGCTCGCGGCGTCCAGCGTTTCAGGGCTGGCGTGTGTCGGTTCAGGCCACACGATTGGGTTCCCGTCGCACCGCGCGACGAGGTAAAAGCGTTTGCGGCTCGTCGGTGCGCCATAGTCTGCGGCTATCAGCTCGTGATACTCCACGACACATCCCAGCGCCTCCAACTGAGAAAGCCATTGCCGGAACGTCTCGCCCTTGCGCGACTTGATCGGCTTGCCCTTGCGCACTGGCCCCCATGTCACAAACTCCTCGACGTTTTCGAGGATGATGACGCTCGGCCTTACCGTCCCCGCCCATCGCAGGACGATCCACGCAAGTCCGCGTATGCCTTTATCAACGAGCGCCGCGCCCTTGGCTTTGCTGAAATGCTTGCAGTCCGGCGAGAACCAGGCAACATCAACCGCTTGCCCTCCGCACGCCTCACGCGGGTCAACGTTCCAAACCGACTCACAATAGTGCTTCGTGCCCGGATGATTGACCGTGTGCATCCTGATCGCTTTCGGGTCATGGTTGATAGCAATATCAACATCACGCCCCAGCGCGAGCCTGAACCCCGTGGAGGCACCGCCGCCACCTGCAAAACTATCGACTAGAAGTCCCATCCAATAGGTTTCCTTTCTCGTCGATCATCGGAGCAGGCTTCGCTTTCGGTTTTTCCTGCGGACTCGACACGATTTCATCATCGTAGCTTCCGGCGTTGAGATACGTGGCGGGGTAGGGGATGTATTGACCGCCATCCTTTTTCCACTCCGGCGTGTTCAGGTGCTCGCTTACCGATCCAATCAACTTGTCGATGGTAGGAGCGGACTTCGACCGCGCAAGTTTCTCAAATGCTCTCTTTGCCGCGTCTCTTGATTTCTTCTTCGGGTAAGCCTTCCAGAACGTCTCAAAATCCGAAGTAGAGAGAGTATATGTGTTTATATCTGGTTTACTATCTGGTAATGGTTGCTCACTTTTGGGCAATGAGTTGCTCAATTCTGAGCAATGGGTTGGTCGATTTTCAGCAATGGCAACAACGGATTCAGCAAGCGAAAACCAGCGCGTTCTGTCCTGACCGCTTTCGTTGTAATTCCCAACGATGATTGCTCCGCTCTCGCGAAGGCCTTGTATCATGCGGTCGATCTTCTGTCTGCTCCAGAACGGGAATATCTCCGTGAATGCCTGTGCGCTGTTGTATGTCCAGTAGCGTCCGTCGTGAAGGTGTTTCTTGTTCGCCGTGTTGTGCTGAATCCAGAAGTAAAGGTGGTTCAGCAGCACGGCTTCCTCTACGCCGTATTGTTCGGCGAGTTTTGTGTTGAATGAGTAGTCCATGTAACCTCCTAGAATGGGATGTCATCGCTTTGAATGTCGGTAAAACCTGCCATGTCCTGCGTGTCTTCGTGGGGCCCCGCACTATCCTGCTTCGGCGAAAGGAACTCCACCTCGTCCGCCTGAACGTCCAGTGACATGCGCGTGGTTCCGTCCTTGGCTTCGTAGGTGCGCGCCTGTAACTCGCCGATGACAGCGCATTTCTTGCCTTTTGTCAGGTAACGCGCGCAGGACTCGCCAAGACCGCGCCAAGCGTTGATGCGAAAGAAGTCTGTCGGGCGCTCGCCGCCCTGCGGTGCAAATTTGCGGTTTACTGCGATGGTGAACGAAGCGACAGTTACGCCGTTCTGGGTGGAGCGCACCTCTGGGTCGGAACATAAATTCCCGGTTAAAAATAACTTATTCACTGTGCTTTTTTCCTTTCGCTGTTGTGCATCGCCGAGTGCTGGCCCCGGCGCATTATTACTAAATTCTCTGGCCTATTGTCGGCTTTGATTCCGTTCTTGTGGTGAACGATCTCGTTACTTTCTAGTCTTCTTCCGAGCAATCTTTCGGCGATTATCCTGTGTTCCATTACAATCCCGTCTTTCCCGCTGTCGGGATGCTCTGGAATATATAGACCGACATATCCCTTTGACATCTTTCTTCGGTATCCGTTGAAATTTGGCGTACCAGCTCCAAGCCTAGATTCGGACCTGTGTGCTCGCGTGGCCTCTGGTTTCTTCGATATACCGTTTCGGCTTGCATAGTGGTCTATCGCTCCTTTAGATCGATTAATCAGTGGCGCTATTTCGGAAGAGCGTAGAGTCGGATACTTATCTTCTACGATGTCTTTTTGCCATTGCTTCCAAGAACCATTTCTGTGCATTATTTGCTCCTTATTTATTATTTTCGTCCGCGTCCGTAGCGGGGTTTTGTTCGAGGATGTTTCCGAGCCATTCGTCTGATGAGAGCAGAATAATCGGAACCTCTCCGCTGTAGCGGTATACGGTTCTGATTGTCGATACGCGAGAGCTGATGACTTCCGCGCTTGCTCCCGCTTTCAACCACCGCTTCATCCATTCATTCAGTTCTTCCTCGCGCGGCATGACGGTCAAAAATTCGATTCCGCGCTTATATAACTCGTCGTGGATTGGCTGGACGTTCGGCACGAGGATGTACCGATACTGTTTGCTCACCCTGATCTCTACTAGATCGCGGACAAATCGGATCGGGTCAGCACCCTCGGGAAAGTCGCGGTCAAGCGTGAAGGTAGAATGCGTTTTCTCGGCCTCGAAGAACGTCCGCCCGATTCCGGGAGCGCAGAGGATGATGTCGCTGTTTTTGTATGTCATATCTGCGCCTCTATGATCGACCCGTTTTCGAGCTTATAAAACACATCAGGCTTGATCGTTTCTCCGTCTACTTCAACCGAAACTACGGACAAAATTGGATATGCGTGACCGTTCCAATCTCCACGCTCCGCAAGAACGATCCAAGAGTGAAGCGATCCTTTTGCGCGCGAGTCCTTTCCGAGAGCGCATGCAATAGAACTGCAACTTGTAACCTCTGCCGAAGATTCGCGACCGATTGCTACGGCGACAGAGTTTGCGCCTGTGGACGATGCCGCGCCCTGATAGCCTGTGGACGATGCCGCGCCCTGATCGCCTGTGGACGATGCCACGCCCCGATCGCCTGTGGACGATGCCGCGCCCCGATCGCCTGTGGACGATGCCGCGCCCTGATAGCCTGTGGACGATGCCGCGCCCAGATAGCCTGTGGACGATGCCGCGCCCCGATAGCCTGTGGACGATGCCGCGCCCTGATAGCCTGTGGACGATGCCGCGCCCTGATAGCCTGTGGACGATGCCGCGCCCTGATCGCCTGTGGACGATGCCGCGCCCTGATAGCCTGTGGACGATGCCGCGCCCTGATCGCCCGTGGACGATGCCGCGCCCTGATCGCCTGTGGACGATGCCGCGCCCTGCCTCTCGTTGGAGCTCCCACCATCAACCCTGTGGGTTCGCTCAACCGTGTATTCGATTGCCGCTCTGACGAGCCCGGCAAAGTCAACCCGCGCGCCAATAGTGATCTTTTTGCCTACAATCTTCGTGTCTGCTTCGCGCTGTTCGCTTACGTCATCCAAATCAACCGAGTGATAGACGCTATCCGAGGGAGAGTAATAGTTGAAGCAGTCTAACGGATACTCGCATGCGTGAAATCCTGAACGGCAAAGGTCTGCTGTCGGCTCTTCAAACTCTTCTCCTTCTTCAAACTTGAATCCTCGGCAGGTAAGGTCTTTGTTAAACCCTTTGTATGCTTTCATATTTCCTCCTAGAAGTTGAATTTTTTGTAATACAGTTTCTTTTCGTCCCATTCCGGGTACTTGGATACGAGATAGTTCCTGATCGCGTCTCGCATCCAAGACCGATCTACCATAGCATCGAATCGGTCGTGACAGCCGCGACAGAGCGTGACGATGTTCTGCTCGATCCCAAGCCCGCCCGCGCTTCTCGGAATGTAGTGCGCTTCCGGCGCGGCGTAGATCGATCCGCAGATGATGCAGCACTCGCAATCGCGCTCCCAGACGATCTTCTTTACGGCGGGGTTTATGTCGGTTGCTTTGGTCTGCCTATGCTTTGCCATATCGAGCCTCGTAGTCTTGCATGAGCTTTTCAATCTCGGCGGGAGTCATCGTCTCGATATCAAGTTCCTTTGCGTCTTCGATGATTCCCTTGATAAAGATGCTCATTTCGCGGGTGTCATAGTTCGAACTTCCAACCCACACGCGCCAGTACTGGTCTTTCTCCGTGTACAGCTTTTCATGTGGCTCCTTGTAGGGAAACTCGCGTAGGATTAAGTCTGCTTTGTCTGGTCGAACCTTAACGATGTCGCCTTGACCGTACCGCTTGAGCATTCCGACATAGACTTCATCCTTCGTGACAACCGCGCCGGACAGCGTGAGAGCGTCGGCGATTTTTGACATAAGCACCCACGCGTAGGCGTTCGCGTCGTTTGAGCGTTTATCACGCCACACGGATAGCTCTGCCGCCGCGTCCTTTCCGTTGAGCGAGTCGGTGAACGCTTGGAGCGGACGTTGTTCATCCGCCCCAATCTCTGCCTCAAACCTGCAAGCGTCATGCGAGATGCGGAAGACGCGAATCTTGCTGAATCTACAGCGCATCATTTCCCCGCGATCTTCTTTGCAAGCTCGACCTTAACCGAGGCAAGGTGACCAACGGTCATATCGTCCCACTTGACGAACGTCTTTGTGCTGCGCTCGATCCATTCTTCCGCGAACATTCGAGCCTTGGATTCGTCGCGTCCAGCCTTTGCCGCGAGATCGATAATCAGTTTGCGGAGTTTTGCGGCCTCGTCATTAACGAACGTGGAGCTTTTAGGTTCTTCGGGTTCTTCCGGAGCGTCGGAGTCCGGATCAACAATAGGATGCTTAGTTCCGCCCGCCGTGAATGTGAACACGATTTCGCCCGTCTTGTCGTTTATGATCGACAGCTTGGAGATTCGCCGTTTGTCATCGTACTCGATGGAACTAACGGAAAACGTCGCGTAATTGGAAACGACGAGTTTCCCGAACTGGTTTTTCTCCGTCTTGGTCTTGAGAAAAATGAACGGCGAGGTGTATAACTCACGCCCGATGCCCCAGCAGAAACCCGCACGCTTGAATGCGTCTGACGCTTCGCCCTTCTTCTCGTTTCCGTCGCTGTCCTGCTTCGACTCAACGCCGCAATTCCACTTGCAAATACCGTCAATGTCGATTCCGCAATATAGATTGCCCTTTATTTCGGCGTACTGGGAATACCAGTGATCCGCGCCTACCGTTTCGTCAAGAATATCCATATCGGTGCGGGCGGTTTTATAGAGCAGCGCGGTCGCTCCATTCTCGCTCACCTGTTTTACGCGCACTTCGATTTCGTCGGCTTCAAGCAGCCGGAATTTCGGCAAGTTCTTTTCCATCAGCCGATCACCTCGTATTCATACCAACCATCTTCAAGAAACCGAACCAGCGCGTCGATCTTGCGATCACTCCCGGTAACGCGGAAGGTCTTGAAAGCCTTTTCCTCCGTGTTCGTGGAAACGATGACGCGCGGAACTGCCGGAGGAGGAACGGGGATGGACGGAGCGGAGACGGGCGTTACGTCCATCTTCACGCGCACCTCTTCCATAGCTTTGTGGCGAGCGTTGACCATTTTTATAGCGGCAGATGCGTCGAGGAAAGACTTGTATTCCACGATGATCTCGTCGGCAAACGGCAGGTCTTTGATCGCGTCGATATCTCTTGCGATGCGAGCGGTAAACTCGTCAACCTGCTTGATGAGCGAGGATTCCGTGTCGCTAAGCCCAACCTTGATGCCAGCCTGCGCAAAGGTTGGGAAGTCCAGTCCTAACGATGCTAGCCGCTCGTTATAATGTGCCTCGATCTTTACGCGCTTCTTGTCGCGCAGGCCATCCTCCACGGTATCGATCTTCTCTTTGAGTTCAACGTCGGCTTTGGTAAACGGATCGGATATGCAATCTTTGAACGTTGCCTCAAACTTCCGAATAGGAGCGGAGGCAATCTCCTTGATCTCCTTTCGGCGATCATCCAGCGCGAAAAACTCCTTGCGCATGTCTGCGCGGATGGTTTTAATGGTCGAAACGGTTTCACGCGAGCATGGAAGCGAAAGCGCAGTTCTCAGTTTTCCGTCCCATGCTTCCTTGACACTGCGGAGCTGGTCTTCAATGACAGGGAGCTGGACGACCGTGATGAGGTCGGTCTGCGCAGCTGCAGAAGGTTCTGTAGTGGCTCGGGATTCTGGTGCAATCGGGACAGCCTCGGCACGCTCCGTGATCGTTTTGAGAATAGCCATGATGTTCGCCGGGATGCTTGCGGGGTCTACGTCGGTCTTAACGACCGTCACAACCTTGCCGTCCGGCGATAATAGTTCGTCTCCGATTGATACGTCATCGAGCGAGCAATAGTAGCTGTATGCGCGTGCAGAATTTGCAAATTCAACGCTGATGATTTTCATTCTTCTTCCTCCTGCTCGTCCTCTTGTTCTTCGCCCGCGAGCAAGATCACCGCGTGATCGTGCCACAGCGCGTCTATGACCATCTTGTTTTCATAATCCAACGAGTAAGCGTCATCCATTCGAATCCTCCATGTAGCGGTGGAAAATATACTCGAACGCCGCCTGATCTGACGGATTGATTCCTGTCTCCGCAACGATTGCAGATTTGGCGCGTTTTAACGCGGCTTCCTGCGCTTCCGACGCTCGAAAGGTGATCTGTGCCGCTTTTCCTTCCCGCGATTCCTGCGGCCTCTCGTTGGCTCTTTCGCCTCGTAGTAAAGTTCCTGCGCACGAGGGACGCGCATACAACCGTAATGATCCGGGTTATTGCAGTAGCAGTTGATCGCGGTATTGTATCCGCTGAATTCTTTGTTGACTGCGGCGGTCGCTTGACGCTCTGTCACCATCAGAACATCCCTCCAGGATCTCCGTTGAACGGAACGTAGTGCGTCACGGTGTCGGCATACCTATACGCGTCACTCGCTCGCTTGTTGTAATGGTCGGCGATGGCCATGCGTTCACGCTGCTGCTTCTTCGTGCTGCCGAATGCGAATTCCTTGACCTCTGTGCGGGTAGCCGGACGGCCGTTTTTTCCGATGACGCGCTTATGCTTGGTAAACACGATTGTCATATTCTGCCCTCCGAATCTCTTTGAGGATTTCGGCGGACTCGCCGAGCGCGTCGCGATGGGAATTCTTGATGAATCGGTTGTACTTTTCGGACTTGATGGTATGCCCGGTGAAGTTTCCTCGACGGTCATATCCGAAGTCGATCCATACATCCACGCCAACGTCGAGCAGAAACGCTTCGAGCTTGTCGAGGGCTTGTCTGGTGATGGGGCTTGACGGATTGAGGTCTTCGGTGGTAGAATCACTCGTGATGGTTTCCTTTGTCGGGATCGACGTTCCAGCGTCGCCCGGCATTTTTTTATCTTCCATGATCTTCTCCTTTCGGCGGAAATAGATTATAGATTTCACTCGGGTCTGCGCCGGCGGCCTTGATGATGTCGTAGGCGAGGTCGATTGACGGACGGAATCTTCCGCACAGGATGTTGCTGATGTACGACCCAGAGAGGCCAACTTTTCTAGCGATGTCCGCAATCGTAAGCCCTTTTTCGCGCATCTTCCCGCGCAGTTTCAAATGATTCTGATTCATAGCATCACCGAACACAGAGCCGCACCGAGGATGTATGATGCCGTTGCGAGATAAGCTAATACCTTCACAAGATGCCCCCACTCCCGCAAGCTTTGCTCGCGAACGAATTAATGTACGAGCGTTGCGCGGCGAAACTTTCGCGGTACTGTCTCCCGCAATCGGAAATATCTCGGAATCTTGGCGATGCGGGATGCTTCGGAGGATTGCCTTTGTTTGTGTTGCGCCCTTCGATTGGCACAACGATTGTTCCACTCATACCTTTTCACCTCCATCTTCCTTTAGAAGATCGTCCACCGTGCAACCTAGGCGCTCAGAAAGCTCGTACAGTTTCTTTGCCGTAGGCATGAAACGCCCCGCAACCCACCCGCTTACGGCGGACGGATTAACGCGCATGTCCCTTGCCACCTGCGCTTGGGAAACCCCGGCGTTCGAGATGGCCGTCTTAATACTCAATTCTAAATCACCCCCTTGAAAATATTTAGATTGACAGTACTGTGATGTTTAGTTATACTAATTGTGCCAGCAATAATACCGCCAAACAGCCCAGCAACGGGAGGTTTATCTTTGCCCGTTGTGGTAAGTATACCTCAATGCATTTAGACTGTCAATAGTAAATCTAAATGTTTGTAGATTTATTTCAGGGCTGATCTGAAAGGATTGAGATCATGTTTTGGGAAACGTTTAAAAACCTATGCGCCGCAGTCGGGCTTAGTCCAAATGCGGTCGCAAAGAAGATGGGCCTGTCATCCGCTATCGTTACTTACTGGAGCCGGGGGACGGCGCCATCAATCGATTCGTTGAATAAAGTAGCCGAGTTCTTCAACGTGTCCATCGACTATCTGACCGGAAAAGAAGAAACGCCAACATCGGATTACGTGCCGAGCTCAACCCTTGAGGCGAGGTCGTTAATAGACGATGTTGAGCTTTTGCACAAAAACCCAGAACTGCGCGTGCTACTCTCCGCGTCTTCAAAGCTCACAAAGGCAGATGTCGCCGCAATAACGGAAATTGCACTTCGAATGAACCGCGAGCGCGAAGACGAATGAGGTGTTATGAGCGAATACTTGCCGAAGGACGATGTGTGGGTGACGCAAATAAAGCTCCCGCCAAGAGTGAGAGCTTTCTGCAAGAGAAAAGGGTTTGACGATTGTGCTGTTGTGAACGAAGATCTGAACGACGAAGTGAAGAAGGAAGCCGTAGAACACGAGATAAGGCATTTTAGGCGCGGGGACATCGACAGCGAAGATCCCGTGAGCGCGCTTGAAAAAATAGAATATAACGGGAGGCCAACATGAAGTGTCCGAAATGCGGAAGCGAGACAGACTCAGCGTTTTGCAGGAACTGCGGTACAAAAATGGAACCCGAAGAACAGAAACCCAAAAAGCCCGTTTATAAGAAGTGGTGGTTCTGGGCAATTGTTGCAGTACTTGCCATTGGTCTGTTTGGAAATAATACGCAAAAGGGCGGGAAATCAGTTCAAGCGCCGGAGCCGACACCAAGTCCAACGGCAGTAATAACGCCATCACCGAGTCCAACGCCGACAGAGGCTCCCACGCCCACGCCCATCCCGGTTGAGGAACTTAAAGCGATGTGCGGAAGCATTGTTTATAAAGACACGCTGCGCGATCCTTCCGCACACTTTGGAGAATACGTCACCATTAAAGCCAAGGTGGAGCAGGTTATGGACGCTGGCTGGGGAAACGGCTTCGTAACGGGATATAGGTGTTATGCTGGAAGAGACGAATATTATGTTGAGGATTATAGGCCGGAAGAATCAACGAAGATAATTAAGGGGGACACCATAACCGTATACGGTCAGAACTATGGAACGGTAAAAATCAAGAGAGCGCTGACCGGAACGAAAGACGAGGTTGTATGTGTCGCTATGCTGTATTGTGACATCCAGCAATAGATTTTAAGATTTAACAGGAGGATATACAAAATGATTGAAATTTCATACAAAGAATTCTCGGAAAACTTAAACGAATATTCAGATAAAGTCCTGATAAACGGTGATGCAATAACCATACACAAAAACGGACGCAAAATGGTTTTAGTCGAAGAGCCAGAATACAAAACACTCTGCGAAGCGCTCGCCGTAACTATTAATGCGTTTACAAAATAATTGCTAAGAGGTGTTATAATTGCCAACCCGCACTCACAACGCCGTTTGGCTCGAAAAACAGAATAGATGGCAGATTAAAGCGCAGAAAGACGGCGTTCGAAAAACGTTCACATCGTCGTTAGCCGGCCGCGCCGGAAAAGCAGAGGCGAACCGAAAAGCGGATGAATGGCTTGCGTCCACGACGATTGATCAAAATACAAAAGTAGTAGACCTATGGCCTAAGTGGGCTGATACGATCAGCAGCAAGATAACAAAAGGGCAAGCCGCTACGTTTTGGAAAAATCACATATTCGTCTTGGGAAACATTAAGATCGGGTCATTAAACGAAGGAGACCTGCAAAGCGTTGTCGATGCATCGTTTAAGAATGGGCTTTCAAAGAAAACCATATCGCTCATTCGAGCTTGTATGGTATCGTTCGTAAAGTGGTGCAGAAAGAATCGTTATACCACGATCACAACAGAAGATGTGGTTATTCCGAAGAACGCGCCCGTTGTCGGAAAGAAAATACTGCAGCCGGATGACCTCACAAAGCTGTTCGCGCTAAAAGAAGGTCTGTATGTCAATCTATACAAGTTCGGAGTTATTACCGGGCTAAGACCGGGCGAACTGGTTGGGCTGAAATGGTCGGACGTATCGGGAGAGATTTTGAGCGTCAGAAGGTCGGTAAACCGAGATAATGAAATCACCGCAGGAAAGAATGACAACGCGAAAAGGTCTATCCGTCTCGGTAAATATGAGCTTGCCATATTGGAGGATCAGCACGAGGCGTTGAAGCGGCGCGGCATGATTTCGCCGTGGATCTTCCCGGCGAAAAACGGAGATCACGCGCTACCGGAGTGCGTCGTAAAGAGCTGGGCGAGGCTATGCAAAGCGAACGGCATGCAACCCGTTACGATGTACGGGCTACGGCACACATTTGTGTCCATGACCTCCGACATGCCGGAGGGATTGAAGAAAAAACGAGTCGGTCACTCAAAGAACATGGATACAGAAGGTGTTTACGGAAAGCGGTTTGATGGAGACGATTTGCTAGAGGCGGAATACATCGAAAATCGATTTGACGAAATTCTCAAACCCACCCAAAAACCCACTTGATGTATTGGGTTATGATTATTAACTTAATGTTGCGATACAAATACTGGATTTGTTGTTAAATTGTGTCAATATTATCATACTATAACAGTAATAGTTGCATGTTGACCATAGTTTAATTAGTTCAAATCCAGTCACCCCGACCACAAAAAAGACCATCCGGCCGGGTGGTCTTTTTTGTGCCCGTTCAGATTAACTGGATTTGAAGCCGCGATAAAAAAATGATCCGGTGGATCGTTTTTCGCGGCGGGGTAGCGCAGGCGAGCGCTTGCGCCGCGCGAAGCGCATGCAAGCCGCAGCCTAAGCGGAAAATCCAGTCACCCCGACCACAAAAAAGACCATCCAGCCGGGTGGTCTTTTTTGTGCCCGTTCAGATTAACTGGATTTGAAGCCGCGATAAAAAAATGATCCGGTGGATCGTTTTTAAAAGCAAAACCCACCGGCAAAGTCCGCAGGATTTTTCCGGTGGGTTAAAGGCAGCCGTTTAACTGCTTCTTTTGATTTGTCCCCGGCAGCTGGCTTGAAGCAAACACGATATATTAATATCTACCGTTGCTTCACAGGTTCCCGTTATGCTGCCAATTGTTTGAATACTTCTTAGAGAACCAGGCTCGGCGGGTTATACATCCGCGTGCCCATCTCCTGATCGAGCATATAGAGGCCCTTGCTGTCCGTGCCAAAGAGTTCCATCTTCTTGATGTTGTCGTTGGCATTGGTCTCCTCCTCCGCCTGTTCTTTGACGAACCAGTCAAGGAACTGCATGGTGCGGAAATCCTTTGCCTCGTAAGCGGCTTCATAGATCGTATGAATGGATGCGGTCACAAACTGCTCGTGTTCCAACCCGGCGCAGAGTGCGTCGATGTGCTTCTTCATAACGGTATCCGGCTTGCCAATGGCTTCGAAAGTAACCTTTATTTCGTTATTCTGCATGTACTTGATAAACAGAAGCGCGTGGTCGCGCTCCTCCTGCGCCTGAATCATGAACCAGTTGGCAAAACCCTTCAAGCCTTGCTCTTCATAATAATTGGCAAAGTGCAGATACAGATATGCGGAATAAAACTCCTTCGTAATCTGTTCGTTCAATAGCTTCATAACTTTTTCTGTAAACATACTGCAAATCTCCTTTTTCTCTTCTGTTCCGTTTGTTGCGCTCTTATCCTGATTTGAGTATACGAGTTCTAACAGCATCATACCGTGTCTTTATCACGGTTTCAAGTGTATTTCTGGTGTCTTTGGGTGATTTTTATACGAACCCGCGCGCAAACAGGGAAATGATCCCAACCGCACAGGCCGCCACGACAATGGTGGAAGATGAAACAGCCGTTTAAGGGACCGACTTGCCGGATTTGCGCCGCCGCGGGCGTCTCTGCATAGGGTGTATTCGTGTTTCCCAGCGGCCTCGCGCCTCGGCTTGGGTCGATCGGCTAAACTTCGCCGATTATGGGTGCCTTCGACGATTGCCGCCGTATGCGGCCTTTCATCTAAACGCGAAAACGAGAAACCTTCCCCCTTCCGCTCATCGGGCATAGAATGTCGCCCCGCCGACTTTGGTTGGCGCGGGTATTCCTGTTTCACGCCAACGAGAAGCAAAATATTCAAAGGTTTCTTGTTGCCTCGCCACGCGAAGTATGTTATAGTGGCGCGGTAATTTATATCGATTGGGGGGAATTGATTGAATCCTATCATCGAGGTCTCCGGCCTGCAAAAATCATATGGGGCGGTGCATGCGGTCAAGGGGATCGACTTCTACGTGGAGAGCGGAAAAATCTTCGCCTTCCTTGGGCCAAACGGCGCGGGGAAATCCACCACAATCGACATCATCTGCACCTTTTTACGTGCGGACGCGGGTGAGGTCGTCGTAGACGGACACACGCTCGGCCGTGACGATAACGCCATCCGCCAGAGTATCGGCGCGGTGTTTCAGGATGGTCTGCTCGACCCTCTGCTCACCGTGCAGGAGAACCTTCGCATCCGCGCAGGCTTTTACGGCCTCGGCGGCAGAAAACGGGAGCAGGTAATCGCGAGCGTCGCCCAGCGCGTCGGCATCGAGGAAATCCTCAAGCGCCCATATGGCAAGCTCTCCGGCGGTCAGCGCCGCAGATGCGACATTGCGCGCGCGCTGGTGAACACACCAAAGATCCTCTTTCTCGACGAGCCGACCACCGGCCTGGATCCGCAAACGCGCAAAAGCGTCTGGGAGACCATCACGAAGCTCCAGCAGGACTCCGGCATGACCATATTCCTCACCACGCATTATATGGAGGAGGCCGCAGAGGCGGACTATGTGATCGTTATCGACAGCGGAACCATCGTCGCCAAGGGTACGCCTTCCGAATTGAAGGAGCGCTACACCAGCGACAAACTCACGCTGGTGACCAAGGAGCCGGAGGCGCTCGCGGCAAAGCTCGCCGCAGAGGGGGTCGGCGCCGAGGTGGTCGCCAACCGAGTAACCGTCCGTGTGGGCAGCACCCTCGCCGCACTGCCGATTCTGGAGCGTTATCAGGGCGCAATTGCCGGATTTACGGTGACTACGGGCACGATGGACGACGCCTTCATCGCCATCACGGGAAAGGAGATTCGCGAATGATCAATTTTATGAAGCGCAACCTCCTTGTCTTCTTCAAGGATAAGTCCTCGGTATTCTTCTCTCTGCTGTCGGTGTTCATCATCATCGGCATGTATGCGCTCTTCCTTGGCGATGTTTGGACGAGCGACATGACGGACGTACCCGGCGCGCGGTATCTCATGGATAGCTGGATCGTCGCGGGGCTCATCGCCGTCACTTCGGTAACCACCACGATGGGCGCGTTTGGCACAATGGTGGAGGATCAATCCACCAAGCGCATCAAGGACATCCGCTCCGCGCCTCTGCCGCGTGTGAGCATCGCGGGGGGATATATCCTCAGTGCGTTCATCATCGGCGTAATCATGAGCGTGGTCGCGCTTGCGCTGTGCGAGCTGTATATCGTGAGCGGCGGCGGCGCGGCGCTCGGCGGCATGCAACTGCTCAGGGTATTCGGACTGATCGTACTTTCGACGTTCTCCAACACCGCGCTGGTGCTCTTCTTCGTCTCGTTTTTTCGGAGCAACAATGCGTTCTCGATCGCAAGCACGATCATCGGCACCGTCATCGGTTTTATGACGGGCATCTATATCCCGATCGGTCAGCTGCCGGAGGGAGTGCAGTGGGTCATCAAACTCTTTCCCCCTTCGCACAGCGCGCTGTTGCTGCGGCAGGTAATCATGGGCGACGCGCTGAACACGAGCTTCGCGGGCGCGCCCGCCGAGGCGCTCAACAGCTTTAAGGAGCTCATGGGCGTCACGTTTCAAATTGGCGACACGCAGGTGACCCCGATGCTCAGCATCGCGATTTTGCTCATCGCGGGGGTTGTGTTCCTCGGGCTGTCGATGATTAATCTTTCCAGAAAGCGAAAGTGATTTCAAAGCAGGATGCAAATTGCCCCCGCTGGCGGTAGTCGGCGGGGGCAATTTACAAATCACAAAAACGGAGGATTGAGTCCGGTTAACGTCAACCACTTTCTAATATTCGGTTGACATTTAGTCTCCCACTCCCCTATACTATCACTTAAGGAGATTCTCCCATGACCGTACAAGACCATCTCCGGCAGTTGCTGGAGACCAACAAGAGCACCTTCCTCTCCGGCGAGGAGATCGCACGCCGCCTCGGCGTCAGTCGTAACGCGATTTGGAAGGCAATCAAAGCCCTGCAGGCCGACGGCTACCCGATCCAAGCCGTGCCGAACAGGGGCTATTGTCTCGCGGCGAGCAGCGACATTCTCTCAGAAAGCGGCATTCGCCAATATCTGGCTGGTGAAGCGCAAACGCTCGATTTGCGCGTGTTCGACAGCGTAGACTCCACCAACCTCGTCCTGCGGCAGCTCGCCAATCAGGGAGCACCGGAGGGCACGGTGGTGATCTCCGCCGAACAGACCGGCGGGCGCGGACGCAAGGGGCGCAGTTTCTATTCCCCCGAGGGCACGGGCGTTTACGTCTCCCTCCTGCTCAAGCCAAAGATTGCGCCGGATGACGCAACCCTCATCACCACGACCGCCGCCGTCGCCGTCAGCGACGCTGTAGAGCGCCTCTCCGGACGACCCTCCGCGATCAAATGGGTCAACGATGTATTCATGGATGGCAGAAAGGTCTGCGGAATCCTCACGGAGGGCTCGTTTGACATGGAGAGCGGGCAGTTTGAATACGCGATCCTTGGCACGGGCATCAATGTCTACACCCCTGCGGGCGGCTTTCCGGAGGAGATTCGCTCCATCGCCGGCAGCGTGCTGTCCTCCCCCGCGCCGGATGGCAAAAACCGGATGACTGCGGAGTATCTCAATCGCTTTCTCCCGCTCTATCGCAGTCTCGGCAGTGCGAGTACCAACGCGGCATATCGCCGCCGCAGCTTCGTGCTGGGCCGGATGATCAACCTGATCGCCGGCGATCGCGTCACCCCGGCCCGCGCGCTGGATGTGGACGAGAAATGCCGCCTCCTCGTAGAATATGCCGACGGGAGGCGCGAGTCGCTCTCCTCCGGCGAAATCAGCATCAAGCTGGCGTAGTTTCCGTGGTTTCTGCCGCAGACTCGCAAAACAAAAAAAGGCGGCGCCCGCCGCAGAAAACAAGTTCAAAGGAGTACTATCCCAATGAACCCTGTCGCAAAATCTCGCACATATCAAATGATCCTTGTCGCACTTTTCGCCGCGCTGATCGCGGTCGGCGCGTTTATCCGTATCCCTGTGCCGCTCGTTCCGTTCACGATGCAGACGTTTTTCATCGTCCTTGCGGGCATGATGCTAGGCAAAAAGCTTGGCGCGGCGAGCGCGCTGGTCTACCTCGCGGTCGGCCTCATCGGCATCCCCGTATTCACGCAGGGGGGTGGCATCGGCTACGTGCTCAAACCCTCGTTTGGGTATCTTATCGGCTTTGTCGTCGGTGCGTTCCTCACGGGCGCAATTGCGCGCAAGGCACCGCAGCCCACGTTCTGGCGGTTGATGGCCGCTGCGCTCGCTGGCCTGCTCGCCGTCTATGTCATCGGCACAACGTATTTCTATTTCCTGAGCAACTATTACCTTGGGAAACAGGTTTCCGTCTGGACCGCGGTTTTATATTGCTTCCTCGTGTTCGTGCCCGGCGATTTGGCGAAGAGCATCGTAGCCGCGCTGATCGCCAAACGCATGATTCCGGTTTTGCAGAAAAACAACCTGAGCTGAACAGCTTATACAAAATGAGCCAATGCGGTTGCATTGGCTCATCTCAGCCCATCGACAAAGTCCTGCGGACTCTGCCGATGGGTTTTACTTTGGGTTAAAATGACGCGAATCGCGCCATTTTTTCACAAATTCGGCGAATGAATCGCCAAATTTGAAGGAACATGGGGGATTTTCGAAATCCCC
>JAYFQU010000041.1:0-12362 GCA_034926785.1 Christensenella sp.
GGGGGATATCGAAAATCCCCCATGTTCCTTCAAATTTGGCGATTCATTCGCCGAATTTGTGAAAAAATGGCGCGATTCGCGTCATTTTAACCCAAAGTAAAACCCATCGGCAGAGTCCGCAGGACTTTGTCGATGGGCTGAGCAGGCGTGTTACCGTCTGCTTTCGTCTCTCTTTGGAGCAGGTAACGGGACTCGAACCCGTGATCTCAGCTTGGAAGGCTAATGTGTTTCCGCTACACTATACCTGCTTGAACATATGCGTTTTTTCGGAGTATTCGAAAAGAAAATCTCCATTCATCAGCAGACAATCGCGTGTCCGCTTATGAATGGAGCGGGAGACGGGGCTCGAACCCGCCACCTCAGCCTTGGCAAGGCTGCGCTCTACCAAATGAGCTACTCCCGCAAAGGAACCGGAGCGAAGGCTTGGTGCGGGCGAAGGGACTTGAACCCATACGCCTTTCGGGCACCAGAACCTAAATCTGGCGCGTCTGCCAATTCCGCCACACCCGCACACAGATCTAGTTCGGCAGAAAAAAAGTGGTGATCCGCCGGAGGGTCGAACTCCGGACAACCTGATTAAAAGTCAGGTGCTCTACCAACTGAGCTAGCGGATCACGAAAAATGGCTGGGGTGGCAGGATTTGAACCTACGAGTGCCAGAGTCAAAGTCTGGTGCCTTACCGCTTGGCGACACCCCATAGTACGCAGTAAACAGTAAAATGGGGTGAGTAGTGGGACTCGAACCCACGACCTCCTGGGCCACAACCAGGCACTCTAACCAACTGAGCTATACCCACCATACCGGAAAAGCCGCCGTGCAACCAGCCTCTCGCCTTGAACCAACTTGCCCGACACCCTGACCCGAACCGCGCCGGGGTGCCGTGCAACTTGGCGCGCCTGCAGGGATTCGAACCCGGGACCTACGGCTTAGAAGGCCGTTGCTCTATCCAACTGAGCTACAGGCGCAGGAAGCGAGTTCCGAAGATTAATTATAGCGGCGAGGGGACGTTATGTCAACCGAAATTGACAAAAAGATCGACGCAATTCTAGAAAAAATCAGATGCCAAATTGTCGTCTCACACATCCGCCCCGGCCGCCCGCGTGTGTCGCTATGCGTGTTCCGTTATGTATTCTTGCCGCAGCAGGCCTTGTATTTTTTGCCGCTGCCGCAGGGGCAGGGATCGTTGCGCCCAACCTTTGCCTCGCGCACAAAAATATTGCTCTGCCGGTACTCCTTGGCGATCTCCTTGCGTTTTTCCTCGCTCAGAATCGGCTCCCATTCCTTTAGGGTATAGAGCCAGTTCGCCTTGGCTTTGTGCATGTTGAAATAGAGCTTTTCAAAATCGATCTCCAGCTTCAGCGCACTATCCACGCCAAGCTTATCGAGGTTGACCTCCTTTTTCAGGCTGGAGTTGATGCCATCCAGAAAGCCCGCAAACTCCTCAACGCTCATGTTAAAGCGATCGGAAAGCTCCGCGTGCGTACCGCTAAGCTCTCCTGTATTCTCGGTTAAAATTGCGCGGTAGGCCTCGGTCTCCTTGTCGAAGTAAGCGCTCCAAAAGGCGTCGTGCTCCGCCTGCTGCCGTTCGGTCTCTACGAGTTTTTGCCATTCTTCATACGGTTTCATGTGTCCTGTCTCTCCCTGTCTATCGTTTGTTTGATGTCGTTGTTCCATAAAAGCAAGGCTCCCTCTCCCGTATCGGCATAGTATCCCGGGCGAAAGCCGTTTTGTTCAAATCCAAGCCGTTCGTACAGATGCCGGGCGATTGTATTCCCCTCGCGCACCTCCAGCGTCATCTTCTCCGCGCCACGCTGATAGGCGTGCTGCATCATCGCGAGCATCAACCGCTTCCCGCGGCCGTTCTGACGATATTCCGGCAGGATGGCGACATTGGTTATGTGTGCCTCTTCAAAAAGCACCCACATGCCGCCGTAGCCGGCGATCACGCCATCCGCCACCAAAACAAGATAGTGGGCTACGTCGTTTCGCAGTTCGCCAAGCAGTGCGAGTTTGGACCACGGCGAGCGGAAGCAGGTGCACTCAATCTCGTGCACACGATTCACATCCTGCCGTTCCATCGGGCGAATGATCTCCTGTTCCAAAACCGGTTACGCCTCCTTGGATGGATTTTGCCGCAGGCGTTCCGCCTGTGATGCGCGCAGATAGATCGGTTCCACCTCAGCCTGCGCGCCATCGAGCCGCTGCAAGGCAATCAGGCCAACCTCCTTTGCGCGCGGATGGCTGACCGTTGCCGCATGCGTGTCGCCAACATACACCGTGTTTTCGGGGAGGCCGGAGACAAACGCCGATATCTCCGCCGCACACGGGGCAACAATCTCCCTCCCCGCCTGATAGAGCGCGGCGTATGCATTTCCGTTTCGCGCGTCAATCAGGGCGCAGACCGGCCTCTCGTGTTCCTTGGCCGAAGCGGCAAGCGTACACAGGGCATCCACGGGAACGATCCTTTTCCCCGTCGCAAATGCCAGCGCATTAACGAGGCTGACGCCGATACGTACCCCTGTAAACGAGCCGGGGCCGATATCTACCGCAAAATAGTCCACCTGCGAAATTTGCAGTCCGTTTTCTTCTAATAGTTGCTCGATCATTGGCAGCGCGGTTTCGGCGTGTTTCTTTCCCGCGTCGGCATCCCACTCGGCGATCAGGGCGCCGTCGCGAAAGACCGCGGCGGTCGCGACGGCGGCGGTGGTGTCCAGCGAAAGCAGGATCATAGAGCGCCCACCACCCTCTCGTAAGCCGCGCCATGTGGAATGAGCCGCACCTCGCGCGGGTCGTCCCCGCTCCCAGCCAGGCACAGTTCCAGCCGTTCCTTTGGCAGCGCCTCCGGGACACGCTCCGCCCACTCCAGAACGACGACAGCGTTCTGGGCCAGATAGTCGTCAAACCCGATGGCGAAAAGCTCCTCCGCACTGCCAAGCCGATAGGCGTCAAAATGGATCAGTTTCGGTTTCGTTTCATATTCATGCACAATCGTGAATGTGGGCGAACGGACTTCGCTCGTGCCCGCCTCCGCGCCCATGCCGCGCACCAGCGCGGTCTTTCCCGCGCCGAGATCGCCATAGAGCGCGACAAACGACGGCACGGGCAGCGCGCGGATCAGCCGCCGTCCGAGCGATTCCGTCTCTAATTCGGTTGCACAGATTAACGTTTTCAATTGCTTCCAATCGCCCCGGAAGGCGCGTCGTAAATGCCCTGTTCCAGCAGCTCGCGTGAGAAATCGCCAAAGCGATCCTCCCGAATTGCATGGCGAACCTCCTCCATCAGCTTGAGGGAGAATCGGAGGTTATGCATGGTCAGGAGCTGCGCGCCCAGAATTTCTTTTTCTTTGATCAGGTGTCTAAGGTATGCGCGCGTAAAATTCTGGCAGCAATAGCAGTCGCAGCCCTCTTCCAGAGGCGTAAAATCATGCTCGTATTTCGCGTTTTTCAGCGTCATACGCCCGTGCCGGGTCAGCGCCATGCCGTTTCTTCCAGCGCGGGTCTGCAGCACGCAGTCAAACATATCCACCCCGCGCAACACGCCTTCCAGCAGGCAGTCCGGGCTGCCGACGCCCATTAGATAACGCGGCTTGTTCTCCGGCATATAGGGCATCATGGTCTCGAGCATCTCGTACATAACGCTCTTCGGCTCGCCAACACTTAATCCGCCTATGCCGAAACCGGGAAAACCCATGTCGGTGATCGTCTTCGCACTCTGAATGCGCAGATCCCCAAACATGCCGCCCTGCACAATACCAAACAGGGCTTGATCCTCGCGTGTGTGCGCATTCTTGCAACGCTCCGCCCAGCGGTGCGTCCGCTCCATTGCGCCAATGGTATAATTCCGGTCACTCGGATACGGCGCGCACTCGTCGAAGCACATTGCGATATCCGCGCCAAGCGACTGCTCAATTTCCATGACGGATTCCGGTGTGAAAAAATGTTTGCTTCCGTCGATATGAGAGCGAAACATCACGCCATCTTCCCGAATATCGTTGATCTTTGCAAGCGAAAACACCTGAAATCCGCCGCTGTCGGTCAAAATTGGCCGCTCCCAGCGCATAAACTGATGCAGCCCGCCCGCCTCCGCAACAAGCTTATGCCCCGGCCGCAGATAGAGGTGGTAGGTGTTGCCGAGGATGATGTTCGCGTTGACATCCAGCAAGTCGCGCGGGGTCATCGCCTTCACGGTCGCCTGCGTCCCTACGGGCATGTAGATCGGTGTTTCGATGTCGCCGTGCGGTGTATGAAGCACGCCATGGCGTGCGCCGGTCTGCTTGCAAATGTGCTTTAATTCGAATGTAAAAGGGGTTGCCATATGGCGTTTTACCTGTACTTCCAATATAATATTACTATAGAATTAACATTGCATCGCCAAAACTGAAAAAACGATATCGTTCCTGAATTGCGTGCTCATAGCACCGCAGCGCCTCTTCGCGACCCATAAATGCGGAGATGAGCATCAGCAGCGTGGACTCCGGCAAATGAAAGTTGGTGATCAGCGCATCAATTGCCTTGAACCGATAGCCGGGCGTGATGTAGATGCCCGTCCAGTCGCTGCCTGCGTGAACGATACCCTGGCCATCGGTTACGCTTTCAAGCGTTCGGCAGCTTGTGGTGCCGACGGCAAAGATTCTGCCTCCATTCTTTCTAACCGCGTTGATCCGGTCTGCCGCCTCGTTCGAGACCTCGTAATACTCCTTATGCATCACGTGATCCTCAATGTTCTTTTCTGCAACCGGGCGAAAGGTACCAAGGCCGACATGCAGCAGAACGTCTGCGATTCCCGTTCCCTGCGCGCTGATTTTTTCAAGCAGTTCTTTCGTGAAATGCAATCCCGCCGTTGGCGCAGCTGCAGAACCGTTGATTTCAGCATAGACCGTTTGATAACGGTTCTTGTCCTCCAGACGTTCGGTGATATAGGGCGGCAGCGGCATCTGTCCCGCGCGATCCAGCACTTCTTCAAAAATACCTTCATAAAGAAGCTCGATCGTTTTCCCGCCGTCGGCCTCGGTATCCCCGAGCACGCGCATGCCGAGTTCGTCGTTGACGCGGTATTCCCGCCCGACAACAGCCCTGCGCGCCGGGCGCGCCAGACATTCCCAGGTTTTTTCGCCCGTTCTTTTTAAAAGTAGAAACTCCATGCTGCCGCCCGTATCCAACCGCGTCGCATAGAGCCTGGCGGGCAAAACCCGCGTGTTATTGCGAACCAAAATATCGTTTGGCCGAATAAATCGCGCGATTTCGGAGAACACGCAGTCCTCTATTCTTCCGGTAGCGCGGTCATACACCAATAGCCGCGATGCGGAACGGTCCGCAATCGGCGTCTGCGCGATGAGTTCTTTGGGCAGTTCATACGTAAAGTCGCTGGTGTGCATGTTAATCATTCCTTTAATCCGCGCAAAATCCACCCGACAAAGGGGGCTACGCCGACCGAAGTATTATAACGGAAAGTATCTGTTATTGCAAGTTTCAACGGTTTCTCTGACTGATTCGAGTGATTTATCAAGTGTTTTTTCAAATTGTTCGGGTTTGATCATCCGTCCGCGCTGATTTTACATCGATTTGACATTTTCGATATTTTGATCAAACAAAGCTCGTCTATGCTTAGGCCATGAGAAAGAACAAAAAAGGAGAAACGTTAATGATCAAGAAAATTGCTGCGATGCTAATCGCCCTGACCATGGTTGTAGGCCTTGCCGCCTGCACCAGCACTCCCGCCGCAGTTGAGGCAACACAGGCCCCCGGTGCGGAAGCGACCGAAGCCCCCGCCCCCGCCGCCTTTGACAAGGACATCGTCGTCGTCTCCCGTGAGGATGGCAGCGGCACGCGCGGCGCGTTTATCGAACTCTTCGGCGTAGAGCAAAAGGACGCGGACGGCAAAAAGGTTGACTACACCACGCTGGATGCCGAAATCGTCAACAGCACCTCCGTCGTTCTGCAGACCGTTGCGGGCAACGATGCCGCAATCGGCTACATCTCCCTCGGGTCGCTGAACGACACCGTGAAAGCGCTCCAGATTGACGGAGCAGACGCGACGGTAGACAACGTGAAATCCGGCACCTACAAAATCTCCCGCCCGTTCAATATCGTTACCAAGGCGGAGGTTTCCGAAGCGGCGCAGGCGTTTATCGACTTCATCCTCAGCGCGGAAGGCCAGGCCGTGGTTGCGGATAACCACTACATTCCGCTGGATAATGCACCCGCGTTTGCCGGCAGCAGCGTAGCAGGCAAGGTCGTCGTAGCCGGCAGCTCCTCCGTTACCCCGGTGATGGAAAAGCTCAAGGAAGCCTATATCGCCCTCAACCCCAACGCTGAAATCGAAATCCAGATGAGCGACTCCAGCACCGGCGTCAAGATGGCCATCGACGGAACCTGCGACATCGGTATGGCCTCCCGCGAACTCAAGGACAGCGAAATTGCAGGCGGCGTCGCCGCAACCGTGATCGCGACAGACGGCCTTGCGGTCATCGTCAACCTTGCAAACCCGGTCGCCGGCCTCACCGCCGAGCAGGTCCGCCAGATCTACGTTGGCGAAACCACCAGCTGGGCAGACGTACAATAATGCAAAAATAATAGTTGGAGCGACTTGGATGAAAAACAAAAACTCCCTCACGCGTGAAACCGCCGCGGGACGAAATAACCAAGTACGCGAGGGCGCGGCGAGAATCTTATTTCTCGCCGCTGCCTGCGTCAGTATATTTGCCGTCCTGCTGATCACATTTTATCTTTTTGTCAGCGGAGTGCCGGCCATCGCCGAAATTGGCGTATTTAAGTTCCTCTTTGGTACCGTTTGGAGGCCGGGCAACGATATCTACGGCATACTGCCCATGATCCTTGGCAGTTTTTATGTCACAGCGGGTGCGCTTGTGATTGGCGTTCCAATAGGAATTTTGACTGCGATTTTTCTCTCGCGCTTTGCCTCCCCCAAAATGGTCGATATGCTGAAGCCTGCCGTACAGCTGCTCGCCGGTATTCCTTCGGTTGTATACGGCTTTTTCGGGCTGGTGGTGATCGTCCCCCTGCTCGGCGGGCGCGGCAGCATGCTGGCAGCCAGTATTGTCCTCGCCATCATGATTTTGCCAACCATCATTACGG
This sequence comes from Christensenella sp., assembly GCA_034926785.1. Lineage (GTDB taxonomy): Bacteria > Bacillota > Clostridia > Christensenellales > CAG-138 > UBA7703. Next base: position 7,095 of record JAYFQU010000041.1, read on the forward strand.
TGTCCGAAAGCTCGCTCAACGCGGTGGATCGTTCCTATTACGAAGGCGCGCTTGCCCTCGGCGCTACGCATGAACGCTCCGTGTTCTCCATCATCCTCCCCGCGGCAAAAAGCGGCGTCACCGCCGCTGTCATCCTCGGCGTAGGCCGCGCCATCGGCGAGGCGATGGCGGTTATTATGGTCGCCGGCAATCAACCGCGCATGCCGCAGGGTATCATGAAGGGGCTTCGTACGCTCACGACAAACATTGTCATGGAGATGGGGTATTCGGCGGATCTGCATCGCGAGGCGCTGATTGCGACCGCGGTTGTCCTCTTTGTCTTTATCCTGATCATCAACTTTCTCTTTTCACTCACGAAACGGGGGAATAAATCATGAGACGTCAAAAAATCTCCGCGTTGTTCCTCCGCCTTTCGGTATATCTTGCGTCCATCATCACCGTTGGCGCATTGCTCTTCGTGGTTGGGTATATTCTTGTCAAGGGCGTGCCGAACCTGAACCTGAAGATGTTTGCCTGGCATTATAATACGGACAATCTTTCCCTGATGCCCGCGCTGCTCAACACCATCCTCATGACCATGCTTTCGCTGCTCTTTGCGGTTCCCCTTGGCGTGTTTGCCGCAATCTATCTCGTGGAGTACGCGCGCCGCGGCAGCAGGCTCGTGCGCATCGTCCGCATGAACGCGGAAACACTGGCGGGTATCCCATCCATCGTATATGGTCTATTTGGTATGCTGTTCTTTGTCACCGCGCTCAAGCTCGGGTTTTCGATGCTCTCCGGCGCGCTGACAATCTCCATCATGATCCTCCCCGTCATTCTTCGCACTTCAGAAGAAGCGCTCATGAGCGTGCCGGATAGCTATCGGGAAGGCAGCTTCGGCCTCGGCGCCGGCAGGCTGCGCACCGTGTTTCGCGTTGTGCTGCCGGATGCGATTCCCGGTATTCTCGCGGGCGTTATCCTCGGCGTCGGTCGCACGGTTGGCGAAACGGCGGCGCTGCTCTACACGGCTGGCACATCCTCGGACACGGTATCCGGCATTATGGATTCCGCGCGCACGCTGTCCGTTCATATGTATGCGCTCTCCCAGGAGGGGCTGTACATCAATCAGACCTATGCCACCGCGGTTGTGTTGCTGATCATCGTCGTCGGCATCAACGCTCTTTCCGCTTCTCTTGCCAAGCGTGTGAGCAAGCGAAAGATTTAACGCGGCAGATTTGGCAACACTCGGGCAAAACGCTCATAAAGGAAATAAAATATGAATAAGTTTGAAATTTCAAATCTCGATCTGTTTTACGGGCAGATGCAGGCGCTTAAAAATGTCGAGCTCAAGATCCCCGCGCAGCAAATCACGGCGTTCATCGGGCCAAGCGGCTGCGGGAAAAGCACGCTTTTACGTACGCTGAACCGTATGAACGACCTCGTTGAAGGCTGCCGTATCACCGGCAACGTTCTGCTCGACGGGCAGGATATCTATAAGGGCGGCCTGGACACCACCATGCTTCGAAAGCGCGTCGGCATGGTGTTTCAAAAGCCGAATCCCTTCCCCATGAGCATCTACGACAATGTTGCCTTCGGCCCGCGCACCCATGGCGTCCGCGGCAAGGCAAGGTTGGACGATATTGTCGAGCGCTCCCTGCGCGACGCTGCAATCTGGGACGAGCTCAAGGATCGGCTGAAAAAAGATGCGCTCGGCATCAGCGGCGGTCAGCAGCAGCGCCTCTGCATTGCGCGCGCGCTCGCCGTAGAACCCGAGGTGGTATTGATGGACGAGCCGACCAGCGCGCTCGATCCGATTTCGACCAGCAGAATCGAAGACCTTTGCGTGACGCTGCGCGAAAAGTATACTATAATCATTGTAACGCACAACATGCAGCAGGCCGCTCGTATCTCCGACAACACCGCGTTTTTCCTGCTTGGCGAAGTCATTGAGTACGGAAATACGCAAAAACTCTTCAGCCTACCGCGCGACAAGCGCACAGAAGATTACATTACGGGGAGGTTCGGTTAATGCGAATCACGTTTGAAGAACAACTGCGACTGTTGAATCAGGAGTTACTCGAAATGGGCGCGCTGATCGAGCACGCGATACAATCCGCCAGCGAGGCGCTCATCAAACAGGATGTCGAGGCTGCCAATCATGCCATCACCTTTGACCGCGAGGTGGATCAAAAGGAGCGCGATATCGAAGCGCTCTGTCTTAAGCTCCTGTTACAGCAGCAGCCCGTTGCCAAGGATCTTCGGCTTATTTCCGCTGCGCTCAAGATGATTACGGATATGGAGCGCATCGGCGACCAGGCAGCGGATATCTCAGGCATCGTGATCTACCTAAACGGCAAACCGTATATCAAGTCCCTGGAGCACCTGCCGCAGATGGCGGAGGCGGCTATCCGAATGGTATCCGGCAGTATCGACGCCTTTATCAACAAGGACCTCACGCTGGCACGAAAGATCATCGATATGGACGACGTAATCGACGATCTATTCGACACGATCAAGGGCGAACTCATCGACCTGATTTCACGCAACCCTGAAAACGGCGAACAGGCGGTTGACCTCTTGATGATCGCCAAATATTTCGAACGCATCGGCGACCATGCGCAGAATATCGCCGAGTGGGCGGAGTACTCCATCACCGGGGTACATAAGGGTGCCGAACTATGATTTACTATGTTGAGGATGATGCGAACATTCGCGAGCTCGTAGTGTATACGCTCAACCAGACCGGCCTAGTCTCCAAGGGATTCCCAAGCGCCTCCGCTTTATTTACCGCCATTGCGGAGGAGAAGCCGTCGTTGATCCTGCTGGATATCATGCTTCCCGGCGAAGATGGGCTTTCTATCCTCAAGAAAATCCGCGCCAGTGCCGCCACCACCTCTGTACCGGTCATGATGATCACCGCAAAGACCACGGAGTATGACAAGGTCTCCGGTCTGGATCTCGGCGCGGACGACTACATCACAAAGCCCTTTGGTATGGCGGAGTTGGTCGCCCGCGTCAAGGCATTGCTGCGCCGCAGCGGAATGAAGACAAGCGCGGAGCGGCTTGAGCATGACGAGCTCACCGTGGACATCGCGAAACATATCGTCACCGTAAACGGCCAGAATGTGATATTGACCTACAAGGAGTTCTCGCTGCTTGCCTGTCTGATGGAAAATGCCGGACGCGCGTTTACGCGCGAACAGCTGCTGGAGACCGTTTGGGGCTATGATTATGAGGGCGGGACGCGAACCGTGGATGTGCATGTGCAAACCCTGCGCACAAAGCTCGGGGAGAGCGGTCGTTTCATCGAGACCGTTCGCGGTGTCGGTTACCGTTTCGGCGAATAATCCGCGCGCATCACGTTAAACTGCGGATTATCCCGAACAAAAATATGAATCGAAAGCCACGGGAGCGTGACGCATGAAACAACGTATCTTTTGGAATATCTTTCTCTCCTCGCTTATCGCGGCGCTGATGCTCGGCGGCGTTATTCTGCTTGCGCAGTACCGCACGTTTGAGGAGCTTGTGTTTTCGGAGCTTTCGGATGAATGCGAATATATTGAGACCGGATTGCTTTCCGCAACGGATGAGGCGGCATATCTGGAGAGCCTTCCCTCAAGCGATCGCGTCACATTGATTGGTTCGAATGGAATCGTCGCCTATGACAGCTCGTCGGACGCTTCCAAACTGGAAAACCATTCCGACCGGCCGGAGTTCATCGCGGCAAAAAACAGCGGCGAAGGCACGAGTTCCCGCTTTTCCGAAACGCAATTGATCAAGAATTTTTACTACGCTCGTCTGTTACCGGACGGGCGCGTCCTTCGCATAGCCAACAGCCAGCAGAGCGTGTTGGGGATGCTGGGCAGAATGCTGCCGACCATGCTGCTTGTCCTCGCTGCCATCGCGGTCATCTCGGCTCTGTTTGCGAAATATGCGGCAAAGACAATCATTCAGCCCATCAATGCGCTGGATCTGGACAATCCGCTTGGCAACGCAACCTACGATGAACTCGCCCCGCTGTTAACCAATATGGAGCACCAACGTCGGGAGATCATCAGCCGTATGGCGGCGCTCTCCGAAAAGCAGCGCGAGTTTACCGCGGTCACGGAAAATATGCGTGAGGGATTCATTCTGCTGGACGCGAACGACCGCATGCTTGCCGTCAACGGCAGCGCCGCGCAGACCTTTGGCGCGGATACAAAGAACGTCATCGGCTCCCATGTACTCATGCTCAACCGCAGCGTAGCAATTCAGCAGGCGCTGGAGCAGGCGAAGCAGGAGGGCGCCGGGCAATCCACGCTGATTCGCGGGGCAAAGACCTATCAGGTGCTCGCAAGCCAGGTTTTAGATCATCACGCGGCGGCTGGTACGGTCATTCTCATCTTGGACATCACCGACCGGGTCGCCGCGGAACAGATGCGCCGCGAGTTTTCGGCCAATGTATCGCACGAGCTGAAGACGCCGCTCACCTCGATATTGGGGTATGCGGAGATTATGCGCGACGGTGTCGCGAAGCCGGAGGATACGCGCCGCTTTGCAGGAAAAATCCATTCGGAGGCATCCCAACTTATGTCGCTGATCGAAGATATCATCCGCCTTTCCCAGTTGGATGAAAAAACAGCTTTGCCGGAGATGATTCCCGTTGACCTAAAAGCCATCTGCGAGGATGTCTGCCAGCGGCTCGTTCCGCAGGCGGAGAAGGCCGGCGTTACGCTCCATGTCAACTGCGAACCGGCAAGTGTGCGCGGCATCCCGAAAGTTCTCGAAGAAATCGTGCAAAACCTGGTCGAAAATGCGATCAAATACAACACATCAAACGGCACCGTCGGCGTCTCTCTCAAGCGGTCGGGTCAGCGCGTGGAGCTGCATGTTTCCGACACAGGCATCGGCATTCCGGAAGAGCATCTTTCGCGCGTGTTTGAGCGGTTTTACCGTGTGGACCGCAGCCGGAACAAGCAGATCGTCGGCACAGGGCTGGGATTATCCATCGTCAAACATTCGGCGGATATTCTCGGCGCCACCGTCGCGCTGGAAAGCAAGGTCGGCATCGGCACAGCAGTCACCGTATCCTTCCCCGCAATCGATTTACGATAGCCATTTGATACTCCCAACGTCCGCACGGTGGACGTTCAGAGCATCAACAACCCCAGTAGGGGGTTTGGGGGATTTCGAAAATCCCCCATGTTCCTTCAAATTTGGCGATTCATTCGCCGAATTTGTGAAAAAATGGCGCGATTCGCGTCATTTTAACCCAAAGTAAAACCCATCGGCAGAGTCCGCAGGACTTTG
>JAYFQU010000062.1:0-6424 GCA_034926785.1 Christensenella sp.
CCGATGGGTTTTACTTTGGGTTAAAATGACGCGAATCGCGCCATTTTTTCACAAATTCGGCGAATGAATCGCCAAATTTGAAGGAACATGGGGGATTTTCGAAATCCCCCAACCCCCCTACTGGGTTTGTTGATGCTCTGAGGGGCTGCCAACGGCAGCCCCTTTGTGTTGCTTCCACTTATTGCAAGATAGCCTTCTTCAGTGCGTCGATGCAATCCAGACGTTCCCAGGGAAGGTCGAGATCGTTGCGCCCGAAATGACCGTAGGCCGCCGTCTGTCGATAGATCGGCCGTCTGAGCTCAAGGGTCTCGATGATCGCCGCAGGGCGGAAATCGAAGGTGTTTTTCACCGCGCGCTCAATGACCGAATCGTCCACCACCCCCGTGCCGAACGTATCGACACGGACGGAGACGGGGCGCGCAACGCCGATTGCGTACGCCAGTTGAATTTCACACTGCTTCGCAAGCCCGGCGGCGACGACGTGCTTCGCCGCATAGCGCGCGATGTAGGCTCCGCTGCGGTCCACCTTTGTCGGATCCTTTCCGCTGAAGGCGCCGCCGCCATGCCGCGCGTAACCGCCATAGGTATCCACGATGATCTTCCTGCCCGTCAGGCCGGAGTCGCCCGTCGGCCCGCCGATGACAAACCGCCCCGTGGGGTTGACGAGAATGCGCGTGTTCGCGTCGCAAAGGCTCTCCGGCAATACGGGACGAATCACCAGATTGGTGATGTCTTCGCGGAGCATCGCCATGTCCACGTCGTCATGCTGCGCGCTGACCACGATCGTGTCGATGCGAACCGGCGTACCGCCGTCGTATTCCACCGTAACCTGGCTCTTGCCGTCCGGCCGCAGATAGGCGATTTCGCCGTTCTTCCGCGCCTCGGTCAGCCGCCGCGTAATCGCATGCGCCAGCGAGATCGGCAGCGGCAGATACTCCGGCGTCTCATCGCAGGCATAGCCAAACATCATGCCCTGGTCACCGGCGCCCGTGGAGAAAAGCACTTCCTTTTCGCCGCTCTTTTGCTCCAGCGCGCGGTCTACACCGAGCGCAATATCGGGCGACTGCCTGTTCAGCGCGGTGATGACGGTCAGCGTGTTCGCGTCGAAGCCGTATTCGGGCTTGTTGTAGCCAATCTGATCCACGACGTCCCGCGCGATGGCGGTTATGTCAATATGCGCGCTGGTGGTCACCTCGCCCATGACGAGGAGCAGGTTGGTTGAGGCCGCGCACTCGCAGGCGACGCGCGCGGCGGGGTCCTTTGCAAAAATTGCGTCCAGCACCGCGTCTGAAACGCAGTCGCAAACCTTGTCCGGATGTCCTTCCGTAACGGATTCGGATGTAAAGAGTCGTCTTGCCATAGAGATGGATTCCTCCGATGATTTGGTACAAAAAAACCTCATCCGCTGATGAGGTTTCACAAGATCGTCGGTGCAACGCTCATCTTTCAGCTTTCGCTGCCGGAATTGGCACCTTATTTGCTCTTCACAAACAGGTTGCCGGGCTTCACAGGGCCGGTCCCTCTGCCACTCTTGATAAGGCGGTATTCAGTTTTTTGTTCGTGGGTTATTGTAGCATGGCTTTTTGCCAGCGTCAACCGGAAATACAACGCAAATCATCGTTTTACGGATTATGATTCGCCGCTCCCGTCGTTCCGGACCGGATCGTTCACCCCCGGCACCTGATTGCTATAGCCAAACATCAGCCCGTCCGCAACCACGCGCTGCACAGAACCATCCGGGTCTATTCCTCCGCCTGCATGTGTGTTGAGCTGTTCGCCCATAAATACCATCGCGGCGGAACGTCCGCCGTTGAGGTTATAGGCCGTCTCGCAGCCATAATCCTGAAACAGCGCGGCAAATTCCTCCAGCGTCAGCCCCACGCTGTCCCGCATCGCGCGGCGTTCCACAACGATTGCGATATAGTGTCCCGGCTCAATCTCGCCAATGCCGGCGCGCGGGTTTGCGCGCGTGGTCGCGTAATATTTCACACCGCGATTCACGCTGCCGCCGGAGATCAGCGCGGGCCCGATGGAATAGGCATTCTCCACGCCGTCTTCAAGCAGCGCCTCCGCGCTGGAAACCTGTTTGGGAATGATGCGCATGGAGAGATCGGGATAGATCGCCAGCGTATCCTCGGCGTTTGCGCTCCAGAACACGCGCCCGTCTCGAATCAGGATTCCCTTCTTCTCCTGCTGGTCATGGATCAGGTTGTCACCCGTAATCCAAAGCACCGCCTTCTCGCGCCGCGCAATCAGCCAGGGCAGCGCCGCGCCGCGCCCGGCGTGCGTCTCCGCTGCGAAGGCCGGCCGGAACTGGCTGCCGTCTTTCACATGGATATCGGCCACAAAGTAGACGACGGGTTTCCCCGCGCTGTTTTCGGCGGCGACCCGCTCGATATCGATGCCGAGATCGTCCGTTCGATAGGCCCAATGCCCATGCTCGCTGTCGGTGACGATCACCTCCGCCGGGTCGCCGGACTTACGATAATAGTTCTCCTCAAAGAGCGCGATGGGATCCTCCGTCTCCGCGGGGTGTGCGGTCGGCGCGGGGCTCACCGTCGCATTCTCCGGAATCGGTGTCGGCGCCGCCACAGCCTCCGCTGCCGGAGAACTGATTAATTCTGAAGACTGCGCCTTTGCCCCGGCGAGCACCGCACTCGCCGCGAGGCCCAGCGCAAGCGGCACAAGGCAGAAGCAAACCGCGTCTCCCTTCCCGTTTCCGCGCTTCAATCGGCGATAGGCAAACAGCAGCATTGTAATACTTGCGCCTATGCCAAGGGCAAGTGCAAATAGCGCAGGCTTGCTATCCAGCCCCAGCGCAGCGAGCATTCCCCTCTGCGTCTGCGTCTGTTCCTGCGGCTGGGCCGCTGCCACCGGCGTGGGCGCCACCTCCGGCTCCGGCATCGCGCCAGGCACCGGCGCGGCCGTTGTCTCCGCCACCGCAGCGGGTGTTGCGGGCGCATAGGAAATCAGCGAGGAGACGTCGATATTTTCAAACAGGTCGCCCTTTGCCCGATCCTCCCCAACCGTTGAGTAGGAGAGCGTATATCCGCTTGCAAGATCAATCTGCCGCCCAAATACGCGGCGGGATCTGTGTTGATCGTATGCGCCCTGCGCAATCTCCGCGGCCGTCTTTCCGCCATAGGCATTGAGCGGGGTATTCATGTCGATCACGGTCGGGGTTGCGGACTCCGCCGCACCGAAGGTATAGCACTTGCTCACGCCTGCGCTCGCCCGCGCCGCGTTCAGAACGCATTCCCCCGTGAAGCGCCGCGCACCGGAGGGATCTGCCAGTGAATGCGTAACAATTACCTTCGGGTTGATCAGCGCAATCTGCACCTTGAGATAGTCGGTTAAAATTTCTCGGTCAAAGCCGATTGCGGCCATCCGATAGGAATCATAGTTATCGCAGACAAATCCGCCAAAGATCGGGTAGACGTCATAGCCTGCCTGGCTCAAGCCGTCCAGCGCCTCCAATGCGCGCTCCCGCTTGCCATAGTCCGAAACATACAGCACGGCAACTCGCATCCCCCGCTCCTTCGCGTAGACAGGCAGCAGTGCGCCGAACTGACGAAACTCCAGCCCCGGTTCCGCGGTGATGATCAATAGATCCGCCTGTATCGGCGTCGGCTGGAACGCGCGAACCGCAATTCCGTCCGCCCCCGGCGCATAGGCCGTGACGTCGCCCAACGCACAGTCCGAATCGACCGTCAGGCGAATCTCCTTACAGGCGGAGTTCAGTACGATAACCCCGCGCAGCATTCCGTCCGCGCGCGTCTCCTCCGCCAGTACCGCGCCGCTCACATCGGTCTGCTGAACGGTGTAGCTCTGCGGGGTCGTATACCAGCTCAGCACCAGCACACCCGCCGCCCGCTCCAGCGAGATGGCTACCTCCGCACCCGCGGAGAGCGGCACGCGGGAGCCGACAAAACGATCCGTGAGGCGATAAGCCCGCTCCGAAACCCCCGCCGGCAGCGTAATCCGCACGCCGACGGGAATATCCGTTGCGTCCGTATCCGGTTGATCCGCAGTGGCGACGCCGGGGAGCAGGCAGGCGATCAGCCCGCAGACCAGCAGCGCAAAAAACTTTTTCATAAGCAATCTTCACTCCAAAATCGCGCAAATTACCTCCCGAAGGAAGGAACGCTCGATCCTAACAGTATAGCAGACTCTGCCGCCGTGTTCCAGCCGCGCGGCACAGGTGACAAAAGCGTAAGCTCCGGCAGGATGTTCCCCCTGCCGGAGCTTTGTTGCATCGGGCTAATCCATGTTGTCTTGCGGCTGGGCGGTTATTCCGCCTGCGCCATTCTCGCGTTCGCTTCGCGCATCTCAACCTCGGTCTTGGCAAGCTCTTTGCGCCCCGTGAGCAGCAGCAATCCGCCGCTGCCGAAGAGGATCAAAAGGCTCAGGATGCCAATTGACGCGCGGTCGGTCAGCATATAGAACATGGCGTAGAGCAACGGGCCGATGACCGTAGCAAACTTCCCGAAGACATCGTAGAATCCAAAGTATTCCGCGCTGCGGGTCTGCGGAACGAGCTTGCCATAATAGGAGCGCGAAAGCGCCTGAATGCCGCCCTGCACCGTACCGACGAGGAACGCAAGCACCCAGAAGAGCGTCGTCGCAGTGGATTTTGCGCCGTTGTAGGCGGTCTGCTTCGCCGTGTCCCCGGCATAGGGAACCAGCGCCTGGCCGATTGCCGTAATCGCCTGTTGCGCGGTTTTGCTACTCGCCTCGTCCGAGAAGCGATAGCCGCTCTCCGCCGAACTGCCGGCCTTTTCGGCGTATCCCGCCGTCACCTCGTGAAACGCGGCGATCCTGTCCTCCGCCAAAAGGGAGGCGCGGATATCCTCGACATAGTCCTTATGCATGGTCTCCCAGGTCTTGGCATCCGCTTCGTTCTGGAAGGTTGCGCCCTGAGCCGTGATTGCGCCGCGCGTTGCGGCAACCGCGTCCAGCTGATAGGGCTCGACAATACGCCCCATGAAGAAGCCCACGCCGCAGATGACGAAATACATCGCGATAGCGACGATGATCATCTTGATCGCACCAAACTTACCGGAGAGCTTGCTAAAGAGAATGGCGCAGGGTGCGGCGACAAGCTGGGTCACCAGGAGCGCAAAGATCATGCCCGTGGTGCCGAGTCCCAGCGTCGCGCCGTAGTTGGTCGCAAGCGAGATCACCGCGCCGACGCCGTCGATATAGAGAAAATAAGCAATCAGGTAGATAAACAACCCCTTGTTGCTCACGCAGCGCTTCATCGTATCCCACAGATTGGAAAACGCGTGCTTGGCGAGCTCGCTCGGCGGGGTTTCAACATAATGTACCTGTTTGACGTTCCTGAGAATCGGAATGGAGAACAGGAGCCACCAGACCGTGACGATCAGGATTGCGAACTTCATCGAAAATGCATCGTAGTTTCTCAGTAGCATGACGGCGATGGAGATCACAAACGGAATCGTGCTTCCGCCGATATATCCCATCGCGTAGCCCCAGCTCGAGACGCGATCCATCCGCTCCTCGGTGGTGACATCCGTCAGGAATGAATCGTAAAACACGCAGGAGCCGCTGAACCCGATGTGGGAGATCACATAGCCAATCAGCATCCACTTCCAGTCGCCAACGAACGCGAGTACGGCGGTGGAAAGCGCGCCGATCAGGATGAATGCAAAGAGGAGCTTTTTCTTATTGCCTTTAAAGTCCGCTACCGCGCCCAGAGTCGGCGAGATGATCGCGCCGATGAGCGAGGCGATGGAGACGCCGATGCCCCACCATTTGTTGCCTGCATCGCCCGCCACGCTGGCGTAATAGATCGGGAAGATAACCGCCATGATGTTGGTGGCATAGACCGAGTTTGCCCAGTCATAGAAAATCCAGCTTTTCTCCACCTTGGTGAAACGCTTGCTTTCGTCCCGCTGACGCATGTAAAGACTCACCCTCTCCCAAATTCAATTTTTCCACAAAAAGAGATAGACAAGAACTGATTGCAGTATAGCATTTTCAAGGGGTAGGGACAAGAAAGAATACGCGTGTCTACCGGCGGAGATGGTTTATTTGTAAGTTTTACGGCGCTTTGCTTTGATTTTAACAGGATGGGAACAATGCGTGTATTCTAACCTTTCTGTAAAGCAACACCTTGGTCTTGTATCGTCTGCGTCCTTCCACTTACTTTTCTTAAAATATCCTCACTTGAAATGAAAAACTCCCATATCATATCAACTAATCCCGTTTGCTTGCCTTTTCTTTCAAGAAAAGGAATGGGGACGCCATAGCGCCCCCTCGGCCCATCGACAAAGTCCTGCGGACTCTGCCGATGGGTTTTACTTTGGGTTAAAATGACGCGAATCGCGCCATTTTTTCACAAATTCGGCGAATGAATCGCCAAATTTGAAGGAACATGGGGGATTTTCGATATCCCCCAAAC
>JAYFQU010000060.1:0-44779 GCA_034926785.1 Christensenella sp.
TCGCCTGATACAGATGCGCGATGCTCCAGCGCTGCGGCACGTTGAATTGAAACAACTCCGTCAGCTTCTTCGCCGCCTCGCCCGTCGTCGTGTTGCGCCACGTGCGAAACGGCGCCAGCAGCCGGTCGTTCCGGTCAAACGTCAGATACCCGTGCATCATGGCCGAGACGCCAATCGCACCAACCTTCGTCAGCCGCACGCCATATCTCTCCCGCACCTGCTCGCTGAGCTTCCGGAAACTGTCCTGTATCCCCGCCCATGCGTCCTCCAGATCGTAGGTCCAGTATCCGCCCTCCAGCCGGTTCTCCCAGTCATGCGCCCCGGACGCCAGCACCGCGTGATCCTCCCCGATCAGCACCGCCTTGATCCGCGTCGATCCTAATTCGATCCCCAGCGTGGTTGCGCCGCATGTGATCGCTTCGACCTCATGATTTTGAATGGATTTCATAGAATGATAAGTCCTTTCCGATGATCGCTTCTATTATAGCAAAGAAGCCGCCTCACGTTCAGCATGATGATTCCGTATCACCGGTTTTTTATCTCCGGCTCATTCTGCTTCGAATGCTCATACGGGGCGATCACGCGCGCAAGTACGGCGGGATAATAGAGCGAAACAATCGAGAATTGCCCGATCGCCGGCAGCAAGAGCACAACCAGAACCACGGAATAGGGAAAAAGTGCCAGTGTCAGAAACACACTCAGCACCGTAATTCCCATTGCCGCAAGCGTCCGTTTGAACTCCAGCGCCGTGAGCGCACGCGCGTTTTGCTGTAGTGAGCGCACCGGAAGCTCCAGCATTGCAAGCAAAACAAACGCCCAGCTGCCAAAGGAAGCACACGCATAAAACGCGCAAAGCCCCAGCGCAAAAAAAGCAATTCCGTAGATACTGCCCGAATTGGATCGTGCCAAACTCAGCAGGTAATAGCTCGCGGCAAGCAGCAAACCATAGGGCAGGCCGATCAATAGGCCCTTGACGAGCGAAGCACGAAACTCACCCCGGAATTCTTCCCAGAGCAAACAATTCCCTTCGCGGACAAGCTTGATACACACGCGGTTGAGCGCAGCCAATGCGGCGGGCATCGTCAAAATCGGCAATGAAAAGAGTAAAAAAAGCAGGTTGGCCGCCATCAGTTTCCAGAAATGTGAAACCAATAGGAAACCATACCGCGCCCATCCGGACTGCGGAACGGGGCGATCCCTTCCCTCCTTCAACCATCGAGCCTTTGCGCGTTCTTCAAAAAACCCCATCGCGTGTTTACACCTGATTTTTCGTTTTAGTTTTTCATACCCGTCATGACAATGCCTTCAACAAAATACCGCTGGCCAAAGAGATAGACGATCACCCCCGGAAGGAAGGAGAGGCACGTTGCCGCAAACATGCCCGCATAATCATTTTTAAACGATCCCATAAAGGTGGTTAGCCCGACCGCCATCGTGTACTTCTCGCGCGAAGAAATATAGATCGTTTGCTGCAGCAGGTCATTCCAGGTTGAAATGAAGATCAGCAGCGCAACGACGATAATCGCCGGGCGGATCGAAGGCAGGAGGATGTTGGTCAGCGTTCGCAGATAGCCAGCTCCGTCGATGGCTGCAGACTCGTCAAGCTCCTTCGGCAGCGTCTGAATAAACTGGCGGATCAGGAAGATATTGAACGCGCCGCCGCCGCAAAGATACGGAAGGATCAGCGGCCAATAGGTGTCGGTCAGCCCCATGCTCGACCATGCGATATAGAGCGGAATCAGCGTAACCATCGTCGGCAGCAGCATAGACCCAACGCAAAGTGAAAAAAGGAACGCCTTTCCCTTAAAGCGCAGCCGCGCAAAAGCGTAACCGCAAAGAATCGCGGTTATGGTACCGAAAACAACGCAGGGAATCACAATCGTCAGCGTGTTTCCCAAATAACGCCAGAAATCGAATGTGGTCGGCTTGATATTGTAGTTGGAAAACAACCACTCCGTTGGGAAAAAACGAGGCGGCCACCGGAATATTTCGAGGCTCTTCATCAGCGAGGAGCGGATCATCCACCAAATCGGGAGCATGACCAGCGCGGCAAGAAAGACGATGGCAAGGAACGAAACGATATCCGCGATTTTTTCGCTTCTTTTTTTGCTTCGAATGGCATTCCTGGCAAACATACGCTTCCTGTTTACTTGTTTTTGCGCAGCGGATGCGTTCATTTCTTTTCATCTCCTCCCTCATTATAAATCCAGCTTTTCGATGTCGCAAACAGGATAAAGGCAAGTATCGCGGCCACTACAAAGAACACGAACGCAATCGCGCCGGCCTGTCCCAATTCTCTGCCTCGGAATCCGGTCTGGTACATCAGATAGGTCATAAACATCGTAGACTTTCCAGGCCCGCCTTTTGTAACGGCAAGCGCGGGTACGACCACCTGCAAATTAACGACAAGGCTCATCAGAAGATTATAAAAAATGATTGGCGTCATGCAGGGGATCGTGATATTCCAAAATCGCTGCCAGGCGTTCGCGCCGTCGATCTCCGCCGCCTCATGGTAGACACGGGGTACATTTTGCAGCCCCGCCAAAAAAATGACGATCAGGTTGCCGGAGGTCCAAACCGCGATCATCGCCAGCGACGGTATGGCCGAGTTGGCGGCGGATAAAAAATATGATTTGTTCAGGCCCAGTCCCACGAGAATATAGTTGATCAACCCGCCATCATATTTTAGCAAAAACCACCAGCTGATCATGACCGCAGTGGCGGGTAAAATATAGGGAATATAGAAAACCGCTCGAAAAAAGCTGCGGGCGGGAATCTTGCGATTTAGGAGCATTGCAATTAGCATGGAGTAAATTATACTCCCAACAACAGCAACCAGCGCGAACGTTATGGTAACGCGGATCGAATTGAGAAAGTCCACGCTTGGATTCTTAAAAATCTCGACAAAATTATCAAACCCGATGAACTTGACCGGCGGCAGCGTGCCGCCCTTGATAAAGTGACCGACATTCAAATCTGTCAAACTGATGCCGAAAACAGCCAGCAACGGCAAATAGGTAATAAACGAGAGACCAAGAAGCGCGGGGATCAAAAAAAGATATGCCGCGCGCTGCTCCTTGACTGCGTTTTTTGCCCTTTTTTTCTTTTTTTCCATGTTCTATATCACACTTTCTCGGATATAAAAAACCGGGGGCGCCTGCATAGGCATTTTGCTATTCAGACGCCCCTCATCTTGGCACATTACTGCAAGATCGTTACCCGAACTCTTTAACCGAGCGCAGCGGTCATCGCTTCGCGAACGGAATCGATCACTTCCTTAACGGTCTTGCTGCCGTTGATCGCCTCAACAAGCGCCGGCTGCAGGGTCTTCACGAGTACTTCAAAGGTGTTCGGCGTATAGTACCATGCCGTGGAATGCGTCACATCCGTATTCAGAGCGACATCCACCACTGCCGACTTGTAAGCTTCTGTCGGTAAAGCGACACGAAGCGGGCAATCATCCACCCAGGACTTGAGCAGGGTTTCATCCGTGTACCAGTTCAACTTGGTAGGCATCCACCAGCCCGCCATGATTGTACCGATATTGTTTTCTTCGCTGTTGTACCATCTGAGGAAATCGGCTGCTTCCTGCGGATACTTCGTCGTTGCAAACACGCCCGTCGGGCCGCCGGTTGCGATATCAACCTTTTCCTTCATGTAGGGCAGCACGGCTACGCCATAATCGATGCCGTCAAAGCCTGCGCCCCTAAAGCCGGTCGCCCACTGGCCTTCGGTGCACATTGCAACGTTTCCTGCGCCCAGAGAACTGGCAAAGCCATTATCCTGCGTTCCGTCATTCAGCGGGGCCACGTTATCCACGAGGTGCAGGTCGAATACCTTCTGCATTGCCTCGATAGCCGCGTCATCAAACACGATTGACTTGCCATCTGGCGAGAAGAACTTGCCGCCGTTGGAAAGCGCCCATACTTCAAGCTGCCAAGTATACTGGTTGACGTACGCGCCATACTGGACGATATTGTTCTTGTCGAATCCGTCTTCACCGGGGTGTTTGCCGTTGGCATCGATCGTCAGTTGCTTGGCGACCTCAACGAACTGATCCCAGGTCCAGGCTTTATCGAGCGAAGTCGGCGGATAAGGAACGCCGGCCGCATCAAACATCGCCTTGTTGTACCAGAGAGCGAGAACTTCATTTGCAGAGGAGTACGCAACGGTCTTGCCGTCATATTTGAACGCAAGATAGTCCAGCGGCAGGTTTTCCTGACCTGCATAGATGTCCACATCGGACAGCAGACCGTCTCTTGCCCAAGCAATCACGGTATCTTCCGCGACCATTCCGCAATCCGGCATTTCGCCGGAGGTTGCCATGGTCTGAAGCTTTTCGTTGTACTCATCACGGCCAATCTGCAGCGCTTTTACATATACTTTATCCTGCGAGTTATTGTATACATCGAGCGCTTTTTGTGTCGTTTCCTGTTCGGCAGGATCGCCCCACAGCGAGAACGTGAGTGTAACCTTCTCTGCGGGGGCCGCTTCGGTCGCTTCTGCGGCGGGTGCTTTTGTTGCATCTGCGGCGGGTGCCTCTGTCGCGGGTGCTGCGGGTTGTGCACATGCGAACAGGGCGGAAACCATCATGGCACAGAGCAGCAGTGCGAGTAACTTCTTGGTTTTCATTTCCAATTCCCTTCCTTATATTTATTTATTATACAGCAACTTCCTGCCGCTGATATAAACCAAATGCATCAGTTCAACGATTTAACCAATTTCTGCAACGCAGCGTAACAGCATGGATCGATAAGATTGAATATCCGGAGCGCGCAAACTAAAATCTATAGCTCCGCCTTCATCCAAACCAACATTTCGCCCGGTTTCCGATTGCACCAGAGACAATACGGAATTGCGGTCAACGTCGTATTTGCCTTCTCAAACTTCGGCGTCGCATAGAGCGTATTCGTTTGCTCCGTCGTGCGCACAAGCCGTTCTCCGGCGAAACGCAGCGTCGGCAGCTCGCCGGGCAGTTCCGCTATCGGGTCCTTCTTTTCGACCATGGCATCTGAGCGAATCCATACGTTCGCAAGATTGTTCCCATTATCCGCTTCCTCCAGGCAATAGACATAGGGCCCATACATGAGCGCGAGTTTGCCGATGTCTGCGCGAACCTGATCGTTTGCGGCAAAGAACTCCGGTTCCACAATTCCGCGCAGCGTGAATGTCTGCTCTCCCGCGCGTGAAATCGCCAGCACGGCATATCCGTTTTCAATGACCGGCGATATCTCCGCATCATCCAGAAGGAAGACCGGCTTTTTCAGGAAGGACGGGATGCGTACACGAACCGTAAACGGGTGAGCGGAGGAGCTGTCAACCGTGACGCGTACGCATCCGTCGTGTATATAGCTGGCGTTGAGTGAAATTGTAACGTCGATTCCCGCGATCGCCGTCTGCAGTTTTGAGGAGATAAACTGATTGATATAGACGGATTTTTCATCTTCCGCATAGATATATTGCCCGACCGACGCAAGGGTTCGCGCAATATTCGGGGGACAGCACGCACAGGAAAACCACTCCTGGCGAACGGGTTTCACATGCGACATGGAGGTGGACGATTTACAGTTATCAGGCCAGACTTCAAGCGGATTGACGTAAAAATACCGGTCGCCCCGGACGGAAATTCCCGCCAGAACCGTGTTGCAAAGCGCGCGTTCCACAACATCGTAATAGGAAGCATCGCGCGTCAGCAGATTCATGCGTTGCCCGAACATCATCAGCCCGATCGAAGCGCACGATTCACAATACATTCGGTCATTCGGCAGATCGTAATCCACCGTAAACCGTTCCAACAGCCCTGAAGAGCCGATGCCGCCCGTGATATACATCCGGCGCGTTGTAATGTTTTCCCAGAGCGTCTTGCAGGCTTGCTTCATTTTCTCGTCGTCGCATTCCTTGGCAATATCCGCCATTGCGGAATACATGTAAACCGCGCGAACCGCATGCCCTTCCGCGGTCGTTTGTTCTACGGGCGGAAGGTGCGTCTGCGCATATTCCGCGTCATAGTGCGAAAACTCCGGAAATAGCCTGAAGTCCTTGGTTGTTTCCATTTCATGGAGCAGATAATTGGGCGCTTTTCCACGCTCACTTAGAAAATGCCTCGCAAGGTTAAGATAGCGCTCCTCTCGGGTCACGCGGTATAGCTTCACGAGAGCCAGTTCCAATTCCTGGTGACCCGGATATCCCTTGCATTTGCCCTCTTCCGGCCCGAAAACGGTCCCGATGAGATCCGCAAATCGCTTGGAAACCTCCAGCAGCCGCACCGAACCGGTAGCGTTATAGTATGCAACCGCAGCTTCGATCAGATGGCCCGCGCAATAGAGCTCATGCCCCTCCGCAAGGTTCGTCCAGCGTCTTTCCGGGTCTGCGATTGTAAAATAAGTGTTGAGATAACCGTCGGGCTGCTGCGCGCGCGCAATCAGGTCGATCAGCGCATCCGCACGCTCCTTAAGCGCCTCTCCCTTGCCGATTTCAATGCAGTATGCCGCCGCCTCCAGCCACTTATACGCATCCGTGTCCTGAAACACAGCTCCGGAGTGAGCGCCCTGCTTTTCTCCCGCAGCAATTCGAAAATTATCGATGCAGCTGGAAACCCGCTCATCCGTGATGCGCCCGTTCAGCGCTTCCCACTGATCGGAATCCGAAATATCCACGCCGCCATTCAAGGCCTCCCATTGATAGGGGAGGATTGAGTCGGCGATCATGGACACATATCTTCCAAAAAACGGATCCGTAATCTCAATCTGACGGATGGTGGAAGGGCGCAGCTTATTTGCCATGTTCATGTCTTCCTTATCATGCTAAACGTTTTCTTATTATCGTGAATATTGATGTGTATTCGGGCTTAATTAAGGCTATTATGTTAAACGTTTTCTTTCTTTATCGCTACTATACAGCAGAGGAATACGATTTGTAAAGTGTTTTTTTCATATTTTCCACGATAATCGTTTCAGTTTTTGCATTCGCCTTGCGGCGAAGTGAAAGTTGCTGTAAATTCGCTTGCTTTTCTCAAGTGCAACGTTTAACATATAGGTAACACAGCACAAATGAACCACACTCAGAGCAGAAAGAGAAACGACTATGGCAACAATTCGGGAGATTTCGGAGCGCACCGGCGTATCCATCGCAACCGTGAGCAAGGTGCTTAACGAGAAAAACGGTGTCAATGCGGAAACCAGGCAGCTGGTCATGGATGTTGCGCGTGAGCTGAACTATCGCCCCAACCTCAACGCGCGCTATCTCAAGAGCGGACGCAGCCAAACACTGGGCATCGTCACCGAGGACTTAACCGTGTTCAATGCGCCGGAAATCGTCGATGGCATTGCGGCTGCCTGCGACGAAGCCGGATATCACTATATTCTGGGTAATCTGCGCTTTTTCAAGCGATACGGAAATGGTCCCAAGGATCTGGAGGAGAGCACGGAGCTCGTGCACGGCGTTGTAGACGAAATGCTGAGCAAGCAGGTGGACGGCATCATCTATATCGGGTGCCACAGCCATGTTGTCGTCTCGCTTTCCGATCACCCGGAGCCGCAGTTTGTCTGCGCATATTGCACCAGTCTGGATTCCGCTATCCCCTCTATTATTTATGACGATAAAAAGGCCGCCTTTGAGGCGACCGAACGGTTGATTCGCGCCGGCGGGCGCACCATCGGCATGATTTCCGGCCCCTCCGACAGCAGCCATTCCTATAATCGCACGCGCGGCCATCAGGAGGCGCTCTTTGTGCACGGCGTTCCCTATAACCCCGCCTTGACCGCAATCGGCGATTGGGGCCGGGATTGCGGATATGTCCTCGGTGAAAAGCTCATCCGCGGCGGCGCAACGGCTATCTTCGCGCATAACGACCTGATGGCAACCGGCGTACTGGATTATTGCAACGCCAACGGAATCGAAGTTGGGAAAGATATCCTTTTGATTGGTTTCGATAACCGGGAGATCTCGACCGTTTGCCGTCCGCAGCTCTCGACGGTCGCCCTGCCGCTGTTTGAAATCGGGCAGAAATCGGCGCACATCATGCTGGATATCCTGGCCGGCAAAGGGCTGCCCGCCGAACATGAGATTTTACTGCAATGCTCCATCATCGAGCGTGAATCAACGCTCGGCTCTCGGTGAAGCATATGACGACGAAAGTGCAAATCGATCCATTTGCGCGCATCGGCGAGATTGACGATCGCCTCTACAGTTCCTTCCTCGAGCATATGGGACGCGCCGTCTATACGGGCATCTACGAGCCGGAGCACGCTTCTGCCGATCCATATGGATTTCGGCAGGATGTCATGGAGCTCATCCGCCCGCTTCAGCTCTCCTGCATCCGATATCCCGGCGGAAATTTCCTCTCCGGGTACAACTGGCTGGACGGAATCGGCCCGCAAGAGCGTCGCCCCGTTCGGCCGGAGCTCGCCTGGTTCGCGCTGGAGCCCAATCTGGTCGGCACCGATGAGTTTTTGCAGTGGTGCGAGCGCCTTGGCACGCAGGCCATGCTCGGCGTAAATCTCGGCACCGGAACACCGCGGAGCGCCTGCGACCTGTTGGAATATGTCAACGGCACACTGCCGACGCATTTTGCCAGCTTACGCCGCGAAAACGGGCATGATCAGCCATATGGCGTAAAACTCTGGTGCCTCGGAAACGAAATGGACGGCCCTTGGCAGATCTGCGCTAAGACGGCGGAAGAATATGGCAGAATCGCCTGCGAAACCGCAAAGATGATGAAATGGCTCGATCCCTCGATCGAGCTGGTTGCCTGCGGGAGTTCTTTTCGAAGCATGCCAACCTTTGGCGTCTGGGAAAAAACGGTGCTTGAGCACTGCTTCCCGCATATCGATTATCTGTCTCTGCATCAGTACTATCAGAACAACGACGGCGATGTGCCCTCCTTTTTGGCACGCAGTGTTGAAATGGAAGGGTTCATCCGCGAAGTCGCCGGGATTTGCCGCGCAGAGCAAGCGCGCCGAAACAGCGATCACGCGGTGTTCCTCTCCTTTGATGAGTGGAACGTCTGGTACCATTTTCAAAAAGAAGGCGTTTCCCCCGAGAAATGGACCTTCCCGCGCGCAATTGAAGAAGAACGCTACGACGGAGCGGATGCGCTTCTCGTCGGATGCATGCTCAATACGCTCCTGCGCAATGCGGATGTCGTGAGAATCGCATGTCTCGCGCAGCTTGTCAACACGATTGCCCCGATCATGACGGAACCAAACGGCCGCGCGTGGGTACAGACGATTTATTATCCGTTTTTGTTTGCTTCGCGGCACGGGCGCGGCTCTTCTCTTTGCATTCAGGTCGAATCGCCGACCTACTCCTGCGCGGTTGGCGGCGCGATCCCCTTCGTTGACGGCGCAGCTACGCTCTCCAGAGACGAACGCGAAATCGTTCTGTTTCTGGTTAACCGCAGTGCCGAGCAGCGCCAGGATTGCCAGATCTCCATTGCCCGCGCGGCTGCCGTCTCCATCGTGGAGTGTGTTTCGCTGAGCGGGTTCTCCGCTGAGTCCGTTAACACGGCGGATTCTTCGCCTGTGATGCCGCAGCAAAATTGCAATTACGTATTCGATCAGGGCGTCCTCTTCGTCACTCTTCCCCAATTCTCTTGGAATATGATTCGGATAAGCATTCAATAGATCTTGCTCCGCCGGATTTTCATCGCCCCAAAATATCAATCGTGCAATCGTTGCATACCGAACATATGTTTGGTATAATTGTTATACGCAATCGCCGCTTGCCGAGCTTTTTCATTGCCCGGCGGAAGCAGGCCGCTTCTCCATCCCCCCCCGTTTTTTTGTGAGGTCGTCCCATGGATCGCACCATATTGCATTGTGATTGTAATTCCTATTTTGCTTCGGTTGAGTGCATCGGCCGGCCGGAGCTCAAAAGCGTGCCGATGGCGGTCTGCGGCAATCCGGAAAACCGCCACGGAATTATCCTTGCGAAAAACGAACTTGCGAAGCGCTATGGCGTCCAGACAGCCGAAACCATTTGGCAGGCAAAGAAGAAATGTCCTCAGCTCACATTGGTTACGCCGCATCATCATCTGTATGCAGAATATTCGGAAAAGATCAATCAAATCTACGGGCAATATACCGATTTGGTGGAGCCTTTCAGCATAGATGAATCCTGGCTGGACGTTACCGGATCCATGTTTCAATTCGGCTCCGGCCCTGAAATTGCGGATGAATTGCGCCGCCGTGTATATGAAGAAATCGGAATCACCATCTCCGTCGGCGTCTCATTCAACAAGATATTTGCAAAACTGGGCAGCGATTACAAAAAGCCGGACGCGACGACCGTCATCACACGGGAGAATTTTCAGGAGATTCTCTGGCCACTCTCGGTACGGGATATGATGTTTGTCGGCAGCGTGTCAGCCGAACGTTTATCCAGCATGGGAATTGATACGATTGGCGCAATCGCCCGCGCGGGGCGGGATCAGCTGCGCGCGATTCTTGGGCGCAGCGGCGAAACCATCTGGGAATACGCCATGGGTCTGGACGAGAGCGTCGTGCGGCGCGCGGAGAATGCCGATTCTCCCAAGAGCGTTGGCAACAGCGTCACCTTCCCGCACGATTTGAAGAGCCGGCAGGAAATCTGCGCGGGGCTTCTCGCCTTGAGCGATCAGGTTGGCTCGCGGTTGAGAAAGCTCGGCCTGTACTGCGCAACTGTGCAGATTCAGATTCGGGATCCTTATTTTAAAACCATCTCGAGGCAAAAAAAACTCTCCGCCCCGACCAACGTCACCAAAGAAATTTACGACGCAGCGGTCGACATTGCGGAGCGATCGTGGCCGATGACCGCTCCGGTACGCCTGCTCTCCGTCACCGGCGCGAACCTGACGGATTGCTGCGCCGAGCAAATGGCGCTGATCAACGACACGACGGCGGAGAAACTGAAAAATGCCAAGCGCGATCAAGCCATGGACTCCATCCGTTCCCGATACGGTCAAAACGCGATTTCATACGGCAGATTGATCAAAAAATCCGAGTAGTATTCCAAGGATTCCTATAAAGAACCCCTGCGCCATGGATGGCTTTTCCGCCACCTTGCGCAGGGGTGTTGTTCTCTTTTATTTTATTCTGCCGGAGGCTCACGCTCCATTGCCAAGCTTCCGTTATGGAAAGCCCTATTTGCGCGTCGTCTCCAGAATCGATGAAACGATCTTCTCCAGAATTTTGCGGCTTTCTGATTTTTTTACTTTTTCCAAGGCCTTCAGCGCATCCTGCCCATATTCCCACGCTTTCTCCTCAGCCAGAGTTACCCCGCGATTCTCAATGACCAGCGAGCGAATGCTGGCGATATCCTCCGTCGTCAGACCGCTATTGAACACCAGGTTGCTCAGAGTTCCTGATGTTTCATTCGTTAGCGCAAACAGTACCGGCAACGTAATATCGCCCTTCTTGATATCATTTGCAACATTTTTCCCAATGGTAGACGGTTTGCCCAGATAATCGAGGCAATCATCGATGATTTGAAACGTCATGCCGATGCAGTACCCCGCCTGAACCAATGCGCGTTGCGTTTGATTGTTTGTTCCGGCTTCATACGCGCCGGCAAACAAACTCATCGAAAACAGAGCCGCGGTTTTTCCGGCAATGATTTCCAGATACTGATCCAGGCTGAGCGTGTCGCTATACCGATATGAATATTGATACAGTTCCCCTTCGCAGATCTTCATGATGCTGTGCGAGAGCTTTTTCAGCATCTCGGCTGGATAATCGCCAGCCAGCAGGTCGAATGTTTTCGCAAACACGTAATCTCCGACCAGGACGGCAACCTCTTTTGAATATTTACTGTGTACGGTTTCAATCCCTCTACGGAGCTTTGATTCGTCTATGATATCGTCGTGAATTAACGTAGCCGTGTGCAGCAGTTCGACACACGCCGCAATCGGTATGACCCTATCGCTCTTATACTTACCAAGCTTTGCGCCAAGAATCACCATCGCTGGGCGAAGCATCTTGCCGCCGGATTCGATGACCTCCGTCAACGGTTCTTTTACAAGGGGAATCGCATCAGAAATCGAATCGAGCATAAACTGCCTGACCGCGTCTAGTTCTGATTGCAGATCTGGATAATCTATCCAATAATTGCTCATGTTGTTCCTTTAACTTTTAACAGCAGGTTTGGCAGCCCAATCTTCGCGCCCGGGATCGGAATTGCCGGAATTAGAGTTTCAAAATAGCGCAGAATCAACGCAAGCGTGATCATCATTGCCATAAATGTCCGGTGCGGCACGCTTTCTGTTCGTTTCTTCGTCGCTTCACCGCCTTCGCTTCCTGAAAGGCCGCTTTGCGGAGCATGCAGGCGGTTTAATCATCGCGATTGAACGCCGGCACCCTAGCCGCGCTATCTAACGATCGATTGCAAAAAAACGCAATCCAATATCCCTGCAGGCGAGGGATATTGGATCGCTGCAAGACACTATTTATTCATCGTCCGTATGGTCGTAATACAGATAGCTCTTACCGGCAAGCTTGGTTTTAATCCAACGCTTCTTGAGCCACGGAATGACGTAATAGTCCAGGCCAAAGGTGCGCCCCGCGCCCATAAGGATTGCAATGGCGCCGAAGAAGTACCACATCATCGTGATGTCCGCCATGCCTGTCATAGCAATGGCAATGGTCATGACGATGCTGATGAGCGCCATCGGGAATGTAAATAATCCACCCATGAAGCTCAACCCGATCAATATCTCCATGATGACCATCATGATCTGAACCGGGACCTCAATCGGCGCGATCCAATGGTTCATGATCCATACCACAAACTTGGGGGCATTGATCAGCGCGTCGCCATACCCGGCTGGCTTATGGTTCACAACCCATTGGAAGATACCGGGCAGCTGCGCGGCAACCTGCGTCGCCTGATTGGCCACTTCAGCGGCTGCGCCGGAAGCGGCGGTGACGGCATCCGCCGCGCCCTGGACAACGCCGGTTGCGGCGCTGACCGCATCCGCTGCGCCCTGCGCAGCGCCCGTCGCCGCGCTGACAGCGTCCGCAGCGGCCTTTGCCCCGTTTGCAACGGTTCCGGCAAGGTAATTAACCGTGTTGACGACCTGTGGGGACTTAAACCATCCCTCGGAAATCTTAACGACGCCTTCCGTCAGCCACATGAACCCAAGCCAGAGCCGGAACGGAACCATCCAGAAATTCGGGCTGCGCTTGGAGAAATGCCCGCCAACGAAGGAACGCTTGTTCTTGATGTTGAAGATTTCATGCCGCAGATAGTTTGCCACCTGCATGAACCCGGCGACCATGAACTGATAATAAACATTGACAAAATGCTTTACGAAGATCGCAAACCATCCGGAGGCCAGAAAACCGATGTTCGCGACGCCACGGCGCGAGCCAACGGACACCATAAATCCATTGTATTTCTGCTCATGCACATGCAGTTCCTTCGAACCCTTGATCTCCGCGGCAATATTCAGCGCCGCGGTATGCGCGGACTGCTCCGCCGCCTGTACAATCTGCGGCATAAAGCCCTTCGCGTCCTCATAAAAAGCGCAGTCGCCCGCCACATAGATCCCCTCGAGCGGCTGCCCGTCCTGGAGACCCTGCATGTATTCGTTGACGCAGATTCTCGACCCTTTGCCCTTATCCAGCTGGAATTCCGCCGCGCCCTCGACGCACTTGATGCCGGCAGACCAAATCAGGGTGTAGCTCGGGATTACGGTTCCGTTTGCAAGCGTGAATGAATCCGGATTCACCTCGACGATGGCGGAGTGTTTCAGCAGCGTTACGCCAAGCTTTTTAAAATACTGATCCTCAATTTTCTTGACCAGCTTGTCGCTGTCGAGCATGCCAAGGATGCGATCCAGCGCTTCAATATTATAGATTGTAACGTCGGAAGGGTCGATAGTATACTTCGTGCAAAAATGCTTTTTCGACTCGCCGATCTCACCGACCATCTCCACGCCGGTAAAGCCGCCGCCACAAACCGCAAACGTTAAGAGGCGCTTGCGCTCCGCGGGGTCTTCCTCATACGACGCACGTTCAAACATATGCTCAATGTGCGCGCGAAGTTTGATGGCGTCCTGATAGGACCAGAGCGTGTGTGAATTCTCCTCCGCGCCTTTTACGCCGAAGAAATTCGGCTGGCTGCCGATCGCGATGATCAAATAGTCGAAGTCATACGTCTTTTTCGCGCTGATCGCCCGTTTTTGAGCCATGTCGCAATGGATGATTTCATCCGTAACGACCGTTACCTTGCGGCCGCGAAAGATCTTTCTCAAATCGATTTTAATGGAATCCGCCTCGGTACGGTGACCCGCAACCTCGTGCAGCTCGGTCATAAGCGTGTGGAATGGATTTTTATCGATCAACGTGATTTCCACGTCGTCGCTCTTGCGAAATATCTTATGCAGGGTTTTGCCCGCTTTTACACCCGCGTAACTCCCACCGATGATGAGTATTTTTGTTTTCATATATTTCCTTCCCCGCTACCTAACTGAATGTCGCACTGAACATGCATCCGCTTGAACACACAACAATAGCATTTTAATTTAATACGTTATCATTATACTGATTGTTTGAGAATTTTCAAGGGGCACCCGATGCTTTTCGAACAGATCGGATCAGAAAATGATAATAAATCCGAATTTCTATAAAAATCATCATAACCTGTGGTATCGATTCTATGATCGCCCTTCCCATCCATTGTGCGATAGCAAAGACGGTTCCCTTCCCTTCCCCCGTTCTTTCCCGCGTGACAGCGACCCGCCCCATGACATTTTTTCTTAATTTACATAATTTATTTTATTTGCATTAGATTGATAAAACCGCACTATTTACGATATATTAATATTAATTATGTGGAGGTATGGTTATGAAGAAAAAAGTATTGCTTATCATGATTGCATTGGTTCTGACGATTTCTATGTTTGCCGGCTGCTCGGCAGGCAAGTATAAAGACGGCGTGTACTTCGCCCGTAGCGAAGTAGGCGATGCATGGACCTCTTTCGTGATCGTCACCGTTGAAAAGGGCAAGATCTCCAACGCTTACTGGAGCGCCACGAACTTCGTCCCGTCCGGCGATAAGCGCGTTCTTTCCGAGAACGGCGAGTATGGCATGGTGCAGTTTGGCAACGCGAAGTCCGAATGGTATGAGCAGGCCAAGGCCGCGGAAGACTGGCTGGTGAAAAACCAGGATCCGACCGCTTTTGAAAGCCTCTATTCCGATAAAGAGGGGCATACCGCCGCGCTGAAGACCGATAGCGGCGCAAGCGTATCGATTCATGTTGTCGAGTTTTTCACGCTTGTAGAAAAAGCGCTTGCTTCCGAGCCCATTCCGGCCGGCAAGTACGGCACCACCCCCGTCGTCACTGTGAAGGGCGAGCCCGCCGATAACGGCTGGCAGGAAGTTGCCGAGTTCATCGTTGCCAACGGCACCATCGTTGCGGTCAACTTTGACGCCGTCTACACCAAGGAATATGTTGCGGAGGGAGATAATTCCAACGCGGCATACTTCAAAGTCGATGGCGACACGGTCACCCCGCTTTCGAAGGATCAGCTTAAGGAAGCCTATGGCATGACCGCCGCGGGCAGCTCGCTCGAATGGTATCAGCAGGCGCAGCTTCTTGAGAACTACGTCCTCGAGAACCAGACCATCTATTCGGTCAATGCCGACGGTTATGCCGATGGCATCTCCGGTGTCTCCATCCACGCGATTGGCTTCTATGAATTGTTCAACAAGGCCTTCGGCAAATAATTTCTAGATCAGAAATTCCCAAAAGGCATAGTCTGTTTGGCTATGCCTTTTGCATTCTGCCTGAATCCATAAGATATTGCAATGCGATTGCTACCGTATATAATGTATGTATAAAAAAATGAATTATTCTACGGGGGTCGCCAATGAAATGCCTAGTCGTCAGCGACATAGAAGCATCAAAAGAAGAAAAAATACGGTTTCTTCATGAAATGAACCTGTTTTCCTCCATTGGCAGCGCTTCCACGGCAGATCAAGCCATTGCAAGATTAAAGAAGTATTCCTATGAGATCATCCTATTGGATTTAAGCGCTTCCGCGGAAGCGAACATGAATCTGTTAAAGTGGATCAGAGCAGCGAAGATTTTTGTTTGCGTTATAGTACTCTCGATGGAAAACAGCGTTGAGTATATTTCGGAGGCATTCAGTTATGGCGTCTCGGACTATATCCTAAAACCCTGTACCAATAAACGATTCCGCGAAGGAGCAATGCGGGCTGTATCCAAAAGAGAGTGTATGCTGCAGTATAAGTCCATGACGCAGGAGGAGATCGACCACTGTGTCTCCCACAGCATATACGTTGCCCCTGACAACAACAGCAAAAAAGGAATCTCCAACGAGACCTTCTCCTTTGTTCGGAGCGTCGTATCCAATCAGGCAGACGGATTCACGGCGGCGGATATCGCTGTATCCACCGGTCTTTCCCGCATCACCGTCCGGAAATACCTGGATCGTATGTGTGAAAACGGCATGCTGAAAACCGAACTGGAGTATGGGGAAATCGGAAGACCACAAAAGCTCTACTATAATTTCGAATTACACAAGGAAAAATGAATGTTAAAAAAGCTATTAATTCCAGTTATCCTGCTGTTTCTCGCATTAACCGCCTGCTCCGCCAAGCAGGATGTCCTGACCGGCAGAACATTCGCGCTCGATACGTTGATTGAGCTCAAAATCTACGAATACCCCCAAAAGGGAAGCGACACGCTTGTTGAGGATTCGTTTGATCGGATTCGATCCCTTGAGAATATGCTGAGCATGCATATCGAGGGGAGCGATGTTTACAATCTCAATCAAAACGCCGGTATCCAGCCCGTTAAGGTCAGCGATCTGACCTATCGCGTATTGCGCGATTCGTTATTTTTCAGTGAGAAGACCGGCGGCCTGTTTGATATAACCACCGGTCCGTTGATCAATCTTTGGGCAATCGATCCGCCAAATGGGCACTACCCCTCCCAGGAGGAGTTGAATGCGGTTCTCCCGTTGATTGACTATCATAAAATACAATTTTTAGAAAACGATCAATTAGAGCTCCAAGAGAAAGGGATGGCTGTAAACCTTGGCGCGATTGCAAAAGGCACCATAGCCGACGAAGTAAAAACCTATTTGCTCGGCAGGGGTGTGACCAGCGCGCTGATCAACCTCGGCGGCAATGTGCTCGCGGTCGGCTCCAAGCCGGATGGCAGCAGCTTTGTCATTGGCATTCAGGATCCCGGCAGCTCGCGCGGCGAATACCTCTTAAGCATTCAGGTGGATGATGAGTCGGTTGTTTCCTCCGGCGATTATGAGCGGTATTTTGTCTATAACGGCAAAATTTACCATCATATTCTGAATCCAAAAACGGGCTTCCCTGCGGACACCAACATTAAGCAAGTGACAATCGTAACGAAAAATTCGCAAACCGCAGATGGATTGTCGACGTCTGTTCTGTTACTGGGGGTAAAGAAGGGCATTGAGCTTGTTGAGTCATTGGATGGCGTTGAGGCGATCCTCATCTCCAAAGATCACTATATCTATTTTACCGAAGGGCTCCGCGACCGTTATAAAACGCAGGGCAGCCTAATCCAGAACTATACCATCACGGATCAACTCTCGGACCTTTATTGAATCCGGTTTCATTTATCGAACGAGCAGATGCAAAAACGCGCCGTCGAGCACCCCCAGACCAATCGTCAGGAGGAGCGCGGCGGCGCTCATCACAAAACTGCCGACAATGAAACCGAAGGTATCCTTCTTGGTCGGGTTCTCCGTAAAAAGTTTGACGTTCTTGCTCAACGGAATGACCGTCAGCAGAGCCAGCAATGAATAGAGCGGTAAAAAGCCCGCCGCAACAGCCGCGACCATCGCGACATATGCCAGTCCGAATAAAAGCTTCAAGAGGGTCAGCGCCTTCTCTCTGCCGATAAGGATAGCCAGCGTATACCGCTTGTTTTGCAGATCATCCTCAATGTCGCAGATGTTGTTCGCCAACATGATATTCGCAATGCCGAAGACGCACGGCAGCGAAACCAGCAGAATCCCCACGATTTGGTAGACATCAAACGCGATCGTAAGATTCGGGTTTGCGAAGGAAATATCCAGAACGTTTTTGTCAAACACATTGACATAAAACGTGATGAACGGAATGCCCAAGCCCATTGTCAGGCCTGAGAATATCTCGCCAAACGGCGTTCTGGAGATCGGCAGCGGGCCGAAGGAATAGAGGAAACCAATCGCGAAACAAAACGCCCCGAGCAGCAGCGTGATGATGTTCGTGCGATACACCAACAGTATTCCCAACCCGGCTGAAATCAAGAACATTGCGACAATCACCGTTTTCACGGTAGCGGTCTTAAGATTATACTGCACGATGGAGTTGTGCACTTCATAATTATATCCGTGTGTTTTTACCGCGCGCTTATGATCGCCATAGTTGTTCAGCGCGGTAACCGTCATGTCGAAGATCACCATCGCAAAAAACATGACGAGCATGTTCACCATGTTGAGCCGCTTGGTGCTGTAGAGCACGTAGAGCAGGGCTGTAAAATATGGGATAACGCTTGCAACCTTGGTTTGAATCTCGACCAGTTTCAGAAATGCTTTAATCTTCATATACACCTACCAGAATTATTGAGTGAATTATACCAAAGTACGATTTGCCGCGCAACCCGCGCGTCGCCGCCGTCAGATCCTCCGTCCGCTTCCGCGAAAATTCGAATCATCCTTCATCCAGCAAGCTTTAAACCAAACAAAACGACCGCCGGAAAGCGGTCGTTTCTGCCTATCAGAAAAGTCTCGGGATTGTTAAGGGCCGCGGCCCTTAACCCATCGGTTCCGGCTGCGGCGGCTTTGCCGCCGCGACGGACCGACCGGGATCGGGCGGTTTCTTCGCAGCTCTTTGCCGTTCGGAGTCCGGAGGACGAGAGGCAAAGAGCGGTTGCCCCGTCAAAAAACTCGTTTTTTGACGGCCTCAAACGACCGCCGGACAGCGGTCGCTTTTTGGTCCTGATCCACTATGCTTTTTTCGGCACAAACAGCGGGAGCGCCGCGTAGAAGCGGATCGCGTCCAGCAGTTCCGAAACCGGTACTTTGTCGTCTGTTGAGTGGCAGTGCGAACTGTCGCCCGGGCCGTAGCCAATCGCCGGAATGCCCATGCGGCCGCAGAGATGCGTCGCATTGGTGCAAAAGTCCCAGCGGCCGACGACCGGCTCGCGCTCGAACATCCCGCGATATGCCGCAACGCCTGCCTGAATCAGCGGATGCTCCTCCGGCAGCACCCAGGACGGAAAATAATCCGTGCAGGAAATGTTGTACCCGGTATAGGTGGTCACCTGTTCGTTATCGATACGCGAGGTTGCGCCCTTGACGTCCGCAATCATCGGCTGAATCTCCGCCAGCAGATCGTCAATGCTCTCGCCGCAGGAGATTCGCCGGTCGCAGGTGATGGTTGCCGCACCGGGGATCGTATTGAGCGACGGCGTGTCGCACTCCACCTTGGTCACTTCGATGGTGCCGCGCCCTAAAAACGAATCCTCCGCAAAGTTATTGTATTGGTCGATCCGCTGCATAATGGGAATCGCCTTGATCAGCGCGTTCTCCCCGCGCCAGGCCGCGCTCGCGTGCGCGCATTTGCCGGGCACGTCAATCTTAATCAGCGCGCGTCCTTTATGCCCACGGACGATGCGGTTGTCGCTGGATTCCGCAACAAGGATAAAGTCCGGGCGGATATCCGCCGATTCCTTCATCATCGCGTCCACGCAGGATCCCTCGACATCCTCTTCCGAAATTGAGCCGGAGACCCAGAGCGTAAAGTCCTGATCCAGCCCCAGCGCCTTGATCGCGCGGCCTGCAAACGCCGTCGCCGTCAGGCAGCCCTTGTCGTCCACCGCGCCGCGCCCGCGTACAACGCCGTCGGCCACCTGCGCCTCCAGCGGGTTCATGCCCCACGCAGCGGGATTTCCCGGCTCAACGGTGTCGATATGCGCATCGTATAACAAGGTAGTCTTTCCGCTGCCGACGCGGCCGAGCACGTTCCCGACCGGATCAATCCGCACCTCGTCAAACCCGAACTCCCGCAGTTTCTGCGCGAAGAAGGCAATCGCCGCGCCTTCCTCATAGGTCACGCTGCGGATGGCGATGAAGTCCTTTAAAAACTCCACAACCTCGTCCGCATGCGCGTCCACATAGCCTCGAATTGCCTCCAGCGCGTTTTTTCGCTCCATACTGATATTCCTCCGCTTGTAAAGTTAGTAGTACTATGTTATTATAGCATCGTGAGGAAGATACTACAAACA
Source organism: Christensenella sp. (assembly GCA_034926785.1). Lineage (GTDB taxonomy): Bacteria > Bacillota > Clostridia > Christensenellales > CAG-138 > UBA7703. Next base: position 20,255 of record JAYFQU010000060.1, read on the forward strand.
TCAAAAAACAATTCCTCAAATTCCTTGTTTACCGCCATCACGGTAAAGATATCCAATTCAGAAACAAATCGAAAAACACTGGAGGGAATTTCACATGCAGACAGGACTCAAGGGCAAACACCTGCTTTGCGAGCAGGACTGGACGAACGAAGAACTGGAAACGCTCTTTGCGGTGGCAAGCGAGCTCAAGATGCGCTATGCGCTCGATCTCGACACCGAATGGCTCAAGAACAAATCGCTGTTTATGCTGTTCTTTGAGGAATCCACTCGTACGCGCAACGCGTTCGAGTGCGGCATCACCCAGCTTGGCGGTCATGCGAACTACCTTACGCCCAAGGCGACGCAGATTGACCACGGCGAGACCCCGAAGGACACCATCGAAGTGCTCTCCCGCATGGGACATGGCATTGGCGTACGCAATACGCTCGTCGGCGGCAACAAGTGGATGCAGGAACTGGCAAAGTTTTCCAAGATTCCGGTCTATAACATGCAGTGCGACCTCTGGCACCCGACCCAATCGATTGCCGATCTCTTCACCATCAAGGAAAAGTTTCATGACGAGCTCAAGGGCCGCAAGTTTGTGATCTCCTGGACGAGCGCTGGCAAATACATGCGTCCTCTCTCCATGGCGCACTCCCTCGTGACGCTGATGCCGCGCTTTGGCCTCGATGTGACGCTCGCCCACCCGAAAGGCTTCGAACTCATGCCGGAAATGATGGATATGGCGCGCGCAAACGCGGAAAAATACGGCTCCAAGTTTGAAGTGGTGCACGACATGGACGAGGCCTGCAAGGATGCGGACGTCGTCTATGCAAAAGGCTGGGGCCCGATCATGACCGTTGGCGACGACGAGGTGCGCGGTGTGGAGATGATCAACCAGAACCCCGGCTGGGTGGTTGATTCCCGCAGGATGAGCCTTGCGAAGAAGTCCGCCATCTACATGCACTGCATGCCGGCGGACCGCGACATCGAGGTCACGAGCGAGGTTATGGACGGCCCGCAGTCCGTGCTCTATGATGAGGCGGAGAACAGAATGCACACCATCAAGGCGCTGATGGCGCTCACGATGGGCAACACGAGCGCGCGCCGCTAAGCAGCAACCAAAATTCGAAAATAAGGGAGCGATCCGCTTGAATCATCCAGTTTCGGCAGACTCAACCGTCCTGTTAGGGCGCGCCGTCCTATCTCCCGATGGCCCGCTGTTTGATCATGGCGTCGTCTTTTCCGGCGGCGTGATCGAGCGGATCGCTCCAAATTCCGATCTTCTCCAGCAACCCAGCCGTGTACTGGACTGCCGAGATCAATTGATCCTTCCCGGCTTTGTCAACGGGCACACGCATATGTATGGCGTGCTCTCCCACGGCATCCCCTCCAGCGCGGCGGTGACGGATTTTAACAGCTTTCTCCGCGCATATTGGTGGCCGTATGTTGAGGATCGCATCGACCATGACCTTGCGTCGCTGACCGCTCAGTGGGCTTGCGCCAACATGACCGCGAGCGGCGTCACCAGTTTTGTGGATATTCTGGAGGCACCCTTTGCCGTCCCCGGCGGGTTGGAACGAATTGCCGACGTGGTTCGGCTCGCAGGACTTCGGGGCTATCTCTCCATTGAGGCAAGCGAACGCGCGGGCGCGGCGCTTGGCGACGCGGCGCTGGCGGAGAACGACGGCTTTACCCGCGCACATCGCGAGGATCCGCTCGTCTCCGGCATGATGTCGATCCATACGCTATTCACCTGTCCGCCGGACTTTGTCAAAAAAGCCGCTCGCATGGCAGCGGAAAACGGTTCGCTGTTTCATATGCACCTATCCGAGAGCGTCTATGAGCCCGAGTGGTGCCTGGAGCACTATGGAAAGCGCACGGTGGAGGTCTACGATTCCCTAGGCTGTCTCAACGCGAATGTATTCGCCTCTCAGATGGTGCAGGTTTCTCCGGAAGAAATTGCGCTGTTTGCCGCAGGCGGCGCCTCCGCGGTGAGCATGCCGCTCTCCAACTGCGAGGTTGGCGGCGGCGTTGCCCCCGTTACCGAGTTGCTCCGCGCGGGCGTCCGCGTCGGCCTCGGCAGCGACGGTTATATCGATAACTTTTTTGAGGTCATGCGCGGCGCGTTCCTGATCCACAAGGCGCACCGTCAGGATCCGCAGGCGATGCCCGCGCGAACGGTCTTTCACATGGCGACGCAACTGGGCGCGGAGGCGGTCGGCAGAAGCGACATCGGTCGCCTCGTCCCCGGCTGCAAAGCGGATGTCATCACCGTGCTTGCCGATTCTCATACCCCTGTTACCAGGGAAAACATCTACGACCAGCTTGTGCTGTTCCGCAATCCGGAGGACGTGAAAAACGTCTTTGTCGGCGGCGAGCAGCTCAAGGCGGACGGCCGTCTCACGAGGCTGGATCAGCAGGCCATCGGCGCGCAACTACGCAAAGCCTGCGAGGCGTTTTGGTCGGTCATTCGATAACGATCCCCTCTTTTTGCTCAGGATTGGAGAACGCTATGCCACTATTCGGTCGGAAAACAGATTTTACCGTACTCAATCAATCCAAACCGCGCATTGACGGCGTGGATAAGGTTACGGGACGTACTCGCTATGCGGCGGATTTATCTCTGCCCGGCATGCTCTACGGCGGTATGCTTCGCAGTGGGCTTGCCAGCGCGCGCGTGAAATCCATCGATGTCTCCGCCGCGCGGAGCTTGCCCGGCGTACACGCGGTCGTCACCGCCGCGGATCTGAAGGAGCCCAGGAGTTGGGCGGGATATATGTATCTCACCGATACGGTTCGCTATCAGGGGGATACGGTTGCGCTCGTCGCCGCCGAATCGCGCGAACTCGTACAGGACGCGCTGGAGGCGATTTCGGTCGAATATGAGCCGCTTGATGCGGTCTTTGATATCCGCAGCGCAATGAAGCCCGGCGCGCATGCCGTCCATGCGGCATATCCCGACAACATTTTTACGCAATCCACCTACCGCATTCAAAAGGGCGATGTCGAATCAGCGTTTGCCCGCGCGGATCTCATTGTTGAGCGCGAATATGAAACGCAGTATGCCGAGCATGCCTATATCGAGCCGGAGGCAGTGCTTGCCTACGACAACCCAAACGAGGGCGGCATGACCGTGCTCTCCTCCTCGCAAAACCCGTTCTTCACCCGCCGTTATGTCGCGGATATCCTGCAAACCTCGATGAACCGCGTGCAGGTGATCCAGCAAACGCTCGGCGGTTCTTTCGGCGGAAAAGAGGAAGGCGTCGGCCTCGCCGCGGCGCGCGCGGCTTACCTCGCAAGGCTGACCGGACATCCTGTCAAAATCGTCTTTACGCGCGAGGAATCGTTTCTGGAGAGCGCAAAACGGCATCCCTTCCTGCTGCGCTACAAAGCGGGGCTGACGAAGGAGGGGCGAATCATCGCCTGGCAGGGCACGCAGATCGATAACTGCGGCGCCTACAACAACCAGACACAGTTCATGAATTGGCGCGCCAATGTCCACAGCGCGGGCGCATATGCCATAGACAACATCAAAACCGAGACCTTCGGTGTCTTTACGAATAACATACACGGCGGCGCGTTTCGCGGCTATTCCTCCCCGCAGCTCATCTGGGGACAGGAGCAGTTCATCGACGAATGCGCCGAGGCGCTTGGGATGCGCGAGACAGATTTTCGCCGAATCAACTGCCTCAAGGACGGTTTGAGCAACGCAACCGGCACGACATTAGAGCATGTAACCCTGCCGGAGGTCATGGAATACACCCTCCGGCAAACCGATTATGAGGCCAAGCGCGACGCGAACAATCAGCAGACCGGCACGGAGTATCGCCGCGGCATAGGTATGGCGATTTCGCACCGTAGCTGCGGCTTTGGCGCGGAGGCGCCGGATGCTTCGGGCGCCATGCTGATTGCCAACGAGGATGGTTCCGTCTACCTCAACACAGGACTTGCGGAAAACGGTCAGGGCCTTAAGACGGCGTATGCCATGATCGTCGCCGAATCCCTCGGCGTATGCTATGAGGCGGTGAGCTTCTACGGCACCAACACGCATTCCATCCCGGACTGCGGTATGACAGTCGCCTCGCGCGGTACGGTCATGGGCGCACAGTCGGTTCGCCTCGCGGGGTTAAAGCTCAACGCAATCATGCGGCAAAACGCGATTGACCTCGGCTTTTTCGGCGATACCGGCAAGATCGAATCCGCCTGCGGCCTTCCGGTAGGCAGTCTGCGCAATCTGCTTGTCAGCGATCCCGATCAGATTGTACTCAAGCAAAGTGAATTCTATCTGCCGGAATATCCGGCGTATCGGGTGCCGTTTGGTGCGGTGACAGGCAGCGGTCTCTGGGCGGGCAAGCAGATGAGCGCGTTCGAATGGTTTACACCCCCGCCCTGCATTCAGGATCATCGCACCGGGCAAGGCACCGCCGCGCCGACCTACGCCTATGGCTGCGTGGTTGCGGAGGTCCGTGTGGACATGCGCACGGGCTATGTGGATGTCGTCCGCGTGACGAGTTCTCACGACGTCGGCACCGCCGTCAATCCGGCGCTGATTCAGGGGCAGATCTACGGCGGTATCGTCATGGGACAAGGTTACGGAACCTGCGAGGATATGGAACCGGTTAAAGGCATCTGCGTCAATAAAAATCTGGACGGCTATATTATCCCCACCGCGATGGATATCCCCGATATGAAGATTCATCTTTTTGAGTGCGACGATCCGGCGGGCACCTACGGCGCAAAGAGCGTCGGCGAACCCGCAACAGAAGCCGTAGCCGCGGCGATCGCAAACGCGATTGCCAACGCAACCGGGCGGCGCATCCGCGAAAATCCCGCAACGCTGGAACAGGTGTTGCTGGGCAAAAAACTGCGCTGACAGCAGAATTCCATACCACCACCGACATACCGCGCGGCAAAGCGCAACGGAAGAGAGCAACTATGCAGCAACTCAACTATCTGCACCCGAACACGCTGGAGGAATGCCTGGCTGCGCTGCACCGGGCGGAGGGAACCGCCCTGCCCTATGCGGGCGGAACGGATGTCATGATCCATCTAAGAGAGCGCACGGAGCACATGCGTAAGATGCGCAGTTTGGTCGATCTATCCGGCCTGCCCGAACTGCGGGGCATCACGCTCGGCGACGGCATGATCCGCCTTGGCGCGATGAATACGCACACGGAGGTCGCGACCTCACCGCTGCTCAAAAAACATGCGCCGTTTCTTTCCGATGCCGCCGCAACGGTCGGCTCCCTGCAGATTCGAAACGCGGGCACCATCGGCGGCAACGTCTGCAACGGCTCGCCCGCGGCGGATACCGTCACCCCGCTTGTCGCGCTGGACGCCCAGGCGGTGCTGGCGTGCGTCTCCGGCACGCGCACAGTTCCCGTCGTGGAGCTATACGGGCGCGCGGGTATGGCGTTGAAGCCGGATGAGCTGCTGCTCGCGTTTCTCTTCCCCTCGTTTGCCGCGTGGAGCACAGCGTTTCTCAAGCTGGGCCGCCGCAAAGCCCTCGCAATCTCGCGCATGAATGTCGCCGCCGCGCTTCGGTTGGACAACGGGCGCATCCAGGAGGCAAGGATCTCTCCCGGCTGCGTGTTCCGCACGCCGGACCGCGTCCGGAACGCAGAGGAAATCCTGATCGGGCAGAGCCCATCCAAAGAGCTCTTTGCGCAGGCGGGCGTGCTCGCCGCCGAGGAAATGATCCGGCGAACAGGCGTCCGCTGGTCAACCGAATATAAGCAGCCCGTGCTTGAAGCGCTCGTGGAGCGCGCGCTCCTTGAGGCGGCCGGCCTGCGGACGGAGGCGTAGTTTAACATGTCGAAACTTGATTTTACGGTCAACGGCGAGCGCGTCCTGCTGGATGTCCCCGGCGGCTCGCGTCTGATCGATATCCTGCGCGATACGCTGGGTCTTATGGGAACCAAGGAGGGCTGTGGCGTGGGCGAATGCGGCGCGTGCACCGTCATCGTCAACGGCAAGGCAGTCTGCTCCTGCATCACGCTTGCCGCCGGGCTGAATGGGGCAAACATAATCACCATCGAGGGCGTCAGCCAAAACGGCGAGTTGGACGAGATTCAGCAGGCAATTCTCGATCATCACGCGCTGCAATGCGGCTTCTGTACGCCCGGAATCGTAATGAGCGCCAAAGCGCTGCTCGACCGGAACCCGACCCCTACCACGGAAGAAATTCAGGAGGCAATTGCCGGCAATCTCTGCCGCTGCACGGGATATCAACAGGTGATTGACGCAATTGCTGACGCGGCGGTTCGCCGCGCGGAACAGGAGCTTTTATGAGTAACGATCCAATCCCCCCCATCCCGCTGAACACGACCTTCTGCGGCGTCGCGCTGCAGAGTCCGTTTATCCTCTCGTCCGGCCCGGCGACCTATGGCAGCGAGGGCATGATTCGTGCGCACGAACTCGGCGTTGGCGCGGTGGTCACAAAGACCATCCGGATTTCCCGCGCCGTCAACCCTGTGCGCCATATCGGCAAGATCAGCGAGACCACGCTGATCAACGCGGAAAAATGGGCGGATAGCGACCGCCTGCTCTGGTATGAAAAAGAGATTCCCGAGGCGGTGCGCGCGGGCGCGGTCGTAATCGGCAGCGTCGGGCACACGCTTGGAGAAGCCAAGGCGATCGTTGCGGATGTGGAGCGAGCAGGCGCACAGATGATCGAGCTTGTGAGCTACACCGAGGATACCCTTCTGCCCATGCTGGACTATACCAAGGCGCATGTAAACATACCCGTGATCTGCAAGCTCAGCGGAAACTGGGCAAACGCCGCCGAAACCGCCGCCAGGTGCGTGGAGCACGGCGCGGACGGCATCGCAGCAATCGATTCCATAGGGCCTGTCCTCGCGCTCGATCTGGAAAACCGCCGTCCGCTCATGTACAGTGACGACGGTTTTGGCTGGATGTCCGGCGCGGCGATCAAACCCATCTCTCTGCGCATCAATGCCCAGATTGCCCAAAGCGGGCGCGTAAAGAAGGATACTTATGGCATCGGCGGCGTGATGAGCGCGCGCGACGCAATGGAGTTTGTCATGGTCGGCTGCCGCGGCATCGGCATTTGTTCGGTTACGATCCTCAAAGGGTTACCCTATGTACAAAAGATGATCGCTGAATTTTCCCAGTTGCTCTCGCAGCTCGGTTTTTCCTCGTTTGAGGAGGCCGTCGGTGCGGCACTGCCGAATTTTCCAAAGCGGGAACTGGTCACGGGGCTTGATTTTATTTACGATTCCAGCAAATGCAGCCGCTGCGAGCGCTGTGTCCGCGCATGCCCCTATGGCGCGCGCAGGCTGGCGTTCCCGGAGATGCACGTAGACGCCGCGCTCTGCCGTGGTTGCGGCATCTGCGCGGAGCTTTGCGCGCGCGGTGCCCTGGTGAGCGTCCTGCTCCCCCAAAGGGAATGCGATTTGGCTCTGCAAAAAGAATCCGCCGCATTTTATGATAGGGTGGAGCAGCTTAACCAAGAAGGAGACGCGAAATGATTTCCGAATCCAGCAAGCGGGCCGTTACCCAACTCTGCCGGGATCTCATCGGTGCGGAGAGCCTCTCCGGGCAGGAGTCCCTTGCCGTTGAATGCATGAAAAACGCGTTTCACGCGCTGGGATTCAGCGATGTCCGGATGGATTCTTACGGCAGCGTCGTCGGCTTTCTTGAGGGCAACCGTCCCGGCCCGCGTGTTCTCTTCGACGCGCATATTGACACCGTCCCCGTCGAAGGCGCAGCGGATTGGACACATGCGCCATTTGCGGGCGAGATTGCGGATGGCAGGCTCTACGGCAGAGGCGCAAGCGATATGAAGGGCGCGCTCGCGGCGATGACCGTCGCAGCAGCCGCATTCGCCGATTCTCATGATCGCAAGTTCGCCGGCAGCGTTTGCGTCGCCGCCGTGGTCTGCGAGGAGCTCTTTGAAGGACTCGGCGCTCGCTCCGTTTGCGACATGGCCCACCCGGATTATGTCGTCATCGGCGAGGCCTCGGAGATGAACCTCAAGATTGGCCAGCGTGGCAGAGCGGAGGTTGTCGTGGAGACGGCCGGTATTCCCGCGCACTCCGCCAACCCACAAAAGGGCGTCAGCGCGGTTACCTCCATGCGCAAGCTGCTGGATGAAATCGACAGGCTCGCGCCGCCGCATTCCCATACGCTGGGCGACGGTATCCTCGTTCTTACGGACCTAATCTCACGCCCTTACCCCGGCTCCTCCGTGCTCCCGAAACACTGCGAGGCGACGTTTGACCGCCGCCTGCTGACCGGAGAAACGGCGGAATCGGTTCTTTCTCCGATTTGGGCAATCATCGACCGTCTCTCCGCAGAAGATCCCGCATTCCACGCGAGAACCTATCTGCGCAAGGGAGCAATCACCTGTTACACCGGCGCTTCGATCGAGGCGACCCGCTTCTTCCCCGCCTGGGAGGCAAACCCAGAGGAGGACTATGTTCAGGCGGCGTTCTCCTCCCTGCGCGGTGTCAATCCTGAAACGCGACTCTCCGCCTACTCGTTCTGTACCAACGGGAGCTACTACGCGGGCGAGGCGGGCATTAAGACCATCGGTTACGGCCCGTCGCTGGAGTCCCTCGCGCACACCACAGATGAATCGATCTCCCTCGACGCACTCTACGAGTCTGTCGAGGGGTATCAGGCAATCCTGCAGGCTTTGACAACCCTGTAGCATTTTGTCATAACACAAAAAAGCAATGGCCTTCTTCAACCGAATCGCCACTGCTTTTTTTGTTGCAATTTTTCTTACGCCTTTGTTTTAGCCTCTGCCTGCAGGATGGCGAGCACCTTTTCCTTCGTCATCGGCAGGCTGTTGGTCTCCGCGTCCAGTGCGTTGGCAACCGCGTTGCCAACCGCGGAAAGCGTCGGCACGACAGAACACTCGCCGATGCTCTTTGCCCCGTATGGACCCGCAGGCTCATAGGAATCCAGCACTTCAACATGGAGATCACGCGGAATATCACCCGCATACAGCATGCGATAGCGTTTCAGCGTACGGTTCTTCACCGCGCCCGTACGCTCGTCTACGCCCATATCTTCGCTCAGCGCATTGCCGAATCCCATATGCAGCGCACCCTCAATCTGCCCCGTCACGGAGAGCGGATTGATTGCTTTTCCGACGTCGTGCACCGCCGCGTATGAGAGCACGCGCACCTCGCCCGTCTCGGTATCCACACGCACCTTGGCAATATGCGCGCCGTAGGACATGATCGCCGCCTGGGAGGCAAACGAGTCAGCGCACATCAGTTCCTTCTGGTCATGCTCCCGCGCAAACTGAACGATCTCTTCCAACGAAACCTTCGAGGCGTTTGGCGCCGACACCATTCGTTCGGAAAACCGCAGTTGATCCGCCGGCGCATCCAGCATCCGCCCGGCAACCTCCGCCAACAGCTCGCGCATATGCAGGGCGATCTTGAGCGCACCGTGCCCGGAAACAAATGTGCCCCGGCTGGAATAGTCGCCTAGCTGGTAGGGTGTCAGCCGCGTATCCGCTTCCACACAATCAATATCCGAGAGCGGCATGCCGAGCGTCTCCGCCACCATTTGTTTTTGCAGGGTAACGGCGGAGTTGCCCATCTCGTTGGTTGGGGTAAAGAGCACACAGGTGCCGTCGCAGTTCATCTTGAGCATCAATCCGGTGATGTCCGGCTTGATGCCATACATTCCGTTGCCATGCGCGCCAACGCCGATGCCGACGCCGATGCGATACCGCCCTCCCCTGCTCTCCGCCTGCTCCCGCTTTGCGGTTTCATAATCGATCAGCTCTGCCGCGCGGTTAAGGCAATCCACCGGCCTCGCGTTGCCATGCGGCACCTGGTTGCGCGGATCCACTCCCTGCTGATTGGTCAGGTTGATGCGCTGGAGTTCTAGCATATCGATTCCGAGCGCTTTTGAGATCGTGTTCATCTGGCGCTGCTGTGCAAAGAAGAGCTGCGGCGAGCCAAAGCCGCGCATCGGGCCGCCGATGGTCGTATTGGTAATCACCGGATAGCCGAAAAAGCGAACATTCGGGCAGCGATGCACCTTGAAGAGCCGCCCGCACATCGCCCAGACCACGCTCGTCGTCCCGGAGGCATAGGCGCCCGCGTTGACGAACACCCGCATATCCTCGGCGACGATGGTCCCGTCGTTCATCACCCCGGTTTTCAAACTAAGCCGCATTGCGTGACGGTTTCGCGTCGAGCAGATATCCTCCGTGCGGTTGTAAACCAGCCGGACAGGCCGACCGGTTTTCATCGCCAGCACGGCGGCGATCGGCTCCGTGATCAGGTCGATTTTCCCGCCGAACGCTCCGCCGATGGCGGGCACGCTAACGCGGACCTTGCTCATCGGCAGGTCGAAGATGCGCGAAAGATTTCGCCGCATCGCAAATGTATCCTGTGACGGGGTATATACCGTCAGCATCCCCTCCGCGTCGTAGACGGCAAGGGAGGCATGCGTCTCCATCGCGCCATGATGAATTGCGGGGCAGTCATAAACGCCGGAAAACACGCGGTCCGCCTCGGCCATCGCCTTGTCCACATCTCCGCTGCTCTGCTGAACCGTCAAAATCAGGTTGCCGTGCTCCAGATTCCCGTGGTCGTGGATAACGGTCGCCGTCTCGTCCAGCGCGCGTTCCGGGTCATAGTTAACAGGCAAGTCCTCATACTCAACTTCGATGAGTTTTAACGCCGCCTCGGCGATCTTCTCCGTATCCGCGGCGACGGCGGCGACCTTGTCGCCGACATAGCGCACCACGGGAGAAAAGAGCTGCTCGGTCATATAGTCGTCCAGCACCTCGCCGCAGCTGTTATAGTAGCGGTTGGGTGTGTTTTTATGGGTCACGACAGCGTGCACTCCTGGCAGCGCCTCCGCACGGGAGGTGTCGATGGAGCGAATGCGCGCGTGCGGACGCGGGCTAAAGAGCACCTTTGCGTACAGCATATGCGGCAGCTTCATGTCCGCCGTATACATCATCTGCCCCGTCGCCTTCAGCGCAGCCTGTGCAATCGGTGTCTTAACCCCGATATAGGAGTATTCCTGCTGCTTGTTATCCGGCATGCGAGTCCCCCTGCTCTCTCATGAGCCGGGCGGCCATATGCACCGCCTCAATGATTTTTACATAGCCCGTGCAGCGGCAGAGATTGTTGCTCAGCGCGGCACAGATCTCATCGTCCGTCGGATTCGGCGTGCAATCCAGCAGCGCCTTTGCAGCCATGATCATGCCCGGCGTACAATAGCCGCACTGGATCGCGCCGCTTTCGATAAATGCGCGCTGGATCGGGTGCAGCGCGCCGTCATGATACAGTCCCTCAATGGTTTCCACGCTCCGCCCTTCCAAGGAACCGATTTTGATCAGGCAGGAGTTTCTTGCCTCGCCGTCCAAAATCACCTTGCAGGCACCGCAGTCCCCTGTGTAGCAGCCGCATTTCGTTCCCGTTAAATTCAACACCTCGCGCAACAAATAAAGAAGCGTCCAGCTTTTATCCGCTTCTATCTCGATCTGCGCGCCATTGAGCATAAATTTAATTTGATCCATCGATTCACCGCCTAGTTAGTACTACTATTATAACATCTGCTCGGCGGTCTGGCTATAGAAACTTGTCAATCGCGGGGCTGTTTCTACCGAAAATCCCTGACAAATCGGTACAAAAAAACGCCTGCCGGCGTATTCTTTGTTGGCTTTGTATATGCTACCAGTCTGAAAGCCATCGTAGGATGGTTCCATAAAATCATACCCTCCACTGCGTCTTTTCGTTCTCTAACGCCAGCTTTTCCGTAAAAAGCGCAGATCAAAAAGAGAACTGCGATAGTAGATAAACGAATGCAGCAGCACACGGTAATCATAGCCATAGCCAATCTCATCCAGAATGAGGATTGGCTCCGGTTCGCTCAGCCCCATGGCGCGGTTAAACCATTCCTCCGATAGAATTGCCTTGACCGAAGAGAGCGAATAGATGATCGGCTCGTTGCAAAACTTGCTGAGAAAGTCAAAATGACTCATGGATTGCAGCATGGCAATGGAATTCGTCTCTCCCGGTAAAATGGAGGCCATGATGCGATCCTTAACGTAGGCGGCGGGCATGTTGTTGGCCGTGATGATTTTCTCGCTCAAGAGATACCCCGCGTGCTTTGTGTTAAACACCGGATCCTCCTCCGACACAAACGCAAGGCTGCAGGAATGTATGGTCGGCGAATAGCCGGAGTCCCGAAACGCGATGAAGATCTCCGGGTCGATGTCGATTCTGCACTTCGCGTTTGCAAGATCGGTGTTGGCGATGGTGCCGCGCCCGCGCCGGCGCGTCACAAGCCCCATTTCCGCCAGCGAGGCGAGCGAGTCCCGCAGCACATTTCTGCTGACCCCCAGCGTTGCCGCGAGCTCTCCTTCGTTCGGGAGTTTATAGGGCACGCCCGGTTTTGCGTTGTGCTGAATCATATTGATGATGGCCAGCTTCGTCGTTTGCGACAGCAGCTTTTGCGAGCCAATGGATACGGAATCGACTTTCACTTGGTTTGTCCGTTCTGCCGCGTGGCGGCGCAGTAGAGATGTTTTTGCATCATGCCTGTTTTCCCGTTTGCCGAAAGAAACCACCGCTTGACGAACCGCTCGCTTCCCGTATGATGCGGAACACATCAATACCGCGCGGCGCCGGCTCCACAACTTTCTCATTTTAACACGGAGAAAACACCCGCACAAGTGCGTTTTTTGCCTGTTTTTTGGTTATTCATCCGCTTCGCCACGGGGTTACGCCGCTGTTTGGCCGCCACGCAGCAGTTGCCTAAGCAGGATCGGCCGCCGCCGTTTCATATACCGAATCTCCAATTAATAGGACAGACTCTGCCAGGGACGGCGTTTGAGCCAGGCCGTACCCGCCCGCTGCGCAAGATCGTCCGCCTGCGCGCGGCAGCGCTGAATAACGATCTCCTCATCCATCGTCGTCAGCACGCCATCCTGCAAGACGGGTTCACCATCGACCAGAACTGTTTCAATATTATCCATCGCAGAGGAATACACCAGCGTGGAGACGGGGTTGTGCATTGGAATCGCCTTGATATTCCGCTCGGGATTAAACACAAACAGATCCGCCTTTTTCCCGATTTCCAGGGAGCCGATCTCGTTCTCCATCCCAATGCAACGCGCGCCCTCGATGGTTGCCATCTCAAGCACCTTATCCGCGGTTATGATCGTCGGGTCGCGGTGCGTAACCTTCTGCAGCAGAGCGGTACATTTGAGCACCTCCAGCATATCGTTGGAGTTGTTGCTCGCCGCCCCGTCCGTCCCCAGGGAGACATCGATGCCAGCCATGTTCATCTTCGGAATCGGCGCTATGCCGCTGCTGAGATACATGTTGCTCACAGGATTGTGAGAAACCTTCGCGCCGTGGTATTTCACCATTCGCAGGTCGCGGTCGTTGAGCTGTACGCAATGCACGAGCAGTGTCTGCTCGTCGAGAAGACCGTATTGCACAAGGATCTCCAGGTCGTCCACGCCATGCAGCGCAATTGTCGACTCGCGGTCAAACATCGTCTCCGCCGTGTGAATCGTCAGCCTAAGCCCCAACTCGCGCCTGAGCCGCTCCGTCATCTTGAGGCAGGCATCGCTCGCGCCCCAGGTGATTGCCGGTGCGAGCCAAATCGAGATTCGGCCGTTATCCACGCCCTGATACTCCTTCACGAGACGGCGAACATCGGCCTCAATCTTCTCCGGCGTCTGCATAATCTCGTTTCGGACGCCGAACTCCGCGCCGCAATCCATATATCCGCGCCCGAAGATACCGCGGATCCGCAACTCGCGGAATGCGCGGATCACCGCGTCGTCCAGCCCATCTACAGGATGGGGATACATGTAGTCGAGCTGCGTGGTCACGCCGCTACGAATCCCCTCGATGCAGCCAATTAACGCGCCGGTGTAGCAATCCTCCGGCAGCAATTTTCCCCCGACGGGATAGGTCATATCGTTGAGCCAGTCCTTGAGCACTTTGTCGTCGCCCATTCCCTTGAGATTGGTCTGAAACAGGTGGTTATGCGTGTTGATGAGTCCCGGAAACACCGCCTTTCCCTCGCCGTCAATCCTACGCTTTACGTCGGGATAGCGACGCGCTAACGTTTCACTCTCGCCGATGTCGAGAATACGGCCCTGATCGATCGCGATGGAAGCATGATAAAGCACCTCCCGCGCAGGATTCATGGTAACGATAGTGGCGTTGGTGATCATCCGGTCGATCATGATCTCTATTTCTCCTTTTCTGTTCTCGGCAGATATTTCCCGCGGTCGATGCGTTAACCTGCATCCGTCCCTATAAGAAAGCGGAACGGCGCGTTACCGCGCGCGTTCCGCCATCGCACCCTGCATAAAATCCGAGATCGCCAAGGCCAGCGAATCGCAGATATAGTCAAAATAAATCTTTCCCTTTTCCGGTTTCGCGAGTTTCGCGTCCCCCATGACGCCGGAGACAGATACCTCACGCGTCAGCCAGAACTTTGGCAGTGCTCCCGATTTGCAGTTACTCTCCGTCAATTGCTCCGGCGGCACATCCCCATGGACGAGTTCCGGCATAAGATACTGCATCATGGAGGTTTCCAGTTCACCCGCATGGACATCCACGCCAATCGGGTTCTCAATATATGCGCGCAGCGCGTCGAAAAACCCATGCGTAAAATACTGGAACGAGGTCATGCGGCAATCCGGGTGCGCAACCTTGAACTCGCGGACAAAGATCTCCAGCAACCCCGTGTTTCCGCCGTGTGTGTTGAGAAATGCGAAATAGCGAAACCCTTGTTCCCGCATCAAACGAACCTGCTGTTCCAGCAATTCCAACAGCAGCTTTGCGGATAGCGTTATCGTTCCGCAAAAGCCCGCGTGCTCCACATTCAGCCCGAATTGAAGCGTTGGAAAGAGCAGCGCTTCAAAACCATCCGTTTCGCGCTGTGCGAGCTCCTTCGAAATTGCTTCCGCCATCCAATAATCCGTACCAACCGGCAGGTGCCAGCCGTGCTGCTCCACCGAGCCGATCGGAAACAGCACAATCGTGCGGTTTCGGTCCATTTGATCGATGGTGTGCCAGGAACACTCGATCATGCGCTTCATGATGACATCCCCTCCTTTGACGGTTACGGCAGAAATTATGCGCGCTGTTGCAATTGAAATGCCAGCAGTTCTTTTTTGACCGCTTCAGCGGAGGGCAGCCCCATCACACGGCGCGCCAGTTCCTTGCAGGCGTAGTCGCGGCAGCCGCGAATGGCGCGCTTCGCGCTCGGAATCATACCCGGGCTCATGGAGAGCCGGTCGATGCCGAATCCAACAAACAGCGGCTGCAAAAGCGGGTCACTTGCCGCCTCACCGCAGATTGCCGTTTCAATCCCGCTCAGGTGCCCGTTTTGCGCCACCAGCGCAATCTGCCGCAGCACCGCGGGGTGATAGGACGTGTAGAGCGACGCAACCGACTGGTTCAGGCGGTCCGCCGCCAGTGTGTACTGAATCAGATCATTGGTGCCGATGCTGAAGAAATCTACCTCGTGTGCAAACAGATCGCTCAACGTAACAGTAGACGGAATTTCCACCATCATACCGATCTTTATCTTAGCGTTATACGCCACGCCGTCTGCGTGAAGTAAGGCCTTCGCCTCCTCAACAATCGCTTTTGCGGCGTGCAGTTCCTCCATGCTGGAAATCATTGGGAACATAATCGCAACATTGCCAAATACGCTCGCGCGCAGAATCGCGCGAAGTTGGGTGATAAACAAGTCCTTGCGCTGCAGCGAGAGCCGAATAGCACGAAGGCCAAGAAACGGGTTTTGCTCCACGGGCAGGTTCAGGCCGGGAACAGGCTTATCTCCGCCGATATCCATCGTGCGGATCACGACCTCGCGCGCGCCCATCGCCTCGGCGGCCGCACGGTATGCCCCGAACTGCTCCTCCTCGTCGGGAAGCGTCTTGCGATCCATAAACAGAAACTCGCTGCGAAACAGGCCGACTCCGTCCGCGCATGCTTCGTCTGCAAGCGTGGCCTCAGCCGGGTTTCCGATGTTTGCTTCGATCCATATGCGTGTGCCATCTGCGGTCACCGCGTCCGCCGCCTTCTCGGCATTGCAGGCGCATTGCTCCGCTTCATAGAGTTCCGCCGCGCGCTCAATCGCCGCGCGCGCCTCTTGGGTCGGATTCACCGTAATCTCACCGGTAAAGGTGTCCGCCAGAAGGAAATCGCCCTCCTGAACGGCGTCCATCAGCCCATTGACCCCGACAATCGCCGGAATGCATTTCAGCTTGGCAAGAATCGCCGCATGCGCGGTGATATTTCCTTTTTCAGAGACAAGCGCCGCAACCTCGCCCTTATGAAGGCGAATCACGAACGAAGGAACCAGTTCTTCCATCACGAGAACAACCGGCTCCGCCTCTGCGGAGGGTGCCGCGCCAAGGGGCGCAGCCTTACCGGCCAGATGATCCAGCAGCGTTGCGTAGAGATCACGGATGTCCGCGCTGCGCTCCTTAATCAAGTCACTGTCCACCTGGGCAAGAATCGTTGCCAGGCGCTCGCCGACCTCATAGACCGCCCACTCCGCGCTGACGGAATCCGAAGAAATCATCTCGCGAATCGCATCCACAAAGCCCGGATCGTCTAAAAAGGCCAGATGGGTTTCAAAAATTTTCTCACCGTCGTTTCCGGTGTCTTCCATCTCCCGCGCGAGCAGCGCCTCAACGGTGCGCTTCGTCTCTTCGTACGCCGCGTCAAATCGCGAAAGCTCCGCTTCGGGATGATTGATTATCGTCTTCTGAATTTTTCGATTCTGCCCGGCTTGAATCTTCACCCTTCCGATTCCATAGCCGATACAATTCCCCGTACCGCTCAGCAATCCGTTTACCCCCTGACTGGTTCCATTGGCCGGGATACCCCGCCCGACCGCTGCTCTCGATCACATTTTATTCCGCCCTTATAGCGGTTGCATCTATGTCGCTCTCTTCGCTCCCGACACAGACCGCAGTCCATTCAAAAAACCTTCGGCTTGGCCGAAAGTAGACATTCCTATTCAATCTCGCTTTCCAATATCGCAAGAACCGCCTGCATGGCCTCCGTCTCATCCTCGCCTTCGCAGGAGACATCCACGCGATCCATGCAGTTCACATTGATCGAAAGAATGTCTATAATGCTCTTTGCGTTGCCGCTCTTGTCGCCTTTGGTGATGCGAACCTTGGACTGATAAGCCTTGGCCGCCTTCATCACGCATGCTGCCGGCCGCGCGTGTAATCCGCATTTGCATTTTACAATAACCGAATTCGTTTGCATATGTTTTTCCGTCTCCAGAGAAGGGCGGCAGGGGCTGAAACCCATCCCCCGCCGCCTTCAAGCATAATGTTGTATTGCTCTTTGGCTTAGAAGATGCCCAGAGCGCCGCCCGCGATGCCGACCACGGCTACGCCAAGCAGAATCATCCAGGTCTTGACGCGCTTCGTCGTGAGCCAATAGATGAACAGGGTCAGTGCCAGCGGCAGCAGGTTCGGCATGATCGCATCGAAGAGGTTCGCCTGAAGATCAAACGGGACCTGTCCAATGTTGAACGCGATCTTCGTGGTAAAGCCGACATACTGCGAAATCAGACCGCCCATAACCATGGTGCCGAGGATGCCCGCGGCGCCGATCCAGGTCTTCATTCTGCCGTCCTGGAGCATGCTGGTGATCGCGCTGGTGCCCAGCTGATAGCCCTTCATCCAGGAGGAGCGGGCGATCAGAACCAGGGTTGCGGTGAGGCCAAACCAGACAAGCAGCGGGCCAACCAGGTTGCCAACGAGGCCAAGGCTGATGCCAAGCGCCACGAACAGCGGGATGATGACGCCCTGAATCAGGGAGTCGCCAACGCCGGCCATCGGTCCCATGAGACCGGTTTTAAAGGCGTTGATCGCTTCGCCGCTGATATCCGCGCCGTTGGCTTTCTGTTCTTCCATCGCGATCGTCGCGCCATGGATCACAGCGCCGAGGTTCGGGTCCGTGTTAAAGAACACGAGGTGACGCTCCAAACCATCTACGAGGTCTTCCTTCTTGGGATAGAGCTTCTTGAGAATCGGCGCCATCGCCATTGCAAAGGCTGTTCCCTGCATGCGCTCGTAGTTGTAGTTCGCGTGAGAGAAAAGCTGCCAGAGCCAGAAGGACTTATTTACATCTTTTTTCGTCAGTTTTACCGACTGTTCACTCTTGCGCTCCATTGGTTGCAGCTCCTTCCTTTTTCGTGTTCATGAGCATGTAGATCATCGCTGCCGCTACGCCAAAGAGGGCGACGCCGATGATGCTGATCTTGAAATACGCAACAAGCAGGAATCCGATGATGAGGAATGGCCAGGTTTCTTTCTTGAGGATGGCGCGCAGGTTAAGCGCGATACCAACCGCAGGAAGCATGCCGCCAACGACGCCGATGCCGTTGAAAATCGGGCTGCCGACCATGCCGTTGATGACGTTGCCGACCGCTTCGCTCACATAGACGCAGAAGATGGTGACAAAGATCATCTTAAAGAGGAAAAGCATGGTTTGCGCGGGAACCCAGTTCATGAGCATCACGCCGCGGGTGTTGCCCTTCTTGGCGAAGGAATCCGCCCAGTGTGCGAAAACGGCGGAGATCGTCATGCGGCCAACCCAAACGACGGTGCCGATCAGGCCGATCGGGACAGCGATTGCGAGAGCGACTTCTGTGGTCGTATGCATTGCCAGAGCAAACGCAGTGCCAACATAGCCGGCAAGCGCCATATCGCTCGGGATCGAACCGCCAACGCTCATATGGCCGAGGAAGATGAGGTTGATCGTAGCGCCGATGATTGTGCCCTGCACCGGATCACCCATGACCAAGCCAACGAGGAAGCCAGCAACGATAGGACGCTGGAGTACATAGTAACCATCGCCGAACCAGAAAGGCGCATCAGCAAAATAATACAGGAAAGCTATGACTATAGCTTGCCACCACTCCATATGGGTTACCTCCCTTTCGCTTTCAAATGCGTTTTTTGAACCTAGAATTTCAGTTTTTCAAGTTCCATTGACTTGGCCTCGGGCAGCATCTGAAAATAGATGTGGATACCCTTGGCCGACATCCCAACCAGTGTGTCAAATTCGTCTTTCGTCAGCTGTGTACTCCGCATTACCGCCTTGCGTCCCGGGCCAGCGCCGACATTTCCAACGTTGATCTCCTTGATGACAATACCCTGATCGATCAGGGCGCGCAGCGTTATGGGCGCTTTTACAAGAACAATTGCTTTTTCGTCCGATTTCTCGCTGGCTTGTAACACGGGAACAGCGTCGGCTACCGTTAGAATCTGCACAGAACACCCGGACGGGACCGCCATCTTCATGACGTCGCACAGAAATGCGTTTTTCGCGGTCACGTCGTCAACGACGATAATCTTCGTAATGTTGAAGATTCTCGCCCAAGCCGTCATGACCTGTCCATGCACCAGGCGGTCGTCAATACGGTAAAGCGCTATACTCATTTGGATTCCTCCTTTCTTTTATAATTTGCTAACAGATCCGTTGAGTTGACGATTCCGGATCTGCCAGTACTGCAGGCCACCTGCAGTAATTCCTCCATCTCCATCTCGTCCCGGAGGGAGAGGATCTCCAGCAGCATCGGCAGGTTCGTTCCCGCGATGCAGGCGGAGCCCCTCTTCATCGCCATCACCATTCCGGCATTATATGGCGTCCCGCTCTGGAGATCGGAAAGCACCAATACGTTTTTGCAGTCCTGCGCTTCGCCGATCAGCTCTTCCAATTTTTGAGAGAAGCTATCCGGCGAATCGCCCTGATAGAGTCCGAGAACATAGACCTGCTCCTGTTCGCCGAGGATCATCTCGGCCGCCTCCCGCAGGCCCGCGGCAAAAGAACCATGGCTCACGAGTATGAGTTCAATCATAGACAAGCCTTTCTTTATACAAGTTTTTATCCTCCGGAGCAACCTCCGGCCGCTATTTTGTCAGATCGATCAAAACACGGAAGGTGTCCGGGCTGGAGGCACGCTCAAACGCCTTTTGACACTGATCCATGCCGTACCGCTCCGAAATGAACGGCTCTACATCGATGAGCTTGTAGCCTAAGAGCCGAGTCGCCTCCCAAAATGCTTTGACCGTCGGGCTGAACGAACCCGTAATGGTCTTTTCGCTGTAGTGAATCTTGTTCGGTTCAAACGGAACCTCTCCAGCGGGATGGAACGAGCCGTAATAGACGATCCTCCCCTTCTTGGCCAGCGCGTCGATATAATCTCCCGCGAGTTTGAGCACATTCACCGTGAAAAACACGACGTGCGCGCCTCTGCCGTTGGTGAGTTCCTTGATGCGTTCGATGGCGTTGACCTCCATCGGGTTAATGGCGATATCCGCGCCGAGCTTCAGCGCCGTCTCGCGGCGGGCTGCGTCCGGTTCCACCACCATCACGCGCGCACCGCGCTTTTTGGAGAGCAGGGCGTGCAGCTGACCCATAATACCGCCGCCGACGATGACCACATCTTCACCGAAGCCAACGTTTGCGTTCTCCATGCTGCGTAAGCAGCAGGCGGTCGGCTCCGCGAACGCGCAAATATCCAGATCCGCGTCGCTGTTCGGCAGAGCAAATACGCGCGTAGAGGAAATTGCGATATACTGCGCCATACCGCCGGAACCGGGAATCCCGTCATAGAAACGCTTCTTTGACTTTCCGGTGCAGAGATTGTCATCTCCGCGGTAGCAGGCTTCGCACTGACCGCAGCTGTCATAGGTCTTCACCACAACCGGATCGCCCACCTTCAGATCGGTGAACGTCCCTTCCGGAATCGCGGCGACGCGGCCGGAGACCTCGTGGCCGGGCAGGAACGGAAGTTTCACATCCCCGCCGGTAAACACGCGCTGCTCCCAGGTGCAGATCAGGCACCGCTCGAGCTTCACCAGCAGTTCCCCTTCGACCGGTACAGGGGTCGTGACCTCCCGTACCTCCGCCTTATAGGGTTCCGTGACGAAGATCGCCTTCATCTTCTCTGGTACCATATCCATTCCCTCAGTCCTTGATATCCGCAGCTTTTGCGCCTTCATGCACGAGGCGGACGAGGTTGCGGGTTACGCCTTCCGGATCGGCGCTCTTCCAAACGTTGCGGCCGATGGCCACGCCGCGTGCGCCGGCCGTCATGGCCTGCTCGATGCAGAAATAGAGCGAGCTCAGGTCGCTGACCGCTTCGCCGCCGAGCACGATGACCGGCTGGAAAGAGGCCGCGATGACCTTCTTATAGGACTCCGCGTCGCCTGCAAACGCCGTCTTGATGATATGTGCCCCGCATTCGCAGCCGGTGTGCGCCGCGACAACAAGATTTTCGATGGTATTCGGAATCGCAGGCGAGAATCCGCCGGGCAGCAT
This sequence comes from Christensenella sp., assembly GCA_034926785.1. GTDB lineage: Bacteria > Bacillota > Clostridia > Christensenellales > CAG-138 > UBA7703. Next base: position 41,572 of record JAYFQU010000060.1, read on the forward strand.
CTCCGCCATGACCGGAATGCCCATTGCGTCACCCTTGCGGCAGTAGTCCGCAAGCTGTTTGAGTGACTGGTGCTCATAGGGGGATCCAGGGAAACCCATGCAGATGATTCCATCCGCGCCGACGCGCAGAGCGTCCTCAATATCAAACATCTGGTCCTGGCAGAAGTCATCGCCGTTGAGACAGGAGTTTCCGCCGTCCACGCGCAGAATCAAGTTCACGTCCTTAAGAATATCTTCATACTTCCGTGCGATGCCGTAAGTGGTCAGAATTGCGTCCGCACCGCCCTTGATGATGGCGCGCAGCTTCGCGCCGACGTCGTCGAGCGCGGGATTTACATTCAGGCCGAGGCCATGATCCATGGCCACGACGACCATCTTGCCGTCTTCACGAAAGAGTCTGGAAAGTCTTCTCATTGTTCATTCCTCCAAAGATATATTGTTCGCTCTCTACCCCGTTGCCCTATTTGCTGTCCCCCGGTGAGGAAAATCGTATCGCTCCTCGGTTTTCGCGTCAGGGGTGGCTCGGTTGTTTCGGTTGCGTGTGAGCCGAATTCGGTTTTTCCCTACAAAAAATAGGCCCCGCATAATTCGTATTCTTCATTGAATCGACCGGAAGATACGCCCGTGGTGGTTACCCTTACTGTCAGTATCAAACATTGCCTGTCTCGTATGCGGTGTTTTGCCGCTGTCCCGTGCGGGAAACGAGTCTCGCAGATCAGCTTAGCCTTTGCGCATCATCCTCGACGCGCCGCCCGCTTCTGCTTTGTTCGGTATTCCGGTTAATGCCTGACTTCAGTTGCTATTTCGTTGCTTGCTGTTTGTTTCTTGGCTCAAAGATGTTTTTTCTTGCGCTCGACTGGATTGCGCAGATTTCTAACATTGTGCGTTTTTTCAGGCGTTGTGGATTTAGATTCTCCACGATGTCGCGCTAAAAAGTAGTACTAACTTTTCCTATGGGCTTAGTATAACGATATCAACCCGGAGAAACAATATAGCAATCCGACAAGAAATAACCGCGTTTTTTGTAGTTCGTTCACAATCGCAGGCGCGTGTTTGTTTATTATAGGTCGTTTTTTACAACGATACAACCGCGTCTGCCTGAAAAACGCTGCAGTAAGCAAACATTTGATATTTCGGTTTATTAAAAAGCAACAAATGGCAGAGCTTCTCCTGCGCTCTTGCCGCCTCGGAAAGAAGGTGGTACTATCATAGGATCAGGCGTGTATTCTCACCGTCCGGATCGAAAGCTTCCACATGGATGCAGGCATCAGCTTGCCGGATTACCTTTGTCTATATAACACGAACCATTCCTGATTGGATGTGCGAAAATGAAATCTGCGATTAAAAAATTTACGCGGCAGACGTTGGTGGAGCTCTCCTCGTTTGCCGGCTGCCAAGTGCTGAATAGCAAGTGTTCCATGGAGAAGGAAGTCCTTCGCGCAACCGTCGTAGAAGACGTCAATCTCGGACGTTGGGCGCAGGCGGGCGATGCGGTCATCTGCTCCGGCTATCCGTTTCATGCACATATGGAGTGCTTCTCCGTTGCACTGGAGCAGCTGCACGAGGCGGGGGCAACTGTGCTTTGCATCAAATCCATCCGAAACAGGCCCTTCCCGGACGAGGCCATTCTGCTTGCCGACCAGCTTGATCTCATGGTGGTCGAGCTTCCACGGGAGGCGATCTTCTCCAATATTATTCAGCAAATATCCGAAAAAATATTGAGTCTTAAGGCGGAGGCCTACAACCAGCTGCAGGCGCAGACGGAAAGCCTGCTGGAGATTCTCTTCCGCGAAAACATGCTGGAGGACTGTTTCTATCATATTGAGCAGTTCATCGGCAATCCCGTTGTCGCATTCGTCGCCAACATCAAGCTGTATATGAGCCGCGAAACACGCGCCTGGCTCTCCCAGGAGGATCAGGCCGCCGTGTTCCACATGTTCTGCCGGCAGCAGCAGTCGGGAGAATCTTCTCTGCGCGTTGCAATTGACGGACAGACCACCGTGTTCGATTTTATCGAAATCCGTATGACGAGCGATGAAACGCTGCTCCTGGGCGTTGCTGAAAAAAATCAAAGTACGGACGAGCTCGCTTTCCTTGCGCTGAACCGAATTGGGAAATTTCTTGCTGTCGAAGTTAAAAATGCAACGACCGCCGAAAAGGTGCAGCGCCGCCAGGAGGACACGCTGATCAACGACCTCTTCTCCGGAGAATTTGCAACCGATTCGGATGTAGTCGCCGCCGCGGCTTCCTATAGCTATCATCTGGACCGCAATTGGAAATATCGCGTCGCCATCATCCGCCTGCTCAACCGCGCCGAGAGCGCGCCCCTCCACCTGAATTTCACTAGTTTACTGCAGGGCGCACGCGAATATCTTCAGCTCGACGCGATTCTGACCTCCTACGCAGGGGAGATTGTCATCATGTTTTGCGACGGGTGCGAAAACACGGTTCTGGAGCGGTTCATCAAGTGGCTTAGCGGCATTGTCGCGGGGTATGATGTGCAGGTGCATCTGAGTGCGCCCGCGTCCCTCGTCGGCATTCCGCTCGCGCTGGATCAGGCGCGCAAAATCGGTTCCATCTGCCAGCGCTGCGGCATCACCGAACGAATCGTCACCATCGAGCAACTCGGTACACTCTGGCTCTTCAACCTGCTCCCGCGTGATGAAACCGTCGCGTCGTTTGTGCACCGGTTTCTCGACCCGCTCAAGACCTATGATCAGGAGCATGGAAGCAGTCTTGTGCAGACGTTGAAGACCTACCTCAACTGTGGCGGGAGCACCAAGATGACCTCGCAGCTTCTCTTTACGCATTACAACACCGTCACCTATCGCCTGGAGAAGATTCAAAGCCTGCTTGGCGTGGATATGGAGGATAGCAGCCTTCGCATGCAACTGATGGTCGCGCTTACGCTGGATCAGCTGCTGGATTGGTTGCATTGACGTTCGCGATCATTTGTCCATACGTTTTTCACTTAAAAAAGCAGCCCCCCCCCCAACGGCACAAGAAAAAAGGCAGCCGGAACAACTCCGCACTGCCTTTTGTTTGATTGCTCTTTTTTCTCACCGCCCGTTCAGGGCATGCCTGCCGGTTCCGTGTGCGAACGGGCTATTTCTGCCCGTAATAGGCGTTCTTGCCGTGCTTTCTGAGATAGTGCTTGTCCAGCAGGCTCCGCTGCATGGCGCCCTGCGCGGGATTGAGCGCCATCGCA
>JAYFQU010000055.1:0-6829 GCA_034926785.1 Christensenella sp.
CGAAAATCCCCCATGTTCCTTCAAATTTGGCGATTCATTCGCCGAATTTGTGAAAAAATGGCGCGATTCGCGTCATTTTAACCCAAAGTAAAACCCATCGGCAGAGTCCGCAGGACTTTGTCGATGGGCTGAACCGCCCGAACGATAGCGTCCGGGCGGTTGTTTGTTTTGTCAGGATAGCTGGCGAATGAGCGGGCTATTTCCCTTCGTTTGCCTTTTTCTCGCGCAGGGCGGCGAGGACCACATCCGGTGTGAGCGGCATGCGCAGGAACCGCACCCCGATTGCGTTTGCAACCGCGTTTGCAATCGCCGGCGCACCGGGAACCATCGTGATTTCGCCGATGCCGCGCGCACCGTAGGGGCCGGTTGGCTCGGCGTTTTCAACCGCCTCGACGATCATCTCCGGCATGTCTTCAAACGTCGGGATCTTATAGTCCACAAAGCTTGGGTTCATCACGCGCCCGTCCTTGAGTTTGAGCTCTTCATACAGCGCGGTACCCATTGCCTGCACCATGGCGCCCTCCGCCTGCCCTTCATACATCTGCGGGTTGATTACCTTGCCCGCGTCGAAGACGGAGACCATCTTGAGCACCTTGATCTTGCCGGTCTCGGTATCCACCTCGACCTCCGCGCCGTTGACACCCATGCTCCAGAACGCGACGGGCTTTGGCGAGAGGCCGGTCTTCTTGTCCGCGGCGATATTGTTTGGCACCACAAATGCGCCGACGCCGATCATCGGGCCGCCGATGCCGCTCTGATCCGGCAGGGAGAGGCCAAGCGCAAACGTGCTCAGCGGCACCTTCTGGTCGGGATAGAACTTGCGGCAGACGAAGCCGTTTTCCAAATAGAGGTCGTTCTTCCAGGTGCCCATCTTGATCTGCGCGAGGTCGAGAATCTTATTGCGCAGATCCTCGGCGGCGAGTTTCGTTGCGTTGCCCGCGCAATAGGTTGAACGGGAAGCGACGGTCTGCCATTCATACGGCGTATGATCGGTGTCGCCCGTGCGGACGCTGATCTTCTCCACCGGCACCGTCAGCGTCTCCGCCGCAATCTGCGCCATGATGGTGTCCGAGCCCTGACCAATGTCCTGGCATGAGGCGAGCAGCATAAACGTGCCGTCCTCATTCATGCGGATGATGACGGAGGAAGCGACGTCCGTCGGCATGGAGGGGGCTTTCCAGCCGCCCGCGATGCCCTTGCCGCGCAGCTTTGTCGGGCTGCCGGAGGGGGCGCAGGGCTTATCCAGCTCCATATGCTTTGCCGCGCGGTCGAGGCATTCCTGATAGCCGGCGACGTCGATGGTCTGCCCCGTAGCGGAGTGTCCGCCTTCGCGAATGCCGTTGAGCTTGCGCATGGCGAGCGGGTCAAGCCCCATCTCTTTGGCGATCATGTCGATGTTCTGTTCGATGCCAAAGTGAATTTCGCACATGCCAAATCCGCGATAAGGGCCACCGACGGGGTGATTGGTATAGACGCAATAGCTGTCCGTGCTGATGTTGTCGATGTCATAGGGGCCCACACAACCCCAGCCCGCGGCCTTGACGATGTTGACGCCATATTCCGTATAGGCGCCGCCGTCCCAGGCAAGCACGTTTTTGGAGCCAATGATCTTGCCGTCTTTTCGCACGGCGGTTTTGATATTGATATGCAGCCCTTGCCGCACATAGGCGTTCTGGAACTCATCCTCGCGCGTATAGGTCATCTTGACCGGCCGGCCGGGGTTGAGCATGGCGAGCGGGATGACGATGCCCTCCAGCGTCGTACCCGCCTTGCAGCCGAATCCGCCGCCGACGGCCTTGCTGATGACCCGGATCTTGTTGAGCGGGAAATCAAACGTCTCCGCCAGTGCGCGGCGCACGGCAAAGGGACTCTGGCAGGCCGCCCAGATGGTCAGATCGCCGTCCGGCATATACTGCGCGGTGCAGGCGTGCGGCTCGATGGGCACATGCTGCACATGCGGAATATAAAAGCTGTGGTCAAAGACGCGGTCAGCTTCCGCAAATGCCTTATCCATGTCGCCCTTGCGCAGCACATAGTGATGGGAGATGTTCGTGCCAGGCTTGGGATAAAAGATCGGGAGTACCTTATAGGAACCAAGGTCGGGATGAATGATCGGCGCATCGGGCTTCATGCCCTCCAGCGCGTCGGTGACGGCGGGCAGCACCTCATATTCCACCTTGACGAGCTCGCAGGCGCGCCGCGCAATCTCCGGGGAATCCGCGGCGACGGCGGCGACAGGCTCACCGCGATAGCGGGCCTTGCCGACCGCGAGAAAGTTCTTATCCTCCAGATAAAGCCCCGCGCGCTTCTTGTAGCACTCTCCCGTGATTACGCTGCGCACACCCGGCAGGGCTTTCGCGGCGGTGAGATCGATCGAGAGGATGTTGGCATGCGCGTGCGGGCTTCTGACGACCTGCGCATAGAGCGGACGGGAGAACTGGATGTCGTCCGCAAATTGGGCGGTGCCCGTTACCTTTTTGATCGCATCCAGGCGTTCAACGGATTGTCCTACGACGTTCATTTCTGATAAACCCCCTTTGCAATCACGTCCTCAATGGCTTCTACGATTTTCTTATATCCCGTGCAGCGGCAAAGATTCCCAGACATGTTGCGGTTGATCTCCTCGCGCGTGGGCGCGGGGTTTTCGCGGAGCATTGCCTCGGCGCTCATGAGCATACCGGGCGTGCAGAAGCCGCATTGCAGCGCAGCATGCTCGATAAACGACTCTTGCAAGGGGCTTAGCTCTTCGCCTTTGGCGAGGCCTTCCACGGTGGTAATCACCTTGCCGTTGACCTCGGGCGCGAGGACGAGGCAGGCATTCACGGCCTGTCCATCCATGATGACGGTGCAGGCGCCGCATTCGCCCGCGCCGCAGCCTTCCTTGGTGCCGGTGTAGCCGAGCTTTTCGCGCAGCACGTGCAGCAGGGTTTCACTTCCCAAGACGGACATTTCCACCGTCTCGTCGTTGACGCAAAATTTTACACAATATTCCATCGCGGTTTCCTCCTCAGCGCAATTGGTTCAGCGCGTCGCGCACGAGGTATGAGACGATATCCAACCGATACTGTCTGTCTGCGCGGACGTCGTCGATGGGGCTGACCTCGGTTGCGGCCAAAGCGGCCGCCTCGGCGATGAGCGCGTCGGAAAGCGGACTGCTGTTCAGCAGCGCTTCGGTCTTTGGCAGACGGAGCGGCGTCGGCGCAACGGAACCCATCGCGACACGCCAGCCGCCGGTTGTTTTCAGCACGGTGCCGCAGACGGTGGAAAGATCCACTTCGTTTCTGCGCGCAACCTTGCGAAAGATCCCTTTTGCACCCGGCAGATACGGCACGCGAATGCCGGTGACCAATTCGCCGGGCTGGAGCGCAACCTTGCGCACAAAGAGAATGAAGTCGCGAATGGCAACCTCGCGCCTGCCGGAGAGACCGAAGATCTCTACTACCGCGTCGTGGCAATACAGCGGCGTCGCCGTATCCGCCAGCGGCGAGGCGTTCACAATGTTACCGATACAGGTAGCCCGATTTCGAATCTGTCGTCCGCCAACCAGAGACGCCGCCTCCGCCAGATAGGGATAATGCGCGAGCACGTCCGGATTGGTTGCAATCTGCGTCATGGTCGCAAGCGCGCCAATCCGCAGTCCATCGGTCTCGGAAAACGTGATTCCTCCGATATCGGGAATGTTCTTCAGGTCGATCACGTAGTCCGGCGCGATCAAATGGTCGCGCAAACGGATGATGACATCCGTGGCACCCGCCATATAGATCGCCTTGTCGTCGTGCTCCAGTTTGAGCGCGGCGGCTTCCTCCAGTGTTTCTGGAGCAAGATACACAAAATCTCTCAAGAACGGTTCTCCTCTCAGATAAATGAAGTACCCAAAACCCCCAAAGGGGGGAATCGCCAATGTTGTATTTGTAAAAGTAAAGGATTGAGTGTCCGCAAAAGGCTGAAGAAATGACTATCGAAATTCGTTTTGCTGAATGATGAGCAGGTCTTCTTTTAACCTTTGTTCCAGCCGGCGAAATCGCAGTACCCATGCCTGTCCGTCCTCGGTCAGGTTGCTGCCACCCCCCGTTGCGCCGCCTAGCTTTCGCTCTACCAAACGGCATCCCAGCGCTTCCTCCAGACGGTTGAGCAGGAGCCACGCGTTGCTATAGGAAATTTCCGCGCGGGCAGCGCCCCGCTGGAGCGACTGCTCCAGTTCAATGCACTCCAACAGACGGACTGCGCGCTCGTCAAGACCAACTTCGCGCACCTGAATGGTCAGCGCCGCCGAGAGCTCCGGGGAAACAGAGGGCGTTTGTTCGCGCTGCTCGCGCCGGTAGTCCTGCTCGGTATTGATGTCGATGAGCATGCCGTTCTCATCCGTCGGGATAAACTCCGTCTCGCGCTTCCATTGGGAGAGCGCCCCGCGCAGTCCACGTTCGCCGCCGTATCCGAGCAGCGCCGGAAAGCAACTCCTGCGTATCATCGCAGGGTGCCCCGCGCTGCCCTCGTAGGAGGGGATGGCGACCGGCTTTTGCGAGCGGAGCAGTTTTTGAATGGTCTCAACGTTGAGATAGGGGACGTCGCCCGGGGTGATCAGCGCGCGTTCGCTCTCCGGCGGGAGCGCGCGGATGCCGCATTGTACCGATGCCATCATGTCTGTTGCGGCGAAGTCCTCATTTTTCACAAATCGTACGCTTTCGCCGGAAAGATGCCGCTCCAGCATGCCCGCATGATATCCGGTGACGATGAGGATATCCTGCACACCAGCGGCGCGGAACGCCTCAATCTGGCGGCGAATGACACTCTTTCCGCTGAGCTTGAGCATCGGCTGAAAGTGGCTCATCTGTTTGGGTTCGCCGGCGGCGAGGATGATCGCGGTGGCATTCATGTTACAGTCTCCCGGTTGCCCTTTGAGGAGAAATGCCGCTGTACCCGCGCGTAATCCTCCGGCGTGTCTACGTCTATTGCCAATCCCGGCTCAGCGGAAAGCACATATCCAATGCGACAGTTTGTCTCGCGAAACGCTCCGCGCAGACCGTCCTCGCCGGAGTAGGCGATCAGCGGTTCAAAGAGGGAAGCGCGCACAAGCGGCGGGTGCAGACGGCGCGTTCCGTTGCTTGGAAACGCTACATCGTATTCTTCGGATTTTAGCAGATCCATCAAAGCCAGGAGCACCCCCGGTGCAACGGCGGGCATATCGCCGGGCAGAAAAAACGCCCCGTCATAACCACCCTCATGGAGAATGGCCTTCAGCCCGATTTGTACGGAGGCAAACATCTCTGTTTTGTCAAACTCGTGATTCCATAGAAAGTGCGCGTTTTTGCCGGAGAGGGCAGAGATGACGGTGTCGCCCTGATTTCCCACCACGACAAATAAATCCGTGATTCCGGCCTGCGAAAACACGTTCGCCGTGTGGACAATCATCGGCTTTCCGTCGATGGGGAGCAGCGGCTTAAATGCGCCCATGCGCAGCGACTGACCCGCAACGGTGATCAAACCTGCCGCCTTCATCTCAATACCGCCCTTATCAGAAGTGGTATGTCGTTAGAATCCTGCTTTTTTGGTGAATTGTCAAGACCGTTATTTTTCACACAAAATATTGTATTTTGCATGACACAACGGTGAAACCTGCGTTTTCAGAGTTCTGCGGAAGGGTTTGCATCCGGCGGACAATCCCAACTGTTGCGTACCTTGTGGTGCTCCAGCCCCGCATAAAACGAAGCTGCGCGCACACGCAAAATAGACTTTGGCCCCGCGAGATATCCGCCGTCGGAGCGGATCTCCTTAAAGGCGATCAGCAATGGCTCCTCCTGCCCGTCTGCGTGCAAAACGCGTAAAAACACCATCACGCGACCATAGCCATCGGTTTCGAGGATCGCGATTTCGGGGAAGCGAAGCGCTTCGGAAGGCTCGCCAAAGCGGGAGATAAAATCGATTGCCGCTTCGCGCTCGTAGTTCTGCGCTTCCCGTCCGCCATAGGTCAGCATGATGCAATACGCTCCATCCCGATAATATCGATGATTTCACTATAGCATGCAAAGAACAGAGTTACAATTGTTTCCAATCAATTATTGAAGCTGATCTCTTGAAATCTTGCAAAATGAAAAGCGGGCGAGCCCGGATGTGGGTTCGCCCGCCATCAGGATGCGTTTTTTGATTACACAATGCCAATTAACTTGTTTCTGGCTTCTACGTAGGCTCCGGTGGTGAGTTCCCCGCGCGCATAACGCTCCTTGAGGGAGACAAGTTCCGCGCTTGCGTGGTTATCGCCGCGCCCGCCGTCGAGTACCATGCGCCGTTCCTCATACTCTGCCGCTCCCATGCCGCCGCCCGCTTTCTGTTCGGCCAGGATTGCAAGCAGACGCTCTTGCGTTGCATTCACCGCAATCGCTGCCGGATTCGCAATCGCATCAACGCCCGCAGACTTCATTGCCGGAGTCTTGTACTTGCGGCTGGTTAAGTAGACAACGAGGAGCACAATGCCAACGACCAACAGCAGGGCGACAAGGCCGAGCAGGAAGTGTCCGTTGACCATTCTGTAAAACATATAACGATGCATCATTGAAAAATTCCTTTCATAGAGCTAGCAAAGTACGCTGCTTCTATGCGTATGATAATAGACTAAAAATACAAATCTGTTGTGTTATAGGTGCAAATAGATTTTGAAGGATTGCGGCAAAAGCATGTCAATGATTCAAGAAAAAACGGTTCTACACTATAGATTGGGGTAAGTAAAAAAAAGAAGAAGCATAACCGCTTCAAATCTTGTAGATTAAGGTTGTTCAAGCCACTACGAGAAAGGACGAAGGTTATGCTTCAAACACATCTTATCGCAGAATTACTT
>JAYFQU010000010.1:0-102502 GCA_034926785.1 Christensenella sp.
GGGCGCCCCTCTCGGAGCGCCCTATGCTTGCATGGCCATAGTGGTGAATGAAGAAAGGAAAGGATAAGTTCAACACGTCAAGACCATGCAAATCCCACACTTTTACCTTAACAGACATTTATGAATAGATCAACCAAAAACGATAACGGATTTGAAAATATTAACAGGAGAATACAGATGGAATTTACCCGCAATTTAAAGAAGGGCGCGTCCGGTGAGGACGTGCTTTTTTGTAAGCAAAAGCTGCTGGAACTTGGCTTCTATGGCGCCCATATTACGACGGTGACGCGAAAAACCTATGGCGCGGATACGCTGGAGGCCGTGAAGCGGTTTCAGGTGCAGGCCGGACTCAACGTCGACGGTGTTATCGGGAAGGAAACGTGGGCGGCGCTGTTCGGCGACAATGCGACGGCAGCGGACCCGATCACAAAGGGGACGATTTCGGACAAGGCGAAAGCGGTCTGCGCACTGGCGCTGACGCGAATTGGTGACCTTTACGTTTGGGGTGCGTCCGCTTTGACCGATCTTTCCGACACGAAGATCCAGGCAATGGACGACGAGTTTGTGCGTGCGATTAAGTTCCGCGACAGCCAGCATAAGGCGGGATTGGCTGAGCTCATGGCGCACGACTGCTCTGGCTTTCTCTCCTGGCTCATGCGTGTGACGGGGATCTGGGATGATCGTAAGAATTGCGATGGGCTTTGGGCGCTGTGTGACACGGTTGCGCGCAATGAACTGATCGCCGGTGATTTCCTGTTCCGAAACAGCACGACAAATGCCAACGATGAAACGCACGTTGGGCTCTACCTGGGCCGCGGCATGGTGATCCACGCGAAGGGCCGCGATATTGGGGTCGTGGTGGAAGGCATTAACCAGGGCGGCAGCGGCTATTGGCACAAATGCGGCCGCTGCAAACTCCTATATAAATAGAACGGAGAGGAACGGATTTGGAATACATCGGTGAGATCATATCGGGCGTGTTTGCGCTGCTAGTTGTTTGGCTACAAGTGCGTATAGCGCGCGACCGAAAACAAACAGAGAAACGCGCAGCAATACGCGCAAAGGAATCGAAGCTCGCCATGAAGATGCAGGATGCGAGCCTGTCGCTTTCTCTGGCGACCTGTATAGCCGTAGAACGTGGTGAAACCAACGGTGAGATGAAGACCGCGCGCGATAAAGCGAAAACCGCACAAGAGGAATACGAAGATTTTGTCCATGAGCTTGCCTCGGAGCAGGCTACGTCTATATAAAAGAAGGAGAAAACACAAAATGAAAAAGAAACTGATTCTGGTACTACTCGCGCTCCTGATGCTCGCGCTGCCGGCCGTCGCGCTGGCGGACACGGGCGGAACAGCAGGCATTTCCGTTGCCGACATCCTGATCGAAAATGCCGTGAAAATTGCAGCGGCATTTTTTATTGCGCTGATCGGCGTGTTTGTCGCATGGCTGACCGCGAAGCTCGGAAAGGCGACTCAACTCGATACCGTAAACCGCGCGCAGCAGGAGCTGATCAAGGTCGCGCAGATCACGGTAGGCGAGCTGAAACAAACGGTCGTTGACGGCATGAAGGCTGCGAGTAAAGATGGGAAACTTTCCAAGGAAGAAATTGCTCAACTTGGCCACCTGCTCTACGAAAAAACCACCGCAAAACTCTCCACGTCGGCGATGGACGTGCTGACCGCCGCACAGGTCGATATCTCTGCGCTGATTACCGGTACGGCGGAGCACTTGATTGGTCAGATGAAGGCAGGCTAAATACTGCGACAAATGAATAGAAACGCCATTAGATTCCCGCGAAACGGTTTAAACGCCGTCTCGCGGGTTTTTTCTTTTTCTACTAAGGATTTTGCCGTTCCGCTGTCCATTCGGTAGTGAGGGTATGGCTCTCAGAATGGAGAAACTCACATGGGCAATAAAAGAGTAAGCGAAATACGGATCGGAAACACTACGTACATCGTCACAGCCGAATGTTCGCCGACCGCCACGGAGACGGTTGAGAAAAAGATGGAAAGGCTGATTTTGAGGCACGTCGCAGACGCGATCATGTTTCAAAATAAAGACGAGAATTCATTTGCTATGTGTTCCGATCAGAGCGAATATGTCATGGATAACGAATAAGGGGGTATTCGCTCGATGTACACGAAGCAAGGCGAACAAAGCAGAATCACTGCATTGTACTGCCGACTAAGTAAAGAAGATTTCGACTCCGGTGAGTCCAACTCCATTACGCATCAAAAAGAAATCCTCACGAAATATGCGAAAGACCACGGCTTCGGGAACACGCGATTTTTCGTGGATGATGGGGTCAGCGGTACCCTGTTCTCCCGGCCGGGGTTGGACTCCCTGCTCGCCGAGGTTCGAACGGGCAGCGTGGCGACGGTCATCATAAAGGATCAGAGCCGCATTGGACGTGATGTGATTGAGGTCGGGCTGTTGAAGCGAACTTTCGACGAGTACGATGTACGCCTGATTGCCGCTAACGACAATCTCGATACCGCCAACGGCTTTGACATCATGTCCATCTTCCGTGACGTCTTCAACGAATGGTTTGTTGCCGACACGTCAAAAAAGAGACGCGCTGTTTTCAAAGCGAAAGCTCAAAATGGCAGGCACTCAAATTCCGTTGCTCCGTATGGCTACAAGCCTTCCGCAGAGGATAAGTTCATATGGGACATCGACGAACCCGCCGCCGAGGTCGTCCGCGACATTTACAAAATGTGCGTGAGCGGTATGGGGCCGCAATATATCGCCAAAGAACTCGAGAGCCGCGGCTTGAAAATTCCGCAAATCTACAAGGCAGAGCGTGATGGAGTGACTCCGAAGCACATTCCCAAACGCCCTGATACGATGTGGCACACAAGTGTGGTCGTAAATATACTATCCAATAGAGAGTACACGGGCAAAGCGGTTCTCAACCGCAAAACGACCAAATCGTATAAAGATCACCGGAAATACATCAAGCCCGAAGAAGAATGGATCATTCACGAGAATGCGCATCCTGCCATCATCGACACCGAAACATGGGAGACCGTTCAGCGTATCCGATCAAATCGCCGCCAAGTCACAAGAACGTACGAGAAAGGTGCGCTTGAGGGCGTGATTTTCTGCCTCGATTGCGGAGAACGCCAATACGCAAAACGGAACTCACGACCGAACAAAGATGGCTCGGTCAGGGAGTATTGCTACTACATCTGCAAAAACTCTCGAACGTATTCCGACCTCCCGACCTGCACCTCGCACTCAATCATGCGCAGCAACATTGAAGATGTCGTGCTGAAGGACCTGCAATGTGTTGTGAAACTAGCAAAAATGGACGAACGAAAATTTGCTGAGAAGCTAAGCACTGCTTCACGTAAAGAAAGCGAGCGTGAGTTTCAGAAAGCCAAGAGTGAACACACCAAGGTAAAAACGAGGATTGAAACACTCGATCGCATCATCAGCAAGATCTACGAAGACAAAGTCGAAGGCAAAATCAGCGACGAGCGGTTTGGCACAATGCTTGCCGGGTATGAAACCGAACAGGCAGGTTTGAGAGCGAGAGCGGTAGAATTAGAAACCCTAATCGCCCAGACTACGGTGCAGAACACCAACATTGAAAGCTTTCTCAGACTGGTACGATCGCACACGGAAGTCACAGAATTGAGCACCGAGCTGGTACACGAGTTCATAGAGAAAGTGCTGATTGGCGAAGCGGAATACACACCAGCGAGATTCAGCCACTGGGCGAGAGGAAAGACGCAAGAGGTACGGATCATCTACAACTACCTCGGAGATGTATCCAAAATAATTAAAGAAGAATAGCGGCGTGAACCTGTAAATGCAGAGTTCACGCCTCTTTTTGTCTTTTGGGGAATCTGTCCATTAAGCTATTTCGGGGGAGGGTGAGGCATACCGATGAATTGCTGACGTATTTTGGGCGAGGGGGTGTGGAATGATCATTTGACGGGAGGTAGCGGCCGTGAATAAAAGCATTGAGCAGCAGATGCGTACACTGAAACTTGGCGGTTTAGCGAAAGCATGGCAAACAGTCGCCTTTGAAGAGCCCGAACAATATATACGCGATTTTATGGCGCTCGAATTGCGTGAGCGGGAAGCCAACCGAATCAACCGCATGGTGAAGACCGCCGGCTTTCGTGTGATAAAAACGCTGGATGAATTCATTTGGAATAAGGCGATAGAATTACCAAACGGGTTGTCGCAAACGGATATGACATCGTTGTCCTTCGTTGACCGCAAAGAAAACCTGATTTTCATGGGGGCTGTTGGGACAGGTAAAACGCACCTAGCCACAGCGCTCGCCATGCAAGCTTGTGAGGATGGAAAACAAGTCAGCTTTTATACCGCCGCATCCCTTGCGAATTTACTCTTAGAAAAGAATCAGCGAGGGTTGCTAAACACCTTCATGAACACTCTGAAGCGGGTGGAACTGATCGTCGTTGACGAAATTGGATTTGTTCCATTACACAAAGACGCCGCCGAGTTATTGTTCTAGGTGATTTCAGATTGCTACGAGCGACGAAGCCTGGTTATTAAACGAATCTCGAATTCTCCGGGTGGAACACTGTCTTTGGTGACAATCGTTTAACAGCGGCGTTGGTGGATCGACTCATTCACCATTCGCACATCCTCATCTTTTCGGGTGATAGTTATCGGTTGACGCAATCGATCAATCGTCAGCGCGAAGCTGCTCTCTAATAGGCGTTGTGCATGCAGCATTTGTGTACCAAAGTGTCTGCGAGCGCGCATCTACCACCGCGGGGGTACATGACCCTCATTCAAAGAGTTTCTCGTGTCAACAAGGTACTGACTTTCTTGATGCACATTCGCTCACCTTTTTGATTGACAAACACAATAAACCTTCACCTCTAAAATCATTTGTCTGCCATGCCTTTTATCAGTAAAAATTATTCCACAAGTTTATATGAGATTAATGTACTCAGGCTATCCAAATCAGCTGCATTTGAATATACACTGGCTTTTGCGCCATTAATATCTACGTTTTTCGCAATAATCCTTCCGTATGTCGTACTATTGGGACCGCCATTTACTCTTATAGTTCCGTTAGGAGCATACAATATTCCCACACACACGCCAGAGCCTCCATTGAACGTCATGTCTCCGGTCGCAGCATAAAACAAGATGTGATCTGATGCAGTCTGTAGAATATTATCGTTTAGAAAAGTAATTGTTCCGCTAGCATAAATAATACCGGTTCCCCGAACACGACCATTTATGGTGACATTACCATTTACATATATCGGTCCATCAACTGTTTTGCCATTAACTGCGACATCAAACTGCGTTTGGTTATTACATACTATACCCTGCGCTTTTATTAGGTCTGAAAAATCCGGCAAAGCTATAGCGGAACTGTTGCTATTGACCGAACCACTAATAAAGCTGCCATTTCCTTGACTAATGCTTCCGCTGATGGTACAGATGACATTTCCGGTAACAGTAGCATTATTTCCTAAACTAACACCGTCGCGTCCATATACACTACCGACGAAAGTATGTTTAGATCCATTAAATGAAGCTGCACCGCCCCCTGCAAACACGGCATAATCAAAAGCATCCCCTCCGGCATGTACCTGTTGAGCGACTGCGCGTGCGGATAACTCCTGCGAGTTGAAGCCAATGACACGCGCAAACGTGTAATTCACTGTCTCGGTGATGACTACTTCGACCTTTTTGGGGTCGCCATTATAGGGTGTAGTCGCGGTGGTATGTCCCGCCTCGATACCGTTTTTCATAGCGTAGGATTCCGCGGTGTTTCTCGCGGTCGTCGCGTTCGGAAGGTCGTGCGCAGCAGCCAGCGCCGCAGCATCCGCCGCATTTTGTAGTTGACCTTTCTGCACGTATGCCGTGCCTAGGTCGACCACAAGCGCCGCAGTACCGCACAACACGACGAGCATGAGTGCAACCAGGATGATGGATTGTCCCGTTTCATTCTTGATTTTTGACCAAATCGAACGCATAATCGCCTCCGTGTTATCGCGTTGGTTGGAACACGGTTTTCATACTAGATGAGCCGCATAGTAGTTCTTACCAAAGCGACAAAGTATTTTATCGTTGCTCTTATATAATCAACATCAGTATATATTAAATTATACACATAATTCAAGTACGAATCATTTAAAACCGCCTTAAAGATTTATTCAAAACAGTAATGAAGAATATCGGTGTGAACCTGTAAATCCAGAGTTTACGCCGATATTTTTGTCTTTGGGGAATTGTCCATAAGGCGTTCACTCTGATGTGGATAACTCGGTGCATAGTGTGAACAACCGTTTGGTCAATCCACACGGCGTTCATCAAAAAAACGGCCTGTTTTCGGCGGATTGGCCACGCTGGTTCAATTTTTTCGACCTTTATCCACGGAGTTATCCCCAATGTGTGGATAACTTTGTGGATGCGAATAATAAAAAGCAACGATCTGCCAAAAGCCCCGGGGTTGTTAAGAGCCGCGGCCCTTACCGATCGATTCCGGTTGCGGTGGCTTTGCCGCCGTGACGGATCGCCCGGAATCGGGCGGTTCCTTCGCAGCTCTTAGCCGTTCGGAGTTTGGAAAACGAGAGGTAAAGAAAGGTTGCCCGCCAAAAACTTGTCTTTTTGACGACCTGGAGCAAGAGAATTCTTCATCGAAAAAACGGGAGGCGGATAGATGAGAACATTTGTGAAAGCGACACCGGAGACATTTCCGGCGCTGTATCCACTGATGCAGCAATCCTTCCCGCCGGCGGAGATTCGCACCTATGAGGGCGAACTTGCCCTGCTCGCGAGGGAGGATTATCGCATGCTGACCGTGCTGTCAGGGAAAACCATACAGGCGTTTATTGCCGAGTGGAGATTGGACGGGTTCTGTTTTGTGGAGCATTTTGCGGTGAATCCCGCCGTACGCGGCAAGGGGGTTGGCACGGACGTGTTCGGCACATATCTTAGGCAGGCCATACCGCCCGTGGTGCTCGAGGTGGAGGACGCGGCCACGCAGGAGGCGATGCGGCGGATTGCATTTTATGAGCGGCTGAACCTGCGGCTAAGCGAAATACGGTATCTCCAGCCGAAGTTCCGCGCGGATGGGGAGGCGGTGCCGCTTCGCCTGATGGTTTATCCAAACGGGGTGACGGAGGACGCGCTGCGGCAGATGAAGGGGAGCATTTTTTCAGCGGTTTACCGCGACGGCGAATAGGGAGATCGTCGTGGCGAGGGTTTCTCACAGGAGAAGCGTACGATAGACGGAAACGTGAGAACAATCGTTTGCAAGAAGCGTGGAGGATGATATAATAACCCCTATGGATGGAATTGCTTTCTTAACCGCGCTCGCGGGCGGATCACCGCTCGGAGGCGCCTATTATTTTTGCGGCGAAGATCCGTACAGTCTCAGTAAGGGTGTCCGGGCTGTTGTTGCGCGCACCAATCCCGATCTGCGGGACATGAACACCACGTTTCTCAAGAGCCCCTCCGCGGCGGAGATCCAAGCCGCGGCGGAGACGCTGCCGTTTTTTGACGAGCTGCGCGTTGTTGTGGCGCAGGAGTTTGACGCGGATACCGCAAACGCGCTGGAGGACTATGTCAAGACCGTGCCTGCATCGACGGCGCTCCTCTTCGTCCGCCCAGGCAAGGCGCCGCTGACCAACCCGCTGTATAAGGCGATCGCAGCGCTGAACCGCGCGGTGAGCTTCAATCCCCTGGAGTCGGATCAGGTGCAGGCGTTTCTGCAAAAGCGGGCAAAAGAAAACGGTATTGTCTTGGACGGCGCGGCGGCAAATCTGCTCACGCAATATCTTGGCGCGGATCTTGGCGCGCTGGAAAACACGCTTCTCATGCTTGGGGCTTATGTCGGCTTTGGCGGGCGCGTCACAGGAAAGGCGGTGGAAGCCTGCGTCAAACCCAGCAGTGAATATGAGGTGTTTAAAGTTATGGACCCCCTCTGGGCGGGCAACAAACGCGAGGGGATTCGCATGCTCGCCTCGCTGCTGAACGACCCCGCCGAGAGCGCGATGGGACTCTCGACCCTGTTTGAGCGAAACGTGCGCACGGTGCTTAACGTAAAACAACTGCTGATGGGCGGCAAAAGCGAGGCGCAGATCGCGCAGATTTTGGGCATGAAGCCGTATCCTGTGCAAAAGGCGGCGGCGAGCGCGAAAAAGCGCAGCTATGCGCAGCTGGCTAACATGCTGGAGGCATTTGCCTCGATCGAATGGAAACAAAAGCAAGGGCTGGCAAAGGCGGAAGAATCCCTGATCCTCGCCTGCCAGGAGAATTTTTAATGAATCGCAGAAGGATAAGGAGAACCATGCCATGATCAAGCACATTGTCTTTACGAAGTTCGAAAACCCGGAGGAGCAGGCGCCGGTTGCGAGCGGGATGCTGCTTGCGCTCAAGGAAACGATTCCGCAGATTCGCAGCATTGAGACCGGCCGCGATTTCAAACACAGCGAGCGCAGTTTTGACCTCGCGCTGATCGTCATCTTTGACACCAGGGAGGACTTGGAGATCTACGACCATCACCCGGAGCATGAGAAGGCGCGCGCCTATATCAAGGCGCATCGCACGGCCACGGCGACGGTGGATTTTGAGTGTTAAGCACGCGGCTGTTCGGATCCCGCGGATGTTTACTTACCGAATGATGAGATGAAAAAGGAGTACTCGCATGCTGAAGTACATTGTATTGTTCAAGTTTCGCGACCCGGAGGAATGCCTGCCGACGGTGATTGAAAAGCTGCACGGCATGGTTGGCAGAATTCCGGAGATTCTGTCGATGGAGACCGGAGCGGATATCTGGCGCATCGGAGAGAGGAGCTATGATCTCGCGTTGACCTGCACCTTTGCAGACCTCGACGCCATCGCGGTTTACGACAAACACCCTGCGCACGAAGAGGCGCGGGAGTATATCTATGCGCATCGGGTGGATGGCAAGACCGTCGTCTATGAGATGTCGTAATCGCGCGGATTTTCACCTGCACAACGGACCAAATATGGAAAACAATGAACGAATTTAAAGTGGTATCCGAATATGAACCCGCCGGCGACCAGCCGCAGGCAATCGACCGCCTCGCGGAGGGCGTTTTGCGCGGGGATGCGGCGCAGGTTCTGCTCGGCGTTACCGGCAGCGGTAAAACCTACACCATGGCGAAGGTGATTGAGCGCGTGCAAAAACCTACGCTGGTTATCGCGCATAACAAAACCCTCGCGGCGCAGCTCTGCTCCGAGTTTCGGGAGTTCTTTCCCGACAGCGCGGTGGAGTATTTCGTGAGCTATTACGATTACTATCAGCCGGAGGCTTATATCCCCGCTTCGGACACCTACATTGAGAAAACGACCGCGATCAACGAGGAGATCGACCGTCTGCGCTACAGCGCAACCAGCTCCCTCAACGAGCGGCGGGACGTGATTATTGTGGCGTCGGTCTCCTGCATCTACGCCCTTGGCGACCCGGAGGAATACATGCGCATGTCCGTCTCCCTCCGCAAGGGCATGCATATCTCCCGCGAAGAGGTGACGCATAAGCTCGTTGACATCCAGTTTCAGCGCAACGATATCGACTTTTCGCGCGGAACCTTTCGCGCGCGCGGCGACGTGCTGGATATCTTTCCGATCTCCAGTGCGGGTACGGCGGTGCGCGTGGAGTTCTTCGGGGACGAGATCGACCGCATCATGGATATCAACTCGCTCACGGGTGAGATCCTGGGTGAGCGCGCGCATGTTGCGATCTTTCCCGCGTCGCACTATGCCACGAGCCGCGAAAAACTGGAAGCCGCGATGGATACCATCTGGAGTGATGCGCTCGCGCGGCGGGATGAGTTTAAGAGTGCGGATCGGCTCATTGAGGCGCAGCGGATCGAGCAGCGTACGCAGTATGATCTCGAGATGATGCGCGAGATCGGCTATTGCAACGGCATCGAGAACTATTCGCGCTATTTCGACGGGCGAAAGCCGGGGCAGCCGCCGTTTACGCTGATCGACTATTTCCCCAAGGATTTTCTCGTGATCATCGACGAAAGCCACGTGACCCTGCCGCAGATCGGCGCGATGTATCGCGGAGACCTTGCGCGCAAAACCTCGCTGGTGGACTATGGCTTTCGCATTCCCAGCGCATTCGACAACCGGCCGCTGAAGTTTCCGGAGTTTGAGGCGCGTGTGCCCCAGATGGTTTGCATCTCTGCAACGCCAGCGGAATACGAGGTCAAGCGCGCAACACAGGTTGTGGAGCAAATTATCCGTCCGACAGGGCTGATTGACCCGGAAGTGGAGGTCAGACCCGTAAAAGGACAGATTGACGACCTGCTGGGGGAGGTTCGTCTGCAGGCGCAGAAGGGCTACCGCACGCTGGTCACCACGCTGACCAAACGCATGGCGGAGGACTTGACCGAATATCTGGACGGCATGAAGATCCGCGTGCGCTACATGCATGCGGACATCGAGACCATCGAGCGCATGGAGATCATCCGCGATCTGCGGTTGGGTGAATTTGACGTTCTGGTGGGGATTAACCTCTTAAGAGAAGGATTGGATTTGCCGGAAGTGGGGCTTGTTGCGATTCTGGATGCGGATAAGGAGGGGTTCTTGCGCTCGTCCACCAGCCTTGTGCAGACCATCGGCCGCGCGGCGCGAAATGTCGAAGGCAAGGTCATCCTGTATGCGGATGTGGTCACGCCCTCCATGCAATATGCAATGGACGAAACCACCCGCCGCCGCAAGATCCAGATGGCGTATAACGAAGCGCATGGCATCACACCGCAGAGCATCAAGAAGGCAATCCGCGAGACGCTGATCATCACGAGAAAGGTTGTGGATGTCAGCGACGACATGAGCGCGGAGGAAAAAGCTGCGCGTGTGAAACTGCTCACCGACGAGATGCGCCAGGCGGCGCGGGAGCTGGAGTTTGAGCGGGCGGCGAAGCTCCGGGACGAAATTCGCAAACTCTCCGGTGAAGAAGCGCTGGAACGGAGCGCAAAGCCAAAGCCCGGAACCATCGGCGCAAAGCTGCGTAACAAGGGACGATCAAGAAAATAAAAATATCATGCAAAGCGGGAGCATACGCTCCCGCTCAGCCCATCGACAAAGTTCTGCGGACTCTGCCGATGGGTTTTACTTTGGGTTAAAATGACGCGAATCGCGCCATTTTTTCACAAATTCGGCGAATGAATCGCCAAATTTAAAGGAACATGGGGGATTTTCGAAATCCCCCCAAACCCCCTACTGGGTTTGTTGATGCTCTGAGCGGGAGCATACGCTCCCGCTTCTGTCTGTCAAAAAGGTTCCAGGATTGTGAAGGGCCGCAGCCCTTCACCCATCGATTCCGGCTGCGGTGGCTTTGCCACCGTGACGGATCGCCCGGAATCGGACGGTTTCTTCGCAGCTCTTTGCCGTTCGGAGTCCGGAGGACGAGAGCAAAGAGCGGTTGTCCCGTCAAAAAACCCGGTTTTTGACGGCCTCAAGCGGGAGCGTACGCCCCCGCTTTTGCTTTTGGGTGGCTGTTTTGCAAAACATCATTTAACGGATATGATGCGAATTGCGTTGGTGTAAAGCCCTTGCAGTTCCTCGCGGAATCCCGCAACCAGCGTGCCGCGGTAGAAGTCCGTCACCGTGGTGGAGTGAATCACGCGCATATCGCCAAGATAGATCATCACATGCGAGATGCGTTTTTGCGTCTCACCGAGCAGAAAGACCAAATCCCCGCGCTCCAGCAGCGGAATCGTGGTTTGGTCACCGGAACTGCCGGCGACATAGTCAAACTTCAGCGTCTTATCGTCGTAATAGAGCGCTTCCAGATGCGCCAGCCCCGAAGCGGTCGTCTCGCGAAACTGCTGCTTGCCCTTGAGCTGTGTTGCGCCGGCACGGCGGAATGCCCAGCCGACGATGCCGGAGCAGTCGTAGCTGGCTTCTCCCATGCGGCAGAAGTTATTATACGGTGTGCCGAGACGATCGTAGATCGAGGAGATCGTGCACTCGATCAGGTGCGCTTTCGGGTCGGTCACCTCAGGTTCGATGCGGCGGGCGGAATCAAAATAGTTCCAGATGGGCGAGGAGGCGAGCGAATCTACCGTTGCCACCTTCCCGTCCTTGACCCAGAGCATCTTGTCATCGCCGAGATAAATGCCGCAGGAGGTGATATAGCCGGAGTCCGGGCCGCGCAGCACCACCAGATATTTTTCCACCTCTACGGTGTCGCCCGATCCATACTCCGCGAAAAACAGCAGATCGCCGGGCTGCAGGGCGCCGTTTGCGGGAATGTGCCGCCACTGCATTTCATGATCTTCAAAATAGGCGAGGTTACCGGCGGAATTCCAGAGCTTGAACAGAGAAGAATTATAGACCTCGTCATGATAACCGATGGGGTACTGCGTGAGATCGGTGAGCTCCTTTTGATAGAACCGATAGTAGCCGGGGTTGAAATAGACGCCCATGCGTGTCAAGCCATCGTAGATCAGCGCCTCCGTGGAAGCGGCTTCTGTCTGCCGCTTTGCATAGGAAACCAACTGTCCGATGTCGAAGGCCTCCGTGGCGGCCGGGGAACTGCCGGAGGCGAGATAGGACTCGAGTGTGACGGCGTCGACCTGCTTGAGCTGGTCGGGCTTGATGTAGCCCATGTTGCCATCCTCGGTGAGGACATATGAAAAATCCTTATAGTTGCCAAGAATCCGTGCGGCATGGTAGCTCTCCTGCGCGAGAACCGGACTTTCCTCGTCCGGCGACTTCATGATGGCGCAGCCGGGGCATTGCATCAGCGCATAGCCGCTCGCGCCGCTGGCCGCAAGCGTGCTCGCCATGGTATCCTTGGCGAGGACATACCCGGTGTCCTGCGAAAAAGCGGAACGAATCTGATAGAACAACTCTCCTTCGGCGGATGTTTGTTCGCCGAGTATGATGAGCTCGTTGACGGTGCGGTCGGTCGTTTTGTTGACCAGCTTGACGCTCGGGGCATCCGTGCTGGGCTCCTGATAGAGCGGGATCGCCCCCTTAAACCCAACGAGCCTGAGCGTGGATAGATCCATCAGCATATTGTCACGCGCGCGCTGACCGATATGATCCACCGGCGCGGCTGTCGGCTCCGGCGTTGCGGTCTGAACCGGTTCCGGCGTCTCCGCCATGATGACGATGTGCGGGGTTTCGCTCGCCAAAGGGACTGTGACGGTTGGCTGCGCTGGTGCCGTTTGACCCGCACAACCGGCGAGCAGCAACAGAACAAGGCAGCCGAGGAATGAAAAAATACGATTCATAGACCCTCCGGTGAACTATGTGAAATGGAATATGACCTGTGATGGATTCGATCAGACGTCCTAATGACAAACAGTATACACGAGCGGGCAGAAAAAAACAAAAAGGGAAACGGATCTATCATAATCCGCGCGACCAATTTCGGATCGAAGCGGACGAATAGCCGTTACATCTTGTTACATATTTTATACTAAATTGTTACATTTTGAGAGGTATATGTATCAAAACACGGAAAAAAGCCGAACGTTCACAGAAAATGCACCGGGAAAGCGGCGCCGGAGCGAGGGGATGAATCAAACAAAGTGGGGGCAATCGATGCTATATGAGCGAAACAACAGCGCTCGCGGAGATGCAAAGCCCCTTTCCCTCATCGTTCATGCCCTCGGTGGTGGTCGCTTTGATCGAGATGAAATCCGGGGATATGTGCATCGCCTCAGCGAGGCGCGCCTGCATCGCCTCCGCATGCGGCTTGATCTTTGGGCGCTCGCAGATGATGGTTGCGTCCGCATGCGCAACGCGCAGACGGAGCGCCTCAATGCGGCGGATCACCTCGCCCAGCAGCGTGATGCTGTTGGCGCCTTTGTAGGCGGGATCCGTATCGGGGAATAACCGGCCGATGTCGCCGAACCCCGCCGCGCCGAGCAGCGCGTCCATGATTGCATGGGTGAGTACATCCGCATCCGAATGGCCCAACAGACCCTTTTCAAACGGAATCTCCACGCCTCCGAGGATGAGCTTTCGCCCCTCCACCAGCCGGTGTGTGTCAAACCCCGTGCCGAAGCGTGCATAGGTTGCCAGCGCGAGCGCCCAATCCTCGCCCGTGGTGAGCTTCCGGTTCGCCGCCTCGCCCTCGGTATAGACAAACCGTGGTTCAAGCCCCGCCGCGATATACAGAGCGCAGTCGTCCGTCACCGCGGAAAGATCGCCGGTTTCATATGCCCGACGGATTAGGTTGTATTGAAACGTCTGTGGCGTCTGCATGCGGATCAGCTTGTTGCGTTCCAGCGGGAAAACCCTCCCGCCGTCGAGCTGCATAATCGTGTCCGTCACTCGGCCCGCGACCACGCCGCTGCCATAGAGCGCCGCGCTGCGGATGCTCTCGCGCACTGTCTCCGGGGAGACCATGCAGCGTGCCGCATCGTGAATTGCGACGATATCCGCCTGTTCAATGGCGAGCAGCGCGTTTTTCACCGACTGCGCGCGCGTATCTCCGCCCGGGACAATCCGTCGCGGGACAGGGCATGCAAGGGATTCAACAAACGGCTGCGTCGCGGGGGATACGGTGAATACGATCTCCTCTGCGCCGCCGAGTATGAGCGCTTCCATCGAGCGCTCGATGGCGGTCTTCCCTGCGATGGGGGTGAGCAGCTTGTCGAAGCCCATGCGCGTGGAGCCGCCCGCGCAAAGCAGAATGGCAACCGCGCGGTTCATCGGAGCTCGTCCCCGCTGAGCACGGTATACATGCCCGCGGCGTCTTCCTTGCGCGTGCTCTCCCGGAGGCTTTCTACGCGCACGAGCAGGTGCTTTCCACCGAGCAGCAGATCCAGCGTGTCCCCTTCCTTTACTTCGGCGGAGGGTTTTGCGACCTTGCCGTTGATGCTCACGCGGCCCGCGCCCGCCGCTTCGTTGGCGATGGTGCGCCGTTTGATGATGCGGGAGACCTTTAGATATTTATCCAAACGCATAAGCTTGTTTCTCTTTCCCAATTCCAGTTTTGTTCTGTTTCCCCGCAATGCGGGAGCACGAAACCATGTTACGTTGGAAGGCTGTCTTTGTCAAGGTTGACAGGCTACGGAAAAGCGTGTATTCTAGTTCGCATCACGGGGGCGTCCGGAAGAACAGCCGGGCTGAGAAGCACCCTTGGAACCTGTTGGGTCATGCCATCGAAGGAAAGTGATACATATCGCAGCTTCTTTTTGATGGTCGTCTCACTGGCGACTATTTTTTTATGGAAAAAGGAGAAACAAATCATGGAGTTTAAACTGTTCAGCAAACTTGCCTCGCTCGAAGGGATCGAGCTGTTCCTGCTGCTGGGCGCGCTGGTCGTGCTCGGCCTGCTCATCTGGGCGGTCGTGTCATATGCCGTCCGCGCAAAGACGCAGGCGGCGTCCGCCGAGGCGCCCGCGGGCAAGCCCAGCCGCACGCAGACGCTTGTCTATGGCGCGCTGTCGATCACGCTCGCGTTCGTGCTGAGCTACTTCAAACTTTTTTCCCTGCCGTTCGGCGGAACGATCACGCTGCTCTCAATGCTGCCGATCTTTGCCTATGCCGCGTATTTCGGCCCGCTCTATGGTTATACCGCCGCGTTTGCGTTCGCGCTTTTACAGGTGGTGCAGGGGGCGTATATCGTCCACCCCGTGCAGTTTGTGCTGGACTACTTTGTGGCGTTTACCCTGCTCGGCACAGCGGCGTTTTTCCCGAAAAACCTGCCTGTCGGCGCGGCGGTTGCGGGCTTTTTGCGGATGATCGCGAGCACCGTCTCCGGCGCGATCTTTTTTGCGGACTCCGGCTTTGAATACGGCTTCACCAACCCCTGGGTCTACTCGTTGATCTATAATTTTCTCACCATCGGCGTGGATACGATCCTTTGCGTCATCGTCGCCGCCTTGCCGCCGGTGCAAAGGCTCTTTCAGAGAGTGTTTTGCAAAAACTGAGAGCGACACAACAGAAGCACACCCCCGTGACGGATGCCGCGGGGGTGTGCTTCCTGCCATTTTCACAAATCCTTCTTGGCCTCAATAATCACAAATATAAAATTCACGATAAAACCAAGAATGCTGTTTGATGCCAATTTGAATCCTGGGCAGGTCAGTCTCGGTTTTTATGGCATTTTTCCTTGATAAGCAAAAGCAGCCTACCTCGTAAGAGGGGCTGCTTTCATGGTAGCGGCGATCTGATTCGAACAGATGACACTCCGGGTATGAACCGAATGCTCTAGCCAGCTGAGCTACGCCGCCATATGCTTTTGTTTATGCCGATTTTCAGCGGCACATGGTGTATTATAACCGTCCGTTTCCCTGCTGTCAAGACCAAGATATTACGACATTTTTCCATAGAGGCGAGGTGGAATTCTCAATTTTTTCCATCGATAGATGGCAGATATGCCACGGTTGCGACTTTTCTTGGCGCACGCGGCATGATACAATCTATGAGTGAAAAAATGCCCGCCTGTTTCCCTGTGCGGCACATGCGGTTTTGATTCGATCAAGGAGGATTCTATGATTCGTTACCATGACCATGCGGTCACGCTGAAAAACGGAAAACCGCACGCTGCGGACAAGGCAAACGCCGCTGCGCGGGAGAAGACCATCGCCTATTCCATTCTCCGTGCGCACAACGCCTCTGGAGAAAGCGACCAGTTGCGCCTGCGATTCGACGCGCTGATTTCGCATGATATCACCTACGTCGGCATCATCCAAACCGCGCGGGCGAGCGGACTGACGGAGTTCCCCGTACCATACGCCATGACCAACTGCCACAACAGCCTCTGCGCCGTCGGGGGAACCATCAATGAGGACGACCATATCTTTGGTCTCTCCGCCGCGAAAAAGTACGGCGGCATCTATGTGCCCGCCAACCTCAGCGTCATCCATAGCTATGCGCGCGAGGAGCTCGCCGGCTGCGGCAGGATGATCTTGGGTTCGGACAGCCATACGCGCTACGGCGCGCTCGGTACGCTCGCCATCGGCGAAGGCGGGCCGGAGCTAGTGAAACAGCTTTTAAAAAACACATACGATATCGCCGCCCCTGAGGTTGTGCTCTGCTATGTGACGGGCAAGCCGCGCCGCGGTGTCGGTCCGCATGACGTTGCGCTCGCGCTCGTGAAGGAAGCCTTTCCCGAAGGGCGCGCAAAGAACAAGATTCTGGAGTTTGTCGGCCCCGGGATCTCACATCTCTCGGCGGACTATCGAAACGGCGTGGATGTCATGACCACGGAGACGACCTGCTTGAGCTCCATTTGGGAAACCGACGGTGAAACCGCGGAATATTTCCGTGCGCATGGCCGACCGGAGGCATACAGCAAACTCGCGCCGGGGGACGGCGCCTATTATGACGCGATGATCACCATCGAGCTGGACAAGGCAGAGTGCATGATTGCGCTGCCGTTCCATCCCAGCAACGCCTACCCGATCCGTGAGTTCATCGAACGGGCGGACGAATTGCTGGGTAAAATCGAGGAGGAGGCAAAGGCCAGCTTCCCGAAGGTCACGGTCGATCTCAAGAGCAAGATCAAGCCGGACGGCGTATATGCCGATCAGGGCATCATCGCGGGCTGCGCGGGCGGATTGTTCGACAACATCATCGAAGCCAGCGAAATCCTGAGCGGCGGTTCAACCGGCAACGGCGCATTTTCGCTCTCCGTCTACCCGACGAGCGTTCCCGTCAGCCTCGCGCTCACGCGCGCGGAGGCGACCGAAACGCTGATTCGCGCGGGCGCGGTGATGAAGCCTTCCTTCTGCGGCCCGTGCTTTGGCGCGGGGGATGTACCCGCCAACAACAGCTTCTCAATTCGCCACACCACGCGCAACTTTCCCAACCGCGAGGGCAGCAAGCCCGGCGAGGGGCAGCTGAGCTATGTCGCGCTTATGGACGCGCGGAGCATTGCCGCAACCGCCGCCAACGGCGGCAAGCTCACCGCCGCAACGGATGTGGTCTATCGCAAGCGCCGCATTCGCTATCGCTACGACCGCTCCAACTACGAAAAGCGCTGCTACAATGGCTTTGGCAAGGCGGATCCCAGTGTGGAGCTCGTCTTCGGACCGAACATTGCCGACTGGCCGAAGATCTATCCGCTTACGGACAATATGCTCCTTGAACTCTCCGCCGTGATTCGCGACCCCGTGACCACCACGGACGAGTTGATTCCCTCCGGTGAGACAAGTTCCTATCGCAGCAATCCGCTTCGTCTGGCGGAGTTTGCGCTCTCTCGCCGCGCGCCGGACTATGTCGGCCGCAGCAAGGCGGTATACGCGCTTGAAACCGCGCGCCGGAATGGCGAAGTGCCGGAGGCAATCCAGACGCTGTTGAGCAAGGTTGGCAATGCGGAGGAACTCCTCGGGACCACGTCTTACGGTTCCTGTGTTTTTGCCAACAAGCCTGGCGACGGCAGCGCGCGCGAGCAGGCCGCCTCCAGCCAGCGTGTGCTGGGCGGCGCGGCGAACATCTGCTATGAATACGCAACCAAGCGCTACCGCAGCAACTGCATCAACTGGGGCATCATGCCATTTACGCTGCCAGCGGGCGCAAGTTTTGACTATTCGGTGGGCGAGCATGTGTTTGTGCCAAACGTGAAGCGGGCGATTCAGGAGAAGAAGGATACCCTGCCCGCCGTCGCCATCCGCGCGGACGGAACCACGGAGGGGATTACGCTCAATCTCCCGCCATTGACGGATGATGAGCGCGAGATCCTGCTCGAAGGCTGCCTGATGAACTACTACGCCGCGCACGCGGGAAAATGATTGAACGGTAACGACCAACCGAAAGGGAAACGATATGAGCCTGATTCAAATGAAAAAACCTCTCGTCGAGATGGACGGGGACGAGATGACTCGCATTCTCTGGCAGCAGATCAAGGACGAGTTGATCCTGCCGTTTGTCGATCTCAAGGCGGAATACTATGATCTCGGTCTGATCGAACGCGAGAAAACCCGCGATCAGGTAACCACCGACGCGGCGAATGCGATCAAACGATACGGCGTTGGCGTCAAATGCGCAACCATCACGCCCAACGCCCAGCGCGTCGCGGAATATAACCTCACCGAGATGTGGAAGAGCCCAAACGGCACCATCCGCGCGATTCTGGACGGAACGGTCTTCCGCGCGCCGATTTTGATCGACAGCGTAAAACCCGTGGTCAAGACCTGGAAAAAACCGATCACCATCGCGCGTCACGCCTATGGCGATGTTTACCGCGCAACGGAATACCGCGTGCCGGAGAAGGGCAAGGCGGAGCTGGTCTTTACGGGCGAACAAGGCGCGAGCTTCCGCAAGACCATCTACGATTTCGAGTGTCCCGGCGTGCTGCAGGGCATGTATAATAAGGATAGTTCCATCCGCTCTTTTGCGCACAGCTGCTTTCAATACGCCGTGAGCACCAAACAGGATCTCTGGTTTTCCACCAAGGATACGATCAGCAAACAATACGATCATACCTTTAAGGATCTCTTTCAGGAGATCTACGACGCGGACTATCACAAGCAATTTGAAGAGCTTGGGCTGAGCTATTTCTATACGCTGATTGACGACGCGGTCGCTCGTGTGATTCGCTCCGAGGGCGGCTATATCTGGGCCTGTAAAAACTACGACGGCGACGTGATGAGCGATATGGTCAGCACCGCATTCGGCAGTCTCGCGATGATGACGAGCGTGCTTGTCTCGCCCGATGGCAACTTTGAATACGAGGCTGCGCATGGCACGGTCACCCGCCACTACTATAAATATCTGCAGGGCGAGGAGACCAGCACCAACCCGATGGCGACGATCTTCGCCTGGAGCGGCGCGCTGTCAAAGCGCGGCGAGCTGGACGCCCTGCCGGAGCTGGAAGCCTTCGGTAAAAAACTGGAAGGGGCGTCCATCGAGACGCTCGACGCGGGCATCATGACGAAGGACTTGGTTGGTCTTGTTGAGGGAATCACGCCAACGGCGGTAACGAGCCTCGCGTTCATCCGGGAGATCCGTAAGCGCCTCTCGGCTAAGCTCGCATAACGCGCAAAAATTCGTCCGCGTGCGGCAGTGTACGCGGACGTTTTATATTACAGAAGCTTCATCTGCGCGTCATGCGCGGGACACAAGTCTTTACTAAGATCAAACTGGGTTGAAGGCGAACGCTGCTTTCGCCGCGAGAGGATCGTGACAATCCACCAAGGAGGATGTATGAATCGGAACGTGACCATATCCAGGCGTGCGCTGGCATTTGCTGCAGCCGTCGCCCTGCTTTTCACCTTCGGCTGCGGACAGGCCGCGGCGGATAAAAGCGCGGCAGAGGAAGTCAAGCCGGAGATCGTCGCCGTGGACGACGGATCTGCCAACACGGAATCCGCCGGCGCCGCGGAGAATGTTTCCTATGCCGGAATCTATCATGTGGACGAGACGACGGATGAGGCCGCGAGCGGTTCCTATGCCTCCAGCACACCGGATGAGAACACCGTACTCGTGGAAAACGCAGGCGTGCTGACGATGAACAGCGCGGATCTCAATAAGACGGGGGACGCGGAGAGCGACTTCTCCGCCGGAACCAACGCGGCGGTCGCAGTTGTGTCCGGAGGCCAGATGTCCCTGCAGGAGAGCAATGTCACCAGCAACGCGCGCGGGGGGTTCGGCCTTTTTGCCGGCGGCGCCGGTGCGACGCTCAACCTCGGCGGCAGCTTCGTGTATACCTCCGGCGAGTCTTCGCCCGCATTGGTCGTTCGTGGAGGAGGAGTGGTTTCACTCACGGGGGGAACACTCTCAACCGAGGGGGAAGACTCTCCGTGCCTGCTCCTGAGCGGCGGTATCGTGACACTCTCCGGCGTGACTCTTTCCGCTACGAGCGGGGAGCAGTTGCGCGTGCTCTCCGGCACAAATGAACTCACGCTGGATAACACCGTCCTATCGGCAAAGCCGGTTCTGGCGGAAGGAACGACGCTCAAGCTGGTCCTGGTCAACGGCGCGTCGTTCACGGGCGAGCTTGGCGCGACCCTGCCCGCGAAGGTGAGCGTTTCGCTGGATGCGGCGAGCAAGCTCATCCTTACGGCGGATACCAATCTGGTCACCCTGATCAACGCGGACACGACGCACCAGAATATCCAGTCCAACGGGTTCTCGATTTACTATGACTCCAACGCGCCGGAGAACGCCTATCTCGAAAGCCAGTCCTTCGCGCTCCCCGGCGGCGGATACCTGACGCCGATCATTTAGGTTGTAACCATCAAAAAAGGCACGCAGCGCGTGCCTTTTTTGATGGGATGTGCTATATCTGGATAGAGAATTATTTTTTTTCACGCCTGCAATAAAACGGCGTTTCGTCCGTCATTATAGTGTAAGGAGCGCGGGGGATAACAAATGGCGATCGATCAAGCAAGCGGCAATCCATGGTATGCCTTCTTCACGCGGGACGGGGAGAAGTTGGTTCGCTTTGTCAAGAACCGGGCGCGCCGCATTGACGAGATGGACGCGGAGGATATTGTCGCGGATGTAATGCTTTCCCTCGTGAGCAAGCTCGAGACAAACGGCCCCGTCGAGAACCTCGCCGCCTACGCCTATCGCTCTATCAGGAACCGCATTGCCGACTTTGAGCGAAGCCGCGCGAGGATCACAAGCCTTGATGGCATGGCGGACGAGAATGGAGAATTACCGCTGTTGAGCATGCTAGCCGCAGACAGCGACGAACCTTTTCAAAGAGAGGAGCAGGCGGAGCGAATAGGAAAGCTGACGGAGGCCATCGGAAAGCTTGAACCCAGACAGCGTGCGGTGCTGATTGCAACGGAGCTCAAGGGCAAATCCTTTCGCGAACTCGCCGAGGAATGGGACGAGCCCTTGGGCACATTGCTTTCGCGCAAGAGTCGCGCGGTAAAAAACCTAAAGGCTTTCCTGTTGGAACAAACCGACTAAAAATAGAAAAAAGGAGATATCGATATGAGCAATATGAAGAAACGTTGGGACAAGGTTCCCAAATGGGCAAAATACACGCTCTATGCCGTGCTTGGCATCATTGGAGCCGTGCTGATGGGGCTGCTGTTTGGCAACGTCATCATGTGGCTTTGGAATTGGCTGATGCCGAAATTCTTTGGCCTCAAGACAATCGGTTTCTGGGAAGGGCTTGGCCTGTTCCTGCTGGCGCGCATCCTCTTCGGCTTCGGTGGTTCCGGTTCCGGTGACGATGGCGGCAAGCATCATAAGCATAAAAAGCGTCATTACCACAACAGCGCCGATGGCGAAAAAAAGGACTGGAAGGACTGGGAGTATTATGACGACTGGTGGGAAGAGGACGGCAAAAAAGCCTTCCATGCCTACGCGGAACGCATGAAGAAGGAGCCGGAGTCGCCAAAGGAGGAAGAAGAACCAAAAACAACCTGAACGAAGCAGTCGATATAAACTGAGCCGATGCGGTCGCATTGGCTCATTTCAGATGATTGGCAACCCTCGCCTTACTAAAAAATCCCGGGATTATTAGGAGCAGCGGCCCTTAACCCATGGATTCCGGCTGCGGTGGCTTTGCCACCGTGACGGATCGCCCGGAGCCGGGCGATTTCTTCGCGGCTTTTTGTTGCCCGGCGCCTGGAGGACGAGGGACAAAGAGCGATTGTCCCGTCAAAAATTCGTTTTTTAATGGAACAGAGCGAGTGCTTTTGCACCCGCTCAGAGCATCAACAAACCCAGTAGGGGGTTTGGGGGATTTCGAAAGCCCCCCATGTTCCTTCAAATTTGGCGATTCATTCGCTGAATTTGTGAAAAAATGGCGCGATTCGCGTCATTTTAACCCAAAGTAAAACCCATCGGCAGAGTCCGCAGGACTTTGTCGATGGGCTGAGCGAGTGCTTTTGCACCCGCTCTTTTGCATGAATCCGCGGTGTTCTTCGGTCTACGATCTGTCGTTCTGCTTTCGCTCAACAAGCTTTGCCAGCGCGTAGGCGGCGATGCCAAGCAGACCCAGACCGCCAAATGCCCATCCCCACGGGAAGGAGGAAGTAGGCTTCTGTATGCTTTCCAGTGTGGGAAGGGCGTTTTCCGCCTCGCTGGTGAATGTTACTTTTGTTGAAGAGGACGCTTGCTTTACGCGCTTGGTGGTTGTGGCCGCCGTATCTGCGGCAGAAGCCGCACTCTGCGCTGTTTTGGCGTCGTCTGTGGTACCGGTGCCCGATGCCGCAGCAGATGCGCCCCCGGCTCCCCCCATGCTGCCGGTCATTGCGCCTTCGGCCCAAACTGCCGTTAAGGTTAAATCGCCCGATGTCCCAGCGGGAATCACCATTTTTTCATTTGGCACCGTTACGCCAAGCGCCTCGCAGATCCAACCCGCAAAGGTGAAGCCGTCTTTCGTCGGGTTGACGAGGGGGATGGGGGCGTCGCTCTCGGTATAACTTGTCGGGTTTAGCGAGGCGAGTTTTGCGCCTGCGAGCCCGCTATAACGCAGCGGGTAGACCAGTGAGAGCGTATCCGTATTTTTGGTGCCGAGACGAAATACGGCTCCGGACGAGGTGGT
The DNA here is from genome assembly GCA_034926785.1 of Christensenella sp. Classification (GTDB taxonomy): domain Bacteria; phylum Bacillota; class Clostridia; order Christensenellales; family CAG-138; genus UBA7703. The sequence continues at coordinate 23,399 of JAYFQU010000010.1, forward strand.
TACCTGATCCACTACCTTATAGACGGAATTGTTCGATCCCGTCATCTGGAGGTAGATCACATCGGAGAGATCATGCGAGGTCACGTAGCTGGAAGTATCCGACGGCGATTCACCGACATAGGAAACGGTTAGAATGGAACCCGCACGGATGGTCTCCGCATTTTCCAGAGAGAGTATGTAGGGGCCGCGGACTTCACCACCGCTGCCCACAGAAATAGTTGCGGTAATGCTGCTGCCGGATTCGCGAATCAGCGTTCCGCCGTTTAGTTCCAGCACGCCGCCGGCAACGCTGCCGGATACTGCGATTACGCCGCCGGAAGAACGCAGCGCACCGCTGCTTAGATTGAGAGCAACATTTGAAGGGACCGTCATTGAACCTCCACCGAGGTCGATGACGGTTCCGCTGGTGAAGTTGATGGTGATCGTATCGCTGGTGGACGAAGCATCAGCGATGGCGGCGGCCAGCTCGGTTAAATTTGTTACGGTCACCGTAGTGGCGGGGGTCCCCGCGAACGACAGCCCCATCAGTAGCGCCGCCATCAGCAGCGCAGCCGCAGCGCGCGGCAAGTTTCTGTAACCCATTCGTCTCATTACTGCATTTCTCCCTGTCTTAGCCGCGCGTATTGCCCGCGCGACAATATCTTCCACTTTTTTCATCATAAGAAGCGATCTTGGCAGAAACTTGGCGGAAAGTCAACGCTTTATCGGCTCCGCCTCCAATCGGGCAATTTGATTGCATCATGCCGAAATGGTACATATTTTTCGCGACTCAGTGCCACGGTTTTGCCACAACCGCCCCATATGATCAAAGGCGAATGAATTTGGAGGCGGAAACTCTATGGAATCTTTCGAAACTTCGTTTAGCAATTCAAAGCAAAAAAAGAAGAAGCAGAAACGCGTCCGTACGCTGATCATGATCGGCGCTGCAGCGGTTGTCCTTGCCGTCGGCACGGTTCTTGTCATCAACGCGATGAACAAGGGCGGCGACTCAACCAGCAGAAAAAACTATACCGTCAACGCCATCTCCAGCGGCGAGATCAGCACGACCATCAGCGGCAGCGGTACGCTGTCCGCACTGGAGAACCAGAGCGTCACCACCACGGCGGCGTCCACCGTAACCGCTGTCAACTTTGCTCCGGGCGATAAGATCCAGGCGGGAGAGGTCGTGCTGACAATGACCTCGCCGGAGGTGGAGAGCGACCTGAGCGACTTAAAGGATGAGCTCGGCGACACGCGCGCATCCCTCGCGACCACCAAACAGCTGCTCACCAACCTGAAGATAACCGCGAGCAAGGGCGGCGTTATCAAGGACATCAAGGCGGTTGCGGGTTCGATTGTGGATGATATGGACTATCTTTGCCTGATCTCGACGGATGGCAAGATGCAGGTTGGCATTGCCGCGACCGACGCGATGGAACCGTATGACCCGGTCGTCGTTCGCGTTGGCGAAGACGAACAGGAAGGATATATCACCAAGATCGAAAGCGGCGTTGCGACAGCTGTGTTTGAGGACAACGATTATCCCGTTGGCACAAGCGCAACGGTCAAGAGCGAAGACGGCGCAACGCTTGGAACGGGCAACATCACCGTAAACGAATCGGTTGAGGTGACTGCCTCATCCGGCAAGATCGCAACGGTTGTCGTAACGGACAATCAAACCGTCAGCAAGGGCGCGACAATATTCAAGCTCGCGGAGGGCGCGCCAACCGCCGCCTATACCGCGCTGAAAAAAACGGAGGCCGAACTGATGGACGAGATTGCCGACCTCGAGGGACTCCTGACCGTCAAGGCGGAGTATGATTGCACGCTGACCACGCTCGCAGTGAAGGAAGGCGATAAGGTAGCCTCCGGTACAACGGTTTGCGCGCTCACCGGAACGGGCGGCTATACACTGGCGCTCTCGATCGACGAGCTCGATATCGCCACGGTTGCCCTCGGGCAGAGCGCGAAGATCACGCTCGATGCGCTGGACGGTGAATACACCGGCAAGGTGACCAATATCTCCTATTCCGGCAGCGGAACATATGTTACCAGCTATACGGCGACCATCACGACCGATCCGATCGAAGGCGCGTATCCCGGTATGAGCGCGACGGTTGCCGTCACCACGGACACCAGCGGAGAAACCCTGATCGTCCCTGTTTCGGCTGTCCAATACGATGGTGACACGGCATATATCTATCTCGCCGGAGATGCCGCAACGCTGGGTACTGTTGTTGACGAAAGCGAGCTCAACCTTGACAGCCTGACCAGGGTTACCGTGACGACGGGCATGTCCGACGGTTCCTACATCGCTCTCACCGGCGATGGAATCACCGCGGGGGACCTGATTTGGGTTCCGCAGGTGACGACCACCGCGACTTACAGTCAGGACGACCAGACCACCACAGCCTTTAGCATGGGCGGTCAGAACGGTATGATGATGGGCGGAGACTCCGGCAGCTTTAGCCCGCCGAGCGGCATGGGTGGCGGCCAGATGCCCAGCGGCGGTATGCCGGGCGGCAATTAAGGAGCGCACGATGCGGCAACAGAAGAAAAGGGAACCACTCGAATGTGGGAAAGGAGCGCGACATGCTGCGACTGGAACACATCTGTAAGACCTATTATGTGGGGGACGAGGTTGTGCACGCGCTGGACGATGCCTCCCTGCATGTGAAACCGAAGGAATTTGTCGCGATCTGCGGCCCTTCCGGCTCGGGCAAAACGACGCTGATGAATGTGATGGGCTGTCTGGATATGCCGGACGCGGGCCGTTATATTCTGGACGGTGTGAACATAGCCGAATGTACCGACAAAGAGCTTTCGCTCATTCGCAGTGAAAAGATCGGCTTTGTATTCCAGCAGTTCAATCTGCTCACGGGGATGAGTTCACTGGAAAATGTGGAACTGCCGTTGATCTATCAAAAGTGTTCGCAAAAGGAACGCCTGGAGCGTGCCAAAGCCGCGCTGGAACGCGTGGGCTTAGGCAACCGCATGCAGCATAAACCCTCTCAGCTCTCCGGCGGCCAGCAGCAGCGCGTGGCGATCGCCCGCGCTCTGGCGAGCAACTCCCGTGTGATTCTTGCGGACGAACCCACGGGAAATCTGGACAGCAAGAGCGGGAACGATATCATGCGGCTGCTCCATTCGCTTTCCGAACAGGAGTATACCATCGTGCTGATTACGCACAACGACGAGGTGGCCCGGCAGGCGCAGCGCACGGTCTATGTGCGCGACGGGCGGTTATATCACTCGATGCAGGAGGCGGATATCGTATGACGATGTTTTTTAATTCGCTCCGCCTTGCGATGCGCTCCACGCTCGCCAATAAGATGCGTTCGTTTTTGACGATGCTCGGTATCATCATCGGCGTGATGAGCGTGATTGTGCTCGTCTCCATTGCGCAGAGCACGACGAGTTCGATTTCGTCCGCGATTGCGTCGATGGGATCGGATCTATTGACCATCACCGTGACGGACGAGGACGCCGTGCTCAATGCGGAAGACTATCTCGCGCTGGAGGACTATGACGCGATCGGCGGTGTTGCGCCCTATCTGACCGTCAGCACAACCGCGCGCAGCGGATCCACCTATACGAGCGTGTCCGCCATCGGCGTGACGGAAAAATACATGGACATTGCGGGAAGCGAGCTGGAATCCGGCCGCGCAATCGTGGCGTCCGATCTGGACTGGCGCACCTATACCGCTGTTATTGGCGCCGGTGTTGCGGGCGATTTGTTTGAGAGCTATGATGTCATTGGAAAGACGTTTACAATGAGCGGCCATACGTTCACGATTGTTGGATTGCTTTCCGAGAGCGGTTCCAACTCGGATTCGCAGATTCTGGTTCCACTCACCACGGCGCAGAGAATTTCGGACAGCACCTCAATATCCACTTGCTATGTCAAGGCCGCATCCACCAACGATGTGGACATGGCGCAGGCGCTGGCGGAATATCAGATGCTCAAACTCACGGGGGACGAGGATTCCTATACCGTCTACAACATGAGCGAGCTATTGGAAACCATGGACGACGTTATGAGTACGCTTTCGCTCATGCTTGGCGGCATCGCCGCAATCTCGCTGCTCGTTGGCGGCATCGGCATTATGAATATCATGCTCGTCTCCGTTGCGGAGCGTACGCGCGAAATCGGCATCCGCAAGGCCATCGGCGCGCGCAGAAGCCATATCATGATGCAGTTTCTGATCGAAGCCTGCGTGCTCTCCATACTCGGCGGGCTGATCGGCCTCGGCCTCTCGGCGCTTGGCCTTCGGATCTTCGCGATGGTAGCGGATATGACGATCCATATGGAATGGCGTGCCGCCGTCGGCGCGCTGCTCTTCTGCATGGTCATCGGCGTTGCCTTTGGCAGCTATCCCGCTGCAAAGGCAAGCAAGATGACCCCGATCGAAGCGCTGCAGAGAAACTGACTCTAGTTCGCCTGTCGTATTCACAGAGCGGAAGGCCTCCGCAGCTCCCCCTGAGCCTGTATTCAGGGGGAGTTTTTTCTGCGCCGGTTTTTGACAGCGGAGAGAGCGCATTGTATAATGGGTGCATCCGATCAAAGGAGCAATCGAATCATGTCGTTTTCCGGCAAATTTACCATAACCAAACAGGATAACATTCAATACAATTTCTTCCGCATGAAGCGAAAGCTTGCGGGAATTGCGATTATGACATTCGTCATTCTTGCCGTTATGCTTGCGCTGATTCGCTACGCGCAGGGAATCTCCATCACGAGTTCACTGCTCAGCGCGCTCGTTGTCGCCATTGTCGGCGTAATCCTCATGGTCGGATTCAATCTTTTATCCGTCGTATCCCGCGTTAACAGCCTCTATAAAAAAGGCAAGATGTCCGATTTTACCGTGCATTACATCATCGATAAAACCGGAGTTCATGCCAAGAGCGAGCGCGGGGACACGGACTTTGCCTGGAAGCAGATTCTCGTTGCGCGGGAGACTGGGAACGCGTTTTACCTCATCGCGGGGGAAAACCGCGCGGTGGTCATCCCCAAGGCCCAGATTGCAAACGACGGGGAACTCAGCATGCTCCGCTCGCTGTTTCAAAAATATGTTGTGAATCGAAGGGCGAAGAGCTGACGCCCGGCTTGAATATGGTATAAAGTAAAAATCCTGACATTTATTTGTCAGGATTTAAGGCCGTCAAAAAACGAGTTTTTTGACGGGACAACCGCTCTTTGCCTCTCGTCCTCCGGACTCCGAACGGCAAAGAGCTGCGAAGAAACCGCCCGATTCCGGGCGATCCGTCGCGGCGGCAAAGCCGCCGTGGCCGGAACCGACGGGTTAAGGGCGCGGCCCTTAACAATCCCAGGGCTTTTTTGACAGGCTGAAATCCTGACATTTATTTGTCAGGATTTCTGCTTTATACTAAAATGATCTTGGAGGCGGCGCTTTCCTGACTTGCCGATGGGTATCCTCGTGAAAAATGACCGACTGTTTCAATTACTCTATCTGTTGCTTGAAAAAGGCACGATGACCGCGCCGAAGCTGGCGCGCGCGCTGGAGGTCTCCACACGCACGATCTATCGGGATATTGAGGCGCTCTCGATGGCAGGCATTCCCGTCTATGCTACGCAGGGGAAAAACGGCGGCGTGTCGCTGATGGCCAATTACGCCTTTGACAAAGTTCTGCTCTCCGACGAGGAGCAGAACCAAATTCTCTATGCCATCCAGAGTCTCAAAGCGACCAACCAGTCGGTCGACGCGCTCTTAAGCAAGCTCGGCGGCCTTTTTAAAAAGCAAAACACAAATTGGATCGAGGTTGATTTCTCCCGATGGGGATTGAGCAATACCGACTCCGTGAAGTTCGAGCGCCTGAAAGCCGCGCTGATTGGCCGCCATGCGCTGGAGATTGTCTACTGCTCCAGCAGCGGGGAGACGAACCGCCGCATAATCCTGCCGGTGAAGCTGATCTTTAAGGACAAAAGCTGGTACCTGCACGCCTACTGTAAAAAGGCGGAGGATTACCGCCTCTTCAAGGTAAACCGTATTGTGGAACTGACATTGCTGGAGGAGCGATTTTCCAGCCTGCCGGACGAGATTCCGCCGCTGGAGCAGGACTCGCCTGCCGATATGCCGCTGATGGAGCTCAGGCTGCGGTTTTCACCGGCCGTCGCTTTTCGCGTTTACGATGAGTTTGACTGCGCCATGATTGAACAACAGCCGGATGGGAGTATGATCGTCTCCGCGAGGTTCCCAAACGATGGTTGGGTGATGAGTTATCTGCACTCGTTTGGCTTGGAGGCAGATATTCTGGAGCCTGCTGAACTGCGCGCAGAAGCCGCCGCCTATGCGAAAGCCATCTGGCTCCATCACGCAAAATAAGTATTACAAACATGACAGCTTTCTGTCAGGTTCCTTTCGATAGGATGATCCTATCAAATCAATCGGGAGGAACAGGGCGATGGAAGAGCGTTACTGCCAGAGTTGCGGGATGCCGATGGGACAAACGGACGAGTGTTACGGAACCGAGACAGACGGAACAAAGAGCCGGGATTATTGCAGCTATTGTTATGAGAACGGTGCGTTTACCGCAACCTGCACCATGCAGGAGATGATCGACTTTTGCGTACAGCCGGTGCTGGACAACGTTCCCGGCATGACCGAGGAGGGCGCGCGCGCTATGATGAATGAGCATTTTCCGCAGCTCAAGCGCTGGCGGGCATAGACGCATAGACCCCGCGGGTCGCTTTTCATTCTCCAACCGAAAGGCGGTATTCGATGAAACCACCGGAAACCATCGACGTGGATATGTTCGCGCCATGCGGGCTTAATTGCCTGCTCTGTTATCGTCATCTGGGTAAAAATCCCTGCCTCGGCTGCCGCGCGAAACCGGACGAGCCGGATCGCTACCAGTCTCAGTGCGTCATGCGCGCCTGCGTGTTGGAGCGCGGCTATCAGACCTGCGCAGACTGCGCGGAGCGCCCCTGCAAACGGGTGAAAACGTTTGACAAACGGTATAAGGATGGTTATGGCGTCGACCTGGCCGCCGATGCGGCGGAAATGCGCCGTGCGGGCGCAGAGGAACTGCTGCGCAAGCAGATTCAATCGCATACCTGCGAAGGCTGCGGGCACCTGATCAACCTGCATGACGGCATTTGCAGCGGCTGCGGCAAACGGTATCCGATTGGCAAGGGGAGGATTACACCATGAACTGGTTGGAGCGCTACCCAAAATCCCAACAACCAACGATTGCCGATATTGCGTGTTTTATCGGCAGCCCGCTCTGGAACGGTCTCTGCCACTGGGCGGAGGAGCGATATGCTGTTGAACCGCGCGTGGAATACAGCACGTGCAGCGGCGCGCCGGGCTGGAACGTCAAGTATAAGAAGGGCGGCAGAGCGCTTTGTACGCTTTATCCGGATGAGGGATCGTTTACCGCGCTCGTCACCATCGGCGGAAAAGAGGCGCCGGAGGCGGAGATGCTTTTGCCGACGTGTTCGGATTATCTGCGCGAGCTCTATGCGCGTACGAGGGAGTTCAACGGCGCGCGCTGGCTCATGATTCGCGTAAGCGATCCCGCTGTGCTGGCGGATGTAAAAACGTTAATCTCTCTGCGCGTTGCGCAGAAGGGAACGTCCGGCAAACAATAAAACACTTGTTCGCTTTTTGCTTTTTCTGTTATACTGGTGAAAAACGGGAACGGTGCAGGGGATATGCGGCAGATTGTGGACTATGAGAGGTTTGTCAACGCCTTGCTGGAGGCTGGTTTTTCGATGGGCGGGGGAAACAGCGAGGGAATCTTTGCGCTGATTCCCTGGAGTTGGGACGAACAGCCGCCCTACCAAACCCCTGTTCGCTGGCACACGGGCAGCCCTGAAACCGACCCGTGGGAATGGCGCATGCGTGTGCTGGATGAGCGGCGCGACATCTCCTACGGCAAGGTGTTTTTCAAAAAGAGCGGATATATCACGCGGGACTGGGCGCCGCAGTTCCTCGCCGTGCGGCGGGGTAAGGTTGATTTTGAGGAGGCATATGCCGCCGGAGCCATCAGCCATGCGGCGAAGCGCATCTATGGCGCGGTGCAGGAATACGGTACGCTGCCGCTGCACGCCATCAAGCAGATTGCGGGTTTTGGCGCGGAGGAGAAGAGCCGGTTTGACGGCGCGCTGACCGAACTGCAGATGAAAATGTATTTGAGCATGTGCGGCAGGCAGCAGAAGCTCTCGCAAAAGGGCGAGGAGTACGGCTGGTATTCCACCGTGTTTTGCACCACGGAGCAGTTCTGGGGAGAGGATTTGTTTTGTCAAGCGGCGCTGCTTTCAAAAGAGAGCGCAACCGAAGCGATTACAAAACAAGTGCTGCGACTAAACCCCGGAGCCGATCCCAAGAAGATCAGCAAGTTTATTACGGGATGACAATGTGTTGACGGATAACGCAAAAGCGGGCAGGTCGCCCGCTTTTTGCCTGTGTGGATGGTGGTACGGATATTATCTATCTGCAGGTTGAACCGTCAGTGAAAGATCAAATACCCGACCGCGAAGGAATTGTTGTAGCTAAAGCTGTCGCTATAGGTTTCGGGCTGCACGCAGATTTCGGAGAATGAAACCGGCTCGTCAAACACGATATCATACACCTCTCCAACCTGATTCTTTACAACGATATCCTGCACGCGAATCCAATCGGTTCCGTTTTCTCTGACCCAGACAGACCAGTTATCCGATTTTAAAGAACCCTTTGTGAGCTCATATTCATAGTAGATCGAGAATCCGTCGCAGTTCAGAATCATCGGCGAAACCAGAATGACGGAGCCGTTGTAGTTTTTCATGTTTCGCCGGCCGCTGGACCATGTAAACGCATAGGTCTTGCCATCGCCAATGATCACGTTATAGCTCAGTTCCGAGCCGTCCGGCGTGGTTCCGACCACGCGAATCGGGTCGCTAAACTCCTTTTCGACATCGACCTGTGTGTTTCCGCCTGTGATGAGACCCGACGCGGTGCAATCGGTTCCGGTTTCATTTGCGTCGCAACTCCAGACAATGCTGCTTTCGTCCATTTGATGCGGCAGTACAAAATCCGCCGTACTGCATTGATAGGTCTCGCCAAAGCCGAGATAGACATCTGCAGCCGCCACCGCGACCACAGGCTCGCTTGCCTCCTCCGGTACGGCTGTCGCGGTGGGCATCGGCGTACCCTCCGAAACGGGCATGGCGGCGGCGAAAGCGCTTTCCTGCATTGTGGGCGTGGGGGTAACCAGCGCTACGTCGTCCGCCGAAGCCCTGCGACCGGAACGCTTCTGTATCAGCACGGTGAGCATGAGCAGCACGGAGACGATCGCGGCGCCGATGACGAGATAGGTGATGATCGAATCGCGCCTCTTGGCCCGCTGCAACGTATCTGCCGCGCCGGGGACAGCCCGGCCGGCTGGATCCTGCGGCGGCGCATATGGTCCGCTCTGCACCGGCTGGGTTAGAGTCATCTTCGGATCCACGGACTTCGGGGGTGGCCCTGCCGGGTTGGGCGCATTGCAATATGGACAAATCGTCTGATCGTCAAAATTCATCTTCTCACAAAACTGGCATTTCCACATGTTATTACCCTCCAGAATCAGATTGTAAACCGGATGTTCTTGTGCGAACGACCACGCGGTGCAGATTGCCGCGAGAAAAAGGGCGTCATAATTGAGTGTTTATACGATGGGGTTTGCAGAGACCGCCCCAAACGAGTTTTCTGACGGGGCAACCATCCGTTGCCTCTCGCTTTCCGGACGCCGAACGGCTAAGAACCGCGAAGAAACCGCCCGATTCCGGGCGATCCGTCACGACGGCAAAGCCACCGCGACCGGAGCCGGTGGGGGTAAGGGACTCGGCCCTTTACCAATCCCGGGACTTTTGCGACAGAATGGATACCTGTCGTTGACTCAATCTTACAAGATGGTTTCGTTTTTCACAAGTATTGCCGTGAAAATAGTCGATTTTTCCTGCAATCTAGCAGTTTTGCCGGACAAAACAGGAGCGGGCTTTTCGCCCGCTCGAGGCCGTCAAAAAACGAGTTTTTTGACGGGACAACCGCTCTTTGCCTCTCGTCCTCCGGACTCCGAACGGCCAAGAGCTGCGAAGAAACCGCCCGATCCCGGGCGATCCGTCGCGGCGGGAAAGCCGCCGGGGCCGGAACCGACGGGTTAAGGGCGCGGCCCTTAACAATTCCAGGGCTTTTTTGACAGACTGAGCGGCAGGCCTTTGGGCCTGCCGCTCAGAGCATCCACAAACCCAGTAGGGGGTTTGGGGGATTTCGAAAATCCCCCATGTTCCGTCAAATTTGGCGATTCATTCGCCGAATTTGTGAAAAAATGGCGCGATTCGCGTCATTTTAACCCAAAGTAAAACCCATCGGCAGAGTCCGCAGGACTTTGTCGATGGGCTGAGGAGCGGGCTTTTCGCCCGCTCCTGCCGGTGCCGCGTGTTGCGTCAGCCGAGCTTCACCGTGCCAACCACAGAGAAGTCGCCAAGCGAGATGATGGTCAGGCCGGAGTCGCCGAGGACATAGAAGTAATCCCCGATGAATAGGCCTCTGAGGTTCCAGCTTGAGAGGTCGGCGGTCATCGAGACCTTTGCCGCCAGCTCAAACCCCTTGTCCGCGGTGTAACGGTAGATGAAGTAACTGCTGTCCGCCGGGAAGGCGATCAGATTCTTTTCGCCGTCCACAAGGATTGCCTTATGGTTATTGCCCACGATGGTCCAGCTCGCGTCCACATTCGCCTTGGAAATCTCCTTGACGTTGGACTTGTTGGTCGTGTCAAACATGGAGAGCTTCACGCCCTGCAGGCCGCCGCTGTCCTCATCCGCATTATAGCCGATGCCGAGCAGGAGGTTATCCTTGAAGATATGCAGGTATTCGGAGAATCCCGGGATCTTCAATGCGTTCAGCACGCGCGGGTAAGCGGGGTTGCTCAGGTCAACCGCAAAGAGCGGATCCACCTGGCGGAAGGTGACGAAATAACCGATGTCCCCGTCGAAACGCACGCTCTGGACGGTTTCGTCCTTGGCGAGGTTTTCGATTTTGCCGAGGATTGCGAGGTCTTTGTCGAGCGTATAGAGCGCATTTGTGGTGCTGCTCTTGTAATCATAGGTGTCAACGCCGTCCGTATAGATCAGCTGCTGCCAGCTGTCCACCGTGGTGACGATGCGGAAGGCGCCCTGATACTCGTCCATTGAGAACTGGTTGAGCAGGCTGCCCGGTACGCTGCCGCTGGCAAGCTTGGTGATCTGCCCTTCGTTCAGACCCAGGAGAACCAGATCGGTGCTTGAGGAACCGTTGGTGATCTGTACATTCTTGCCGTCCTTGTCCGGCGCGATGGGCAGAACCTCCTGGTTATACTGCGAGATGGCGAGCAGCAGGTGTTCGGCGTTGGCATAAACCTGGCTCGTGCCGCCGAAGACGGCCTTTGCGGAGGTGAAGTTTGCGCCGCTCTTGAGGTTGATGGAACCGACCACGGTATAGGCCGCGCTCTGCGGCGTTCCGCCGATGTAGAGGTCGGTCGGCATGAGAAGCTTGGCCTCTGCGCCGACGGTGGTGGAGGGGATGTAGGTGACCGGAGTTTCCTTCACAATATTATAGATATACTGCGAAGTTACGAGGTAGACATAGTCCCCGATCATGCGTGCGCTGACGTAGCTGCCACTTTGCCCGAGGGAGACCACCTGCACAGGCTTGGCAGGATTGCTGATGTCGTAGATCACCGCGCTGGTCTGGTCGGTGTTGTTCTGGTATCCGCCGTTTGCGTCGTTAATCCAGATGGTGTTGTAGCTCTGGGTGATGACCATAAGCCGCGTACCGAGGACGAAGAGCTCGGAGTTATAACCCCACCAGCTGTCGTCCGCCGAGAGGGATGTGCTGGAAACCAGCTGCGTGTTGGCGCCGTCCGCCTTGAGTATATTGAGCTGGTTGCCCGCTACATAGTAGATGTAGCTCCCGTCGGTTTTCACAATGTCGGCCTCGTCTACGCCCTTGACCTGCACGTTGGTGCCGGAGTAATCGGGCGCACCGCTGCCGGTGTTGGCCGCGCTGGGGGCGGATTCTACCTTTGCGCTGTCAGATGCGGGTGCGGCAGCGGCCGCGCCGTCCGCAACCGCGCTCTCCATGACCACGCCACCGCCGGCATATATTCCGTTGCCTGCCTGCATGGACTCGATGAGCCCGTAGATATCATCGTAGGTCTTCACCTCGGTGATCGCCGCCGAAGAGGGATTCCCTCCGGTCGCCGTGGATAGCGTCGCGTTTGCGGGGGTTGCGCTGTTGCTGCCGCCCCTTGTTGCATAGAGCGTTCCGAATACGCCTGCGGCGACGAGGATAAAGGCCGCGAACACCGCACCGTAACGGACGAACTTTTGTCTCGGCGTGAGGGCAATTTTCTCACGCGTGTTCTTTTCTTTGATTTCCATGAGCAACGTCTCCTTTGCTTTCAGCTTCTCGTTGTCACGGATATACTGCTCTTTAAACATCCTGAAACTCCCCTTTCAACTGTTCCCGCAGCATATCGCGTGCGCGGAAGAGATGGGATTTCACCGTGTTTTCACTCGCGCCCATAATCTTTGCGATCTCGGCGACGCGATATCCCTCATAGTAGTACAGATGGATCACCGTGCGGTACTTCGCTGGAAGCGCCAGCACATAGGGGTAAACCTCGGTGTTTGTCTGCATCTCTGTGAGGAGATTTTCGTTTTCCGGTGCGGTGTTTCGCCGCCAGGCGGAGGTCAGCAGAGACTTTGAGCAGTTGATGGTCACCTTGAGAAACCAGGCTTTCTGGTGTTCCGGGCTGTTCCATACGGGCTTTGCGCGCAGAGCCCGCAGGAATACCTCCTGCACAATGTCGTCCGCATCCGTTCCGCTCTTGGTTCGCAGAAACGCGAGGCGATATACCATATCGGCATACGCTTCAAAGAGCGCGTCTGCGTTGTCGGCCGGTATCGGCACGTTGGGTTTGGCCAGCTGTTCCATAACCGTTTAGTACCTCTCTCTTCCACCCATAACACTCCGCATCCAATCGGGAGGTTGCAGTGGAGCAGGAAATTTTTTTACAGTTCCGCTTGTTGACCGCGGCATACGCCGCAAATTCATTATAGCATACGCCGCCGTTTTTACGACTGTAACAAGATTACAGCACCGTTCGGCGCGGAAACTTCCCCCGCATTGACAAAACTTCCTGTCCCTGTGTATAATCCTCTCGAAAACCAAAATGGATTTTTTATTGTGGGAGGACTCCGATGATTCGTTAACACAGTTGGTATTGAAAAGGTGCGCGGGTGCAGGTTTTTTGCGTCCGCTGTCAGCTTGCGATGCCAAACGTGTTTGCGAACCAGAGACGGGTTCTTTTTTGTTTGAAAAAAAACGGCGCGAGCCGCTTAGAGCATCAAAAAACCCAGTAGGGGGTTTGGGGGATTTCGAAAATCCCCCATGTTCCTTCAAATTTGGCGATTCATTCGCCGAATTTGTGAAAAAATGGCGCGATTCGCGTCATTTTAACCCAAAGTAAAACCCATCGGCAGAGTCCGCAGGGCTTTGTCGATGGACGAAAACGCTCATCCGGGCGTTTTTTTTACAATAGATGAAGATTGCTTCCGTCGGCTGTTTCTTGCACCCTCTCTTTACAGCATTTCTCCTTCTCCAAATTGAATCCCCGTCTGCCGCCGTGCCGCATCCATCAGTCGCATCACGTTAAGCGACTGCGCGTCAAACTCCGCCGTTGAACCGCCTCCGTTGATCAGTCGGGAAAATGCGTTCAGCTCGAATACCATGTTATTCGTTCTGGATTGGTATAGTATCTCCTCCCGGTGATCGCGATAGAGCATTTTAATATAGCTCGGCTGATTTGGCGCGTCAAACATCAGCGTGCCCAGTTCACCTTGTATCATACTCGGCTCAACCGAGATGGTCACTTTGGAATAGGAGACGGTGGTTTGCTGATCGCCATAATCCAGCAATATGGTACCCGCCGCCTCGGTTCCATTGGGCAGAAAGCTCGAAGCCGCCGTAAATGTCTTCGGCATTCCGAATAGCGCGACGCAAAGGTGCAGGCAATAGACACCGAGGTCGAGCAGCGCGGCATTGCCCAGCGACGCATCGAAGATATTCACCTGCTCCCCCGCGAGAAAGCGGTCATACCGTGAGGAATACTGGCAGAACTCGATCGTTGCCCGTCGGATTCGCCCAACTTTGCGAAGGCTGTTCTTCAATGTCTGTAAAAAGGGATCATATATGGGGCGAATCGCCTCCAGCAGCACCAGCTTCTTTGCCTGTGCGGTTTGCAGCATCCGCTCCGCCTGAGCGGCGTTGAGCGCCAGCGGCTTTTCGCAGAGCACGTGTTTGCCGCATTCGAGGGCGCCGAGCGCCTGCCGGTAGTGCGCAATATTCGGGCTGGCGATATATACCGCGTCAATCTCCGAACTGGTCAAAAAGGCCGTCTCCTCGCAATAGCAGCACTCGATGCAGCGTTCCTTCGCATAGGCCGACCCGTGCGTAAAATCGCGGGAGTAAACTGCGGAGACGGAGCAGTCCTCGCTCATCCTCGCCGCCTCGCAAAGCCAGTCGCTGACAAAGCTGGTTCCGATAATTCCGATCCGCAGGGGAGTTTTCATGGCCATTGACCTTCTTTTCTGAGCATTTCTTATATTTTAGAATGTTCTAAAAAAGGTGTCAACCGGAGTGGATTTTGATCGGGTATGGATGTGACTTCGATGGGTCGCGATGGGATAAAAGAGCATCATAAAACCTTTTGCCAAGATACGCCTCTTCGCGCCCATTCTCTTTTGCCAAAACAGATAATAAAAAAAGAAGCTTACGTCATTGTAAGCCCCTTCGCAGTTCTATTCGGTTTTTTCAGCCCCGACCCGGGATTCGCCCTTCGGTGGATCATATTCCGCCTCCGGTGCGAATCATCCATGCGGTTTCATTGGTTACGCCGCGTAGATGCGCGAAGAGCCCGTGGTCTCGCTGAGTTCTCTGCCGTCTTCCATCATGAACCGAATCAGACGGATCGTGTCCTTTTCAGAGCTGGTTTCAACAGAAAGTTTGGTAACGCCGTTCTGGGTGTCGAGGAGCAGGTTCTGTACGAAGCCATTGCCCTTGAGTTCTTCCGGCTCACGCTCGGCAACAATCAGTTTGACCGAACCTTCGCAGGCGTTGACGATCTCGAAAAACCGTTTGAGATTCGTTACGTTGATTTTCATCATATTCTTGGTTCCCCTTTCATTTACTTCGCTGTCATTATACTTTCTATTTCGAAATAAATCAACCATTATTCCACTATTTATTGTGACTATTCTTCCGCAACATCAATTAATAGTAAAAACCATGTGACATTCTTGTGAATCTCGATTAAACATCATCCGATTTCTGCCAAATTGTCTGTAATGGATGGATACATATCTCGCAATATCCGCTTCTTTATAGGTATTCCAAAAACACCAATAGCCGCTGACTACTGTCAAACGGCGTATTTGATTGATTCAATTCCAGAGGCTCAACGTTTTGCGGGCGTTCCCGTCCGCCGGCAGAGGTGATTTGGTTGATCCGATCTGCAAATCACCGCACATCACGAAACCGACAAGGTATCGGCTAACCTGATTATAATACGCGGGAATACTGAATGCCAGTACTTTTTAGTACGATTTGAAATTTATTTCTATCTCCTCGGGCAAGCTCAATGCAGTATTCAAATATTTCGCCCGCCGTATTTTTTGAAATGCGCTGAATGCGGAATCCAGCTTCACCCGCGCGCATATGCATCAATTCCGCGTCCCGCTTGCTCAGCGAAACCGCCTCGTAGATCTCAACCGCCTCCAACGGAGAAGCGCCGGAACATTCCCGAATGGTTGCATAGAGCGAATCGTTCAGCTGATCACGGCTCAGCGCGGGGCAAATATGGGTGGGGATATACGCTGTTTCGAGCAGAAGGGGCTCGCCGTCCGCCATACGGAGCCGTTCAATGCGATACGACGTATCATCAGGCGAGAGATTGAGCGTTTCGGCAATTTTCGCCGGCGGATGAACGGTTGTGAAGGAGATGACCTTAGAGCTCGGCGCGAGGCCGAGGCCGCGCATCTCGGTCGTAAAATTATCCAGATTGTTGATCGTTCGCTTCAGCTTCGGCTTGCAAACCCGCGTGCCCACGCGTTTTTTACGGACGATGACGCCTTCGTCCTCCAGCATTTGAAAGGCCTGCCGCACCGTGGACCGGCTGATACCAAGCAGCTTGCAAAGCGACGTCTCCGTCGGCAGCGCATCGTTTTCACGCAATTCACCCGACGAAATGCGCGAAGAGAAATAGTTCGACAGTTGCTGATAGACCGGCGCTTCGTTCGTCCACTCTATGTTCAGTTGTTTCCAATCCATGTTAAATTCCCCCTGAAATGAAGACTTTCCCGCCCATGATATGCAACAGGCCCGTCCGTATCAAAACCGCCTCGCCTACCGGCCCGGGCTACCGATCTGAAATAGCCGCCCTTGATGCGCCAGTTTGGTTCTCCGGTATTTTCCTGCTCTTTATTATACACGATTCATGGTGTCCTGCAATGAAAATCCGCTTCCCGCCAAATTTCGCGAAAAAAGCGGCTTTTTCTTTCATTTCCTTGCCGGCAGCGGAAATCGCTGGTTTTTTTCGCCCCGAAAGCAGCTTCCCCGATCATACGCCCGCAAAGCACGTGGATTCGAATATCGCTATACTTAATCGATTTAGTTGAAAATCCCCGACCGTTGTGGTTTTGGAATCATTTTTCTACCAAATATTAAATTCTCTCTTCCGTTACCATCAAGGAGGATCTACTTCACGTCAAATTTTACAATTTCGTCTGCGCTATTTTATCGTTCTCCGACTTGCCAAGCAAATGCAGCATAGCTATAATCAAGATACGTAATCGATTAAGCATAGTTTAATTTTGCATATTCTTTTTTTACTTTTTCCACGGTTCGGGAACCTTTCATAGTCTATCTCCCAATTGCTTCATTTCCTGGCAGATTTTTTAATACGACAGGCGGTAGCCATGATTACAATCAAGGATATTTCCGAGCGCTGCGGTGTTTCTCGCGCAACGGTGAGCAAAGCGCTCAATGGTCATACCGATATCGGTGCGGATACCATCGCCCAGATTCGCCGCGCCGCCAAGGAGATGGGATACCTGCCCAACGCCACCGCGCGCACGCTTAAGCTAGGGCGGTCGCATAACATCGGCGTTCTCTTTGTCGATAAAACAGCCTGCGGCCTGACGCACGAGTACTTTTCTTCTATTCTTGACAGCCTTAAGGTAGAAGCGGAGCGCCGCGGGTATGATATCACGTTCATCAGCAAGGATATCGGCGAGTTTTCAATGGACTACTATGAGCACACGAAATATCGCAACTGCGACGGTGTGATCATTGCCTCGGTGGACTTCTCCGATCCTGCGGTCATCCGCCTGGTTTCCAGCGAAATCCCAACCGTTACCCTCGATTTTATTTTTGACAATCGCACATCTGTGCTCTCGGACAATATCGGAGGTATGTCCGCGCTGGTCAACTATGTCTACAAGATGGGACATCGGCGCATCGCATTCATACACGGCGAGGATACTTCCGTCACGCAGAAACGGCTGATCAGCTTTCACAAAACATGCGCGAGCCTCGGCATTCATGTCCCGGAGTACTATGTCCAGCCCGCGCTCTACCACGATCCAAAATCCAGCGGCCTTGCCACGCGCGAGCTGCTCTCCCTGCCGGATCGTCCAACCTGCATTCTCTACCCCGATGACTTTTCGATTATCGGCGGCATGAATGAGCTAGAACGGCAGGGCGTCTCAATTCCCGAGGATATGAGCGTCGCCGGATATGACGGAATCCTGCTCTCGCAGGTGCTCCATCCACGCCTGACAACCTATCGCCAGGATACCGAGGCAATGGGCCGCGAGGCGGCGGCGAAGCTCGTGGAAGCTATTGAGCAGCCCAAAACATGCCTTCCTCAGCAGATTGTGGTCTCCGGCCAGCTGCTCGAAGGCGATACCGTGAAGGACATCAACAACTGACGCAAAAACCCTGCACGATAGCACCGGAACTACATTGGACAGATTTTGTGCATCCCGGGAGGCGCATCCTATGGAAAGTATCTCGCAGCAGGAGATTTCGCCGATCTTCCCTTTGGAACAGCGCATTGATTTATAATCTGGCACGGCTGAGTAAGATGGAGACATAACGAACCGAAAAACGCAAAATGGCGGGGCGCGCAGCTCCGCCGTTTTTGTTATCCCCGAATGCTTAATTTAGCCCGAGTTGTTCCCTTGCCGCCTCTTCCGCCGCCTTACAGGCCAGATAGGCTCCGTTTAAGTCTGCTCCACAGCAGATTACGCCGTGGTTCATCAGGAGACAGCCATTACGGGTCTCGAGCGCACCAAGCGCCACGCTGGAAAGTTTTTTGGTAGAGGGCAGCGCGTGCCCCGCGCAGCGCATCTCGCTTCCGATCTTCGCCTGCATATCGCCCGTGATGCAGCAGATGGTCTTTCGCGCCGCGGCAAACACGCCGCAGAGCTTAGCGTGGGTGTGAATCACCGCGCCGACATCCGCCCTTGCCGCAAAGATATCGCGGTGTAGCCGCTTTTCGCTCGTGGGTTTGCGCTGGTCGCCATAGGCGAGCGACGAGAGTTCAACCTTGACGATATCGTCCGGTGCGAGCAGATGGTATGCAACCCCGCTCGGCGTGCAGAGCATATGCGTTTCATCCAACCGAACCGCGAGATTCCCCCAGGTTCCCTGCAGCAGTCCCTCCTCCACCAGCCGGTTCCCATAACGGACAATCTCTTCGCGCAGGGATTGTTCCCGCGCGCTTCGCTCCGGCTTGGCGCTCTTCGCAGGCTGCGCTTTGACCTCCGCCTCTACCGTAAGGTTGATCTTGGAATACTTCTTTTGGTAGATCATGTGCATCAGGGCTGCGGAGAACAGCGGAACCCGCTTTGCGCCGCCAATCTTTCCCGCAAGAATGTGCGTCATCGCCGCCTTTTCCAGCAGAACTGCGCCCGTGAGCGCTTCGCTGACCGAGCGTCCGGTGATCAGCATCCCCTCCCCGCGCACAAAGCAGCTGTTGCGGTTCTTCAGGCAGCGCGCAATTTCGTCCGCCGCCAAAGACCCGGCTGTACGCGCGGTCAGCCCAACGATCTGCGCCATGTCGTCCAGTTCCGCAGTCAGCTTTCCCATGCTGTTTGCGATCTGCGGCGCATAGGTTCCCGAGAGCAGCAGCACCGTCTTTGCCTCCGGCTTAACCGCAAACGCCGCGAGAGACGGCTCCAGCTCGCTCTCTGGCGAAAGCTCCCGAATGATGGCATCCTTGCCGTTCAGCTCCGCAACGAACAGCACATTTTGCTCCCCGCGCAGGGCGGCCTTGACTGTGCCCGTGAGTAGTTTTTCATGCCGCAGCTGCGCGGCTATCTCGAGAAAGGCCTTTGCGGCCTCTGGTTTTGTCATGGCGATTCATCCTCCGTTGACAAGCATGAAGATCATTCTATGCTTCCTGTGTAAAGCGCTTTCCGTTCGCCTGCTGATAGAGTCCGGAGAGCGAACGGTAAAGGCCCTGATATTGCACAAAGAGCGATTCGTAGACCGCTCTGTGCGCTTCGTTCGGCGTAAAGGTTGCGCTTACGCGCACAAACTTTTTCGCCGAGGGGAAGTCCGGCAACTCGCCTAGGCCGATGAGCGCGACCACCGCCGCGCCGACCGCGCCGGCATTGCGCGGATTCTCCACCACGCTGATTTTGCGGCCGGTCACATCCGCGAGGATCTGCATCCACCCCTTGTCCAGCGCGCCGCCGCCAATGATGCGTACGTCGTCGCAGGCGATGCCATAATCCTTGCAGTAATTCTGCAGGATCCAGCGAATATTATAGGCGATACCCTCGTAGACCGCGCGCATGAGATGCTCGCGCGTATGTACCATAGTGATGTTAAACAGCGTTGCCCGCGTGGTCGTGCTCGAAACCGGGCAGCGCTCGCCGAGCATCCACGGCGTGCAGATAAGCCCGTCGCTCCCAGGCGGAACGGTCGCGATCACCTCATCCATATAGTTGAACACGCCGCTGCCGTATTTTTCCTTTTCGTGGCGAAAGAACTGATCCCGAATCCACTCGATATTCGCCCCCGCACTCTCCGTGATGCCGGCGATGAGGTTCATACCCGGGTCGGCGCTCTGAATCGCCGCCGCGCCATGCCGAAAACTGTCCCCCGTCTTCGTCGCCGCCGCAACCCATGCCGAAGTGCCGAGGTAAACGTGAACATCTCCGTCCTCCTGCTGACCCGCGCCAACCGCCGCAGCCTGAACATCGTCGCACCCGCCGAAAACCGACGTACCCTCCAGAAGTCCCGTCTCTCGCGCGGCTGCCGCCGTGAGCCCGCCGACCAAGTCGGTGCTCTTCACGAGCGGCGGGAGTTTTTTCATATCGATCCCCGCAAGCGGAAGCACCGAAAGCCAGGTCTTTTTCTTGAGGTCAAAGCCGTATCCGGAGGCGCCGGAGAGCTCCGTCACCATTTTTCCGGTACAGCGGAACTTGAGATATCCGTTTACGTCGAGGATACGGTGGGCGTTTTGATACACCTCCGGCCGTTCCTCCTTGAGCCAGATGATCTTCGCGATACAGTCCTTGCCCATGATCGGCGTCCCGGCGAGCAGGGTAAAGAGCCGCTTGCCGCCGATTTTCTTCATAATGCTCTGCGCCTGTTTCTCCGCGCGCCCATCCACCCAGGTGATATTGGGATAGAGCACCGCGCCGTCCTCTGTCACGGGAATCACGCCCTGCGCCTGCGTGGAGAAGACGATTCCGGCAATGCTCTCAGGCGGGATATCGTTATCCGCCAACACACGCCGGCTGGTTTCACAAACCGCTTTCCAATAGTCCGCGGGGTCCTGCTCAACCCAAGCGGGGTTGGGATAATAGGTTGGATACGGCGCGCTCGCTGTTGCGCGAATGCTGCCGTCGAATCGTACCAGCACGGCCTTGTCCGAGCTGGTGCCGATATCGTGGGCAAGGATATAGCGTTCCATCCGACTGCCTCCAGATGTTCTTGGTCGTTTTTGTATCTCAGTGTTCCCCGGTATTTACAACATGGGAGAATACGGTTTCAAAGCGATTCAATGCGTCCGCAATCACCTCGTCGGTATCCGCAAGCGAGGTATAGAGCCTGCTGCCGGCGAGGGTCACGATGCCGTTTGCCATATACGCCGCGCCCATCCGCTCCATTGCATCCTTACGGCGGGTCATCATCGCTTTGTTTCTGAGAAGCCCCAGAGCGGACTTGGCAAAACTCATGCTTGAATAGTCGTAGCTCATGGCGCCCGTGCACTCCAGATGCACAATCGAGCCCTGGTTATAGGCCACAAACGGCAGATCGTATTTTGCGATCAGCGCCTTCAAACCGTCCGCCAGCTTGTCTCCCTGCTTCCCTGCAATTTCGCAGGCGTTCGTGCGCTCAATCTCGCGGATTGCCGTATACCCGGCCAGCGAGGAGAGCGGGTTTGCCGCGAGTGTTCCGCCGACATAGGCGCGGTGTTTGCCGGTGGCGAGCCCCGCCGCCATGAGGGAGGCATATTCCTTTTTGCCGCCGACTCCGCCCGCCGCGGGATACCCGCCTGCAACGATTTTTCCGAAGACGGTAAGGTCGGGCACGATATGGAAGTAACCCTGCGCGCCGCCGAGACCGACGCGGAAGCCGGTGACCACCTCGTCGAAGATCAGCAAAGCGCCATACGTATCGCAGAGCGCACGCACGCCCGCGTTATAGTCCATTGCGACGGGCCGCGTCCCGCTCTCGGGGCCGACAGGCTCCACAATGACCGCCGCCGTACCGCCCTTGACGCGGTTGAGGCGCAGCATGGATTCGAGCATGTTCAGGTCGTTCGGGCGCACCTCGTCGGTGAGCGCATAGCAGCCGCTGGGAATTCCGTGGGACTCCAGCAGCGCGCGGCTGCCGGGAATCTTGAGCCCATATACCATCTGATCCGACCAGCCGTGATAGGCCCCGCCGATTTTGATGATGCGCTTGTGGTTCGTTGCGATGCGCGCAATGCGCAGGGACGCCATGACCGCCTCCGTACCGCTGCCGAGCATGCGGAACATCTCAACCGCGGGCATATGCCGGTGGATCTCCTTGGCGATCAGCAGTTCCGCTTCGTGCAGAAGACCCGTCACGGGGCCGCATTCTTCGATGAGCCCCATCGCCGCCTTGCGCACGGCTTCGTTGTTGCTGCCGAGGATGGTCGGCCCGCCCGCCTGCAAAAAATCGATATAGCGGTTGCCGTCCGCGTCGGTCATATAGGCGCCGTCCGCCTTGTTGACGCAGATCGGAAATGGCTTGTTGAACGCGAGGTTATGCTGTACGCCGCCGGGAATATACTCCTTCGCCTCTTCATAGACGGCGCGGGAGCGGACGCATTTCTCGTCAAAATAGCGCATCACTTC
Source organism: Christensenella sp. (assembly GCA_034926785.1). GTDB lineage: Bacteria > Bacillota > Clostridia > Christensenellales > CAG-138 > UBA7703. The sequence continues at coordinate 45,801 of JAYFQU010000010.1, forward strand.
GCCCTGATAATACTCCGGCGCCATCTCGTAGATCGGCGCGTCGGTGAGCTTTTTCAGCTGTTCATTGATCGCCTTCGGGTCGTCCCAACGGCTGATTCCGCAATTTGTCATATCATTCTCCCCGCCGGACTGCGCATCCGGCTTGATTTTTTATTTTACCGCGTTGTTTGTGCGGATGTTCTGCAGTAGATATCCGAGCATCAGGCGCATGTCCTTGCGCATCTTGTCTTGTTCAAACGGCAGCCCGTGTGCGAGAAGATGGTTCACCTGACCGTAATAGAGCCCCATCGTCATCTGGGCGAGCAGATCCGCCGAAATCGGAGCCGTCGCGGGAAACGCGCCGAACTCGGCCTCATACTGACGCGCAATAAGCCTCTCAATTTCGCCTACGCGCCCGCTCTCGCCGCCGAGGATGGTCGCGTTGGTCAGCCGCGCCATCACGCGCGGATAGTTCGCCGTGTCGTCGATCAGTTTCTCCAGCAACGCCTGAATCAACGCGAGACCGCGCAGTTCACACTGCTCGCCAAACTCAATCAGTTCGCCAATCTCAGCAACCGCGATGGCTTGCTGCAGCTCACCCGCGTCCGCAAAATGGTTAAACACCGTCGTCCGGCAAACGTCCGCCGCGGCGGCAATGTCGTCAAACGGGACATTACCTACGCCGTGTTTTTCATACAGTCCCTTCGCCGCGTGCAGAATTGCCCGCTGCGTCTTGTTTCTCTTTCGCTCGCTCATTCCGTCTCCTCCTGCTTGACTTCCTGCTGCCGCTGTGCGCGGGCGTTGGTGTTGATGCTACCGCGATAGACCACGAGCCGCCAGAAGAGGAACTCCGTGGTCAGGTTGATGAGCATCGTGCCAAAGAGCACGATATAAGCGTTCCAGCCCGCGTTGGTCAGCGCCGTTCCCCAGAGGGTGGAGAGCGGGGTAAAGACGCAGTAATACAGCGCGACGAGCGTCATCGCACGCGGAATATTCGCGGTGCTCTTAAAGGTGAATTCGCGGTTGAGCGTGAAATTCCAGACCACGCTGAGCACCAGCGCGATCAGGTAGCAGGGCCAATAGGGCCAGCGAACAACCTCGTGCAGCAGCGTAAACGCCAGCGATTGGATGATGCCAGCCGAGGCCGAGAACAGCACATATTTCGCAACGCGCGCAAGCTCCTCTTTTCTTTCCTTTTGCATCCTGTTTGGCGACTCCTTTGTGTGGAATAGGCTTGGGTTTTGAAAGGCAATGCGAATTGGTATTTGTATTTTAATTTGGATTCCAGTTCATTTTTAAAACTATCACGTTTCCTGTCCTGCGTCAATAGACGGCCTGTCCAATTTCCGCATGATTCCAGACTTTTTTAGCAGAAACAACCCGTGGTTGAGAAAAATCCAATCCGGATTGCAGATGTGGGAATCAACTTACGCAATGGTTGGGGAAATCTCGGAAAGAATGGTTCGGCGGTAAAAAAACATCCAGCCAGTTGATTGTTTTTTGAAAGGAAGTCTGATAGGATAGCTAAGTGTGTGAGGCGGTTCATACACTGATGGAACAACGGAGGTTGCCTCTTGAATACTGGTTTTGATTTAGACGCATATTTGACGCAAGGCGTGGAGGACATCGTAAAGGATGCCCTTGCCGCAAGCTTAAAAAATCCGAGGGAGACGGCGTTTCTGCTCTCGTATGCCCTTGCGGCAAAACGCGCGGCCGGCGCGCGGCTGGCGAACGCGGCGGCAGGCAGGCATATCCCCTCCTTTTTGATCGCGAGCATCACAAACCGCTGCAATCTGCACTGCGCGGGGTGCTATGCGCGCGCAAACCACCTCTGCGACGACGAGGCGAGCGAAGCGCTGCTGACGGATGAGGACTGGGCGAGAATCTTCGGTCAGGCGTCGCAGATTGGCGTTTCCTTCATCCTGCTCGCGGGCGGGGAACCGATGCTGCGGCGCGGCGTTCTGGAGAGCGCGGCGAAATACCGTGAGATTCTCTTTCCCGTGTTTACCAACGGCACACTGCTCAGCGACGGCGCGCTGGAGCTCATCGACGCGAACCGGAACCTCGTACCCATCGTGAGCATCGAGGGCGATAGGGAGCAAACCGACGCGCGGCGCGGCGCGGGCACCTATGACAAGCTCACCGCAAATATGGAGCGCATGCAGGCAAAGGGCATTCTATTTGGCGCATCGGTCACGCTGACCACCAAAAACATCCAAATAGTAACGAGTGACGCGTTTCTTAACCGGCTGCGCGGCCTCGGAGCGAAGGTTTCCTTCTTTGTTGACTATGTACCCGCCGATCCCGGCACGGACGCCCTTGCCCCCGGCGACGCAGAGCGGGACTATCTCGCCGCACGGCTCGAAACGCTGCGCCGCGCAGAGGGCGGCATGATCTATGTCTCCTTCCCAGGCGACGAGCAGTTCTCCGGCGGATGCCTCGCGGCGGGGCGCGGGTTCTTCCATATCAATCCCACCGGCGGCGCGGAACCCTGTCCGTTTTCTCCGGTTTCGGACACCAGTCTCAAGCGCTGTACCCTGCTCGAGGCGCTGGATTCCCCGCTGTTCTCACGCCTGAGGGCGAGCGAGCTGCTCAGCGGGCACCACGACGGCGCCTGCGCGCTGTTTGGCAAGGACGGGGAACTAGCCGCCATGTGTGCGCGGCAATAGTCAAGCCGGATTGGAGAAGACATGCGAATTCCTCTGAACGAACGAAGCCTCCCCAACTATACGCGCGGGGAAGAGATCTTCCATATGGTGTCCCATATTGCGGGCGGCGTGTTCGCGTTTGCCGCGCTGCTGCTCTGCGTCATCAAGGCTGCGCTCTATGACAGCGCGATTGCCATCGTCACCGCAACGGTCTACGGCGTCACCATGATCGTGCTGTATTGCATGTCCAGCATCTATCACGGACTAAAACCCTCGCTGGGTAAGCGGGTGCTGCAGGTGCTCGACCATTGCTCGATTTATTTCATGATTGCCGGGACGTATACGCCGGTTGTCCTCGTTGCCCTGCGCCCGCTTTATCCCGCGCTGGCGTGGTCCATCTTCGGTGCGGAGTGGGCGCTCACCGCGCTCGCCGTCACATTAACCGCGATCGACCTCAAGCAATATCGCGTGTTTTCGATGGTCTGCTATATCCTGATGGGGTGGGGCATCATGTTCTTCTTCCCCTATGCGCTGCGCGCGCTCGGCGATGGGTTCTGGCTGCTGCTCTCCGGTGGACTAAGCTATACAATCGGGGCGATTCTCTATGGCGTCGGTTCAAAAAAGCGCTATTTTCACGCGATGTTCCATGTGTTTGTGCTGATCGGCAGCATCCTGCATTTTCTCTCGATCTTCCTGTTTGTGCTGTGAATTCAACCCAATTAAAACAGCCTCTCGCCATTTCGGCGAGAGGCTGAGACCGTAAAAACAAGTTTTTTAACGGGACAACCGCTCTTTGCCTCTCGTCCTCCGGACTCCGAACGGCAAAGAGCTGCGAAGAAATCGCCCGATTCCGGGCGATCCGTCACGGCGGCAAAGCCACCGCAGCCGGAACCGATGGGTTAAGGGCTGCGGCCCTTTACAATCCCGGGATTTTTTTGAAAGACTGAAGCGCGCGAACAGAGTTCTGTTCGCGCGCTTTTTAATGCTTGTTCGGAGCCGTCAGCGCTTCACGACTGCGTTCCGGACTGCGCCAACCAGCGCAAAGAGCAGGAACAAAACGATATTGATGCAGACGATGCTGGCTCCGCTCGGCGCTTCATATACGTAGCTTACGTACATGCCAAGCAAAAATCCCAGTAACGCAACGATGGCGGAGAGGATGGTCACCGTGAGATAACGCTTGCCAACGCGCATCGCGGTGAGTATGGGGAAGATGATGAGGCTGGAGATGAGCAGCGCGCCCATCATACGCATGCCGAGTACGACCGTTACCGAGGAAAGCGTTGCAAGCGCGGCGTTATAGGCGCGGGTGGGTATGCCCGTTGCGCGAGAAAAGGTTTCGTCAAAGGTGACGGCGAACAGGCGCGGATAAAAGAGCACGAACAGCACAAGCACCACAAGGCTCAGCACGATGGAGAGAGTCGCATCCCCTTGCGACAGGGAGAGGATGCTGCCGAACATATAGTTGTAAACATCCGTATTCATGCCCGTGGTCATGGAAACCACCATGACGCCTATGGCGAGCGCGCCAGCGGAGAGCATCGCGATCGCCGCGTCGCCCTTGATCCGCGTGCTCTCGCTCATGCGAAGCAGCAGGAACGAGGCCGCGATACAGACGGGGATCGCGACGGCGAGCGGCGCAATATTCGCAACCGAGGCGATGGCGAGCGCGCCAAATCCAACGTGCGACAGCCCGTCGCCAATCATTGAAAACCGCTTGAGCACGAGGCTCACGCCCAGCAGCGACGCGCAAAGCGCGACGAGCAGGCCAACGATGATGGCGCGCACCAAAAATGGATAGGACAGCATTTCGGTTATGGTCTGAATCATCGTGCTTCACCGCCTAAGAATCGTTTGCCAATTTCGCTCTGCCGATATTCCGCCGCCGAGCCGGAAAAGAGCTGCCGGTTATCCAAATGCAGAATCCGCTTTGCCTCGTGCGCCGCCGCATGCGGGTCGTGGGAAACCATGATGACGGTGACTCCGTGATCGCGGTTGACATGCTGAATCAGCCGATACATCTCCGCCGTTGCGAGGGGATCCAACCCCGCAATCGGTTCGTCGAGGATGATCAGTTTTCGGGTTGCGGCCAGCGCGCGCGCCAACAGGGCGCGCTGTTGCTGCCCACCGGAGAGCTCACGGAAACTCGTATTCTTCAGCGCATCCATGCCGACGCAGATCATCTGCGCGTTTGCAATATCCCGCTGCTTTTTCGTATAAAACGGGCGAAAACCGAGGGAGTTGAGGGTGCCGGAGAGCACGACCTCCTGCACGCTTGCGGGAAAGTCCCTCTGCCCGTCCCGCTGCTGCGGCAGGTAGCCAATCTCTCGCGCTTTCAGCCCGTCGCCGAACGAAACAGACCCGGAGGACGGCGCCTTGAGCCCCAGCAGCCCTTTGACCAGCGTGCTCTTTCCGGAACCGTTTTCTCCGACCACGCAGAGATAATCCCCGCGCTCTACGGAGAAGGACAGATCGCTCACAACCTCTTTGCCGTCGTAACGAAACGCGGCGTTTGTTACCTCAATCAATGCCATTTCAAATGATCTTCTTTCTGGTCAGGCGACGGGGCGCCTGCTTTCTATTCGCTTAACGGAGCGCGGCTTGCAGCGCCTTCACATTATTCTGCATGAGCGAAAGATAGGTTGCCCCGCTTTCAAACTCCGCCTTGGTGACGTTGTGGCAGGTGTGGAAAAGCATGGGTTTCGCACCGGTTGCCTCCGCGACAGTGTTCGCCATCTGCTGGTTCGATAGCTCGATATAAAACACCACCGGGATCTTTTCGGATTTGACGTGATCAATCAACGCGGCAACGGTTGCGGCGGAAGGCTCCGTATCGGCCGAACAGCCGGGGAAGGCGGCATAATAGCGGAGGCCGAATTCCTCCACAAAATAGCGCGCGGGGAAGCGATCCGCAAACACAACGGTCTTATGCGCGGCGTCGCTGACCACATCCCGGAAGGACTGATCGAGCGCTTCAAGCTGCTTAACATACGCGTCTGCGTTCGCCTGGTAGGTTGCGGCGTTGACGGGGTCAATGGAGACGAGCTCCGCCGTCATTGCCTTTACGATGGCGATGGCGTTGATGGGTGCGGTCCAGACGTGCTCGTCCCACTCGTGCGCATCCGTGCCTGCCGCTTCCGTCGGGGCTGCATCCTTCGCCTCCGGCTGCATTCCCTCGACGAGTTCTTCTTCGTAGAGCGTGACATAGTCCATCATTTTGAAGGTATGTACGCTCTTGTCCAGGCCGGAGAGTACGCTGTTCACCCATGCGTCATTTTCTCCGCCGACATAGGCAAACAAGTTCGCGTTTTGGATTCGTATGATATCCTGACTCGTCGGGTCAAAGGAGTGCACCTCTTCGCCGAGCTGGAGCAGCATCGTTACCTGCGCGTCGGTGCCCGCCGTGATCTGCCGCGCAAAATCGAATGCGGGAAATACTGTGGATACGATGGAAATGCCGCTGCCCGCAGGGGTAGCACCCGTGGGGGCGCAGGCGGAAAGCAGAGTAAAAAGGGACAACAGCGATAACGCGAGCGCAAATATGCGAATTTTTCTCATTGGCGGGAACCTCCAATTGGTCCGATTGTTGCAGATAGTGGAACGGAGAAGCAAAACACCGGAAACGGAATCGGAACGCTTCACCTAGAGAGAAACGAGTCAGGATTCGGAGAAACGGCGCCGGAATCCAAAGAAGCAAAGGCGGAATTTATTCCTTCCGCCTCTCTTTGCAGCCGTTGCAGACGCCAAACAGCACGGTTTCCTTTTCATCCAGCGAGAAGTTGCTCCGGCTGAGCACCTCGTTCATGATACGCTCGCTCACCGCGTGATCCATATGATATAGACCGCCGCAAGCGGTGCATTTCAGGTGCAGATGGGCATCGCAATGATCACACGAGACAATCTGATAGGCGAACTGCCGGCCGTGTTCGCCGGAGAAGCGCTTGACCAGCCCTTCGGAAACAAGCTTTGGAATGAATCGATAGATCGTGCTCTTGCCGGGAACCTGCTCGATCGGGCCAGCTTCGCAGAGCGCGGAATAGAGCTCCTCCACCGAAAAGCCACGGTCGGGATGGGCTCGCAGAAAATCCAACAGAATTCGTTTTTGCTTTGTTTCGTATTCTGCCAATGTCGTCTGCCTCCCTAATTTGAGAATTACTCTCATATAGTTGCACGCGCAGATCCATTTGTCAAGTGTGATTCGCACACAAATCCATCGTATGATTTAGAAGCGCGGGGGAAAGACGTGGCGCCGGGCGAAGCGATGCGATCGCCTTTCATGCGTATTTTACTCGACAGAGCGGGAGAATCTTATTAAAATAGAGAGAGCATTGTTCGATTTTTGCGAATCACACCGTTCCAATCGTTCCACTATATCGGATCAAAACAAAAATCTACCGGCAAGCGGCACGCGCGGATAACGAAAAGCTGACGCCGGGCAAAGGGGCAAGCATGATAGAAGAGCGAACCGTGGGCAACGGCGCGCTGGACGCGCTGTACGCGGAACTGGCGAAGGGCACGGGTGTCACCATCAAGCAACTGCGCGCCTGGACGCAAAAGACAAAATTTGACGCCGAGTTTAGCGCAATGCTGGGCAGGCGCGTTTCCTGCGCGGCGGTGGCGGCGCTTTGCGAGCCGCTGATCAAGCGCGTCGGAGAATTGCCGGAAGAGGGACTGCTCTCCTATGCCTATGAAGCGCTCTCGGTCGGGCTCTATCCTTATTCCGGCGCGCCGCGCTCAACAAAGGGACAGAAGATTGCGCTGAAACTGTTTTTAGCCGCGCTCTCCCGCCTCATGGATGCGGAGCGGGAGGCGGCGTTTGACCCGCTGCTGGACTATATGCCCGTCTCGGAGGAAGAACTGGAACAAAGTCCCGTAAAGACGCAGTGCCTGCTCTTTGCCGAGGCGATGAAAAAGAGCAACTATCGGGAACTGCTTCGCATCGGCAAGGAGATTATGCCATTTGACCCCGCGGGACACACGTTCGGCGTTCGCCATGTCGCCCTGCATACCGCGCGTCAGGCCGCGATGGCGGGGCTGCCCGTGGATGTCGCCCTGGTTGCCGCCGCCGCACTCTCTCACGATATCGGCAAGTTTGGCTGCCGGGGAGAGGACATGCCGCGCATTCCATACCTGCACTATTACTACAGTTGGAAATGGCTCGAAGAAAAGAATATGCCGGATATTGCGCATATCGCCGCGAACCATTCCACCTGGGACCTGGAGTTTGAAAATCTGCCGATCGAGTCCCTGATCCTGATCTATGCGGATTTCCGCGTCCGCGCGGAGCGGGGCGCGGATGGCAGGGACATCACCATCATCAGCCCGCTGACAGAATCGCGCGACCGTATCTTCCTGAAACTCGCGGACATGACGCCGGAGAAACGCTTGCGCTATGAGACTGTGTATAAAAAACTGGATGATTTCGAGCGGTTTTTGCAGAGCTGTGGCGTGAATACCGACCCGCAGGCAATGGGGGCGCTTCCTGTGGAACGGACGGATGCGGCGCTGCTCTCTCAGGAAGCGGTCATCCGCGCGCTGAACAACCACGCCTTTGATAACAACGTGCACCTCATGCACACCATCTCGGTGAGCGATACGTTTGAAGCTCTGCTGGAGCAGGCGCGCGACGAGAAAAATCTCAGCCGGATCCGCACCTATCTGCTCCTGTTTGAAGAATACAGCACCTATATGACGCGCACGCACAAGCTGCTCACGCTGCGGTTTCTTTATGAATTGCTGATGCACCACGACGGGGATGTGCGCCGTCACGCAGGGCGCATCATGGGCTCGATCCTCGCCAACTCCGGCCCGCGCTACCGCAAAGAACTCCCGCGCGGGGCGGGGGCGCTCGCCATTGCTCCCGCGCTGCACGCGGTGCTCAGCGAGAGCACCACCCTCTGGGACGATTATATCGAGCTGTGCCTCCATCCCGATTATAAGATTTCGCAAAAGCATGCCGCGCGCATTTCCAACTCGCTGAAAACCATTGCGGGGAGCCTCTTTGCCCGATGTATGCCGGAGGAGCGGCGCGGTTATTGGGAGAAGCTCTACCGTCGCATGTTCTTCAGCGCGGGGGAGGATTTGCTCGCGCTCATGGATACGCTTACGCACATTCCGCACGAGGTGATGCAGACCGGTGAAATCGAGCGCATGCTGCCGATTTTAGGTATGGCGAGCGCTTCTGCGGAGGCGCGTGTGCGTGTGCGCGCGCTGCGCGCGCTCAGCGCGGTTGCGGGCGACGACCCCGAACTGCTGCTGCACGCGGCGGAGGCCGCGAAGCTGCAGCCTGACGCGGAATTCGCCTCCGTTTGGCTGCTCAATAGCCTGAGGAAACGGGCGGGACTCGCGCCTCTGCCGGAGCCCGCGCTGCCGATCGGTGAAATCTATTTAAGCAACCTTAAGAGCAGCATCACCTGGACGATGAAACTGGTCCAGATCGATCACCTCTGTGAATATGTGGAGGCGCACCCGGAGGAGGCGTTTCACATTGCGATGCACCTAAGCAACCTCCTCTCCGTGAGCGAACACCTGCCCGTGCGGGAACGCGCAGGGGAAGCGCTGGTCTCTATCTCCGGCGTGCTGACCGTGGATCAGCGAAACGAGATTATGGTCGATCTGCTGCGCGAGCTTGAGACGGGACAAAACGAAATCTCCGGCTATATCCCGCCGTATCTGGGGCGGCTGGTCTGCTCCGTGCCGGAAAAGGAGATGGACGAGGGGATCGCCTATCTCGAAGGCCTGCTCCGTGCGGCAAACACACGCGCCGCGCGCGCCGCCCTCTCCACGCTCTGCGCCATTCTCTCCGGATATTCCGCGCAGACGGCTGAACGGCAGGATGCGGTGGCCGAGCGTGTATTCGGGCTTCTGCTCACGGGCGTCGCGCACTTTGACGACAGTATTCGCCTGACCGCGCTGGAGGTCATCTGCCGCGGATATTTCGGCAACGATGGCTGCTCGCTGGAGGTGCGGCGGGTGAGCCTCGCGAGGTTCGGCAAAAAGCTGTTGACCCTGCTGGGCGAACGGCGGGAAGGCATGCTGACGTTCTTCAACGAGGCGGCGATGCTCAACCACCTCTATCGTTTCATCACGCTCTGCGAGACGAGCGGCGGGTTCCGCTTTGAGCCGCTCAAGCCGGTTGCGTTTTTTCCCGGGACGTTCGATCCCTTCTCGGCGGGGCACAAGCGAATTGTGGAGGAAATCCGCGCCAACGGGTTTGAGGTTTACCTTGCCGTGGACGAGTTTTCCTGGAGCAAGCGTACGCTGGCCAAGCTCATGCGCAGGCAAATTGTCAGTATGTCCGCCGCGAACCTGCCGGATGTCTATCTCTTTCCGGACGATATTCCCGTCAATCTCGCGGTGCCGGAGGATTTAAAGAATCTCAGCCGTCTCTTCTGCGACCGGGAGCTGTATCTTGTCGCCGGCAGCGATGTGATATTGAATGCCAGCGCCTATCGTCAGAGCGGGCCGGGAACGGCGGCCACCTATAACCACATTCTGTTTTCGCGTGTGGATAACGCGCGCACGGAGGACGCGCAAAAAGCCGGGAATATTCTGCGGGGGCGCGTGGTTTCGCTGACTCTTCCCGCCTATTATGAAAGCGCGAGTTCCACCCAGATTCGTGAATATATCGACAAGGACATCGATATCGGCATGCTGGTCGATCCTGTTGTGCAGGACTTTATTTATGCGCGTGGGCTCTATCTGCGGATGCCGCAGTATAAGCAGGAGATCAGCGCTCTGCACGCAAGCCGGTGCGAGGTACGCGAGACGGGAGATGAATATAGCGCTGCCTATCGTGATGAGTCGGGCGAGATCCTCGCGCGTATCCGCTGCCGCAGCGTGAGCGTGACCGATCTTTACGACGTGCTGGCTGAGATGCGCGGCGCGGCGGAGACGGTGCGCCGCCTTGCCTCCGGGCGCATGCTCTGGATCGACAAGACGAGCGGCACAGGCGAGCCGCTGCGCGCGCTGTTTTGCGATCTTTTGGCAAAGTCGCTCATTCGGGATCACACCTATGCGCTCTATCGCTGGAACGAGGAGGGAGAGCGGGAGGTTGCGGAGCAGCTGGGGTTCCTGCCGGTACCGGGTCATTCCGCGCTTCTGTATGCGGATATGCGTACGCCGCTGGTGCTGCTGGAGGATGCGCTGCTTCGAATCAAGGAGCCGTTTGCCTCCGATGAGGCGGTGCGTACGGCGGTGGAATCCTCGCGCCCGGCGCTCCGGCGTTCCATCTGCGCCATGTTCCCGGGAAAGCTGCTCTTAAGCTTCGCCATGGAGGCAATCAACGATGGGGTCATTGAAAAAGTGCGCGCACTCAACGGCGTATCGAATGTTCCACCGGCGGAGAAGACGCTGGGCCGCGCGATGTGTGTGCCATATGGCATGATCCTCGCGGAGACCATTGTGCCCAATACGGTGACCAAAGCCCTGCATGCCGATAAGATTTTTCATGCCGATGAGAGCGGATTTGATATCATCGAATCGCCCGGCTATTCCACGCTGCGCAATCAAATGAAGACCATCAAGTCCTTCCGGCGCCCAGTGCTGCTGGTGGACGACCTGTTACATAACGGGTATCGTCTGGAAAAGCTGGACCCGCTGTTCCGCGAGCAGGGGGTGGAGGTGGAACGCATCATTGTCGGCATTCTTTCCGGCCGAGGGCTGGATTTGATGCGTGAACAAAAGCGCAATGTGGACTGCGAATACTTTATCCCGAATATGCTCTACTGGTTCACGGAGAGCCTGATGTATCCCTTTATTGGCGGGGATAGCGTTGCGGGCGGCATCGTGGAACGGGACTATCCGCCGAGTATCAACCTGATTCTGCCCTATCAGTATCCGAAATATTTGCGCGGTGCGCAGCCGCCCGCCGTGCGGCAGTATTCCCGCGTGTCGCTGAGAAACGCTCTGACCATCCTCACGGTGCTGGAGGAACGCTATCTGAAATTACAGGGCACGGGGCTGACGCTCCGGCGACTCGGCGAGGCACTGCTGCGCCCGAGGTTGCCGGATAAGGGAGCACATATGCAATATGACCTCAATGTGGTTGCCTCCGCTTATCTCAAGGACGATATCCGCCAGATGAGGCGCATCTCGAGCGCGGAGGATATATAAGGGTATGGAATACTATCAATATTATGAATTTTGCCTTTGTCCCTGCGGCGGTGTTTTGCCGAAGGGAGTCGCGCTAGTTGCGGAGCCATTTTCTCCGCTGGTGTTTTTGGTGGAGCGCGATCCGCTCGTGAACCGCGGATTGTTTAGAATCCATTCGCTTTCGGAGTTGAACGAAGCGGAGGGCGTTAACCTGCTGCAGCCGATGCCTGGGGCTGACGCGGAGAAGGGCGCGCTCGCGCAATTTCTGGAACAATATGGGGCAACCGTCGCAAACACCGTCTTTGCGCGCTGGTTTCGCGTGTTGCAGGAGGGGTTCTATCGAAAGGATTCGCCGCTTGTTGTGCATCTCGTCGGGCTTGGCAACGTTGGCGGCACGACGGCGATGGGACTCAAACTGCTTGGGACGGATCTCAAGGAGATCGGCGTGTTCGACTCCGATTTTAACAAGCGCCTGCGCTACGAGGCGGAGCTGAATCAGGTTTTATCCGTTCGCGATGGTGAATGTCTGCCGCCGGTTGTGATTCCGCCGGATGAAGACCTGTTTCGCTGCGACGCGCTGCTCTTTACCGCCGCGCAGGCGGTGCCGGAGGTAGGCGCGGAGAGCGGCAAAGATATTCGCATGATGCAGTACGCCGCTAACCGGGAACTCTTGCGCCCCTATGCCAAACGTGCACGCGAGAGTGGCTTTTCCGGCTTGTTCCTGCAGATTTCCGACCCGGTAGATCAACTAAGCCGCGCGGTGTTTCTCATGAGCAACCAAAATGAAAAGGGAGAGCTGGACTGGCAGGGGCTGCTCCCGGAGCAGGTACGTGGTTTTGGTCTTGGCGTTATGCATGCGCGGGCGATCTATGCGGCCAAGAACAATGGCCTAAAAACGGATCAGCTCCGTTGCTATGGGCCGCATGGGCACGGGCTTGTTATCGCCAATGCGCCTGGAGAAGGCTATCACGACGATATCTCGCGGCATCTGACGCATCTGGCGGAGACGGCGAATTTGGAGGTGCGCTCCTACGGGTACAAACCATACATCGCGCCTGGTCTTTCCTCCGCGGCAGTGTCCGTGCTCCGCGCGCTGCGCGGGGAGTGGCATGATGCGGCGGCCCCGCTCGGCGGCGTTTACTTTGGCTGCCGTTCGCGCATTACGGCGCTTGGCGCGGAGCAGCAAAGGGAACCGCTGCATCCGGAATTGCGGGCGCGCATGGAGGAGAGTTTTCAGCAACTAAAGGAGTTTGATGCAAAATGGGCGGATTGATGGTGGTCTGCTGCGGAGAAAACGCGCGGCTCAAGCAGACGCTCGATTTCGCGCTCAGCGGTATTTCGCACGAAAGGGTCACCTGCTTAGATGCGTTGCCCCGCCTTGCGGGAGGGAAGATTCTCTTTGCGCTTGCGCTAAGCGAGCATGGGCTGGATGCGGAGGTGCTTTCGCTGATTGCGTTTCTTCGCGTGCATCCGTATGCGATGGAGGGTTCCGCCGGCGCGATGATCGTCGACAGCGCGGGGGAGCTTTATACGAAGCAGACGGCGGATATGCTCGCTCTTGCGGCGAACCTTTCCGGATGCCGCTTTCCGGGGAAACCGCTTGTAGAAGCAACCGCATCTCTGGATAATTGGCGCGTGCAGGCGGTTCGGCGCAACGTATCTACGGCGGAGGCATACCGGCAGGCATCGCGGGAACTCGCGCTTCGCCTGATGGACTTTGCGCCCGGGCCCCACGCAAGGCCAAAGGTGCTGCTGCTGCATGCGTCCGACCACTCCACCTCCAACACCCTGCAAATTGGCGCGGCGATTACCGAACGACTCTCCAGCGACTGTGAGATTCGCGAGATTTCGCTGCAAAATGGTGCAATCTTCGATTGCAGGGGCTGTTCCTATAAAACCTGTGCGCACTTTGCGCGGCAAAACAGCTGCTTTTATGGCGGGGTGATCACCAACGACGTCTATCCCGCAATCAATGATTGCGATGCGCTGCTGCTGCTCTGCCCCAACTATAACGATAGCGCGAGCGCAAATATCCTCGCGTTCATCAATCGCCTCACGAGTGTGCTGGTCTACAACTCGCTTTACGAAAAATATCTCTACGCGGTGGTTGTCTCCGGCTATAGCGGGAGCGATCTGGTCGCACAGCAGGTGCTCGGCGCGCTTTGCCTCAATAAAACCTTCATGCTGCCGCCACGGTTTTGTCTGATGCAGACCGCGAACTATCCCGGCGAGGCGATGCAGGCGGAGGGGATGGGGCAAAGGATTGAGAAATTCGCGGCGGATATGAAGCGCACGCTCTGTAAAGACTAGCGCATTCCGAAAGCGAGAAAGCAACAAAAAACGGGCTTCGGCGTTGCGCCGAGGCCCGTGTGCGCATATTTGGATTATTCCGGTTTCTGTTCCGACTCGGAAGCGGTTGGTTCCTCCTCCGGCAGGCGCAGGGCGATGAGCTTGCCCGCGAGAAGCCGCGCGAAGCTCGCCGCGATAGAGGAACCGACGACAAGGTCGCTGACCTCGGTTCCCGTGTTTGCAAATTCATCAAAGATTGGCTCCGCGCTCGCCTTTGCCTGCTGCACCACATAGCGTGAGATCCGCTGAAAGGAAACCGTGAAACGCGCATATTCCTCCCGAATCAGCGCTTCGTCATTTGAGGGAAGCATGTTGGACATCGCCGCCATGCTGACAGACTGCTTAAAGGTGCAGATCATCAAGAGCAGCGCTATGTGCTTTCTGCCATATTTCTTGCGAACCGGCGGGGGGATGAGCCTGCTCTTGACGTAGTTGTTGACCATGGATGGGGTCAAAAGCTTCTCCTCGGCGGGGTCATAGACAAAGAAACCGAGAAACTGATTGACCAGCGCGATTACCTGATCGAGATATAGATCGATCTGCGGCAGATCTTGCCATTCCGGCAGGCGATAGGAAGCCAGAAATCGCTCCCAGCGGAGAAGCTTATCCGCGACCTGGCTTTTGTCGTATTGCATATCGGTCTCCTTTCGCCGGGGGTTTGTCTTATTATAGACGCTATCAAGGCAAAATACCAGATGTTGTTTTTTGAATATCTCTTTACATAATATGTGAAAACGGTTATTATGGTTTGGAAAACTAGAAAATGAGGTGAAGCGAACAATGTCATTCGCACTATATACCGACTCCTCTGCAAACCTGACGGAAGCAGAGCTGACTGCGCATCAAATTGAGGTGGTCTCATTGACCGTTTCGCTCAACGGAGAGGAAATTCTCTGCTATGAGCCGGGCGTGGTATTTGATCATGCCGCTTTTTTCAAACGCATGCGCGAGGAAACCACGTTGGAGATGAAGACATCCATGGTCAACACCGCAACCTTTCTCGCCGCCTTTGAGCCGCATTTGCAGGCGGGCAGGGATATTGTCTATCTCTCCATTTCGAGCGGGATCAGCGGAACCTGCGGCTGCAGCCAGACTGCGGCGGAGATTCTGCAGCGGAAGTATCCGGAGCGCAGCATCAGGATCGTTGATTCGCTGAGCGCCGTTGCGGGGGAAGGACTACTCGTTCTGGAAGCGGCGAAACTACGGGACAGCGGCGCAAATGCGCGCGAAGCGGCGGAGAAACTGGAAGCGCGCACGCATCAGATCCACTCCCACATCATGGTGGACGATCTGAATTTTCTCAAGCGCGGCGGCCGCATCTCGGGCAGCGCGGCGCTGGCGGGATCGATTGTACACCTCAAGCCCATTTTAAAGGGTGATGAGGAGGGAAAACTGGTACTGGACCAGAAGATCCTCGGGCGTAAAAAAGCGATCAAAGCGTTGCTCGAAGTTTTTCAGCAGAAGCATGTTTCCGCCGAGGAGAACCGCGAGGTTGGGATTACGCACACGGGCTGCGAGGACGAGGCGCATCTGCTCGCGGCGGATATTGTGGATTTTGCGCCGAATGTCAATGTAACGGTTGCTAATTTTGAACCCTGCACCGCGTCGCATGTCGGCCCCGGAGCAATCGGACTGTTCTTCTTTTGATCGACGCATGCCGGAACGCAGGCATATAAACAGAAGAGCAATGTATAGTAAAAAAATCATCATCGGCGGAGCGCTTTGGGATGGGGCTTCGCCGATCTTTTTTTACCAGGAACTAGCGGACAGTTATATGTTACATAGTAACATGGATTAACTGTTGACCGATCGCTGCTTGTTGAAAAAAAGCGCGAAACAATCAACATTTTTTATGCCTATTGCAAATTTGCAAACAGGATATTATAGTAATATCTGGGCGAGTTGGAAAACGCTTCTCGCGGATGTAACAGCATGGGGTTGCCTGATAAAGGAGCGCTGAAAAGCGGAGGCACAAAAATGGATAACCTATGGATGGAAAATTTGTATAGGCTTGTCTTGCAGCAATCGCAGGACGGCGTTATTCTCTCCGATGCGGAAGGCATAATCGTGTTTGTCAATGATGCGGCGGAACGCATTCGCAACATAAAGCGCGAAAACGTCCTTGGCAACAACATGCTATACTGTCACAAGGAAGGCTCTATAGAAAAGGTAAATCGTGCACTCGATTACCTGAAAACGCATGAGGGAACCACCTTTTCCCGTATGGTGACGGATTCGATCAACGATAAATTCTATGAGAACACCTATGCGCCCGTTTACGATGGCGAACACAGTCTGCAAGGCGTATTGGTTGTCTCGCGTGACATCACCGAGCGAAGGAAGGCGGAGGAAAGCAAGGCTGCCTATCAGCGCGCGCAGGAGATTGCACACGATTCATTGTTGGAAAAATTTCACGGGCTGATGATGACGAGCATGGAAATGCTATCAAACCTGCTGGAAGCAAGGGACCTCTACACCAACGGCCACTCAAAGCGCGTTAGTACGATTGCAAGCAAGCTCTATGAGCAAATGTATGGCGTCAACGAGCATTTTTTAGATGTGCAGT
The DNA here is from genome assembly GCA_034926785.1 of Christensenella sp. GTDB lineage: Bacteria > Bacillota > Clostridia > Christensenellales > CAG-138 > UBA7703. The sequence goes on from JAYFQU010000010.1 coordinate 62,436, forward strand.
GGGCGGCAAAGCTGCACGATATCGGAAAAATCTGCATCCCAGACGCAATCGTACAAAAGGCCGGCAAGCTGACGCAGGATGAATACGAAACCATCAAGCAGCATAGCAGCATTGCATCGGATATCATCCGTCCGCTCGATCCCGGCAGCCGCATTTGGCCGATCATCCGCCATCATCACGAGCGATATGATGGCAAGGGATATCCCGATGGCTGGAGTGGGAAAGAAATCCCGGAGGGGTCGCGCGTCATCGCCATTGCGGATGCCTACGATGCGATGCGTTCCTGCCGTCCATATCGTGACGCAATGAGCTTTGAACAATGTGTTGATGAGATACAGCATTATGCGGGAACGCAATTTGATCCCTCGTGGGTGGAAGTGTTTGTTGAACTGGCGCATACGGGCAGCATCGATTAGGGGACCATTCAAAGATAAACACGCCGGGCGATTTCGTCCGGCGTGTTTTGTGCAGCCCGCATTATTGTTTTCCCGCCGTGCGCTCAGGATCCGCCTAGGCGCAGGAACGCATAGATACGCGGCCGGTTAAAGCGCTGCGCGATGATGCAGGGCAAGTTGACAAGGAGTGCGTAGAGAAGCATCATCCAGATCACGGAGGGCGGGGCGAACAGACCAAAAACCCAGAATGACAGGATGCCGAGCCAGTGCGTCAGTTCGCCGCGAGAGGCTTCAATTAAAAAACGATGCAGATTTTCCTCGGAATAGTCCGTTAAATTGCGCTTGTGATAACCCTGCTTTTTTAAGACGCCTCCGCCATCCGGCAGGAGATGCTTCCAGCGACGGATATGAAATACCTGATCATAGATCTTACCGCCCTTTTCCCAGCGAAACGACCGCCAGAAAAAGCAATCCGGCTCGAACAAGCGATTCGGCAGGCGCAGACATAGGAGCGCGAACAATAGCGGAACCACCGCCCAGATCGCAATAAACAGAAGTATCATCACCCATTGACTTGGATAGAACACCTGCATAGGTCAGCGCTCGAGCGAGATTGCCCGTCCTTTCCATTTCACCTTGATGCGGAAGATCCGATGGATGCCGGAGTTGATAAACACCAATAAAAATACAATCAACGGAATGGGATAGAGCGCCACGGCAAACGGAGAATAGCGCCCAATTTTCCTGCTGGCGGAAAACAGTATCATCACCCAGAGGAGATAGAGCGTGCCGTAGAGCGGCAACGCCGCCTCCCCGCGCGCGAGGGCGAGGATGAGATGCATGGCGACCGATGTGACGGAGGCAAGCAGCAGCGAAACGAGCAAAAACAACCAAGCGGGCGTTTTTGCGGCGCCGGTTGCAAGGTTTTTGGTGAATCCCTGCAGCAGCGCGGAAACCCCTGCAGGATACATGCGAAACGAAACATTCGCGTTTCCAACGAAGCTTTGAAACGGTATTCCTGCTTGCCGGAGATGGTCCGCAAGCGCCATATCCTCCACCACGCTGGATTTGATTCCCTCATGCCCGCCTGCAAGAGCATAATTCTCGCGTGAGATGGCGATGATTGGCCCGAATAGACCGAGATGAACCGGTTTTGGCAGCGCGGTGCCATTCGCGGCAATTTGGATCAGGTTGAAGATCAGGGAACATTGCTCATAGGGTTTCTGCGTCATATGCCGCGGCTGAACGGAGACCGTTCCATTCTCCAGATAGGCGGAGAAAATGTGCGCCAATCCGTCCGGCGCGAGGCGAACATCCGCATCCAGAAAGAGAAATACGTCACCGGTCGCCTGCAAAGCGCCCTGCTGACAGGCCCAGCTTTTGCCAACCCACCCTGCGGGCTTATTGCGGAGGGACAGCACGGTTATACCAAACGAGCGCGCTATCTGGGCGGTTTCATCCTCCGATTCATCATCCGCAACGATGATTTCGTATGGTTTAACGACCTGTTGCTCTAAGTTCGCGAGCAGCAGCGGGAGCGTCTCTGCCTCGTTTCGCGCGGGGATGATGATCGAAACATGAGGCATGGCGGGGATAGGGGTTGCTCCCGGCAGAATCGGGATGCGCCAAAAAAGCAGCGCTGCCGCGAATAGGCCGAGTATGATGATGACGAGTTCGACGATGAATATCGTCATGCATTCCCCTTCTTTTTACGAAGATGGCGGAAGGCCGCATCCGCCGCGAGCTTGCCCGTGATAATTGAAACGGGGAGTCCGGCGGGGCTGAAGGTCCACATGCCGCATTGGAGTATGTCCTGGATTGGGGTTAACACCGCTTTCTTGATTTGAGTAAACTGATGGATGGCGGGCATAGGATGATTGGTATGGGCCCAGCCGGTGATTGCGCCGTGGCGGGAGGCTGTTTCGCGCTCCACCGTGAGCGGCGTGGAGCAGAGCACGCGTTCCGCGCGCTCCGCCAGTCCCGGCAGTGCGGAGCTGCTGAGCACACGCAACACGGTCTTTGTCACGAGCGACTTAAGCGCCTCATAGCTGCCCGCCTCCTGAAGGAAAAGCGAAAGATCATAATCAAACAGCGTGCTGACCACAAGCCCTGTCTTGCCCTCCGGCGCGAGGGAGGAATCCCGCAGGGCGGGAATCGAGATTTCGTAGGTGGTGTTCTCCAAATAATCAACCACCCACTGCAGAAGGGCGTCGATGCCGTCTGGTTGGAACGAGCGCCAATCCGACAAGGCGGAGAGCCCCGCCGTCTTAGGCGTATAGAACGCGTGCGCGCCGCAAATGCGCGCGACTTCTTCGGGGGGGATACTGCTGCCGATAAACAACGTCATGACAGAGTCGATGCCATGGCTTTGCTCAACCAGGGCCTTCTGTTTTCGGATACTCTCATGAATCGGGTCGCCTAGCGCACGATAAAGCGCGGTTTGATCTCCCGCCCAGATGAGCTGGCGATACCGGATGACGCGCCCGTCGGCAAGCTGAATGGCGTGCTTATCCTGCAACACATGAACGACCTCGGCTTGCAGAAGCACCTCGCCGCCGCGCGCTGTGATATACTCCGTTAGTTTTTGCGGCAGTACCGCAGTTCCGCCAACGGGATAGCGATAGTCCAGATGCAGCCCGAAATAGCTCAGCGCAAAGAACGTTGGCGTTTCGGCAAAGAAATGCTGGCAGATCATGTCAATCAGTGGTTCGCTTGTGGTGAACTTTTTGAGATAGTCGCGCACGGGCTCGTTCAGGCGCCCGGCTTTTTTGATGTTGCTGCTGTAGCGGACGAGCCAAGGGAGGAGTGTTTTGGTTAAATATCGCGGGTCTTTGAGCTCGCTTTCCAAAAACAGCGGATTTTCGATGCCATAAAGCACATCCATATAGCGCATGACATTGGAGATCTCGCGCATGATAGCGTCAATTTCCTCCGCGTGCGCGGGGAAGATGGATTGATAGAGATTAGCATAGGAAACGAGGCTTTCCCCGCCCGACAATCGAACCCAATGCTCACCGATCCCGACGGAGACAGGGTTTTTGACAAACTCCATCTCAATGCCGAGGGAACGGAGCATTGGCGTAATCACGCCGGAGTCCTCAAACGCGCGGATGCCAGCATCGAAGGTGAATCCCTCGTGGGTAAAGCTCTCCACAAGGCCGCCTGTTTTATGCCAGCGCTCGCAAACAAGGGTACTCATACCCGCTTTTGCGCTATACGCCGCTGCGGTTAAACCCGCTGCGCCGGAGCCGACCACCACAACATCATATTGCTCCCTCATGTAAAATCCTCCAAAATTGCCGCAATTACGCGGGAAATCTCAACCGGAATACCACCCTCCAGCGAGCGGATGCAGCGCTTTTCATACTCCTGAAGCGTGCTTTCATCAACCGGATGCGCGCGATAGCACTTGATTGCGCCAGCGAGATTGCCAACCGCGACGCGCCGCATGATGCCCGGGATATCGGCGCCGGCTCTTCCGCAGCACGTTGGGTGTTCGCAAAAACGGCAGCGCATCGCGGCGCGCAGCACGCTCCGCAGCGGCTCCGGCTGGTCGGCATACAACTGCTCTTTGGTAAAGGGCAGGGGGATCTGCCGCACATAGTTCTTCTGATTTTTGTCATACACGAAAGGCGTTAATCCACGCTTCTTGAGCACAGCGTTGGCGGCAGAGAGGCCGCTGGTGGTCACCGTCGGTGTGCCGGTGCCCATCACGGTGGATTCGCCGCAGCAATAGAGATTGTGAAACTCGCTCTTTGTATGCAGGCGCTTGAACATATGCTGCCCCAGCATCTGCTTGGGCCCGGCGACTGCGCCGCCATTTTTCATCGTGTAGCGCTCTATCGTGCGCGGGGTTGCTACCTCGGCATAGCGCACCGCACCCGAAAAGCCGGGGAAGCGCCGTTCCAGCACACCGATGAGGCGCGTCTTCTCCGCTTCCTTTCGCTGCGCATACTCTCGCGCGTCTGCGCCCGCCCAGCGTTGAAACGTTGGGCCGATGGCCATGACGGCGTGGGCATCATCCGGGCAGATAGAGCGGTCGTCGATGCTGAAAAGATAGGCGGTGACCTCGCTTTCGTCAATTTGCTCCGGGTTGCCAACCAACATTTCCACGGGGGCGGTCCCGGCCGGAATCACCGAGCGATCCACCTCGGCATAGAGCACCACGCTTGGATAGGTTGGAACGAGGCTTTTTGCCCAGTTTTGCCGCTTTGGCGATGCATGCGCCTCGCCCAGCAGCTTTCCATATAGGTTCCAGACCGTGCCGGAGTAGACGATGTCCTCCGCATAGAGCTCGGTTCCGTCATCCAGCAGAACGCCGGAGGGGACGCCCCTTTCGAATAAAATCGAAACAACCTCTCTGCCGAGGAACAGATCGCCCTCGTGTTCCTCAATCACCTTTTCCAATTTGCCGGGCAAAAACAGCGTAGACCCTGCGGGATACCAGCTTCCCCCGGTGTGATTGTCCACAAACATGACGGCGGCGAGCACGGCGGGGGCTTCCTCCACCGTCGCATAGCAATAGGTTGAGGTGAGTTTATCAAAAAAATGATAGATGGCCGGATCGGTAAAATACTGTTGCAGCAGCGATTGTGCGCTCTTGTTCAGATAGCTTAGAAATTTGATGTAGGATAACGGGTGCCGAAGGATGCCTCTCAGTCCGTCCTTCGGCGGGGTCTCGTCCGCCGTTGTATAGCTGGGGGACTCTACCATGATATGGCGATAAAGCTTTGTCATATCACGATAAAATCGCTGAATTTGTTTCTTTTGCGTCGAAAAAACCCGCGAAAGCTCCTCGACGAATCGATCGACATCCGCATAGAAGCGCACGCGCTGACCTTCATAGTTAACGACATAGAGCAGCTCGTGTTTGAGCACATCAATCGGTTCTTCGAGACAGTTCATGACGAAACGATGCGCGTTAAACCCCGTCTCGCCGAATCCGTAGAGCATCGCGGAACCCTGGTCAAAGGTAGTTTCTCCGCGCCGAAAGATACCGCAGGAACCACCGGGTTGATTGCTTTTTTCCACGACGGCGACATGAAGCCCCCTCTTGGCGAGGAGGCTTGCGGCCGTAAGTCCCGAGAGCCCGCCGCCAATGACGACGGCGTCATACCGTTGGGTCGTCTGTTGCATGAATTCCCCCGTATGCTACAATTTATCATTCTGTCGATCCGGTGATCGGACGATTGCCTGGGTTCGGATTGTTTATTAAAAATGATGGCCCCAATGACCGCGACGAACGCCGTGAGTGTCTGCGCAAGCGCTGCGACCACACCCCGGATCAGCGCGCTTCCCCGAACCCATTCCGCGAAAGATATTCGGAGAGGTTGTTGAAATACGCCTGGATCAATACTTTTCCGATCATTTTATTCAGCAACCCATCTGGCGCATCTCAGTCAATAAAGTAATAGGAGCCGAGCAGATAATCCTGCCGGTACTTCTGGGCGAGGCGGTAAAGCACTTGTTTTACCTTCTCGAGCGAGCAATCGCCTCGTAGATATGCGTCGCGTTTCGCGCCGTACTGCTTTGCTTCGGCAGGGGAGGCAAGATCCGAACTGTACCCCCAAACATGCTCCAGAGCGTTGAGGGCGCGACCCCGGTTTTCCGGCGTCCGCATCGCGCGCTCGACCGTTTGATAAAACAGTTTAGCATGGTTTTCCGACTGATCTTTGAGCATTTCGCGGATGGCTTGATAGTCTGCCGGAGAACGCTCGAGAACGCTATATTTATAACGGCCCCACTCGGTTTCAAGCAACTTTTGATTCGAGGTTGAGAGACTAAGCCGGCATTTCACCGCCGAGCGGTTTTTATCCTTCACCTCCAACATAATATCCGGTTTTTCGCCCGAGAGACCGTGACAATATCTCAAAAAGGGATCGATTGCGATGGTTTCGGAATGCGCGCCGCGCACCTTGCCGGGATGCGGCTGGGAATAGTGCGTCTTTTGCGTGCCATCGCTTGATTTCCAGGTTTCCCGGCAAAGAGAAATCCAGTAGTCGTCGCTTTTTGCCTGGTCTGCCGGGTTGATTGCGTTATGCAGATTGTCGTAAACCGTAGGCGCCCCGATGGAATGACACAGATTGAGCACCTCGGAGATCGTGTAGATTGAGCCGTCATTCTCCAGAATCAGACGGCGCGTGATTGCCTCGTCTAAGTCCCGGTAGGCCAAGGCAAAGCGCGCCATTGCGGCGGATGCATCGCCATATTTTCCGCCAACGTGCAGGACGATTTTATGGGTGGCATCGAGCCGGAGGGCGTCAAGAAAACGGGCGTGATAGCCCAGGTCATCTATCGCCCGCTGCACAACGCCGCGATCCGGCGAATTGAGCACGGTGTATTGCCCGGGATGCATAGAGACGCGCATGTTACCTTGCCGAATCTTCCCTGCGATGCGCGCCAAATCCGTTTGAAAGAGACTGTCCCAGGAGAGCGCGGCGGCGACGCTGGAGCCAAAGGGCACGATATCTGAACTGATGCGATAGAGCGATATTCCGTTTGCAATATTGTAGTCGATCATGCGTTCCAGAGCGATAAGATTGGAGTTGACAAGCGAGAGGAGCCGCTCCGGCGTAGCGGATTTTAGGTTGCAATTCTTAATCTGAGTGCCCTCCACAGCGACGCAGAGGCAGGCATAGCCGATCTTCATCTTGCGCGCAATCCTCTAAATGAATACTGATAAGCTACGTAATTGAAATCACTCTTATTATAATATAGCGCTGGTTTGGAAGCAACGGCGACATCGCGGTACGTCTTCGCGGGTATTCAGAACCGAGGGCATGTGGTACAATCGCATCAGTAGAAAGACGTGAAAAATGGAGGCTAAATGGAACACAACGACTTGGATCTGATCGAGGAGCCGGTATCCTCCGAAGAAATTTTCCAGGGGAAAATCGTCCACCTATTCAGGGACACCGTTCGCCTGCCAAATGGAAAACACGCAACGCGGGAGGTGATGCGCCATCCCGGTGCGGTTGCCGTGGTTCCGATCACCGAGGAGGGAACCGTGATACTCGTGCGGCAATATCGTTATCCATTTGCCGAGACGATGTTGGAAATTCCTGCGGGTAAGCTGGATGCGGGGGAGGAGATCGAGGCCTGCGCACGGCGTGAGCTCTCCGAGGAAACGGGGATGGAAGCGGCGGAGCTGATTCCCCTCGGTGTGTTTTATCCCTCCGTTGCGGTGATGGACGAGAGGATTTATCTCTTCCTCGCACGGGGGCTGACGCAGAGCGCGGCGCACCCGGATGAGGATGAGTTTTTGCATGTTGAAACCCGCCCCTTTGGCAAAGTGGTAGAGGATATCCTGCGCGGGAGCATCCCGGATGGGAAAACGCAGACAGCTATCCTGAAAGCCTGGTGTTTGAAACAGGAAGAGGAACGCTGATGGAAAAGGGTTTGCTGCGGGCAGATCGAGCATGATTAAGCACGAGAGAACGGAACCTCGCTCTCCTTGGGGGAGCGGTCAACCCGTTCAGACGATGGCGGGGTTGACCCTCCCCAATGACCAATCGCATTCGGCGATGAATTCGCCAAGTTTATAGAAAAAGCGCGATTTGCATCGTTTTAACCCAAAGCAAACCCCATCGGCAACGTCTAGGGGGCATTGCCGATGGGGTGAAGAGAGCGAAAACCCGTATTCGCCCTCGTTATTATTCATACGCATGCTGCGCTAGTTGGCGTTGTCTTCGTCCTCCGGCAGAATGACGCAATATTTGCCGGAGTAAGACTTGGTCTTTAACCTGTCCGTTTTGATCAGGATCAGCAGTAGGACTCCAACGATCGCCAGCAGCACGGAGAGCAACTGGGACACGCGCACAGTGCCGAAGAGATAGAGACTATCCGTGCGCAATCCTTCAATGATCGTGCGAACGATGCCATAACCGATGAAATAGGCAGCAAGCAGCGTGCCGTCCTTGACGCCCCTTCGACCTAGCAGCAGGGTGATGATCAATAGAACGCCGTTGCAGAAGCTCTCGTAGAAAAATGTTGCCTGATGCCATTCGCCAAGCGACTGAATATAGACCGCAAGCGGGAAGAACTGGAACTTCGGATTGGCGACCAGCGCGCCGAACGCTTCTTGATTGATAAAGTTACCCCATCTCCCGATCGCCTGACCTAGAATCAAACTCGGAATCACAAGATCGATGAGCTTGAAAAACGGAAATTTCACCGCCCGGGAGAAGAGAAACGCCGCGAGAAATCCGCCGATGACCGCGCCATAGATGGCGAGGCCGCCCTCGTTGACGGCAAATATTTTAAGAAGGTTGTTCGAGTAGTTTTCCCATTCGAAAGCGACGTAGTATAATCGAGCGCCGACGACAGCCAGCGGCACGGCGAGCAGGAGGAAGTCCAGCACTACATCGGCCGACCAGCCGCGTTTTTTCGCGCGGAACGAAGCGAGCAGAATGCCAAGCACCATTCCGCTTGCGATGATCACGCCATACCAGGCGATGTTGAACCCCTGTATACCAAAAAGGTTGGTTACCGCAAATCGACCCATGCTGAATCCTCTTTCCCTCCGGTGGCCACGGTGTGAAAACCAGCGGTATATTCGTATTTTATCAATTCATGCGACATCACGCAAGTTGACCGATGTCACGTCGGAAAAAAGCCGGAGCTAGGCGATAAAATATCCCGAATCCGGTATTGACAAGTTGAGTTAGAAGATGTAAACTGCGTAATGCAAGAGTTTGACGCGTCTAACAGGCTGACGGAGTTAGACGGCGTATGACAGGAGGGCACAGGATGCCGCTATCGATGGCGAAACCAGGAGAGACGAACTATATCGTGAGGATTACGGGCAAAGACGAGGTGCGGCAGCACTTGTCGGAGCTTGGGTTTGCGGTTGGCGAGCGCGTGATGGTGATCAGCGCGATCAACGGAACTATGATCCTGCAAGTGAAGGATTGCCGAATCGCGCTTGGCGGTGAGATGGCGAATCGAATTTTGATTGAGACAGACAGGAGAAATTTCGCATGAAGACACTGCGGGATGTTCCAATCGGGCAGACAGCGACGGTGGTAAGGCTCCACGGCGAAGGCGCGCTTAAGCGCAGAATTATGGATATGGGTTTGACAAAAGGTGTGGAGGTCTATGTGCGCAAGATGGCGCCATTGGGCGATCCGCTGGAGGTGACCGTGCGCGGCTATGAGCTTTCTGTTCGAAACAGCGATGCGGCAAGCGTTGAGGTAGAATAATGGATTGCAGTGGAAGCGGCGGGGGCCGCATATTTTTGACTCTGTAGTTAGAAGCTGCTAACAAACTACGATCAGGAAGAGAGGCGAAGGAGATTTTATGGGGATTAAGATTGCGCTTGCCGGCAACCCGAACAGCGGCAAAACGACGATGTTTAACGAGCTCACGGGCAGCGCCCAATCGGTTGGCAATTGGCCGGGCGTAACGGTTGAGAAGAAGGAGGGCAAGCTCAAGGGAAACCCCGACGTTATCCTTCAGGATTTGCCTGGCATTTATTCGCTCTCTCCGTATACGCTGGAGGAGGTTGTTGCGCGCAACTATCTGGTCGCGGAAAAGCCGGACACAATCCTAAACATTGTAGACGGCAGCAACATTGAACGAAACCTCTACCTTACTACTCAACTGCTGGAACTTGGTATCCCGGTGGTGATTGCGCTGAACATGATCGACATCGTGCCCAAAAACGGAGATCGGATCGATCTTGTCAAATTAGGGGTGGCGCTGGGCTGCGCGGTAATCGAAACCTCCGCCCTCAAGGGCATCGGCGCGACAGAAGCGGCCGGGAGAGCCATCGCCGCCGCAAAGTCGAATACCCTTGGCGAACGGCCGAGCGTGTTCTCCGGCAGCGTGGAGCGTGTGCTGGGGCATATCGAGAAATTCATCGAACAGAAGGTTGAAAAAAGCCTCCTTCGCTGGTATGCCGTGAAGCTCTTTGAGCGGGATGCGAAGGTGCGGGCCTCCCTCGCGCTCGACCTGGGGACAGCGGCGCAAATAGAAGGGCATATCGCGGATTGCGAGCGGGAGCTGGACGACGACGCGGAGAGTATCGTCACCAACCAGCGATATGCCTATATCAGCCGTGTTGTGAACGCCAGCGTGAAAAAGAACCATACAGGCCTGAAACTTAGCGCGAGTGACCGCATCGACCGCGTGGTGACCAATCGTTGGCTCGCGTTGCCGATCTTTGCCGCGGTGATGTTCCTTGTCTACTATATAGCCGTGACCACGATCGGCACGATTGTGACCGATTTTACGAACGACACGCTCTTTGGTGGGTGGATTAGCGGCGGGCTAACCTCGCTCTTCGCGGCGGCAAACGTTGCTCCCTGGCTAAGCAGCCTGGTGATTGACGGCATTGTTGGCGGCGTCGGCGCGGTGATCGGCTTTGTGCCGCAGATGCTGGTGCTCTTCCTCCTGCTTGCGTTGCTGGAGGATGTTGGCTATATGGCGCGTGTCGCGTTTATCATGGATCGCATCTTCCGCAAGGTGGGCCTTTCCGGGAAATCGTTTATCCCTATGTTGATCAGCAGCGGGTGCGGCGTGCCGGGCATTATGGCAAGCCGGACGATAGAAAACCAGCGCGACCGCCGCATGACCATCATGACGACGACGTTTATCCCCTGTGGCGCGAAGATGCCGATTATCGCCCTTTTTGCCGGCGCTATCTTTGGCGGCGCATGGTGGGTCGCTCCGCTGGCGTACTTTATCGGCGTTGCCGCGGTCATTGTCAGCGGGATTATCCTCAAAAAAACCAAGGCGTTTGCGGGAGACCCGGCGCCGTTTGTGATGGAGCTGCCGAGCTACCACGCCCCGTCGATGAAAAACGTTCTTCGAAGCACCTGGGAACGCGGGTGGAGCTTCATCAAGCGCGCGGGCTCCGTCATCCTGATCTCGGCGATTGTCCTTTGGTTTCTGCAGGGATTTGGCGTGGTCAACGGCAGGTTCGAGCTGGTTGGAGACAACAACACGAGCATTCTTGCCGGAATTGGCAACGCGATTGCGCCGATCTTTGCACCGCTCGGATTTGGTGGCTGGAAGCAGGCGGTCGCAACCGTCACCGGCCTGATTGCCAAGGAGAACGTGGTCAACACCTTCGGCGTGCTCTATGGATTCGCCGAGGTGGCGGAGAATGGAATGGAAATCTGGAGCAACCTTGCGCTGGATTTCACCGCGCTCTCCGCGTTTAGTTTTATGCTCTTTAACCTGCTTTGCGCGCCGTGCTTCGCCGCGATGGGCGCGATAAAAACCGAGATGAAAAGCGCGAAATGGACCTGGGCTGCAATCGGCTACATGACGGTGTTTGCCTATGTGATCGCCCTGATCGTCTTCCAGCTTGGAAGCTGGATTGAAAGCAGAATATTCAGCATCGGTACCATTGCCGCGATTGTTCTGGCTTCGCTGCTGTTCTACCTGCTGCTGCGCAAAAACCCCTATGAAAAGAAAATTGCGGGGAGATAGAAAACAGAAAAAAGTTTACTGAAAGGAGCGAATGATTCTGATGAACTGGCTGTCAGCCAATTGGGCCTCCCTCGTGGTTGGGGCGGCAATCGCCGCAATCGTTGCGGCGGTGATTGCGAAGATGATTCGGGACAAAAAACAGCATAAAGGCGCCTGCGGCTGCTCCTGCAGCGGCTGCCCGGGCACCAACTACTGCCATAAGGAACCGTTTTAAAAGAAACCGAACAACAGATTTGGAAAGCAAAAAAAGGGGGGGGGCGGTTTCATCCGCACCCCCTAGTCTGCCCCCAAAGTCCCGGAATTGTTTAGGGCCGTAGCCTTTAACCCATCGATTCCGGCTGCGGTGGCTTTGCCGCCGCGACGGATCGCCCGGGATCGGGCGGTTTCCTCGCAGCGCTTTGCCGTTCGGAGTCCGGAGGACGAGAGGCAAAGAGCGGCTGTCCCGTCAAAAAACTCGTTTTTTGACGGCCTCAGGGGGGCGGTTTCATCCGCGCCCCTCTTTTCTGGCTCTGCCACGCCGCTCCGGTTATGGTGCGTTAGTTCGCCAGCGTCTGTTCCAGCAAGCCAAATCGAGTAAGACAGGCAACGTACTCCGCGACCAGATAGCTATTGGCCAAGTCGCGCTCGCTCAGCCCGCGATGCGCAAAGAGTTCATCCCAGAGAAGACTGCTGCCCTCTACGGCGAAAAATCCGCTGACAAGGTCGATGCCGACAAAGATCTCGCAGCCGGAAAACAGCTCATCCTGCGCGCGATAAAGCGCCGCGCCCGCATCTTTGTTTTCAATGATGCAACAGACGGGTTCCGGCAGCGCGCCGGGCGGAAGCTCACTCGCAAAACAATCGTTTTCCAGAATGTTGGAGACGACAACCTGATTCGCGTGTGCGTCATCCAACGGCAGCAGGGGATATCGCGACTGCAGATAAGCGTATAGTTCGCTGCCGGAAATACGGTTTGCCAAAAGGCGGCCCCGATAGCGTTCAGCGGTCTGCTTCCATTGGGCGACGTCCTCCGGTGTTGCGAGATGGGTGAGCATGGCGGTTCCTCCCGTTTCGTAAAACTGCTGTCGAGTATACTTGATTATATCCGGTTTTTACCGGAGAATACCATACAATATGAAACGAGTGTGGAAAATTGTGGCAATCTCGGAATAGGTACTCGAAGTTTATGCTTCGTTTACAATTGTTGTGTAAAATCACCGGGTATTTGGTCTGAAGTTCAATTCTAGACCAAAGTTGAAGAGATTTTTCATAACGGAGGAGAATCGATGACCCCCTATGTGGTTTTAGAAAATGTAGCGAAAACGTATGATACCGAGGGCGTAAAGGTAAACGCGCTGCATGATGTGAGCTTTACAATCGGACTGGGCGAGGTTTGCGTTATCGTCGGTCAATCCGGCGCAGGGAAGACCACGCTCTTAAATATTCTTGGCGGAATGGATACGCTCACGAGCGGAAAGGTGCTTCTCGGCGACGATGAAATCTCCGCCTATAACAAGCGGCAGCTTACGCGGTATCGCCGCGAGGACGTGGGCTTTGTGTTTCAGTTTTATAACCTGATCCCCAACCTCACCGCACTGGAAAACGTGGAGATGGCGACGGAGCTTTCCAAAGCCCCATTTTCCGCACAACAGGTGCTGGAGGATGTTGGTCTTGGCGAGCGCATCGCCAATTTTCCCGCTCAGTTGAGCGGCGGGGAGCAGCAGCGCGTCGCTATTGCGCGCGCGCTCGCAAAAAACCCGAAACTCTTGCTCTGCGATGAGCCGACCGGCGCGCTGGACGACACCACGGGCAAACAGGTGCTCAAGATTTTACAGGATCTCAGCCGTGAAAAGGGCATGACCGTCGTCATCATCACGCACAACAGCGCGTTGACCGAGATGGCTGACCGCGTGGTTAAGGTGAAGAGCGGAACCGTATCCTCTGTGCGTACCAACGAACACGCAAAGCCGATTGAGGAGATTGAATGGTGATGAGAGGGAGAAACAGACGGTTGGCCAAGGTTGGCGGGGAGATCGTTGCGTGAAGCGCGGAATGCAGACATGGCATAAAAATCAATGGCGCGAAGTTTGGAAAACCTTCGGGCGCTTTTTATCGATCCTTGCGATTGTTGCGCTCGGGGTTGGCACCTTCTCCGGGCTTAAGGTAACACAGGACGCAATGGTGGATACGGCAGATCAGTATTTCAGGCAATATGCCATGTTTGATGAAAAACTGATTTCCACGATGGGCTTGGAAAAGGAGGATCCGGCCGTATTTGCCGCGATAGACGGAGTTCAGGCGGCCGAAGGGGCCATCAGCATGGATGTACTGGTCACGGTGGAGGGCGGCGCGTCCTATGTGGTCGCGGCGCATTCCATCACGAACCAGATCAACCGCATCAAGCTTGCCGCCGGCCGTATGCCCCAAAACGACCGGGAGTGTGTTGGCGATGCGCGCATGCTGCCTAAGAGCATGATCGGCACGCAGATTAAACTCTCTGCCGAAAACGACGAGGATACAAAGGACGCGTTTGCATACGATGCATATACCGTTGTTGGTCTTGTGGATTCTACCGCCTATCTTAACGTGGAGCGCGGCACGACCAAGCTCGCGAACGGAAAAATCACGGCGTTTGTCTATCTGCCGGAGGGCGCGTTTTCAACCGATTATTACACGGAGATTTATATAACGCTCAAAAACGCGGACGGAAGGATCTTCAGCGATGCGTATGACGAAGCGGTTGCGGCGCTGGAGGACCCGCTGAAGTCAAAACTGACCGAACGGGCGGACGCGAGGTATACGCGGATTAAAAGTGACGCGGAGAACGAACTTGCCGATGCGGAGCAGAAGTATAACGACGGCGTAAAGGAATATACCACGCAAAAAGAGGATGCCGACCAACAGCTTAACGACGCTGCGGAAAAGCTTCGAGATGCGAAATATGAAATCGCCGCCGGCTGGAATGCGCTGGAGAAAAACCAGGCGAAACTGGACGAGGCGCAGGGTCAGTATGACGAGGGGATCAAGGCATATAACCAGGGGAAATCCGATTTTGAAGCGGCAAAGACAGCGGCGCTGGCGGAACTGGACGGAAAACAGGCGACGATAGACGGACAGAGAGCGCAACTTGAAGCGGCGATGAGCGCGGCGCAAGCGAGCGGGGATCCGGATACGATTGCCGCGGTGCAGGCGCAGATTGACGCACTGAATGGAGCGCAGTCTCAACTGGATGGTGCGCGAAGCGCTGCCGAAGCACAGTTTTCGGCGACGCAGGCGCAGCTGGACGCGACAAAAACCTCTCTGGACGACGCGAAGGAACAGATTGCAAGCGGAACAGATCAGATCAAATCGGGCAAGCGCAAGCTAACGCAGGCCGGGGAAGATTATAAAAAAGGATATCAGGACTATCTCGACTCCAAGGCGGAGGCGGAACAAAAACTCGCGGACGCCGAACGGGAGCTGGAGGACGGCCGCCTGAAGATTGAGGACGGGAAAAAGGAATTTGCGAAGATCAAGGCGCCCAGCGTATATGTGCTGAACCGTGAAACGAACGTTGGCTATGCCAATTTTGAGAGCGACTCCTCCGTGGTCAACGGCGTGTCGAAGGTATTTCCGGTGTTCTTCTTCCTCGTTGCGGCGCTCGTGACCATGACTACGATGACGCGTATGGTGGAAGAGCAGCGGACACAGATCGGAACCCTCAAAGCGCTTGGCTTTGGGGACGGCGTGATTGCCTGGAAGTTCATCTCCTATGCAGGCGGCGCGGCTCTGCTTGGCGGCATGATCGGCTTCTTTGGCGGAAGCTGGCTCTTTCCGTGGGTCATTTGGCAGGCATATGGCATGCTCTATGGCTTTGCGCCGATTATCTATACGTTGGACTGGTCACTCTTTGCGCTGTCGATGGCGGTCTCGCTGCTCTGTTCCGCTGGCGTTACTTACCTGACCTGCCGGGCGGAACTAAGATTGATGCCGGCGGAGCTCATGCGCCCAAAGGCGCCCAAAGAGGGGAAGCGCGTTTTTCTGGAGCGGATTCCGTTCCTCTGGAAGAGGCTAGGGTTCATGCTCAAGATTTCACTGCGCAATGTGTTTCGCTATACCAAGCGGCTGATTATGATGGTGCTCGGCATTGGCGGCTGCACCGCGCTGCTCGTCACGGGCTTTGGCATTCGTGACTCCATTGCGAATATTGCGGACGATCAGTTTAGCAATATCATGACCTACGACTTTGCAATTGTGTTTGATGAGCCGAAGGACACCGAGCAGCAGGCGGATTTCCGCGAGAAGACAGCAAACATTCTTTCAGACCTTGTGTTTGTCTGCAACGACAATATCTCCGTTGACAGCAGGGAGGGCGTAAAGAGCGTTAATGTCATTGCAACGGAAGACCCGAATATTGCAAACCTCATCAGCCTGCATCGGGACGGGCAGACGCTGCCCTATCCTGCGGACGGCACCGTCGCTATCAGCGAAAAGCTTGCGAAGATTACCGGCGCCTCGGTGGGCGATACCATTCGCGTTGAGACCGACGAGGGGCAAAAGACCGATCTTCCCGTCAGCGCCGTCTTCGAAAATTTTGTGTACCACTATATCCTCATGACGCCGGCGACCTACCGGCAGGTTTACGGCGAGAACTGCTCCTTTGAGGCGGCGCTTGCCGATTCCGCAAAGGAAGATATCCACTCTGTCGCGGCGTCGCTGCTGGACGATTTTAGCGCGGCGAATGTGAGCGTGACGCTGGATATCCGGGACCGCGTGAACAACATGATGACAAGTTTGAATCTGGTGATCTTCGTGATCATCTTCTGTGCGGGAGCGCTTGCCTTTGTGGTGCTCTTTAACCTGAGCAATATCAACATCACCGAGCGGATCCGCGAAATTGCGACGATCAAGGTGCTTGGGTTCTACGCGCCGGAGGTCGGGGCGTACGTGTTCCGAGAAAATCTGGTGCTCACGCTGCTTGGCTCGCTAGCAGGAATTCCGATGGGGATCTGGCTGCACAACTTCGTGATGAATCAATTGAGTTTTGATATGGTGAGTTTCCATGTCGTTATTCTGCCGCTGAGCTTTTTGCTCTCGGTGGCGATGACGTTTGTCTTCGCTTTTGCGGTAGACCTCGTCATGCGGCCAAGACTGGAAAGGGTCAATATGGTAGAGTCGCTCAAGGCAATTGAATAAACCGCTGATATAAAAAATGCCGTGCTTAGCGCGGCATTTGAGACCGTCAAAAAACAAGTTTTTTGACGGGGCAACCGCTCTTTGCCTCTCGTCCTCCGGACTCCGCACGGCAAAGAGCTGCGAAGAGACCGCCCGGTTCCGGGCGATCCGTCGCGGCGGCAAAGCCGCCGCAGCCGGAACCGATGGGTTAAGGGCCACGGCCCTTAACAATCCCGGGACTGTTTTGATAGACAGAAATGCCGCGCTTGGCGCGGCATTTTTCAGTGAACGATTCGGCTGAACCGCTTAATCGTGATCCAGCATTCCTTTGCCGTTCAAGATGCGAGGCAGATATTTTTCAATGCGCGCAGTGCGCGTTTTAGACTGCTTGGGGTCTGAAAAGTACAGCAGGTAGGCGCGCTGGCGGCCCGGCGTAAGCGAATAGAACGCGAGCTTTGCGGCGGCATCCCGTTCTAACACCTCGGCAAACTCGGCCGGCATTTCAGCCACAGCCGCAGGCTGGAATTTGATTTCCAAACCGGCCTCTTCAATCGCGACCGCTTCGGCAATATAGGCGCGCAACGTGGGAACCAGCGCACGCACCTCATCCACGCTTTGAAACTTCACCATGCGCATGGCCTGTGAGTTCTCGCCGGGGGCAGTGAGGATGCCCGCCTCGTCCTTCATCAACGCGCCCTTCATAAACCCGATGGCACAGGCCTCCTTAAAGTCGAACAGAATAATGACGTTGCTGCCGTTGAGCGTGTAGCAGGGCTTGCCCCACTTGTAGTCCTCCACAAAACCGCCAAAGAGCAGTAACTCACGCAAGAGCGAGAGCGGCGCCGCCCATCTCGCGCCCGACTGAAAACTGGCTTCGATGAGATTCGCTTTGTTTGATGGTTCCATATGCATCGCTCCGGATCGAAATTTTGTTTTATTTTATAATGAATCTTTCTGGAACTCTGTGATCATCATACAGAATTAGAACCGCATCTGCAAGTCTGGTCAAAAAACGTTTACAAGTGGTTGCGCGAGAGTTTACAGTTGCGCTCTTGTAGGGCGCCGCACATGCGGATACAATGGGATCACACACAGGATCTGCCGAACTCGGACGCATGCTTTTTTATCATTTAGGAGGGGCACAAGATGAATACACCAACCCCGATTGACGGAACGCTGCGCAAGTTTGCGCTTCGTATTCCCGCTGCCATACAACAATGCAGCGGCATCTCCATCTTTGGCAAGCTCTATCGCTCCATCGTGTTTTCCACCGACCTCGCGATTATTCGAAACGTCAATGCGGACGCGATTATGGCGGTCTATCCCTTTACGCCGCAGCCGGTCATCACGCAGGCAATCATCTCCGCATCGGATATCCCCGTGTTTGCGGGAGTTGGCGGCGGACTGACGCAGGGCAAACGCGTGATTCACATGGCGTCCTATGCGGAGATGCAGGGGGCAATCGGCGTCGTGGTCAACGCGCCGACGAAGAACGAGGTGATCAGCGAACTTAAGGAAACCATCGACATCCCGGTGATCATCACCATTGCGCGGGAGGATACGGATATTGCCGCTCGCGTTACGGCTGGCGCGGCGATTTTAAATGTATCCGCCGCGGCGGAGACGGCGCAAATTGTGCGCAGGATTCGCGACTCGTTCCCCGATCTGCCGATGATTGCGACCGGTGGACCAAATGAGGACACCATCCGCGAGACCATTGAAGCGGGTGCAAACGCGATTACCTGGACCGCGCCCTCCAGCGGGGAAATTTTTAAGAGCATCATGGCAGCCTACCGCGCGGGGGAAGCGCACCCGTAATAGGGACGAAGGAAGCAACAGCGGCTGTAATCCTATTTTTTTCGGAGTCAAGGCCACCCGTTTTCTGGGTGGTCTTGGCTTTTTCCTCCGTTGCTTTCCCACCTTCCTTGTGTTAAACTCACTGGAAAAACATTTTTTGATCGATTGGAGTTTTCATATCATGCATGCCATCGTCACCGTCATCGGCCACGATCGCGTGGGCATTATCGCAGGTATCTGTGTCGCCCTCGCCGGAATCAATGTCAACGTCCTCGATATCTCCCAAACCATCCTCGGCGGCATGTTCACGATGGTTATGCTCGTGGACATCGCGGAAGCAAGCGTACCATTTGGCGACATTGCCGCAGTGCTGGATAAGGAAGGCGAGCGGCTCAGCGTGACCATCCGCATCCAGCGGGAGGATATCTTCAACGCCATGCATCGCATTTAAGGAGGCGGCAGGATGATTGATCGAAAGGAAATTTTTGAAACCCAGCACATGATAGACCGTGAGCACCTTGACATTCGAACCATCACGATGGGCATCTCCCTTCGCGACTGCGCGGATGGCGACGCTGGGAAGGCGACGCGGAAGATCTATGATAAAATCACGCGCTGTGCGGAAAAGCTTGTCTCCGTCGGTGAGGAGATCGAGCGCGAGATGGGCATCCCGATCGTCAACAAACGCATATCGGTCACCCCGATGGCGCTGGTTGCGGATGCGAGTGAGACGGAGGACTATGTTCCATTCGCCGAGGCGATGGATCGCGCGGCGGAGGAATGCGGCGTGAACTTCATCGGCGGGTTTTCCGCACTGGTACAAAAGGGGTTCACGCGCGGAGATATGCGCCTGATTCGCTCTATCCCAGAGGCGCTGGCGCGGACGAAATACGTCTGTTCCTCGATCAACATCGCCTCAACGCGCGCGGGCATCAACATGGACGCCGTGCGCCTCATGGGTGAAATCATCAAGGCGACAGCGGAACGCACGAAGGAACAGGATGGCCTCGGCTGCGCAAAGCTCGTGGTGTTCTGCAACGCTGTGGAGGACAACCCCTTCATGGCGGGCGCGTTCCACGGCGTGGGCGAGGCGGAATGCGTCATCAACGTTGGCGTGTCCGGCCCCGGCGTGGTCTGCCATGCGCTCAAGGAGGTCAGAGGCGCCTCGATCGATGTCGTCGCGGAGACCGTGAAAAAGACCGCGTTTAAGGTCACGCGAATGGGGCAGCTCATCGCGCGGGAGGCCTCTTCGCGGCTCAACGTTCCGTTTGGCATTGTCGATCTGAGCCTTGCGCCGACGCCTGCGCAGGGGGACTCGGTCGCGCGGATCCTGGAGGAGATGGGGTTGGAGCGCTGCGGCACGCATGGCACGACCGCCGCGCTTGCGCTGCTCAACGACGCGGTGAAGAAGGGCGGCGTAATGGCGAGCTCTCAGGTTGGCGGTTTATCCGGCGCATTTATTCCGGTTTCGGAGGACGAGGGGATGATCGCCGCCGCGCAGGCCGGCACGCTTACGATTGACAAGCTGGAGGCAATGACCTGCGTTTGCTCCGTGGGGCTGGATATGATTGCCGTCCCCGGGGATACGCCCGCGGAGACTATCTCCGCAATCATCGCGGACGAGGCGGCCATCGGCATGATCAACAACAAAACCACCGCCGTGCGCTTGATCCCCGCGCCGGGCAAAGTGGTTGGCGACTTGGTGGAGATGGGCGGATTACTCGGCAGCGCGCCGGTGATGCCGGTGCATATCGAGAGCAGCGCGGGCTTTATCCAGCGCGGCGGGCGCATCCCCGCACCACTAAACGCGCTGAGAAACTGAGCTGAGACATCCGGACGGCAAAGAGCGGCGAAGAAACCGCCCGATCCCGGGCGATCCGTCACGGTGGAAAAGCCACCGCAGCCGTAACCGATGGGTTAAGGGCTGCGGCCCTTAGCAATCCCGGGACTTTTTTATCAAACTGAGCCCGCCAGATGGATGGCGGGCTCAGTTTGTTGATTTTTCCGTTTATGCTTCCGGCAGGTCGATTTCCTCCGGGTCGGAGTCATAGGGATAGCACTGCCAGCTTTCGCCGTTGGCCTCAAAGTCCGAGATGTCCGAGAGCCTGAGCTTCATGTATTTCGCGGTTGCGGTGGCGGCGACGGTACCGTCCGGCAGGAGAATTTCACCCTCGCCGCAGAAGAGGCGCCGGCTGTTCTCCGTTATGCGGCCTGTCACCGTGAGCGTCGCGTTGTAAGGCACGGGCTTTTTATAGCGCGTGGTGATCTCGACGGTCACCGCCCAGGTATCCGGTTCGGAGACGTTGATTGCCCGGCCGATGGTCTCATCCAGCAGCGCGGTGCAGACGCCGCCGTGCACACGCCCGGGATAGCTCTGGTGATGCTCGCCGGGAGTGACGCGCGCCGCGAGGCTTCCGTCCTCCAATTCAAAAAAATCCGTGTGCAGACCAAACGGGTTCTTGACTCCACAGACAAAGCATCCCCTGCCTGCGTTGTGCTTTTTCACGATGTGTTTCTTCAAACCAAACTCCTGACCATGTTTTTTATAATCGCTCGCGCTATTTTATAACCGTAAAGAGACCAAATGCGTTGGGGCCGCCGTGGCAGGCGATTGCCGCACAGACGGAGAGCGGGATGATCTCCTTAAAATAGTGCAGCGAGTCAATCTGATCGATTAGACCCTGCAGCAGCGCTTCGTCCTGTATTGCATGCGAGATCATAATGACATCCGGGTTCATCTGTTCGCGCTGAGCCAGCGTGGTCTCGATGAACTCCTTCAACGCGCGTCTATAAGTGCCCATGTATTTTTTGCCGACGACAAGCTTGCCTTCGCGGATGTTGATACTCTGGCGAATTTGAAGGGTGCTTGCGCCGAGGTAAGCCAGCGTGGAGCAGCGCCCGCCCTCGTGCAGATATTCGAGTGTCTCGATGATGAAACTGCCGACGATCTTGTCCCGATACGCGGTCAGATGGTCGAAGAGCTCCTTGGCGGACAAGGTGTCCTTGAGGCGGGCCGCCTCCATGGCGAGCAAAGCGCTGCCGCTCGAGATGGTGAGCGAATCCAGCACATAGACATGCTCCATGCCTTCGGCTGCGAT
Organism: Christensenella sp.; assembly: GCA_034926785.1. Lineage (GTDB taxonomy): Bacteria > Bacillota > Clostridia > Christensenellales > CAG-138 > UBA7703. Next base: position 84,295 of record JAYFQU010000010.1, read on the forward strand.
GGCGGCGTTCGCATAGCAACTGGAGACGCCGGAGCTCTTGGCAACGAACACCACCGCGTCGTGGTTCTCAAGGCATTTTTTAAAAAAGCCTTCGTAGTCGGTGGGATTTGCGGCTGCCGTCTGCGGCAGCTTTTTTGTGCTCCGAAAGTAGTCAAACAGATCGCTTTGCTTGAGGTCGGGATAATCCAGATAATCCGTGTCGCCCATTCGAACATAGGAAGGGCAGACCTCAACATTGTATTGCTGCACCATATCGAGGGTCATGTCAAAGGTGCTGTCGGCCGCTATGCAGATTCGTTCCATCATGCTTCTCCTTGCGTGATTTTTTAGATTGCGTCGGGGGGTGTGATGTGACGCCGATAGCGTACATATAGGCTGGGGATTATTATAAGTTATTATTATACAGGATATTTTACCGAATACCAAATATTAACCATTTTTTTGATGCAACCGGCGCCCGCCTGAGCCGAGGATATGAACGGCGGAACGGAAATGTTATATTGTTCCGGTTCCCTTTTCACCCCGCAAAAACTGTGATAATTTGATAGTGTTCCCCACAATAAAAATGATCGTTTTGACGAACTTTCCCCTCGCGTTTGACATCCTAATTTCAAACCTGGAGCAAATATGAAAAAGCTGATGATCCTCTCCACCGGCGGAACCATCGCCTGCACGCAGACGGCGGACGGGCTGATTCCGACACTGTCCGCGGATGATATTTTGGCCTATGCGCCGAGCGCGAAGAAACTCGGACAAATTGAGACGAAGACCATCTTTAATCTGGATAGTTCCAATATTCAGCCGGAAGAATGGCGTATGATTGCAAACGAGGTGTTTCGCTGCCTGCCGGAGCATGACGGCATTGTGGTGCTGCATGGGACGGACACCATGGCGTACACCGCATCCATGCTCTCCTTCATGCTGCGGCATGTGGATAAGCCGGTGGTGATTACGGGCTCGCAGCTGCCCGTTGGTCATCCCAATACCGACGCGAAATTGAATTTGAAGCACGCGCTGATCACCGCGGCAAGCGGCATTGCGGGAGTATTTGTGGTGTTTGACCGTCAGATTATGCTCGGCTGCCGCGTTGGCAAGGTACGGACGACGAGCCAGAATGCGTTTGAAAGCATCAACCGGCCGCCTGTTGGTGTTATCCGCCGCGATCATGTATGCCTGATTGCGCCGCCGGAGCGAATGACGCTTTCGCCCGTGCTGGATGACGCTATAGAACCGAATGTTTTTTTGCTCAAGCTCATCCCCGGCACAAGGCCGGAGGTGTTTGACGACATCGCGCGGCTTGGCTACCGGGGGGTGGTGATTGAGGGATTCGGTCTTGGCGGCCTGCACTGCCTGCGCCGCAATCTGCTGGAGGGCATTCAGAAGCTGCTTGACGCCAACGTGGCGGTGCTGCTCACCACCCAATGTCGCTATGAGCCAAGCGACCCGACGGTATATGAAACCGGAAGGCTTGCGCTGGAACTCGGAATCCTGCAGGCCTATGACATGACGAGCGAATGCGCGGTGACAAAACTCATGTGGGTGCTGGCGCATGCAAACAGCCTTGCGCAGGTTCGCCAGATGATGTACACCAACTATTGCGGGGAGATTACATTGCCGCAAAACGCGCGTTGAGCGGAGTTTTGCCTGTCATGGGGAAATTTTCTGAAACTGCACGGTTCGCTCTTTGAGCGAAATTCTGCCAACCTGATAGCCATATGCTTCGAGTTCTTTTTTGCAGTTGAGGAACGAGTGATCGATCTCGACCCCGGCTATTTCTTGCACCTCGGCAAAGGTTAGTTTCAGCTGCGGGGCATTACTCTGGCCGATGTATTCCCAGAGTGCGCAATATTTACCCATGTGTTACCCTCCGGCGATGCCGCAATGGACGTTTGGATGGTTTCTATTTTACGGCACAAATGCTATATTAAACAGAGAATGTTTGGAATCAGGATCAACGCTACGATCGAATACGATAGGGTACCGAACACATTTGGGTTTATAATCAACGGTAAGGAGCGTTTTCAACATGCGAAGCACGCAGCAACTGAACGACGACTGGCTCTATCTGCCCGCCTATCGGGAAGGGTGCGAGGAAACGGAATTTGACGAGACAGGGTGTTTGCCCATACGGCTGCCGCATACAAATCGGCCATTGCCGCTGAATAATTTCGACGAGCGCGAGAGCCAGTTTATCAGCTGCTATCGCAGGCGCATTCGATTTACGCAGCGGGCGGGGAAACGGTTGTTTCTGCATTTTGAAGGCGTCATGGCCGCGGCGAAGGTCTATTTTAATGGCGTTTTTTTAGCGGAGCATCTCGGGGGCTATACGCCGTTTACGGTCGAATTGACCGGACTGGCCACGGGAGGGGAGGATTTTCTTGCCGTGGTCGTGGATTCCCGCGAACGAAATGACATTCCCCCGTTTGGGCACGTGATTGACTATCTCACCTATGGCGGCATCTATCGTGAGGTTTGGCTGGAGGAGACAAGCGAAACCTATCTGCAAAACCTTCGGATCCGACCCCGAAAAACTGCGTCCTGCTGGCGGGTCGAAACGGACGCCTACCTGGATTACGCGGGCGGAGAGCGGGGCTCGGCCCTGCTGCGCCTGACGCTGAGAGCGCTGGATGGAAGGACAAGCACACAGGATTTCCCCGTGGATCTATCTGGCGAAACGAGGCAGACGCTGTCCGTTTCGTTGGAAGCAACCGACGTGCGGATCTGGAGCCTTGAGGAGCCGAATCTTTATCAGCTGTCCGCCGGGCTATATCTGGGCGAGAGCCTGATTGATGAGACCGCCGGCCGATTCGGTTTCCGTGAGGCAAAGTTTACACCGGAAGGCTTCTTCCTCAACGGCGAACGAGTGAAGCTCCGCGGCCTGAACCGCCACCAGAGTTACCCTTATGTCGGATATGCGATGCCAAAGCGCGCGCAGGAGATGGACGCGGAGCTGCTCAAGCGCTCGCTGGGCGTAAACCTCGTCCGCACGAGCCATTATCCGCAGTCGCGCCATTTTCTCAACCGCTGTGACGAGCTGGGTCTGCTGGTGTTTGAGGAGATTCCCGGTTGGCAGCATATTGGCGGAGCGGAATGGAAGAAAAACACCCTGTCCGCGCTGGAGGAGATGATTACGCGGGATTGGAACCACCCGAGCATTGTGCTTTGGGGGGTGCGAATCAATGAGTCGCAGGATGACGACGCGTTCTACCGGGAGACAAACGCGCTCGCCCGTCGGCTGGATGCTTCGCGCCAGACCGGCGGCGTGCGAAACTTCGCCAACAGTCATTTCTATGAGGATGTTTACACCTATAACGATTTTGTCCACAACGGTAAAAATGAACCGCTCAAACACCCCAAAGAGGTGGTGCGTGGGCGCGTGCCATACATGGTGACGGAACACAACGGACACATGTTTCCAACCAAAAAGATCGACTGCGAGGAGAAGCGCGTGGAACACGCGCTGCGCCACCTGCGCGTGCTGGACCGCATGTATGGTGAAAAGCAGATCTCAGGCTCCATCGGCTGGTGCATGAACGACTACAACACGCACAAGGACTTTGGCAGCGGGGACAAGATTTGCTATCACGGTGTGATGGACCTGTTCCGACTGCCGAAGCTCGCCGCCGCCGCGTATGCTTCCCAGCGGGACGATACGTCCGTCATGGAGGTTGCCTCCGGGATGAATCAGGGGGAACGGACGGGATCCGACCTTGGTTGCGTTTATGTTTTCACCAATTGCGACGAGGTGAAGCTCTATAAAAACGGAGAATATATCGGCAGCTATGGCCCGGATCGCAAAAAGTTTCCCAACCTGCCGCATCCGCCGGTTGCGATCACGGATTTGATCGGCGAACGGTTGATGAGAAACGAACACATCTCCAAACGGGATGCGGATCGCGTTAAGCGCGTGTTGGCCGCCATTGTAAAATACGGCGACAAATCCCTGCCGCTTCGCTACAAACTCGCGATGGGATACACGATGCTCAAGCTGCGCTATCGCTATGAGGATGCGGTGAATCTCTATACCCGATATGTGGCGGGCTGGGGGTCGGAATCCACGGAATTCCTCTTTGAGGGATACCGCGGAGGACGGCTGGCCGCGAGCGTAAAGCGGGGCGACGCCGTAAGCGCGGGGTTGCGGATTACGTCCGAGACGCTTGCGCTGGAAGAGGCGGATACCTATGACGTTTGCAGAATCGTGCTGGAGCATGTGGATCAGTTCGGGGCGGTGATGCCGTATTCCGTTGAGGCGGTTCGGGTGCAGGTCTCCGGCGCGGGGGAGAGAATCGGGCCTGAGCTCGTCAGCCTCACGGGCGGATCGACGGCGTTTTGGGTCAAGACGGCGGGGAAAGGCGAAATCACCGTCTCGGTGGAGTCGGAACGCTTCGGTTGCCAGACGCTGACCCTTATCGTAACCTGAAAAAGCGGCATAGCGTTTTTCAAAAAACAAATAAATTTTAATTGACATTCGGCTATGTTGTGTTAATATGAAAAAGCGCAAACGAGAGAACCAAAATTTGCGCATACTTGGCCGAGTAAAAATGCCCATCGGACAGGGCTGGCCGCCGCCGCGCGTGACGTGAAGCGTCACATTATTGATTGAGTTTGAAGACTCAAATTTTATAAGTTGGTTACTTCATAACCAGTGCGAAAGCACACCACTTGTGAAACGGTCAATAAGAGTAGCGACGGCAACCTTGCTAAACAACACTCTGATGAAACGGTCAATGTCATCGTTCTATCCAATTCGTACGCGGGAAATCTGTGTGCGCCGGAAAATGGAACAGGAAGCATGACAACAGGTGGTGAACGCTTTTCACCGCCTGTTTTTTTGTGTGTTGCAGGCGCTGGGAAGAAGGATATAACCGACGGAAGGACAAGCGCCGATGGATCTGAATCAACAAAAGCGCGCGCCAATCTACGACGCTCTTGCGCAGTTTCGAAAACAGCGCGTGGTGCCGTTCGACGTGCCGGGGCATAAGCGCGGACGCGGAAACCCGGAACTCGTTGAGCTCCTGGGCGAAAAATGTGTCGGCATCGATGTCAATTCGATGAAGCCGCTGGATAATCTCTGCCATCCCGTATCGGTCATCAAGCATGCGGAGGAGCTTGCGGCGGACGCCTTCGGCGCGGCGCATGCGTTCTTGATGGTTGGGGGCACCACCTCCAGCGTGCAGAGCATGATTCTCTCCGTCTGCAAGAGCGGGGATAAGATCATCCTGCCGAGAAATGTGCACAAGAGCGCGATCAACGCGCTGGTGCTCTGCGGCGCGGCGCCGATCTACGTCGATCCCCGCGTAGAGCCGAGGCTTGGTATCCCGCTCGGTATGGAGCTGGAAGATGTGCGCCGCGCGGCACAGGCACACCCCGACGCGGTTGCAATTCTGGTCAACAACCCGACCTACTATGGCATTTGCTCCAATTTAAAGGCGATTGTAGAGATTGCGCATAGCTATGGCATGCTGGCGCTTGTGGACGAAGCGCACGGGACGCATCTTTACTTTAACGATGATCTGCCGGTGAGCGCGATGGCGGCCGGCGCGGATATGGCGGCGGTCTCCATGCACAAATCCGGCGGGAGCCTGACGCAGAGCTCCCTGCTGCTGCTTGGGCCGAATGTGAACGCACGGCATGTGGACCAGATCATCAACCTGACGCAGACCACGAGCGCGTCGTATCTGCTTATGGCGAGCCTCGATATCTCCCGCAGGAACCTCGCGCTGCGTGGGGAAAAGTCGTTTGAAAAAGTGGCGCAGATGGCGGAATACGCCCGTGAGGAGATCAACGACGTCGGCGGATACTATGCCTATGGGCGGGAACTCGTCAACGGCAACAGCATCTTCGACTTTGACGTGACCAAGCTCTCCGTCTACACGCGGGAGATCGGACTGGCAGGCATTGAGGTGTACGACCTTCTGCGGGATGAATATGACATCCAGATCGAGTTTGGCGATATCAGCAATATTCTGGCTTATATCTCAATCGGAGACCGTTTGCAGGATATCGAGCGTCTTGTTGGCGCGCTGGCGGACATCAAGCGCCTTTATTCCAAGCCGCCGAGTGAGTTGTTTCTCGCGGAATATATCTCGCCCGTTGTGGCGGCAACCCCTCAGGCTGCGTTTTACGCCGACAAGGAATCGCTGCCCATCCGCGAGGCGATTGGGCGGATTTGCAGTGAGTTTGTGATGTGCTATCCGCCGGGGATTCCGATTCTTGCGCCCGGAGAGGTCATCACGAGGGAGATTGTGGATTACATCCTGTACGCGCAGGCAAAGGGCAGCAGTATGCAGGGGCCGGAGGATCCGGACATCCGGCATTTAAACGTGCTGAAAGGGGGCAGATGACGCATGGAGTTTTGGTTTAACGACATGCACACGCAGAATGTGCAGCTTTCGATTCGTGTGGAGCAGCAGTTGTTTTCCGGCGAGAGTGACTATCAGCGCATCGATGTATTCGACTCCCCGGAGTTCGGGCGGTTCCTCGCCTCGGACGGCAGCGTGATCTTTTCCGAAAAAGACGAGTTCACCTATGACGAGATGATTGTGCATGTACCCATGGCGGTGCATCCGAATGTGAAGCGCGTGCTCGTCATCGGCGGCGGGGACGGGGGCGTCGCCCGCGAACTGACGCATTATGAGGAGATTGAGTCCATCGACGTGGTGGAGCAGGACAAACTCTTTGTCGAGGTCTGCCGGAAGTTCTTTCCCGCGAATGCCTGCGGGCTGGATGATCCGCGCGTGAAGGTCTATTATCAGGACGGCTTACGGTTTTTGCGATCGCGGCAGGACGACTATGACCTGATCATCAACGACGCGACGAACCCTCTGGGGCATACGGCGGGACTCTTTACCAAGGAGTTTTACGGAAGCTGCTTTAAGGCGCTGCACGAGGACGGCATCATGGTCTATCAGCACGGCAGCCCGTTCTTTGACGAGGATGAGGATCCCTGCCGCGCGATGCATAAAAAAGCGTTTCGCAGTTTTCCGATCAGCCGCGTTTATCAGGCGCATATCCCTACCTGCCCCGCAGGATATTGGCTGTTCGGATTTGCTTCTAAAAAGTACCATCCGCTGGAGCATTTTGATAAAAAGCGTTGGGAAGAGCGGGGCATCAAAACCTGGTACTATACCGCAAACCTGCATGTCGGCGCATTTTTGCTGCCGCGTTATGTAGAAGATTTATTAGAGGAGGAAGAAAACTCATGAACCGGAAACTGCTCATCATCGGCTGTGGCGGCGTTGCCTCCGTTGCGATTCAAAAGTGCTGCCAGAACAGCAAAACATTTCCTGAGATTGTGATCGCGAGCCGCACACAGTCCAAATGCGACGCGATCATCTCCGCGATGATTGGAAAATCCAGCACAAAGATCTCCACTGCGCAGGTGGACGCGGACAACCTCGACGAGGTGGTTGCATTGATCGAACGCGTTCAGCCGGACGCGGTGCTCAACGTCGCCCTGCCGTATCAGGATCTGACCATCATGGAAGCGTGTCTGAAATGCGGCGTGGACTACATCGACACCGCGAACTATGAGCCGGAGAACACGGAGGAACCCGAATGGCGCGCAGCCTATGAGGCGCGCGTTGAGCGGGAGGGTTTTTCCGCCCTTTTCGACTATAGCTACCAGTGGGCGTATGCAAAGCGCTTTGAGGAGGCGGGATTAACCGCCCTGCTCGGCACCGGATTTGATCCCGGCGTGACCAGCGTGTTCGTCTCCTATGCGAAGAAGCACTACTTTGACCGCATCGACAGCGTGGATATCCTCGACTGCAATGGTGGCGACCACGGCTATCCGTTTGCGACGAATTTTAACCCGGAGATCAACCTCAGAGAGGTTTCCGCGCCGGGCAGCTATTGGGAAAACGGTAAATGGGTCGAGATTCCCGCAATGAGCGTCAAGCGCGAATACGATTTCCCCGAGGTGGGCAAAAAGGACATGTACCTGCTGCACCACGAGGAGATTGAAGCGCTGGCGAAACACTACCCGGAGATTAAGCGAATCCGCTTCTTCATGACGTTTGGGCAGAGCTATTTGACGCACATGAAGTGCCTTGAAAACGTTGGTATGCTCTCCACCACGCCGATTGACTTCCAGGGGCAGAAGATCGTTCCGATTCAGTTCCTCAAGGCGCTGCTGCCCGACCCCGCTTCGCTCGGCCCGCGCACCAAGGGAAAGACGAACATCGGCTGCGTGATCAGCGGAGAAAAGAACGGCAAACACAAGATGATCTTCCTCTACAATGTCTGCGACCACGAGGCGTGTTACCGCGAGCTTGGCAGCCAGGCCATCAGCTATACCACGGGCGTGCCTGCGATGATTGGCGCGGCGTTAGTGCTCTCCGGCGTGTGGAAAAAGCCGGGCGTGTTCACGACGGATGAGTTTGATCCCGATCCCTATATGGAGATGCTGAATCTTTGGGGGCTGCCCTGGGTTGTCGAAGAACACCCCGCCACGGTCGAGTAACCCATGCGGCGGGAAGATCTTCCAACGCCGTGCTTTGTGGTGAGCGAACCGGCGCTGAAACATAACCTGGAGATACTGGCCGGCGTGCAGAAGCGTGCAGGCTGCAAGATCTTGTTGGCGCAAAAGGCATTCTCGATGTACCGGACGTATCCGCTCATCGCCCAATTTCTGGCCGGCGCATGCGCGAGCGGGCTCTATGAGGCGCGGCTCGCAAAAGAGGAGATGGGGGGCGAGAATCATGTGTTTTCGCCCGCTTACACGGATCAGGAGATGCGGGAACTGGTTACGCTCTGCGACCATATCGTGTTCAATTCGTTTTCACAGCTGGAGCGGCATCGAGCGGTCTGGCAAAGCGGCGGTGCGAGCGTCGGCATCCGTGTCAACCCCGGATGCAGCACGCAGCAGGGACACGCAATCTATGACCCCTGCGCGCCGTTTTCGCGTCTGGGCGTCACGCGGGAAAATTTCCGCGCCGATCTGTTGAACGGCGTCGAGGGGCTGCATTTTCACACCCTTTGCGAGCAGAACAGCGACGATCTGGTAAAAACGTTTGAAGCGTTCGAACGCGATTTTGGCGTGTTTCTGCCGCGCATGAAGTGGCTCAATCTCGGCGGCGGGCATCACATCACCAAGCCGGGGTATGATCTCTGCGCGCTGGATGAACTGCTCTACTATATCCGCGCCAGGTATGGCCTGCAGGTTTATCTGGAGCCCGGCGAAGCGGTTGCGCTCAACGCGGGCTGGTTGGATACCAGCGTGCTCGACGTCGTGCACAACGGCATGCCGATTCTGATTCTGGATGCCTCCGCCGCCTGCCATATGCCGGACGTGCTGGAGATGCCCTATCGCCCGCCGCTCGCGGGTGAAGCGGCGGTGGAAGGGGTCGTTTGCCGGCTCGCCGCGCGGACGTGCCTCGCGGGGGACGTCATCGGCGACTATAGATTTCAGCGCGTGCCGCAGATTGGCGAGAGGCTCTCATTCGGCGACATGGCGATCTATTCCATGGTCAAAACCAACACCTTCAACGGCGTACCGCTGCCCGCCATCGCGCTTCTGCGCGAGAACGGCGACTGCGAACTTGTAAAAACATTTGGCTATGCGGATTTTAAAGGGAGGCTCTCCTGAATGGCGCGCTTATTGCTCCCCCGACAAGATGGGTTTTACATGCCGGCCGAGTTTTCGCCGCAGGACGGCGTACTGCTGGTTTGGCCGGTGCGGCCCGGCAGCTGGGGGCGCGATCCGCGCGCGGCGCAACGGGTGTTTTGCGATATTATGCGTGCGGCAAGCAGGAGCGAGCAGGTTTTTTTGCTCACAAATGCGGAGCATATGGAAGAAGCTTGCAAGCAATCGGGGGCGTTTGCGACCGTTCTGGAGATGGATACCGATGACGCATGGGCGCGGGATATCGGGCCGACGTTTGTCTCGGACGGGCGGGAGGTGCGCGGCGTTAGCTGGCGCTTTAACGCATGGGGCGGCACGGTGGACGGGCTGTATGCCAACTGGCAAAAGGACGACGCGGCGGCAGAGGCGTTTTGCCGCGCGATCGGTTCCGCGTGCTACGATGCAGGAGAATTTGTTTTAGAGGGCGGCTCTATCTGCACGGATGGAGAGGGCACACTGCTGGTCACGGAAGCCTGCCTGCTCAGCGCGGGGCGAAACCCCAAGATGACGAAGGCGCAGATTGAGCAGAAGCTGAAGGCTTATCTCGGCGCGGAGAAGATTCTCTGGCTTCCGCGGGGGATCTATCAAGACGAGACCAACGAGCATGTGGATAATATCTGCGCGTTCCTTGCCCCGGCGGAGGTCGTGCTCGCCTGGACGGACGACGAAAACGACCCGCAGTATGCACTGAGCCGTGCGGATTATGACTATCTCATACACGAGACCGATGCGCGCGGGCGCAAGATCCGGGTTCATAAACTGCCGATTCCGGATCAGCCGGTTTTGGTGACGGAAGCGGACCTCGCAAACCTCTCGTTTGAGGACGGGGAGGACACGCTGGAGGTTGGGCAGCGTCTAGCCGCGAGCTATGTGAATTTTTACTTCACCAATGACGCGATTCTTCTGCCGCAGTTTGGCGGGGAACATGCGGCCTCCGATGCGAGAGCGGCGAAACTGTTAGGCGCGCTCTGTCCGTCGCGGGAGATCATACCGATCGATTCCCGCGTGCTGTTGCTCGGCGGCGGAAATATCCACTGCGTCACGCAGCAGATTCCGAAAGGAGCGATGAAATGAACGAGAGCACCATTGCGGCAATTCAGATGAAGATGTCCGCCGACCCTGCCGAAAACCTGCGCCATGCGGAGGAGCTGGTGCGTCGCGCGGCGCAGAACGGCGCGCAGATCATTCTTCTGCCGGAGTTGTTTGAACGCCCGTACTTTTGCCAGGAACGGCGATACGACTATCTGGAATATGCCACGCCTGTTTCGGAAAACCCGGCGGTTCTTCGCCTGCAAACCGTTGCGAAGGAGCTTGGCGTCGTGATTCCGGTCAGCTTTTATGAGCAAGATGGCAATCGGCTGTATAATTCCCTTGCGATGATTGATGCGGACGGGAGCCTCCTTGGCGTCTATCGAAAGACGCATCTACCGGACGACCATTATTATCAGGAAAAATTCTATTTTTCGCCGGGGGATTCCGGCTTTCGTGTGTTTCAAACCCGCTATGGCGCGGTGGGCACAGGCATCTGCTGGGATCAGTGGTTTCCGGAGGCCGCGCGGGCGATGGCGCTGCTCGGTGCGGATATCCTGCTCTATCCGACCGCCATCGGTACGGAGCCTATCCTTGGCGTGGACAGTATGCCGCATTGGCAACGAGCGATGCAGGGGCACGCGGCCGCGAATATCCTGCCCGTAGCGGCGGCCAACCGCGTCGGGGAGGAGCGCGTACTGCCATGCCCCGAAAACGGCGGACAAACCAGCGCATTGACTTTCTACGGCAGTTCGTTCCTTACCGATGAAACGGGGGGGATCGTTTCGCAGGCGAACCGTACGGACGAGGACATCCTCTACGCACGCTACTCGTTTGCGAACATTCGCAAAGAGCGAATCAACTGGGGGTTGTTTCGCGACCGCCGGCCGGAGTGTTATAGAGCACTAGTTAAGGGATGATCGGGCATCACAAAGACAGATAGATTTTGCGGGGAAAGCCGGACGGGTGCCCCGCAATTTTTTTCGTTTGAAAAATATATTATTTAGCATTGCAAATCAAACACGAAGTGTTATAATATATGAAACTTTGCAAGATGAAACACTCCATCTTGCAGTTTTTTAACAGGAACAATGGCGTTCCGACTCCCGTGCATTCCAAAGCAAGGAACAGCGCGGGTGTTCGGATCGCCTTTTGTTATTGGACGGGAATTATATGAAAGAAATCCTGCAAAAACTGCAAGCGATGCAGGAGAAGAGAAAACGAGTAGGCCTATTGCTCGGTTATGGCCAAACAAAAATAATCCGCGGGGGGAAATGGAGCGTTGGCGGAACCCGCCAAAGCCATCCAGCAGGTGAAAGATGGAACAACACGACATGCAGCAAAGCACAACAGCCTTTCGACAGCAAGGGACGGAGAATCAGGACGCACCGGCTGCGCCGAATACAAGGCGGGCGGCTCGTTCAATGGAGGGTGCCTCGCTTTGGCGCCCGGAGTTTGAACACGACGCCTGCGGAACCGGATTTATCGCCCACGCAAACGGCGTTCGGTCGCACGCGATTGTCAGCGATGCGCTCAAAATTCTCGAGCGGCTCGCGCATCGCGGCGGAACGGGGTCTGACCCCGATACCGGCGACGGCGCGGGCGTTCTTGTTCAATTGCCGGATCGTTTTTTTCGTAAAAACGTTTCGTTCCATCTGCCGAAAGAGGGGCGCTATGCCGTCGGTATGTTTTTTTTGCCGCTCGACGAGGCGGAGCGTAGCGCGGCGCAGGCCGGCATTGAATCCTATGTCGGGCAAGAGGAGTTTTCTGTGCTCGGCTGGCGCGCGGTGCCGACGAACCTGCACGCCTGCGGAAATGGCGCATGGGCGAGCGTACCGAGCGTGCAGCAGCTCTTCCTCGGCTGGAAGGAGACGAAGACCCCGGCGGATGTTCGTCTGTTTGTGCTCAGAAAGCGCATTGAGCGGGCGATGAAGGAACAAGGCGCCGAGGTCTATATTCCCAGCCTTTCGAACAAAACCGTGGTCTATAAGGGGATGATGCAGGCCTGGCAGGTCGCCGATTTTTACCCCGATTTGTTGGACGCGGATTTTGTATCCTCCATTGCGCTGGTGCACTCGCGCTATTCAACCAACACCTTCCCGAACTGGGAGCGCGCACAACCGTTTCGCATGGTTGCGCACAATGGGGAGATCAATACGCTCAAGGGCTGCCAGCACGCGGTTCTCGCGGCATCCGCCGCGATGGACGGAGGCAGGCTCGCCTCGCGATTTTCAGAAATATTGCCGATTCTCGATGAAGATGGCAGCGATTCGACCATGTTCGATAATCTGCTGGAGTTTTTAGTCGTTTCCGGACGCTCGCTTCCGCAAGCGCTCTTTATGATGATGCCCGGCCCCTGGTCGAAGGACCCGACCATGGACGAAAACCAGCGCGAGTTCTTTCGCTATGCGGCTTGCCTGATGACGCCTTGGGATGGCCCCGCCGCCATGTGCTTCACCGATGGGCGGCAGATTGGTGCGGTGCTGGATCGAAACGGCCTCCGCCCGGCGCGCTGGGTGTTTACGAAGGACAACCTTCTCGTGCTCGCTTCCGAGAGCGGGGTTGTGGATATCCCTCCCTCTCAGGTGGTTCGCCGCGGACGGCTCGGCCCGAACCAAATGCTGCTGCTGGATACCGAAAGCGGCACGCTGCTGGAGGATCAGGAGATCAAGGACCGGTATCTGGACGGCCCTTGGAAGCAATGGCTCGGACAGCAGGTGGTTGAGCTGGAGAATGCGCCATTTTCGCGTATCAGCCGATGCGGCGCAAACCCGACGGAGCGGCAACGTATCTTTGGCTGGACCTATGAAGAACGGATGCTGACCGTACTGCCGATTGCCCAGACGGGGCTTGATCCCGTAGGCGCTATGGGCTATGACGCGCCGATTGCCGTGCTCTCCGAAAAACCGCAGCCGTTGTTCCATTACTTTAAGCAGCTCTTTGCGCAGGTTACCAATCCGCCGATTGACGCGATTCAGGAGGAGTGCGTGGTTGGCATGGATGTCTTTCTCGGGCCGAACGGCGATCCGACGCTGGATAAATCCGACAACTGTCGCAAGATTCACCTCTCCTCGCCGATTCTGCAGACGGCGAACCTTGAGCGCCTGCTCGCCGGAATCCCCGGTTTTGGCGCGCGGGAAATCCATATGGTCTTCGATCCAAATGACGGATTGGAGGCAGGCCTCGACGCGTTCTTTGCCGCTGCGGAGCGGGCAATCCATGAGGGCATCTCCATTTTGGTGCTTACGGATCGCCTCGCGGACGCGGAGCACCCGCCGATTCCATCCCTGCTTGCAACCGCTGGCGTACATCACCACCTGATCCGCAAAGGTCTGCGCGGCGGTTGCTCGCTGATTGTGGACAGCTATGAACCGCGTGAGATCCATCATGTCGCCTGCCTGATCGGCTACGGCGCAAAGTGCATCCATCTGCGCGGGGTTTATGAGGCGGTGGAGGCGCTCGCGGATGAGGGGCACCTCGCGGGCGTTTCCCTTGAAGATGCGATGGAGCATGTGCTGCACGGCTATGACCACGGCATCCTCAAGGTTATGTCCAAAATGGGTATCTCCTGTGTGGACGGCTATCATAACGCGCAGATCTTCGAGGCACTCGGACTTTCGCAGGAGCTGGTTGATCGGTTCTTTACGGGAACGGTGACGCGCGTCGGCGGCATGAATCTGATCGATTTAGAACAGGAGATATTGCGCCGACATAAGCAGGCACAGGAAACGGAGGTTAACGAACTTCCCTCCGGCGGCAGATTTCAATATAAGCGCGACGGTGAGCACCACCTGTATAACCCTGAAACCATCCATTTGCTGCAGATGGCGGTGCGGACAGGGGATTATAATCTCTTTCTGGAGTATGTTCGTCGCATCGAGGGAGACCGGCCTGTCTCTCTGCGCAATCTATTAGGCTTCACCAACTGCCATCCGATTCCCGTTGAGGAGGTCGAACCGGTTGAAAAAATCGTGCGCCGCTTCAAAACCGGGGCGATGTCCTATGGCTCCATCAGTAAGGAGGCACATGAGTGCATCGCGCTGGCGATGAACCGGCTTGGCGGCAAGAGTAACTCCGGCGAGGGCGGCGAGGCTGCGGAGCGTCTTTTTACCGAGAAGAACTCCGCCATTAAGCAGATCGCTTCCGGCCGTTTTGGCGTGACGGGGCCGTATCTCGCCTCCGCCAAGGAGATTCAGATCAAGATGGCGCAGGGCGCAAAGCCAGGCGAGGGCGGGCAACTGCCTGCCGGAAAGGTATATCCGAGCATCGCGCGGACGCGGCACTCGACGCCCGGCGTGGGGCTGATTTCGCCGCCTCCGCATCACGATATCTACTCCATCGAGGATTTAGCGCAGCTGATCTTCGACCTTAAGAACGCAAACCCGGACGCGCGGATCAACGTCAAGCTTGTTTCCGAAGCGGGCGTCGGAACGGTTGCCGCCGGTGTGGCAAAGGGGGGAGCGGACGTCATCCTGATCTCCGGCTACGACGGAGGAACAGGCGCGAGCCCGCGCACGAGCATTCAGCATGCGGGGCTGCCCTGGGAACTTGGCCTTGCGGAGACGCACCAAACACTGATTGCAAACGGCCTGCGCGGACGTGTCCGCGTGGAAACAGACGGAAAGCTCATGACCGGCAAGGACATCGCCGTCGCCGCGCTGCTCGGCGCGGAGGAGTTCGGCTTTGCAACGCTGCCGCTCGTCGCCATCGGCTGCGTGATGATGCGCGTTTGCAACCTGGATACCTGCCCGGTCGGCGTTGCGACGCAGAATCCCGCGCTGCGCGCGCGGTTCACGGGAAAGCCGGAATATGTCATCAATCTGATGCGTTTTCTCGCACAAAACCTGCGCGAGAAGATGGCGGAGCTTGGGTTCCATACGCTGGATCAGATGGTTGGTATGGCGGGGCACCTGGCGCAGGTGAAGCAGTCACCCAAGACAAATGGTATGGATCTCAGCGGACTGATCCCCGGCGACAAGCCGCTGCCCTGGCGCGATCTGAAGCCGGCCAAGGACGACCATAACCGGCTCTTCCACGATATGGTTCGCTCTTTGGTCGAGCAGGGCGACGCGGTGGTCAAGCGGCCGATCTGCAACACGGAACGCGCGGTTGCGACGCGGGTCTCGGCCTTCATCAGCAGGGAATACGGCAGGTTGCCGGACGGGCGCGTGCGCTTCCAGTTCAACGGCACGGCGGGCCAGAGCTTTGGCGCGTTTGCTACCGCAGGAATCGAGCTCACTATTGAAGGCGATACGAACGATTACCTTGGCAAAGGGCTCTGCGGCGCGCGCATCATTGTAAAAGCGCCGGAGGATGCCGGCTGGTCTTCCAAGGATAACCTGCTCACCGGCAATGTCGCCCTGTTCGGCGCGACAGACGGCGAATTGTACCTCGCCGGGCGGGCAGGCGAACGCTTCTGCGTGCGCAACAGCGGCGCGCTCGCCGTCTGTGAAGGCGTTGGCGACCACGGCTGCGAATATATGACCGGTGGAACCGCGGTTATCCTGGGCCCGGTCGGGCGCAATTTTGCGAGCGGTATGTCCGGCGGCATGGCGTATGTGCTGGACGACGGCAACTTCCGGCGTATGGTCAATACGAAGATGGTTTCGCTCTATCCGCTCGACGCGTTGGATCTCGTTATGCTTCATCGCCACCTGACGAACCATGTGAACTATACCGGTTCAAAAATCGCCGCGAAGATTCTGGAAAAATGGCCGACTACACACGCGAAGTTTGTGAAGGTTTTACCGCACGACTACCGCGAAATGCTGGAGGCGATCGACGCCGCCGAGCGGGAAGGGCTGGAGGGCGACGAGATGCTGGAGCGGGCATTCCTGTTGAAAACCGGTAAAAAACAGGAGATGCAAAAGGCAGTGCCCGAACAGGACGATGACTCTGCCGCCAGCAATGATTAACCGGGCGGATGAGATTTTTTTGCACCGGGACCTTTGATAGGAGAAATAACCATGGGTAAATTGAACGGTTTTTTAGAATATGACCGTGAGACGGCTGCCGAGCTGCCCTGTGAAGCGCGGATTTCGAACTGGGACGCGTTTCACCCCGCGCAGAGCGAGGAGAGCATTCAGCGGCAGGCCGCGCGCTGCATGAACTGCGGCGTACCCTTCTGCCACGCGGGCGTTACATGGCGCGGCGTAGGATCCGGCTGCTCGATTGGCAATCTGATTCCGGAATGGAATCACCTCGTCTACCTAGGACACTTTGAGGAAGCCTTCCGGCGGCTGGAGAAGACAAATCCGCTGCACGAATGCACCTCCCGCGTTTGCCCCGCGCTGTGCGAAGGCTCCTGTACCTCCGGGCTGAACGGGGAACCCGTAGCAATCCGCGAGGTGGAGCGGTTTTTAAGCGATATGGCGTGGGAAAAGGGCTGGGTTGCACCGCGCGCACCGAAGCAGAGAAACGGCAAAACGATCGCAATCATCGGATCCGGCCCAGCGGGATTGACCGCCGCGCATGCGCTCAACCAGCGGGGGTTTTCGGTCACGGTGTTTGAAAAATCCGAAGAGCCCGGCGGGCTCCTGATGTTCGGCATCCCAAACATGAAGCTCCCAAAGGACTTGCTGCGAAAGCGCATAGATATCCTGCGCCGGGAAGGCATTGAATTTGTCTGCGGTCAGGATGTCGGCAGGGATATTCCTGTCTCCGAGCTGGATCGCTTCGACGCGGTACTGCTCTGCGGCGGTGCGGGGCAGCCACGCGATCTCTCCGTCTCCGGGCGGAACCTGCCCGGCGTACGCTTTGCGGTTCCGTTCCTTGCGGATGCGACGCGGCGTGTTCTGGCGGGCGAGACGGAGGAAAGACCGCTCACGGGGCGAAAGGTTGTGGTGATCGGTGGCGGCGACACGGGCAACGACTGCGTCGCAACCTCGATTCGCATGGGCGCAAACGCGGTAATACAGCTCGAAATTATGCCACCCGCACCGGAGAAGCGCGCGGAGGAGAATCCCTGGCCGCGCTGGCCGATGGTCTTGAAGACCGACTATGGCCAGCAGGAGGCCATCTGGCTCTACGGCCGCGATCCGCGTACATTTGAAATCACCGCCGTGTCCATCATTGGGAACGAGGCCAACGGGGTCACCGGTATCGAGACCGCGCAGGTCGAATGGGTAAACACGGAAAAGGGACGCGCTCCAAAGCCGGTCGAATCTACGCGCCGCAGGCAGGCGGCGACAGACGTGCTTATCGCGATGGGGTTCGTCGGAGCGGAGACCTATCTGCCGGAAGCGATGAACCTCGCGCTGGATCGAAACGACTACGCCACCACGCATCCCGGCGTGTTTGCCGCGGGGGATATGCGCACCGGACAGAGTCTCGTTGTGCGCGCGGAGGCGGATGCAAAGCGAGCCGCGGAGGCGGTTGAACGGTATTTACTCAAATAAAACCAACCGTTAAAAGGGCTCTCCGTCAATAGTTGGGGTAGAGCGGTAGACTAAGAGAAACAAAGGGAGCTGGGAGCGAAAGCGAACAGCTCCCTTAAACATTGGTGGTGCAAAGAATTCGAATACGAAAATTTCGGAAACTGCGATAGCCGAAAGC
>JAYFQU010000025.1:0-79821 GCA_034926785.1 Christensenella sp.
GCCGATGGGTTTTACTTTGGGTTAAAATGACGCGAATCGCGCCATTTTTTCACAAATTCGGCGAATGAATCGCCAAATTTGAAGGAACATGGGGGATTTTCGAAATCCCCCAAACCCCCTACTGGGTTTGTTGATGCTCAAAAGCCCCGCTGTTGCGGGGCACAGTCTGTCATCTCGAAAAGCTTAGGCAAATACGCCAAGATGTTCGAGCAGGATTCGTAGACCGATCAGCACAAGCACAACGCCGCCAACCAGCGTTGCGCGGCTTTCGTATTTTGCGCCGAAACGCTGGCCAATTGCGACGCCGGCAATGGAAAGTAAACAGGTCGTAACGCCGATTGTGAGCACCGAGGGCAAAATCTGCACGTTGAGGAACGCAAAGGAGATGCCGACTGCAAGCGCGTCTACGCTGGTTGCAAACGATAGGCCGATTAACTCCTTTAAATCGAGTTTGTTCTCTGCCGGGCAGCAGTTCTCCTCCCCGGGCTTGAGCGCATCGTAGATCATCTTCCCTCCGATCAGGGCGAGCAGAGCGAACACAATCCAGTGATCCACGCTTGTGATCAGATGCTCAAACTGTTTTCCAAGCAGCCACCCCAAGAGTGGCATGGCAGCCTGGAACCCACCGAAAAAGAGGCCGATCAGTCCCGCGTGTTTCCAATTGATCACGCGCATATTGAGGCCTTTGCAGGCGGATACCGCAAACGCGTCCATCGACAGCGCTATTGCGGTAAGAAGCAGCTCTACGAATGTCATGGAAATCATCCCTTGTCGAAAGATTATTGCCGCTAGCGGATTTTGCCGGAGATGATCTCCGCCGCGCGCTCCATCTGCCGTTGATCCTCCTCGGTAAACCTGCCGATGGACGGGCTGTCGATGTCCAAAACACCAATCGGCTCACCGTTCTTGCCGCGCAGCAAAACGACCAGTTCGCTGTTGCTTGCGCTGTCACAGGCGATATGCCCGGGGAAGTTATGAACGTCCTCTACGCGCTGGGTGCAGTTTTGTGCAACTGCCGTACCGCAAACGCCCTTTCCGATCACAATTCGGGTGCAGGCAGGCTTACCCTGAAACGGGCCGAGAACCAGCGCATCGCCGCGCAGCAGGTAAAATCCGACCCAGTTGATACGCTTCAGCATCTCGTTTAAAAACGCGCTCGCGTTGGCAAGCGTGGTCATACGATCATCGTTTTCATCCAGCAATTCGCTTAGCTGCTCGCATGATTCATATAGAACTTCCTGCAACCCGCATCACCTCTGTTTCGTCGAAACCATTCACAAAAAAGGGCTCGTTCGCAACATTATAAACGAAGCACCATCGCTTTACAAGATTTCTACGCCGTGATAGAGTAGAAATTGGAAGCGAGGTTCGCCATGAAGATTGAAAAACGCCGACAGTTTATCATTAATTTCCTTTATTTTGCAATCATTTTAGGTATTGTGATTCTGCTTGCGCGGTATGCGCTTGGGGCGTTGATGCCCTTCGTTATCGCGCTGCTCGTCTCGCTTCTGCTCAAGCCGGCCGTCGCATTTTTTCAAAAAAAACTGAAGCTGCCGCGTGGGTTTACAGGTGTCATCCTTGTCGTTTTATTCTATCTCCTGCTTGGCGCCTTGCTCATCATCATCGGAGTTCAGCTCTTTGCCGCGGCCAAATCCTTTTTCTTAACGTTGCCGGCGCTCTATACCAGTTCCATCGTGCCGTGGATGAACAAGATATTTGTGTCCCTGCAGGAGTTTGCGGGACATCTTGACCCGGAAGCAACCGCGGCATACAACGTCGTCTCTGCCAATGTGACCACCTCGCTTGGCGAAACGGTTGTCAATATCTCCAAACAGGTTGTCGGGTGGGTGACAAGCTTCACGCTCAAGGCGCCAAAATTTCTGCTTCAATTGCTGATCATGGTCATCGCGACCATCTTTCTGACCGTGGATTTTCCAAGGGTGAAGGCGTTTGTGATGCGCCAGTTTTCTCCGCGCTGGCGCGATCTGCTGCACGATGCGCGCGTTCAGCTGGGGCGTACGCTTTGGAGTTATACGCGTTCCTACGCAATGATCCTGATGGTCACCTTCGGTGAAATCGCACTTGGGCTGACGATCATCGGCATTCAGAACGCGGTCGGGATAGCGGTCGCCATCGCTTTTTTCGATATTCTGCCCGTGGTCGGCAGCGGGCTGATCCTTCTGCCCTGGACGGTTTTTACGTTCATCTCCGGCGATCTGCTCACGGGAATCGGACTCGCCGTACTCTATGTGGTGGTCATCGTCGTGCGGCAAATCGTCGAACCAAAGATCGTCGGCGACCGCGTCGGCCTGCATCCGCTGGTCACGCTGCTGAGTATGGTCCTTGGATCCTATCTGTTCGGCGGCATCGGCCTGCTGGGCCTGCCCATTACCGTCGCGTTGCTGCACGCGCTCAACAAAGAGGGGGCTATCCACCTCTATAAGCTCACCGACGATGCGCCGGAAGATGCGGCCGCGGCGGATAGTGAAAAACCATTTTCCGAGCCGCTGGATCCGCCGGAGGCGCAGGAGTCCTCCGCTGCTTCCTCCCCTGCGGAGGCAAAAAAAGCAACCAAGCAAAAGAGCTCTGCGTCCAAGAACGTCGTATCAAAATAAGGCGGTAACCATCCTTGCAAGAGACGATATCGCGCATCGACAGCCATGTTCATTTTGCGTGGCCAGTTTCGTATGAGAGCCTGACCAGCATCCTCAATAAAACCGGGGCGGACGCGGTCTGCCTCGCCGCTCTGCCGGGAACAAGCCGTCTGGATCCGACGCCGGATCTGCTCTGCTATAAGCTGCTGTATCCGAATACGACGTTTGCGTTGGGTTGTCTGGACGTCACCGTATACGAGGCCAACCCGTTGCAATGCGGGCGGCGCTTTGTCCGCCGCGCGAAGCAATTAATGCGCATGGGCTGCGACGGGATTAAACTCCTGGAGGGCAAGCCAACGCTTCGCCGGCGCTTCCCGATCCCGGATTTTGACAGCCCGGCCTGGGAACCCTTCTGGGCGCGCGCGGAAAAAAAACAGATTCCTTTGCTCTGGCATGTCAACGATCCCGAACAATTCTGGAATCCTGACGCCGTCCCCGCTTACGCGAAAAACTCCGGTTGGGGCTATGGGCCAGAGGATGTAAACAACGAAGCACAATATCGGCAGGTCTGGAACGTCCTCCTGCGCCATCCGCGCCTGAATCTCACCCTGCCGCATTTCTTTTTCCTCTCCGCGCAGCTGCCGCGCATGGCGGAGTGGATCGAGCGCTTCCCCCGTCTGCGCATTGACCTCACGCCCGGCATCGAGCTATATGAAAACCTCTCCCAAACACCTGCGGAAACCCGCGCGTTCTTTTTGCGGTTTTCGGATCGCATCCAGTACGGCACGGATATCGGCGGCCGCGCGGTGCTCAAGGAGACGGCCACCGAACTCGACGAAATCGAAAGCCTGCGCCGCGTGGAGATTCTGCAGCATTTTTTGCGCGGTACAGGAGAGCGAGAAATCTGCGCGGACGGACATTATCTGCTCGGATCCGCACCGTTCACGCTGGCCGGCATGGGATTTGACGAGGAGTTGTTAAAAAAGATCGAGCGTGAGAATTTTCTTGCGTTCATCGGACGACGCGTCCCCAAGAAGGTGTGCGTTTCTTCGTTGCGTCGTTATCTGGCACGGCTCAAATGCAAGCTACTTGCACGGGAAAAACGCGCGGGCATTCCCGCCGATCTCCGTGCCGTAGCGTTTGATCTGGAAACTCTGAAGCAACTGCACCGATTATTATAACCGATTAGAAAGAAGGCGTCTGTTTTGGTCAAGGCAATCGCACATCGCGGATTCTCCTCCCGCTACCCGGAGAACACCATGCTCGCGTTTGAACGGGCAATCGAACTCGGCGCGGATGGCGCGGAGTTCGACGTTCAACTCACGAAGGACGGCGTGCCTGTCGTGTTTCACGACGAAAGTCTGCTTCGCATCACGGGCGAGGATAAGCTCGTCAAGAATCTCACGCTATCGGAACTGCAAAAATACGACATCAGCTATCGCTTTGCCGGGCAGTGCCCTGTTCAGCGAATCCCGACGCTGGAGGAGTATTTTTCGCTGGTTCAGCCTCATGATTTTTTAAGCATTCTGGAGTTTAAAACCGCCATTTTCGAATATGACGGCATCGAACAACAGGTGATCGATCAAATCCGGCGCTTCGATCTCAACGGAAAAATTGTGCTCTCGTCGTTCAACCATTATACGCTTCTGCGCTGCAAGGCTATCGCGCCGGAACTTCCCTGCGGCATTCTCTACGAATGCCGCATCGCGGAGCCGCAGGATTATTGCCGTCGCCTCGGCATGGAATTCTTGCATCCCGATTATCGTTTTCTAAACGACTTTGAATTAAGGAAGTATGAGTTGGCGGGTGTCAAAACCAGCCCGTGGACGGTGGATGGCGATGAGGAGATTCGCTATCTCTTGAAACAGCCAAATATCTTCGCCCTTATGAGCAACAAGCCGGATCGCGTCATCGCCCTCCGGGGCGAACACTAACACCTCTGTTGCGCAAAGGCCGCCGGACTGCTCCGGCGGCCTTGTTCGTCTAAATCATTCTGCCGGGTTTGGCGAATCGTGCGAGGATTGCCTCCGCCGCCTTGATGCCGTCGATTGCGGCGGAAACTATGCCGCCCGCGTAGCCTGCGCCTTCGCCGACGGGATAGAGTCCCTCGCAGGATACGCTCTGTAAATTGTCCCCGCGTAGAATCCGCAGCGGTGCGCTCGTGCGCGTCTCAACCCCAGTGAGAACCGCCTCGCCGTCATCAAAGCCCTTAATCTGCCTTCCAAACGACGTCAACCCGTCTGCAACACCCTTCGCCACAAACCCCGGCAAAACGCCCCAGAGGTCGCAAGGCGCAACGCCGGGCTTGTAGGAGGGCGCCACCCCGCCAAAGCCGTGCGGCGTTTCCCTGCGCAGAAACGCGCCAACCGTACTCGCCGGCGCAATTGCTCCGCCGCCACCCGCACGAAACGCCGCCTGCTCCATCTTTTTTTGGAAAGCGACGCCGCCCAGCGCGCCGGGCGCATAGTCCGCCGGAGAAACCTGAACCACAATGGCTGCGTTCGCATTTTCGGCGTTTCTTGCATAATTGCTCATGCCGTTGACAACCACCTCGTCCGATGCGGACGCGCTGGCAATCACCCTGCCGCCCGGGCACATGCAGAAGGTATAGACGCCTCGCTCGGCGCTCTGCGCGGTGAGGCGATAGTCCGCCGCGCCGAGTCGCGGATGTCCCGCAAGCTGGCCGTATTGCGCCCGGTCAATCATCGCCTGCGGATGCTCCACGCGGACGCCGACCGCAAACGCCTTTGGCGACATGGCGATGCCGGCATCCAACAACATCTGATCCGTATCCCGCGCACCTTGACCGATGGCGAGCACGAGCGCGGCGCAATCGATTTTCTCACGCCCCGCCGGCGACGATATCACAATCCGCCGAAGCGATCCTTCGCCCTGTTCAATCCCCGCCAACGCCGCACGGAAGCGCACCTCGCCACCGAGATGTTCAATCTCCCTGCGCATGGCGGATACCGTGCTTCTGAGCCGATCTGTCCCGATATGCGGCTTTGCGTCGATTGTGATCTCCGGCGGCGCGCCGAAGCGTACCAACGTCTCCAAAACGGTCTCTCCGCGTGTGTCCTTGCTGCGAGAGGTCAGCTTGCCGTCCGAAAAAGTGCCCGCGCCGCCCTCGCCAAACATCACGTTGGAGTCTTCGTCGAGCTCCCCTGTCGCCCAGTAGTGCGAGACGCGTTCCGCGCGCTGTTCCACCGCGTCGCCGCGCTCCAAAACGAGCGGCGCATAGCCCGCCAAAGCGAGCTGATATGCGGCAAACAGTCCCGCCGGGCCGAGGCCGGCAACCACGATGCGTCCGCGCGGCGCCTCCGTGCCGAACTGAACCGGCTCCGGTTTCGCCTCAATAAACGGCTCGACATGCGCGTCGTTGCGCGCGATCAACCGCCCTGCCGCTACATCGTCCAGGGACACGGCCACGCTGAGCAAAAAGTGCATATCCTGCTTTTTTCGCGCATCCAGCGCGCGGCGAATCACGCGAACGCTCTCAATCTGCCGCCGCTCCAGACCATATGTTCTCGCAATGCGATCCGCCAACTGTTCGTCATGCTCGGCGATCGGCTGCTTGATGTTCGTCATGCGCAGTTTCATGTCTCTATCCCCCGTCTTATCCGCTCTCCAATGCGTTCGCTTGCTCATTTTGTATCCCGATAGAACAACGGCGGAGCCAAGGCCCCGCCGTGTAGTTGCGTAAGAGAAGCCACTATTTGGGCTGATTGATCGTCACCGTTACCTCGGCGACAGAGAGTGTCGTGGTCAATTCTATGGTCGCCGCTTCATTGCGCACCATAACGGAAATCGGAAGCTTGTAGACACCCGGCGTGAGCCCCGTCACATCCACAAAAACAGTTGCGTCGCTGCGCGAGAGCATACTCACCAAACTATATCTGCCCTGAACCGTCAGATCGGCCGTTGGGATGTCCAGCGTCACATCCGATCGGCCAGTCTTCCCGTGCACCTGAATCTCCAGCTGCTCAAACGTTTGGCTGATGACCATCTCTCGCACCTCCAGCAGAATGGAAACCGTGGTGCTGTCGAGAAGCCTGACGCCATCGGGGACGATCAACTCGCCGCTGACCGTCATCGTGCTATCCAGCCCGTTGATGGCGATGGGTTCCAGCTGAACCGACTCGATCTTATCCAAAACAGCTTGTTCTCCAACGAGGCGAACCGCCGCAGGCGTTGAAACAGCCTTAATGATCTCATGGTTGGCCGCAAGGTTGTCCGCGCCAACCAGTGAACTGCTTACATCAATCGGCACGTGCTTCATCGGATAAATCGGTAGCCGCACGGTCGAGGTCGGCAATGTCCCTCTGATGATGTCCGAGGAGACCTCGTTATTGTTTTTGTCATAAAACGTCACGTCGAATGTACTGTAGATCGTGCTGGTACGGTCGCTCAAATCCACCACGCATTCGCCATGCGTGATCGTAGAGATATCCGTCTTTGGCCCCGTAATATCCAGTCTGGTCGTCGCGGAGAGCGCCTCAAAATCCGCCCAGTATCCGTCCGGCAGTTCGTCTTTGTAGGAGGTTGTGATGGGGATTGTCTTGGTGACCAGCGTATCAATCTGCACGCGTACCGTACTGGGGGAGACGGACTGTACCACCCCCAGCGAGGAATTGACCACCGCCTGAATCGGCAGATCGTATTCTCGCGCCTCGCTGATGTTTCTGAGGCTGATGGAAGCAGTAATCGAACCTGCCGTGACGTAGGCATAGTTCGTAATCTGCGCACGAACCGTCGCCGTAACATTCTGCAGAATCTTGCTTCGATCCCCGCGCACGCAAAAGCCCTGCGCAATCAGTTCCGCTTCTCCGTCAAAACTGGTCGTCACATCGGGCACAATCTTGGTTCGAACCGGCTTTTGGTCGGTGAGTACATATCCCCAGAGCAGCATTGCAAACACAAGCGCAATGATCTTAAGCGCCATATTTTTCGTGAAAAACTGCTTCAGTCCTGTGCGGAGCCTCGCTTTGTCAATTTTAGGAATGTTCATGCGATCCCTCCGTCGGCTTGCGCTTCAGCCAGCTGAAGGCGGAAGAATTCCCCGCCTGCAAAAACAGGCTTTCCAATACGTTGTTCAGCGCTTTGGCGTCGATATAACGAACAAGCTTGCCATCCCGCGCAATCGAGATGGCCCCTGTTTCTTCGGACACGATGATGGTGATACTGTCCGAAACGGAAGAAACGCCAAGCGCCGCGCGATGCCGTGTCCCGAGTTCCCGCGAAACCGTAAGATCGTCTGAAAGCGGGAGGAAACATCCCGCCGCAATCAGCGTGGATCCGCGAACAACCACCGCGCCGTCATGCAGCGGGGTATTCGGTTCAAAGATATTTTCGATCAACGCGCCGGAGAGCAGACCTTCAATGCGCGTCCCCGTGCCGATGATATCCCCAAGTCCCGTCTTTTGCTCAAACACAATCAGCGCGCCAACGCGGCGATGGGAGAGCGAGAGGATCGCGGTCTGCATATCGCGAATCAGCGCCGTGTTCTGCATGCTGGAGGCATCCAGCCAAGCGCTTCCAAGGCGCTTTCCGCTGCGCCCAAGCTTTTCCAATACGCGGCGAATCTCCGGCTGAAAGAGGATGAACAGCACGATGATGATCGAGCCGGATGTCAAGATGGAATCCAGCAGCCAGCTTAATATGGTCAGCGAGAGCAACTGGCTCACGATCGAGCACAAAAACAAAAGCCCAATCCCCTTGAGCACCTCGTATGCGCGCGTCTCTTTTGTCCAGACAATGAGTTTGTAAATGAGAACGGCAATGATCACAATATCGAGAAAATCCAGTATGGAGAATTGCGAAAACCCGCTGGCAAGCGCCTTTGTAATGCTGTTATACGACAATTTGACGCTCTCCCTTCCGCCAGTATTTTCCCGTTTAAATTCACATAAAACTACTCGTCGATCACATGTTCGGCGATGTCGGTTTCGTATGCGATTACTTTTTCATTGAGGGCCTTTCCCGTAAGTTTGCCGGATTCCTCATATTCCCGCACGACGAGCTCGGCCAATTCCCTTTGCCGGCGAAGGCCTTCGTCATCCAAAATCGGCTCTTCTATCGGTAATCCGTCAAGTTTTCTGACCTTTGTTTTCATGATATATCCTGCCTAACATTTTTATTATATCATAATACAATCGTCTTATCTTTGGTCGAAATTTGAATTTTCCGTGGAATTTGATGTATGCGGCTTTACTTTATGCACTTTCGGTTGCATTGCCCCGCCCGACCGCGGCGCCGAGGCCGGGCAAGCGCCACCGCCGCTTCCGTGATGCGACATGCGCTGAATTTGCGTTTGATTATGATATGCCGTGGTTGTGACGCCGCCAGGAAATAAGGGCCCAGACTTTGTTATTACCATCATATCGTGATAAAATGAATTGTCAACACTTCACATATCGCCTGTTTCCGGAGGGTGTATGTCAATTCTCCTCTATCACGGCTCATCCGTCGGCAGCATACATACGCTGCAACCGTTCACCGCGGATCATGGTAACCCCTACGTCTATTTTACAACCAGCGATGTCTCCGCCGCACTCTACGCAGCGCGCGCCGTTGAACGGCCCTATTATTGGTCGCCTATCGGGTATGACGCCCAGGGAAGGATAACCTATACCGAGGCGTGGAGAAACGCATTCCTCGAGGTGTTTTCCGGTAAAAAAGGTTATCTGTACTGTTGCGAGGCGGACGAAAAAAAGCTGCTGCGCTTCCCTTCCCATCCGTGCCTGCGCCTCTCGGTGGATCCTGTCCCCGTTTCACACAGAGAGGAAATAGCGGATCTTTACGCTTGGTTTTGCCAGCGCGAGCAGGAAGGGAAAATCATCCTGCAGCGATTTGAGTCGCTTACCCAAGCCCAGTTGATCCTCTGGCACAGGGCGGCGCTGGAAGCCCTGGCCACCAGCTTTTCCATGCAATCGCAGGAAAATACCTTTGCGCACTTTGTTCAGGAGAAGATGCCTGCGGTTTGGGAGAGGTTTTTGTTGGAATCCAACGCATAGTTTACGATGGATGTTTCGCCTGCGCGGCGGCCTTGCGGACCTGTTTCTTCAGCGGCTGAATGAACATGTTGCCGCCTCTTTCCATCAAAGCGCATAACGGCGAAAGCAGATGCAGCGTCGGGGCTCCTGCTACGATAGCCCCTCCTCGAATCGCTGTCAATTCGAGTTGGCCACCCGATACAATTTCAGCTTTCGTGTAAGCAACAGCGCGGCGGGACTGCATCCCGCCGCGCTCAGAGCATCAACAAACCCAGTAGGGGGTTTGGGGGATTTCGAAAATTCCCCATGTTCCTTCAAATTTGGCGATTCATTCGCCGAATTTGTGAAAAAATGGCGCGATTCGCGTCATTTTAACCCAAAGTAAAACCCATCGGCAGAGCCCGCAGGACTTTGTCGATGGGCTGAGCGCGGCAGGACTGCGTCCCGCCGCGCTGGTTTTCTCGTGCCGCGCGGTTAGTAATTCTTCACGGTCGGCGTCCAATACTGCCCGCCATAGTTGTCGGTGATGCGATAGGTCATCTGCCAGTTTACGTCGCCCAGCGTCGCGTTGCCAATCACCCAATCGCCTGTGGCGGTCATCTGTTCACCGAGGTAATACGCGTCGTTAAACGTGCCGTCGTAGTTGTAGAAGTCACAGAGGAAGTCGATCTGATCTCCTTTGACAATCTTCACAAGTCCCTTCATGATTGTGCTCGTCGTCGCGGCTGCGTAGTCATATTGTGCGCCAAGTACCGCGCCGTCGGGGTTCTCGTTGGTAAACTCCAGGATGATGTTTACTCTTGTGCCGTTGAGCAAGGCCGGCACGCGGCCAAGGATCGTGTAAGTATCGTCCACCTGGTCCTCGCTGACGAGATAGTAGGCGACAATCTGCCCGTTGAGAGACATCCACGTGCCGTCATACGACATCATCAAATCATTATCCGCGTCATAATTGGCAACGTTGTCGAGACCGAGGTCGATATACCCCTCGCCGTCGTCAATGTAGACATTCTGCTCCAGCGTGACCACCCGGCTCCACTGATCCTCCGTGAGCACCAGTGTCGGGATCTCACCCTTATAGGTAAGCATGAGGCCGGAGAAACCCGCGTTGTTCTCGGCATAGGCGGCGGCGCGCGAGCGCACGAGAGCTTCATCCACCCAGCTGGAGTCCTTGTCGCCCGTGACGACGCTGCGGTTGGAGAGGAAGAGATCCAGCAGTTGCGTCACGGTATCGGTCGATCCGCTCGCCGTTTCGCTTCCGGTCATAGATCCGCCAAGCAGCGTGCCGAGCAAGCTCCCCGTATTGTCGCCAAGCAGTGTGCCGAGCGGATTCTCGCTCGAACCGCTGGCAACCTGTCCGCCGGCTGCGACGGATGCAAAGCTCTTGATGCATTCGGAGTAACTCTTGTCCAATCCGATCGCGTTATAGGTTCTGATCGCCGAGCTAACATTATTCAGCGATTGATACGGGAAATAGATGGAAAGCCCGTTGGCATGCGTAATGCTGGCGGAGTTTCGGTTGTATTTCACCGCGCCGCGCAGCGCGGAGGCCAGCGCGTTGGATTCAACGGTGTTCAAGTTCTCCGTAAAGTGAATCAGGTCAATCTGGTTGATTCTGCTGCTGGTGGAGAAATCGCGAGACCCGCTCCGCGCGGTTGCAACCGCGTTAAAACCATCGCCGGAGATGAGTTGACTCGTAGATGAGGAAAACGCGTTAAACGCACTCGGAACCGTGCCGGAAACCTCCGACAGATCAGTCATGGAGAGCGTCGTCTGACTGTTGGAGCCGCTCATCTTCACATAGTCGTCAATGATCTGCTTGCCAACATCCAAGGAGTCCATCGCCGGGTCGGCGGAAAGCTTGCTCAGCCAGTTGGTATAATACCAGCCCGTGCCCGGCTCCACCGCTTCGGAAGCGATCAGATAGTCGCCATACTGCTCGGCGACGAGCGCTGTCTCCAGCGTAGCCATCAGACAGGCGTCAAAGCCGATGATGTCAAACTTTACCCCGCCGCTCTGCAGCGCGGAGTTGATTCCGTCGAGGCTCATGCTCTCGCCGGGGAAGAGCTCATCATAGCCATAGCCCGTCAGCGATCCGCCGCCGTGATCCCATAGGACGAGGATGTAGCGATCCGCCGGAAAATTCTTGGCGCTGAATCGGATAAAATCGGATAACGTGCCCGGATCGACCATGGACTTTTTGCCGACCTTTGCATCCAGCGTTTCAAGCCCACCCTGCTTCACGCGATAGCGCTGGTTGGTTCCGCTCTGGATGATCGAATTTTGCCAGCGCGCGGTTCCGCCGGTCTCAACAATCACGCGGACGTTGTCGCTCAGCGTTGCATTGACCATTTCTTCCAGATCGGACGTCGCCATTCCGCTCTTGCTCTCCAGGTCGGTTCCGCACATGTAGACCATCACGGTGACGGTCCCCGCGCCGGAAGCATCCGTAAATTTCGCGCGTGCGCTCGCATCCACGGTGCGGTTCGGCTCATGCGCCTTGTAAACCTCCTCCGAGCTGGAGGCGGGCGCAATCTGACCCGACGTGCTGCCGTAGGAGCCGAGCAAAGACCCCAGCGCATCCGAGACCGAACCGGAGGAATTCGCGGTACCGGTTTCGGCCGGCGTGACGGTGTCCGCACTGCCGAGCGTGCTCTCCGTCGTGCTGTAACTACCGAGGATGTCGCTTAAAAAACTGCCGGAACTGTTTCCGGAGCACATATTCAAGAGCAAGACAGCGCCAACCACCACGAGTATGAGAACGAATACTCGTCCGAGGCATCCGCGCCTGTTGCCGCCGTTTCCGTTGTTGTTGCTCGCGCCGCCGATGAGCAGAGCCAGCAACACAGCGAGCAGCCCGCCGCCGCCGACCCCGCGGTCGCCGCCGGAACCGCCGCTAAAAGAACCGCCGGACGAGCCGCGCGGCCCGTTCCCAACGCTTCCGCTGCCGAGGCCGCTGCCGCGCCGATAGGCGTTGCCTCCGCCGGATACGGTTCTTCTCTGCCTGCCGCCCGGTCTGTTGTCAGGGCTCATATGATCATTCCTCCTGTGAGTCGATGATGGTTGTTTCCATGTTGATAGCTGCCCGTTACATTGTCACAGCCCTCTCCACTTAATCATATCTTACCATCGCCGCGCGTCCGCGTCCAGTTGTATCAGGGGGAAAATCGTGCTAGAATGACTTATGCTTACGTTTTTCCGTCAAAAGCAAATCGTCTGTTGGGTCGCCGCGCTGCTGCTCTTAGCGTGTTTGGGTTGCGCACCCAAATCGGTTCCGACTCCGGCCGCTACCGCCGAGCCGGTGCTCATAGCCGCCGAAACAAGCGCGCCAACCGCCGTGCCAACGCCCCTGCCGGAACCGCAGTTACGCTATATCTTCCTCTTTATCGGAGATGGTATGGGCTATGCGCAGGTGCAGGCGGCGAGCGAGGCGCTCGCGGCGACTTCACGCGAGCCGCTCTGCTTTACCGATTTTCCTGTTGCAGGCAGTGTGCGCACCGGCAATGTCAAAGAGGAAGTAACGGATTCCGCCGCCGCCGCAACCGCAATTGCTACAGGAAAAAAGACGCTGAATGGTTATCTGGGGCTGGATGAATCCAAAAACCGGCTGATCGATATCTCCGAAACCCTGCGGGACTCCGGGCGTAAGATTGGCGTCCTAACCACCGTTTCGCTGGACCACGCAACCCCCGGCGGATTCTATGCGCACGTGGATTCCCGCCGTTCCTACGATATGATTGCGGACGATCTTTTCGCCAGCGGATTCGACTTTTTTGCAGGCGGCGGTTTTCATAACACGCCGGATGCGGCGGATCATGCGGCGGAGAACGGCTACGCACTGATTCACACGTTTGCGGAAGCGCCCGCCGTGACGGCGGATAAACTCATCCTCTCCTCCTCACTCATCTTTGGCGACAGCGGTGTAATTCCCGCGATTGACGGCACAGAGCGTGCGGGTTGGCTCAGAAAAGCGACGGAACTCGCCACAGAACGCCTCGCTTCTCCGGCTGGATTTTTCATGATGGTCGAAGGGGGGCGCATTGATTATTTCTGTCATTATAACGATGCCGCTTCCTTTGTCGCGGAGTTGCTGGACTTTAACGATGCCGTCCAGAGCGCGCTGCAATTTTATCAGCAGCATCCAAGCGAAACGCTCATCCTCGTCACTGCGGATCACGAAACAGGCAGCGTCTCCCTTACGGAAGGGGATCGTGCGGCGTTGCTCGGGCAAAAGATCTCCAGCGACGCATGTGACGATACGCTGGTGGCGCAATGCGTCGCGGCGAAAACGCCATTTGAGGAGGCTCTTCCGATTTTTACGGATGCCTTCGGGCTGGCGGGCCTCACCGCCAAGGAGAAGGCCTATCTGCAAGGGGCCTATGAACACACGCTTAAGGGCGATCTCCCCGCAAACAAGAGCAGCGAGGAATATGGCGTATATGAGCCGATCACCTCGGCTTGCGACAGGCTTGTCGCGGCGCGCGCGGGGCTTTCATTTGGTTCCGGCGGACATTCAGGCACGGATGTTCCCATCTACGCCATTGGCCTCGGTTCGGAGTTTTTTAGAGGCACGTTTGAAAACACGCATATTCACGATGCAATCCTGCAGGCGATCGCCGCATACCCGCTCTCCTGAGCAGAATATGCGCCCGACCTTGTTGAAAAACTTCAGCGGAATAAATCTGGAAGGAAAGGCCTAATACAATGAAACTCACCTTTATCGGGGCGGATCACGAGGTAACCGGCAGCTGTACGCATCTGGACATCTGCGGCAAGCATATCCTTGTGGACTACGGCATGGAACAGGGCAAGGATTTTTATCAAAACGCGTCTCTGCCAACCCTGCCCGGCGAGATTGACGCGGTTCTTCTCACGCATGCGCATATGGATCACAGCGGCCTAATCCCGCTGCTGTATAAAAACGGCTTTCGCGGGCCGGTGCACGCAACCAAGCCAACCTGCAACCTCTGCGACATTATGCTTCGGGACAGCGCGCACATTCAGGAATTTGAAGCCGAGTGGCGTAACCGCAAGGGAGCGCGCAGCGGCGAGGAGCCCTTTATCCCGCTCTATACCATGGCCGATGCGGAAGGCGCGTTAAAGCAGTTCATCCCTCATCGTTATGACGAACGCTTCACGCTTTTTGAAGGAATCGATGTTCGCTTTACCGACGCGGGGCATCTGTTGGGTTCCTCCTATATCGAAATCTGGATTGACGAAGACGGCGAACAGCGCAAGATGGTCTTCTCCGGCGATATTGGGAACGCAAATCAGCCTCTGTTGCGCGATCCTTCCCTGGTTGACGAAGCGGACTATATCATGGTGGAATCCACCTATGGCGACCGCGTACACGATGCCCCGCCGGACTATGCCCGGGCCCTTGCGGATGTTTTGCAGGCGACATTTGATCGCGGCGGCAGCGTGATCGTCCCCTCCTTTGCCGTGGGGCGTACGCAGGAGCTTCTCTATTTTATCCGGCGTATTAAAGCGGATGGACTCGTGCACGGGCACGACGGCTTCCCCGTGTTTGTGGATAGTCCGCTGGCAAGCGCGGCGACAAAGATCTATCTGGAAAACGCGGAATTCTGCTATGATGCGGAGGCAAAATCCTTTGTGGACGCGGGCATCAACCCGCTGGCATTTGATGGGCTGACAATCACGCAAACCAGCCAGGAATCCATGGCGATCAACACAGACACCCGCTGCAAGGTGATTCTATCCGCCAGCGGTATGTGCGAAGCGGGGCGTATCAAGCACCACCTGAAGCACGGCCTCTGGAACGCGGCCAACACCATTCTCTTCGTCGGCTTCCAGGCGCCGGGCACACTCGGGCGCGCACTCATCGAGGGTGCGGACAAGGTAAAGCTTTTTGGTGAAACCATCCGCGTCAACGCGGAAATCAAGCAACTTCCCGGCATCAGCGGGCATGGCGATGTGAATATGCTAATCAAATGGGCGACGCATTTTTCGCCAAAGCCGAGCCGCGTGTTTGTCAACCATGGGGACACCGAGGTTTGCGATCTCTTCACAAAGCGACTTCAGGACGAATTCGGTCTTGCGGCCACCTCGCCCTATAGCGGGTCGATCTATGACCTTGTGAAAAACCAATATGTGTTTGAGGCAAGGCCCCGGCAGTTGGTCAAGGATGAGCGGGATCGCGCGCCGGAGCGCGAGCGCGCAACGGAGGAAGAAGAACGTACCGAACGCGATGTGCGCTATGAACCGCGTCCCGCTCACAGCGAGCGCAATCAGCCGCAGCAAAAGGGACGTCGCGGTAGCTCCGAATCCCCGTTTGAGCAGCTTCTCTCCGCGCTGGATCGTCTTTCCCACGTGATCCACAGCAGCAAGGGTCGAAGCAAGCGGGAGATCATCAGCATCACCTCGATGCTCAATGCCATCAGCGAACTTTGGGATCGCGAATAGGCTGGCACATCAGAAGCGCCCCCAAACACAACCATCCCGCGGATAAATCCCCGCGGGATGGTTTAACCCATCGGCAACGTCCTGCAAGACGTTTCCGATGGGTTTTACTTTTGGTTAACATGACGCAATTCGCACTATTTTTTCACACATTCAGCGAATGAATCGCTGAATTTGAGATCGGATGGGGGTGTTGCGAATCCCCCACGCTCCCGAATGGGTTGGTCGATATCCTGAACCGCCCGGAATCGGGCGGTCTCTTCGCAGATCATTGCCGTTTGGAGGCTGGCGGACGAGAGGCAAACGGCAGCTTTGCCGATCCAGCAGAGGCGGGGCTATTGTTTTGCGATCACGGTGTCTATCCCGCTGTCCAGATTTTGATGGACAAGGCCCTCGTCGCTCATATAGTAGAGATCGGAACCAAAACAATAGATGCTCGAATAAACCAAACCGTCGATCGAAGGCTCCTGTTCGCCGGTCTCCAGATTCTGAACGATGATTTTGTTATGCTTACCATCGCTGGAGGTCTGGACGATCAACAGACGATTTTCGCAGGTGTTGATTGCGTGAATCTTCTCCGTAACGGAGTATACTTCTGTTTGCTCCGATCCGTCGAGATTCATGCGGATCACGTCAACGCTGTCGCCGCCGTCGATCAGGCAATAGAGCCGATCCTCCTGAATGGAGTATTGCAGCGTGTGATGGTCGGTAAGCATCGACTGGCGTTCGCCGCCGTCAATGGGGATGCGCCAAAGGCCGCCGCCCTGACTATCCTCCATGAAATAGACCCAGCCGCGATAGGCAAAAACCCGCCAGACGGCGCCGGGCACCAACTCCAACGGTTCGTCGCTGCCGTCCGCGCGCATTCGATAGATGCCGTCTTTGGTGCTGAAGATCAGCCAGCCGTCGGAATAACAGAGGGTCTTGCAGGACACATCGCCCAGTTTCCGATTGTTCGTTCCGTCGGTCTTTGCGGAATGGATGGTGAAGCCATCCAGCTTGTCGCAGTAATAGAGGGTTCCGTCTACGACATTCAGCAAGGTCGCGTGCGCGTCCAGCAGTTTTTCGAAGCCGGAGTCCCCATTCCGAGACGCGATATAGATCTGGCTATCGTCAAATGGATTGCTCCAATACAGG
This sequence comes from Christensenella sp., assembly GCA_034926785.1. Classification (GTDB taxonomy): domain Bacteria; phylum Bacillota; class Clostridia; order Christensenellales; family CAG-138; genus UBA7703. The sequence goes on from JAYFQU010000025.1 coordinate 17,144, forward strand.
CGGTCTCCCTCTTGCGCGATCATCCCGCAGGTGCTTTCATCCGCATACATGGCAAGGTTCGCCGCGCTGTTGCCGACGATGCCCTCCGGCGTCGGATCCACCTCACTCTGAGAGGTGCTTACTGCCGCTTGCGGCAGCGCAAGGGGGATTTCCTCCAGCGTGGTCGTGTTCAGCGCGAGCCAATTCTCATCGGCATCCCGATAATAGAAGGAGTCTCCGGCGGTATAGATTGTGCCTACGGGGCGCTGAATCGTCTTGCACTCCGTATTGTCGGCAAGGTTTATGATTGCGAGTTCGGTCGGAATCGGCTTCCCGCGATCGTCCTGACCCTTGCAGATGGCGACGGCGAGTTTCCCGTTGATAACGCTGAAAGCGTTGATCATAAAATCGCTTCGATAGATCTCGGTTGGTTCGCTGCCGTCCGGGCGCATTTTCCAAACCGTGTTCATGTCGATACTGTTGCGATAGTAAAGCCAGCCGTCCCATTCCTGAATGTGAAACATCCAGCCATCCGCGATCTTCTGTGGTTCGCCGCCTTCGGTCGAGAGGCGCAGAAATTCGCTGCGGGATCCTCCCGTACAGTAATAGATCCAGCTCCCGATCATCGCCATCCATTCGCAGGGACCATCCAGCAGTTTTACGGTTTCGCTGCCGTCCGTCCGCGTTTTGAACAGCCCGTTGTCGTTGTAATAGATCCAATCCTTGGTTGCGGTCATCATGACGGCCTTGCTGAAGATTTGCCCCTCTTTTTGCGTGCCGTCCGTCCGGATGCGATAGACCATGCCCGCGTCGTTTAGATTCCGGTAATACAGCCAGTCGCCAACCACATTCAAATTGTCCCCGCGCGCATCGGCGATCTTGGTCAGCCCGGTTCCATCCAACCGCATCTTGTAGACATAGTAGTCCTGCGTCGGCATCATGAAATAGATCCAGTCGCCCTGGGAGGTCATGAGCCCGCTTTGCCAGAGTTCCGATAATATATCCGTATTGGTAAGGTTCCCGGCGGAGATTCCAATCGTGTTGATTTCGTCTGCGGAAGCATAGTCCGGAACGAACGGGACGCTGAATGAAAATGTCTGATTCTGCGCGGCCGCCCAGTGGACAAGATCCTGCGCATGATCCGGTGCGGATTGAATCCCGAGGTCGACGAGAGATTGAATCTCCTGATAATCGGCCGAGATCGAGGCGAGCAGCGCGGCAATCGCATCCTGATACGCCTGTGCATCGTCCGGAACAAGCTCGATGAGCCGCTTTGCCGCCAGGCGGACATTTTCAACATCTCCCGCCGCCTGATATGCCTGAATCAGCGTTCGGAGTTCCTCCGCGGTTGCGGCGGCGATTTTCTCCGGATCGGAGAGCGTGGATTCCTGCGTCGCGCTTAGGGGCGCCACCGGTGTTGGCGAGGCCTGCATCGCGTCGCCTTTGCCGCAGGCGAGAGCCGGAAGAAGCATGCAAACAGCGGCGGCCAAAGCAAAGATTTTTCGTTTCATGGCGGAACTCCTTATGAACGTGAATGGCGTCTTGGAAAAGTGCAGCAGAAACAGCGGAATTGCTGGAAGGAACTATTGGTATTTTATCATAGATACAAGTGAATGCAACCGTTCCAACTCGCATCGCTCAATAACGGTTTTTAGTAAAATGAAACAAGCCGTCCGAAATCGGACGGCTTAAAATGGCCGGCTTTACTTTACAGGAAGGCGTCGGGCTGCGCGTCGCTGGGCATGCGCCAGTCTCCGCGCGGGGACAGGGCGACGTTGCCGATGCGCGGGCCGTCCGGGATGCAGTTTCGTTTGAACTGCTGGGCGAAGAAGCGACGAACAAATAGCTCATACCACTTTTCGATTGTCGCGTCGTCATAGTCCCCGTCAAAGGCATACTTCGCGGTGCGGAGGATCTTCTGCTTGCCTGCGCCGCGGCGAAGCATGTGGTAGAGAAAGAAATCGTGCAACTCATAGGGCCCGACGATATCCTCCGTCACCTGGGCAATCGCGCCGTCCTTGGTCGGCAGCAGTTCCGGGCTCACGGGGGTATCGACGATGTCGATGAGCACTTCCTTTAGGTCGCTAGCGGACTTTTGCGCAATATGCCTGAGCATGGCACGAATCAGCGTCTTTGGCACATCCGCATTGACGCCGTAGTTGGACATATGGTCCCCGTTATAGGTTGCAAACCCCAGCGCAAGTTCGCTCAGATCGCCCGTGCCGACGACGAGGCCGCCGTTCATGTTCGCCAAATCCATCAGCACCTGTGTGCGCTCGCGTGCCTGCGCGTTTTCAAAGGCGGCGTCGTGCACATCCATCGAATGGCCGATATCATCCAGATGTTTCTTTACGCTCTCGCCGATATTGATCTCCCGCATGGAAATGCCGAGCGCATTGCAGAGCTTCTCCGCATTTGCGCGCGTGCGACTCGAGGTGCCAAAGCACGGCATGGTCACGGCGACAACATCCTCCGCCGGACGGTTGAGCAGCGCAAGCGCCTCTTTGCTCACAATGAGCGCAAGGGTGGAGTCCACGCCGCCTGAGACGCCGATGAGCAGCTTCTTCGCCTTGGTGTGCTGGATGCGCTGCTTTAATCCGTGGCTCTGGATGGCGAGCACCTGATCAAAACGCACGGCGGCGCTGGAGGCGATATCCGGTATGAACGGGGTTTTCCAATAGGTGCGTGTGAGTTTGGTTTCGCACAGATCCATCGAGAACGGAATCCGCACAACGTCGGTATTGTTAAAGAGCTTCCTGGCAAAACGCCTGCGCTCGCGGGAGAGGAACTCCAAATCCACCTCGCTGACGCAATAGCCCGCGCCAAACGGCTTGGATTCCGCAAGAAACACGCCGTTTTCGCAGATTAAATCGTGGCCGGAGAAGACCACATCCGTGGTGCTCTCCCCATTGCCCGCGCTGCAGAAGACGTAGGCTGAGTTGGTTCGCGAACTCTGGCTCTGCACGAGCATGCGCCGATAGTCCACCTTCGTGACCGCCTCGTCGCTCGCGCTCAGATTCAGCAGAATGCTCGCGCCGCAGTCCGCAAGCAAGGTGGACGGGGGAACCGCCGCCCAGAGATCCTCGCAGATCTCCACACCGACGGCAAAGAGCGGCATCTCACGGCAGCAGAACACGAGCCGGTTGCCAAAGGGAACCTTTTGCCCGAAAAGCTCAATCTCTTCGATGGTCTCCAGCGCGGCGGCATAGGTGCGTTTCTCATAAAATTCGCCGTAGTTGCCGAGATGCGTCTTGGGAATAACGCCCAGCACACGACCGTTTTGCAGCACAGCTGCGCAGTTATATAACAGGTGCCCAAACACGATCGGTACGCCGACGGCAACCAGCATGTCGCTGCCGGCGGTTTCGCGGGTGATGCGCTCCAGCGCGCGCATCGCGGCGTTTGTGAGCGCGGTGCTCAGCACAAGATCTCCGCTGGTGTAGCCGACGATGACAAGCTCCGGCAGCACAAAAACCTTTACCCCGTCCGCTTCCGCGCGGCGGATGAGCGTTAGGATCGCGTCCGCATTGTATTCGCAGTTGGCAATCTGAATATCCGGGGTTCCGGCGGCAACCTTGACAAATCCATCTTTCATGTGCGATATTTTCTCCATTCGGTTTGGTGGCGGTCGTTCATATGCTCATTCTATGCAATGGAGGGATAACTGTCAATCTTCCTCCCGCTCGGGAGAAGACCACCGTGTCTATCGTTACAAAATTGTGAAATTCGAGAAAGTTGCGTGCAATCGATAATGAGCAACTTATAAACATGATATAATAGCGGTGAAATTGCCCCGTCACGCGAGAAGAACCCGTACGGCTTGGGGGACGCAAGGAGAAATATTATGCTTATTATTGAACATCTGACCAAATCATATGGCGGAGGAGTCAAGGCGGTGGACGACCTATCCATCGCGGTACTGCCGGGCGATATCTACGGTTTTATCGGCCACAATGGCGCGGGAAAAACCACGACGCTGCGCGCTGTCGCCGGGATTCTGTCGTTCGACAGCGGGAGCATCCGCGTCAACGGCAGGAGCATCGCGGAGGAGCCCATCGCCTGCAAGCGGGAGATGGCATATATTCCGGACAACCCCGATCTCTACGAGCACCTGACCGGGATCCAATATCTCAACTTTGTGGCCGACATTTTCGGCGTGAGCGTAAGCGATCGGGACGAGCGCATCCGGAAATATGCGGATGCATTTGAGATGACGCCGCGCCTCAACGACCTCATCGGCAGCTGCTCCCACGGTATGAAGCAAAAGATCGCGGTGATCTCCGCGCTGATTCATCAGCCCAAGCTCCTGCTGCTGGACGAACCGTTCGTCGGTCTCGACCCAAAGGCGGCGCATACGCTCAAAGGCTTCTTCCGCGAGCTTTGCGACAGCGGCAGCGCAATCTTTTTCTCAACGCATGTGCTGGAGGTTGCGGAAAAGCTCTGCAATAAGATTGCGATCATCAAAAACGGACGGCTGATCAAGGCCGGAAATATGGATGAGGTCAAGGGGGACGATTCGCTTGAAGCGTTGTTTTTGGAGTTGACGGAACATGCGTGAGTTTTGGATTTTAGCGAAATTGCAGGTGAGTTCCCTCTTCGGGATCAATAAAATCCTGCATATGAAGAACGACGAAGAGAAACGGCAGGGTAAGCGCGCGCTTGGCACCTTGGTTGCCATGACGGTTGCCTTTGGCTATCTCTCGGTCTTTTACAGCATTGTATTATCCAAGGCGTTTGCCTCCATCGGCATGCTGCCCTCGCTCCTAGGCATGATGGCGCTCGCGTGCAGTCTGCTGATCCTCATGTTCTCCATCTTTGAAACCAAGGGCGTGCTCTTCGGCTTTGGAGATTTTGACATCGTCATGAGCTGGCCGGTGGATGTGCGTGCGGTTGCGGCCAGCAGGGTGTTTAGCATGTATGCGTATAACTTCATCTATGCGCTGCTGCTGTTGCTGCCGGCCGGCGTGATCTATGCCATTCAGGCGGCGCCCGCATGGTGGTTCTATCCGCTGTATGTTGTGCTCATGCTGCTGATTCCCGCGCTGCCGACCATCGTCGGCGCGCTGCTGGGTACGCTGCTGACCGTTGGCACCGCGCGGATGAAGAAGAGCAATCTTGTCGGTATTGTCGCGCAGATGGCGCTTGTGCTGGGCATCATGTTCCTATCGATGCGCAGCAGCACATCGATGGCGGATCCGAGCAAGATTGCAAACAGCGCGCAGGCGATACAGGGCATGCTTACCTCCTCTTATCCGCCTGCGGTGTGGTTCCAAAACGCGCTGTCAAGCGGCTCTCTGCCGGATATCCTGTATCTGGTGCTGCTCACCGTCGCCTCCATCAGCGTTTTGATGCTTTGGCTTGGCAAAAACTTTGTCACGATCAACTCCCGCATCAAGAGCAAGCCGCGAGGCGAGACGTTTGTCATGCGTCGCCAAATGCGCTCGGGCAAGATCTCCGCGCTGTTCAAACGGGAGGTTGCGCGCTATTTCAGCTCCACCATCTATGTGATGAACACCGCGTTCAGCTATGTGATGCTGCTCGCCGCCGGCGTTGCGCTGCTGGTTAAGGCGGATGCTGTAGCCGAGTATCTGCATATGCCGGAACTGACGAGCGCAATCGCGGCGGTGCCGTTCGGACTTGGTTGGATTGTCTCCATGGGCGTGACGACCGCAAGCGCAATCTCGATGGAGGGGAAATCGCTCTGGATCATCAAGAGCCTGCCCGTCTCCGCGCGGGAATGGCTGCTCTCCAAACTGCTGGTGACGCTGATGCTGGCGGTTCCGAGCATATTCATCACCAGCACGCTGGTGGTCATCGGGCTGAGGCCGGGGTTGATGGATGCGATCTGGATGTATGCCGTACCGTTGGCGTTTTCGGTTTCGTTTGGCGTGTTCGGGCTTTGGCTCAATCTCCGTATGCCGCGGCTGGACTGGAAGAATGAGGCCGAGGTGGTAAAGCAGGGCGGATCCATCATGGTGTGTATCTTTACCGGCATGGGCGTAGGCTTCGGGAGCGCAATCATCGCCGGAGCGACGGGAAGCCCGTTTGTGGCGCCAACTGTCATTCTCTTCCTGGCTCTGATGGCGGCGCTCCTGTGGAATTCGCTCATGAAGAGCGGCGAGAGCAGATTGCTTAAACTCAATTGACGCATAGAACACGCAGTAAAAAACCATCCTGCGAATTCATCCGCGGGATGGTCAGAGTATCGACAACCCCCATGTTTCAAGCGAGGCATGGGGGTTTGCGCTATCGAATTGAGCATGAGGCCGAGTGGATGGAAAGAGCGCGAAAGTGGCTTCCAGAGCCGGGAAGCTATTAAGGTCGCCCAAAAACGAGTTTTTGACGGGACAACCGCCCTTTGTCCCTCGTCCTCCGGACTCCGGACGGCAAAGAGCGGCTAAGCAATCGTCCGATTCCGGGCGATCCGTCAGGGTGGCAAAGCCACCGCAGCCGGAATCGATGGCGGGCCTGCCGTTGGCCGCACAATGCAGCGGCGCGCAAAGGTCGTGGATGAATGAACATTCGATCACCGCGTCGATCTTTCTCGGCGGGTGATCCGGCCTCGTCAACCGGTCATATGTAACCCATTCCAGTTACATCTGTTCCGATTCTTTGCGCTTTAGCATGCCGCTTCCGCCTGTGACTTTCTACTGTTCAGGAGATGGCCTTTTTGATTCTCCAGGTCTCACTCTCGTTGAGCAGCAACGTCATATGCGTGCCGTCTGCCTCATGCGACTCCTGCAGGATGGTCGCGCTCTGCCGAATCATCTGCATCGCGTCATATTTCTCATATGGCACGACAATCTCCAGCCGAACCTGCGTCTTCGCCAACGCATCCTCAATGGCGCGCAGGAGTGTATCAATGCCTGTACCAAGCGCCGCGCTGACGGCGATGGCGCCGTTGCCCTTCGGCTTGGCTTCGGGCTTGTCAATCTTGTTGAATACCTCGATCCGCGGGGTCTCCAGCGCGCTGAGGGAACCCAGTACCTCTTCCACCACGCGCATCTGCACGTCGTAATAGTCGCTGGAGCAGTCCACGACGTGCAAAATCAAATCCGCATCGGATACTTCGTCCAGCGTGGAACGAAATGCGTTGACCAGGTCGTGCGGCAGTTTGTTGATAAAGCCAACCGTATCGCTCAAGAGGCATTCCGTGCCGTTCGGCAGGGTAATCTTTCGTACGATGGGGTCGAGCGTAGCAAAGAGCTTGTCCTCCGCCAGGGCGTCCGCACCGGAGAGCAGGTTGAGCAAAGTCGATTTCCCCGCGTTGGTATAACCAACCAATGCGACGACGGGGATCGGATTCGCAGCCCGCTTTGCCCGACGAAGCCCCCGCTGCTTCTCAATTTCGGCCAGCTCCTGCTCCAGCTCAAAGACGCGCCTTCTGATCCTGCGTCGATCAATCTCCAGCTTCTTTTCGCCGGGACCGCGCATGCCAACGCCGGATGCCCCCTGCCGTGAGAGCACCTTACCCATGCCCAGGAGCCTCGGCAAGCGATATTTGAGCTGCGCGAGTTCCACCTGCAGCTTGCCCTCGCGTGACTGCGCGCGCTGGGCGAAGATATCGAGGATCAGCATCGTACGGTCTACGATCGGCAGCCCCAGAATCTGCTCCAGATTGCGCAGTTGAATTGCGCTAAGCTCGTCGTCAAACACGAAGATATCCGCCTCGACGGCGGAGGCGGTCAGCGCGAGCTCCTCCGCCTTGCCGGAACCAATGTAGGTTCCCGCGTCCACGGCGCGCCTGCGCTGCTGTTCCTTGGCAACCACTTTGATGCCCGCCGTCTGGCAGAGCTCCGCGAGTTCCGAGAGCGTGTCGTATCCATCCGCACTTTCAATTCCCGCAAGAACCGCGCGATCGGGCTTAATCTCAACGATGTTATAGGTATCGGTCAGGAGACGCTTGTCCGCTTCCAAAATCGCGTCCATCAGCTGCTTTTGCGGCAGGTGATGCGCGCGCATCGGCCCATACCAGACGGGGATTCGCTCCTCCCCTTCCATATCGCCGATAAACGCGGCATAAACGCTGCTCGCTCTGCCGTCCTTGACGCCGATGGCGCACATCGCGTCAAGACGCAACGCGTTGAGCGAACCAATGTCCACATCGGAAAGATACCCTGTCTCGTTCGGGTGCGTGTGGATGCACCGTACCCCGCTGAGGCGGTCGATGTTGCGCACGAGCCGCATCTCTTCCATATGGACGGAGTGGTCGTCTCCGATGCGAACATCCTCAACCTTGCCCACGCGGGAAACATAGATCAGTACCTCGCGGTTGATCAGCGAGGTAAAATGCACCAGCGCATCGCAAACCTCATCCGAAAGGAATTCATCCGCGGATATCTGGGCTTCATAGAGCCAGAGCATTTCGTTTAAAACGATATCCCGTATTCCGGCAACATTGCCGTGTATTTCTCGCTTCATTGTGTTATTATCAGTTTCCGTTTCTATCATATTGCCCTTTGGTTTACGCGCGATTTTCGAATGTTTCCGTTTCTTCACAATTCGATTTTCGTAGGAAATACGCGCCTTTTTACGTTCTTTGGTATCATATCATCCCAAGCGCATATTGACAATAAAAAGACAATTTGGTATATTCGTAACCGCTTAACTGTTAACCGGTTAACAATACGATGTCAGGAGAGGTTCCTATGGACGATCATGGACTTGGTAAGCGAATTATCCTGCTGAACATGCTGCGCCGGCGTATGATGCACGGGGTAAACAGCGAAAAGGAAGTGGTTCCAGGGCAATACCCGCTATTAAATTACTTGAGCAAGAACCCCGATGCCTCGCAACAGGATCTGGCAAGCATGCTGTTTGTCTCGCCCGCCTCCGTCGCGCAATCAACGAAGCGCCTGCAGAGTGCCGGCATGCTGGAGAAGACCAGCGATCCGGAGAACCTGCGGAAGAATCGTCTTCGGGTGACTCCGGCCGGGCAAACCGTTGTGGACACGTTTCATGCGTTGTCAGACCGGGTGGACCGGCAAACCTTTCGAGGGTTTTCCGAGGAGGAGGAGGCCGTGCTTTTATCCCTGCTCAATCGCATGATTCAAAACCTTGCGACGGAGGAAGACCTCGCCATGCTTCGCGCAATGGAGAATCAGGATACCCCGCACGGCAAATTCTGTCATCATCATACAAAATCGGAGGAAAAAACAAACAAATGCTGAAAAAACTCTCCGCCTATATCGGCAAATACAAGATGCAGGCGCTCCTCTCGCCGCTCCTCGTTTTATTCGAGGTGGTACTGGAGGTGTTTATCCCGCTCTACATGGGTAAAATTGTGGATGTCGGCATCCCCGGAAAGGACTTTGGCTACATTCTAAAGATGGGCGGGCTCATGGTGCTTATGGCTGTCGGCGCGCTGATCTTCGGCGCGCTCTGCGCGCGCGTCGCCGTCGTCGCCAGCAACGGCATGGCCGCCAACCTCAGGAAGGGGCTCTTTGATAAGATCGAGTCGTTTTCGTTCAAGAACACCGATCATTTCACCACCCCGTCACTGATTACCCGATTGACCAACGATGTCAATAACATTCAAAATTCGTTCCAAATGATTATCCGCATGCTGGCGCGCGCGCCGTTCATGCTGATTCTCGCAACCGTGATGGCCTACCGCATCAGCCCGCGGCTTTCGGTCATCATCCTCAGCGCCATCCCGACCCTTGCGTTGGTTATGTTCCTGCTTTCCAAGATCGCATTCCCCCGCTTTGAGGCCATGCTGAAAAAATATGACAGCATGAACGCCAGAACGCAGGAGAATCTAATCGCCATCCGCGTGGTCAAGGCGTTTGTGCGCGGGGACTATGAATCCGTCAAGTTTCAGGATGCGGCAGCCGCGCTGAAAAACGCGCAACGCAAAGCGGAGAAGATACTCGTCCTCGCCATGCCGATCATGCAGATGACGATGTATGCGAGCATTCTGCTCGTCCTGTTCGTCGGCGGAAAGGATATTCTCGCCGGCAATCTGATGACGGGGCAGCTCATGAGCTTCATCAGTTACATCACGCAAATCCTCATCTCGCTCATGATGATTCTGATGGTGTTCGTCACGCTCGTTCTCTCAAGCGCCTCTGCAAAGCGTATTATCGAGGTGCTGGACGAAACCCCCGCGATCAACGACAGCGCGGCGGATCCCTCGCTCACCTTGAAGGATGGCAGCGTAGAATTCCGCGATGTCAGCTTCAGCTATGCGGAGGATCGCGAAAATCTCACGCTCTGCGGCGTCAACATTTCAATTCGCTCCGGCGAAACCATCGGCATCATCGGCGGTTCCGGCTCGGCAAAGTCCACCCTGGTGCAGCTCATCCCGCGCCTTTATGAGGTATATAGCGGAGAACTGCTTGTCGGCGGACATAATGTAAAGGACTATCCGATCAATGCCTTGCGCGAGGGTATCGGCATGGTTCTGCAAAAGAATGTCCTCTTTAGCGGCACCATCAAGGAAAACCTGCGTTGGGGCAACCCGGATGCGACGGATGAGGAAATCACGGCGGCTTGCCTTGCCGCGCAGGCGGATGGTTTCATTCGTTCCTTCCCGGATGGATACGATACCGTTCTGGGTCAGGGCGGCGTCAACGTCTCCGGCGGGCAGAAACAGCGCCTCTGCATCGCACGCGCGTTGGTGAAGAATCCGAAGATTCTAATTCTGGATGATTCCACCAGTGCGGTGGATACCGCAACGGATGCGGCAATCCGCGCCGCATTCAGCGAAAAGCACGGGGACGCAACGACGATTATCATCGCGCAACGCATCACCTCTGTTATGGATGCGGATCGCATCATCGTGCTGAACGACGGCGCCATCGACGGCATTGGCACGCATGAGGAGCTTATGCGGACAAACGAAATCTATCGCGAGGTTTATTCCTCTCAGCAGAAAGGGGTGGCGTAACATGCCGGGTCCCATGTCACACGGCGCGCAGAGCGCGCCACGCAAGCCGAAGAATACGGCTAAAACATTCGGGCGGCTGTTTGGCTATCTCAAGCCGCATACGCTGAGCTTGATCATCATCGGCGTCGGCCTGCTCGTTTCGGCGGGGGCCGGTGTCGCGGGAACCTATCTGCTCAAGCCAATCATCAACCAGATTGAGACAATGCTGCAAACGAAGTCTTCGGACTTTACCCTGTTCTTCTCCTATCTTGGCACACTGGCCGTCGTATACGGCGTTGGCGCGCTGACGACCTATATCGTCAACCGCCTCGTTGTCAATGTCTCCACTGCGACGCTGGAAGCGGTGCGCGTGGATATGTTCACCAAGCTTGAAAAACTCCCGCTGCGGTATTTCGACTCCCAGACGCACGGCGAAATCATGAGCCGCTTCTCCAACGATACCGACGCGCTGCGCGAGATGCTCAGCCAGGGTCTGCCGCAGTTGCTGACCAGCTCGGTTACGGTGCTCGGCGTATTGATCATGATGTTCGTGCTCTCCCCGCTTCTCACGGCGCTCGTGCTGGTCGTCTTTGTGCTCATGCTGCTTGTGGTGCAAAAGCTCGGCAAGCGCTCCGCCTTCTACTTCGGCAAGCGGCAAAAGTCGCTCGGAGAAGTCAACGGCTATATTGAGGAGATGATCGAAGGCCAACGCGAGGTCAAGGTGTTCTGTCGGGAACAGGCGGTCTCCAAGGAGTTTGAAACGCGCAACGAGGAGTTGCGCGAAACCTCAACCTCCGCCATGACCTACGCCATGATCCTCATGCCCATCATGGGCAACCTGAGCTATGCGCTCTATGCAGCCGCCGCGGCCGCAGGCGCGGGACTCGCCATCCTCGGGCGCGCGGATATCGGCACACTGGCCGCGTTCCTGCAGTATACGCGCTCCTTCAGCCAGCCGCTTGTGCAGGTCTCCCAGCTCTTTAACGGCTTCATCAGCGCGCTTGCGGGCGCGGAGCGAATCTTTGAGCTCATCGACGCCGCGCCGGAGGTGGACGACGGAACGGTTTCGCTCGTCAACGTAGAGCGGGATGAATCCGGCGCGCTGCGCGAGGTCCCCTGCTGCACCAATCAGTGGGCATGGAAGCGTCCGGCGGAAGGCGGATTTGAATATGTCGAGCTTAAGGGAGACGTGCGTTTCCATGACGTCACCTTCAGCTATGACGACAAGGTGGACGTGCTCAAAGATGTGAACCTCTTCGCCAAACCGGGGCAGAAGATCGCGTTCGTCGGCTCCACCGGCGCCGGTAAGACGACGATCACCAACCTCATCAACCGCTTCTATGACGTGCAAAAAGGATCCATCACCTATGACGGCATCGACGTCAAGGAAATCAAAAAAGATGATCTTCGCCGCTCGCTTGCCATGGTGCTGCAGGATACCCACCTCTTTACGGGAACCGTACTCGAAAACATTCGCTACGGGCGTCTCGACGCAACGGATGAGGAGATTGTGGAGGCGGCTAAGCTCGCCAATGCGCATTCCTTTATCAAGCACCTGCCGCAGGGCTATAACACCGTGCTCACCGCCGACGGCGCGAACCTCTCGCAAGGACAGCGCCAGTTGCTCGCCATTGCGCGCGCGGCGGTTGCAAACCCGCCCGTATTGATTCTGGACGAGGCGACGAGCAGCATCGACACCCGCACGGAGTCGCTCATTGAAAAGGGTATGGATCGGCTCATGAAGGGTCGCACGGTGTTCGTCATCGCGCACCGTCTCTCCACCGTTCGCAACAGCAATGCCATCCTCGTACTGGAGCATGGCGAGGTGATCGAGCGCGGCGATCATGAGGATCTGCTGGAGCAGCAGGGCAAGTACTATCAGCTCTATATGGGCATGTTCGAACTCGCCTGAGCAAAAACGCCCGAATCAAGCACAGGCCCCGAAGGCATTGCCTTCGGGGCCTGTTTCGATCATAGAAATTGTGTTGCGCGTTTATTGCGCGTTCTTGTCCTCGTCGTCAAAGTGAAACGCGGAGGACGGCATGGAGGAACCGCCCGCGGGCTTCGCGGCAGCGGCTTTTTTAGCCTGCGCATTTTTGTCCATGTACTTACGCATCTTGACCACGAGAAAAACGATCAATCCGAGCGTAGCGGCAAGCGCAACATAGGAAACGATATCGAACACTTTTGGCGTTAAGAACGAGAACGCGCCGAGATCCTTGAGATTCACCCAGCCGTAGACCGCCTTGGCGGCGTCGGTTGCGGGCGTTATCTCCTGATAGGCATAAAACTGGTTCCGCAGGATGGAAGCGCCGCTGTTGATAACCATCGCGATGCCAAGGAGGATATAGATCTTACGTGAAAACGCCTTGAACTCTTCCTCTTTTCCCTCTTTGATGTTATCAACGCTATAGAGCCTCCCTTTACCGACGATACCCGCATAGAGCACATACACCGAGATAGCGAGCAGCATCCAGTCAAACATTGCAAACGAACTAGACATTTCTTTTCTCCTTATAGTTTCAATTTTCGTTAATTTCGCGTGATTCGATCTCTATAGTTTCTTTAATTTCGGGCCGTTCGCGGTATCCTCCACGGCGTAGCCCATCCCCTTGAGCGCATCGCGAATCTCATCCGCGCGCTTAAAGTTCTTCGCCTTTCTCACCGCCTGCCGCTCCTCCAGCAGAGCGAGCGCCTCGGCGGGGAATTCCTCCGCCTTTGCCTGTGCCAAAAGCCCCAGCACGCCGGTCAACTCGGCAAACAGTTTTTCTCCCGCCTCGATCGCGGCCTTGCCGCGCGGCTCGCTCACGAAGGTGTTTGCGGCGCGCGCAAACTCAAAGAGTACGCCAATGGCATCCGCCGTGTTCAGGTCGTCATCCATCGCCTCGTTGAAGCGCGTTTTAAAGTCCGCTAGCTGCTCAAAAAACGCCGCATCCTCCGTCGTCCCATCCGATGCGGTCTGCGCTTCGCTCAGGCGCTCCTTCGCGGTGCGGAGCCGCTCCAGCGCGCTCTCTGCCTGCTGAATCATCTCCCGTGAGAAGTTGACGGGGTTTCGATACTGCACGCTGAGCATAAACATGCGCACGGCTTCCAGATCAAATTCCTTTGCGATGTCGCGCACGGTGAAGAAGTTATTGAGCGATTTGCTCATCTTCTGGTTATCGACGTTGATATAACCGTTGTGCATCCAATAGCGTGCGAAGGGATGCCCCGTTGCCGCCTCGCTCTGGGCGATCTCGTTTTCATGGTGCGGGAAGATCAAGTCCTGCCCGCCGCCGTGGATATCAAACGTTTCGCCGAGGATCGACATGCTCATCGCCGAGCACTCGATATGCCAGCCCGGCCTGCCCTTGCCCCAGGGGGAATCCCAGCTCGGCTCGCCCGGCTTTTCCGCCTTCCAGAGCGCGAAGTCGAGCGGATCGCGCTTCGCCTCGTCGGGATCGACGCGCGCGCCGTTCTCCAGATCGTCAATATTCTGTCCGGAGAGCTTGCCATAGCCCGGAAAACTGCGGACGGAGAAGTACACATCTCCATCCGGCGTGGCATAAGCGTGGCCCTTTGCAATCAACGACTCCACCAGCGCGATGATTTCGCCAATGTGCTCCGTCGCGCGCGGGTTCACCGTCGCGCGCTGCACGCCGAGGGCGTCCGCGTCATGATAATACTCCTTGATAAACCGCTCGCCGAGCTCCTTGACCGTTGTCCCCTCCTCGTTCGCGCGGCGGATCATCTTGTCGTCAATATCCGTAAAATTCTGTACAAAGCGCACGTTATAACCGCGATATTCCAGATAGCGGCGCAACGTATCGAATACGATAAACGGGCGCGCGTTGCCAATATGAAAATAGTTGTAAACCGTCGGACCGCAGGCATACATGGATATCTGTCCGGGTACGAGCGGTATGAGCTCTTCCTTTTTGCGCGTCATCGTATTATAGATCTGCATGGTGTCTCCTCCATATTTGTTCACTATATCACAAATTATTCTTCCCGTCGCGGGTTATCGCGCCGTCAGCCGCTTTGCATGGATCCTGTTTTTGCACGTGGCCGCAGGCTGCCGCTCCGTTAAGGATTCTTCTCTTTGCCGATGGATTGCTCCAACGCATCCAGCCGCGCTTTGAGTTGCTCAAGCTGCAGCTCGATGGGATCCGGCAGATCGACCTGATTCAGATCGACTCCCTCCTCGCCGGCCAGGCCCTCTTTGCGCCGCACGCATTGATCGGTGTCGCTGCATTCGCAATTGCCGTCGTCGCACATACCAACGCGCTCGCAGGGCACCTTGCAGCCGTAGAGACGCACCACATGCCCCGGCACGCCAACCACCGTGGAAAATGGCGGAACATCCTTAAGCACGACCGCGCCCGCGCCAATCTTCGCGTGATCGCCGACCGTCAGGGGACCAAGCACTTTTGCGCCCGCGGAGATGGTAACATGGTCGCCAACCGTCGGGTGGCGTTTTCCGGTGTGTTTTCCGGTTCCGCCGAGGGTTGCGCCCTGATAGATGGTCACATCGTCGCCAATCACTGCCGTCTCGCCGATCACCACGCCTACGCCGTGGTCGATGAACAGCCGCTCGCCAATCGTCGCGCCGGGGTGAATGTCAATCCCCGTTGTAAAGCGGCACCATTCGGATGTCATCCGCGCCAATAGATGCATCCCGCGGCGGTAAAAGTAGTTTGCCCGTCGGTGCATCCGCACGGCACGAAAGCCGGGGTAGCATAACATCACTTCCAGAGCGGACTTTGCCGCGGGGTCTCGTTTGAGCACCGCGCGCAGATCGCTTTTCAGCGTTTTAAACATATCGCTCGCTGTTCCTTTCGCGCGGAAATTCTCCGCGCCAGACAAATAAAATAAGCGCATCCATCATAAAGACGAATGCGCTTCGCGGTTCCACTTTACTTGGAGAACACCAACGGTTCTCCCGCTCAAAGCTGTAACGCAGCTGCTGCGTCCGCCGATACTATGCCCGTTTGGACGGTTTGTCGGCGGCGGCTCTCGGAAGGCACTTCTTCGCTGTCTCGCCCGGATCGGCTTTCAGCCGGTGACCGATCCTCTCTTGGGGCAATGACCGTTGCGATTACTCTTTTCCAATCAACGCTTTTCAATCATCAGTTATACCATAGTTTATGTGAACTTCAGCGTTTTTGTCAAGTCCTATTGTAACGAACTCACCGAAGCCGCACCGCGAATTCAGCCGCATTCCCCCTTGTCAAATCGTGCGTTCTGGGCGATAATAAGATGTTTATTGATTACACGACGAGGGGAAACGCAAAATGAGAATGAGCGAACTCATCGGCGAGCGCTATAAGGAAAAGCCCGCCGACTGTACCATCGAAAGTCACGCGCTGATGGTGCGCGGCGGCTACATCAAGCAGGTGAACACCGGCAGCTACACGCTGTTGCCTCCGGCGCGGCGCATCACGCAAAAAATCGAGCGCATTATCCGCGAGGAGATGGATGCCATCGAGGGTCAGGAAGTGCTCTTTCCCGTCGTATTGCCCGCCGATCTCTGGAAGGAAAGCGGGCGCTTTACCAGCGTTGGCAAGGAGCTGGTCCGCCTCAATGACCGCATGGGCGCCGATCTCGTGCTCGGCATGACGCACGAGGAGGCCGCCGTACATCTCGCGCGGGACGCGGCGAAAAGCTATGCCAAGTATCCGTTTATGATCTATCAGTTTCAGACCAAATTCCGCGACGAGCCCCGCGCGCGCGGCGGCCTGATCCGCGTCCGCGAGTTTACGATGAAGGATGCCTATTCCTTCCACACCAGTCAGGCGGACCTGGAGAACTATTACGAGCGTTGCTATGTCGCCTACGAGCGCATCTTCCGGCGCGCGGGCTGTAAAAACGTCATCGCCGTGCTTTCCGACTCCGGCATGATGGGCGGCAGAATTTCACACGAGTTTATGCTGCTCACCGCCATCGGCGAGGATACGCTTGTCGTCTGCGACAACTGCGATTTCAAAGCTAATATTGAGGCCTGCGCCAGCGTGGTCGACAACGCCGCCCTCGCGGCGACGGAGCCGCTCTCGCTCGTGCCGACGCCGGACATGGCGACCATTGAAGAGGTCGCGGGCTTTTTGAAAAAACCGCATAACGCAACCTGCAAGGCTGTGGTCTATCAGCGTAACGCGGACGACAGTTATGTCATCGCCTTTGTGCGAGGTGATCTTGACGTTCACGAAACCAAGCTGCGCAATACCGTCGGCGCGGAGATTCATCCCGCGCTTATCACGGCGGAGAGCGGCATTGTCGCCGGGTTCATCGGGCCAATGGGGCTCGACACCAATAAAATCACCGTGCTGTTTGACTGCTCGCTTGAGGGCATCGGCGCGCTGGTCTGCGGCGCAAACAAGCAGGATCACCATTACACCGGCTTCAACATCGAGCGCGATTATGGCAAGGTGACCTATGTGGACGTCGCCCGCGCGATCCCCGGCGGCATCTGCCCCGTCTGTGGAAAGCCCACGCTGAAGATCAGCAACGGCATCGAAGTCGGCAACATCTTCCAGCTGGGCGATAAGTATACCAAGAGCATGAATATGCAGTATCTCGATGAGAACGGCGCATTGCAGTACCCCATCATGGGTTGTTACGGCATCGGCGTCGGGCGTCTCGCCGCCTCCGTCTGCGAGGAAAGCCACGACGAATACGGCCCCATCTGGCCAATCACCATCGCGCCCTGGGAGGCGCAGATCTGCGTCCTGCGCGCCGATCAGGAGGAGCCCCGGCGCGTTGGCGAGGAACTCTACCGTACGCTGCAAAAAGCAGGCGTGGAAACCATCATCGACGATCGCGCGGTCAGCGCCGGCGTGGTGTTTTCGGAGGCCGATCTCATCGGCGCGCCGATCCGCCTCACCGTCAGTCCCCGCAATCTTGCGGAGGGTATGGTCGAGCTGAGCACCCGCGACAAGCGCATCAAGAAACAAGTTCCCCTCGCCGAGACGCTCGCCACGGTTCTCGAACTAAAAGCGCAGCTCTTTGCCGAGATCCAGGGAGACTTGATTTAGGTCAAACGGTCCACCGCTAAGGCATAAAGTCACGGAAGCGCCGCGATTTCTCGCGGCGCTTCCGTTTGTTCACGCTCATCGATTAGGCAATCCTCTTGATTGCGTTAATCCGGGTTTTTATTAGCCACGGTCGATTTCAGTGCAAGCGGGCATTGCTGCTGGATGAGCCAGGCGAACTCATCTGCCAGCATAGGCCTTGCATAGTAATATCCCTGTATGCGGTCGATCCCCAACTCACGGACGATGCTGTCCTGTTCCTCGGTTTCCACCCCTTCCGCCAGGGCGATGATATTCATGCTTTTCAGCCCGCTGACTACGGTCTGCAAAAGGCCATAGGATTTGGGAGTGCTTATGATGTTACGGATGAACCCTTTATCGATTTTCACGCATTCAAACGGGAGCGTCATCACATTGACCAGATTGCTGTAGCCCGTTCCAAAGTCATCCAGATAGACGCCGATGCCGCGCTTGTTCAGTTCATCCATGGTTTTATGCGCCCGTTCCAGATCCTCCAGCAAAACCATCTCTGTAATCTCGAGCTTAATACGCGCCGGATTCACCCCATATTGATCCAGCAGCATCTCAAGATGATGTACCGTCTCGTCAAACTCATCCTGCTGCGAAGAGATATTGATAGAAAGCCAGCCGATGTCGATCTCCCGGTTCTCCCGCAGAAACTGGCATACCTTCTCCATGACCATCAACCCAAGCTTCGTCGCAATTCCGTTGTCTATAGCAATCGGAATAAACTCCCCGGGGGAAATGGGCATACCGTTATCCTCGTTTAAGCGCAGTAGCACTTCGCCGCCCGTAAACCGCTGCTGTACGATATCATACACCGGCTGGATATTCAGGAAGAACAGATCTTCCTGAAGTGCCTTTTCCATCTGCGCAATTACATAGTTGCGCCGCCTATACTCGTTCTTTAGCCGCATAGAGAAACGCACCGGCTTGCCGGTTGTGTCCAGCTTTGCAAGCCGTGTCGCATACTCCAGCGAGGCAATCACATCATCCACCCCGGACGCATGATCCGGAAACTGAATGTCGGCAAAGATCGCGTGCAGTTCCGTCGCGCCTAACTCCGTTTCCCATCGTTTCGAAAAGCGGTCGATCATGCCGCAGAACATCGATTCATATCCGGCTTTATCCATTTTGGACGCCACCAGCGTAAACTGCACGCCGGAGGTGCGATACGGCGTCGCGCGCAGTTCCAGGTGGGATAAAAAGGCGGCTACCTCGCGGAGAAGCAAATCCCCCGTCCGCTGTCCCAGCTGTCCATTCACCTGTTTGAAGTCTTTTAAACCGATGATGATGATCCGAAATGGTTCCCTTTTCTTACAAAGCGCGCTGATATCGTTAAAGAACGCCTCACGATTGGAAAGCTCCGTCAGTGCGTCGATCCGCGCGCGCTGCTGCTGCCCTGTAATAAACAGAGCAAGCAGAGAATAAGCGATGATTGTGCCTGTTAAAACCGTGGTTGGCATGAGAATCTGCACCGCGCCAAAGGCAATGCCGATTGCCGGCAGCGTATACAGCGTCAGTTGAAACGATTTTTTCACGTGTTTGCGTTCAATCAGCCCGAAGGCAAGCACGTTGAGTATCGCGATTGCTAAAAATACGATTCCAATTGCGTTCAGCGGCCCGCGGTGGTAGACCATGCCCGCATCATAATAGAACAGCCATCCGGTCGAGAGATTCGCGGTAATCAAAACAATTTCTATTAGAAAATAGGAAAATGATATGCCGACGGCGTGCTTAAGCTTGCGGTCGTCATATCTTCCTTCAAACATCGTAACATAGGTGGTCAGCGAGATCATTGTGGTGATGATCGCAACGCCAAAATAGTAAAACGTGTGGAGAAAAATAACGATGAAAAACGGCAGTTCGGCGGCATTCTCGATTGTATTGATGGAAAAGATATGAATGATACTTGCAAGAATCGCAAAATATAAACTGATCTGAAACGTGATTTCCTTGAGCGACGCCTTCTTTTTGTCAAACAGCATATAGACGCCAATCAGCGCCAGCAAAACGCAGGAGATATATTCCGGAACAAGGTTATATTTCACAGCCTGCGGACTCTCCAGTTTCAATTTACTCGCTTATTGTATACTACACCAATAGTTAGACAATTTCAACCACGCATTTCACATGTAACAAGAATATGTTATTTACCGTAGTTTTTCTCTCAATTTATCCCATTAGATGGTGTTTTTGATGTTTTTTTACATTTGTCGAAAACCTTTTAATGTGATCGCGTCACATATTTTCTACCGTTGCACACTATTTATGCAACATATATTCGTTCTTTATTCACAATCAGCGAGGCGCAAAGAAAGCGCGAGCCCTGAAGATCAGTCGCCCGCGCTCGATCGCTATCCGATTTTACAGCCTTTTATCGCCCCTCAACGCTAACGCCCCCGTCGCATATGCGACCGAAACTTGCCCGGTCAGCCTTTCGGATTCTGGAACGACGGCGCATACATGCGCTCGTAATATTCCGCATACTCGCCGGAGAGCACGTGTTCCATCCATTCGGTATGGTTCCGATACCACTGTATGGTCTCGTCCATCCCCCGTTCAAACGTATAGGCAGGCGACCAACCCAGCTGCGTCGAAATCTTCGTGTTGTCAATTGCATAGCGCCGGTCGTGTCCCGGCCGATCTTTGACATAGGTAATGAGATCTTCCCCCGCGCCGAGGGTATGGATGATGTGCTTTACAATATCGATATTGGCGCGCTCGTTGTCTCCGCCGATGTTGTACACCTCACCCTGTTCCCCGCGCGTAAGCACGGTAAAGATTGCGCTGCAATGGTCGCTGACATGCAGCCAGTCACGAATCTGCATGCCGTCCCCATAGACCGGGAGCGACTTGCCCTGCATGCAATTATGAATCATGAGCGGAATGAGTTTTTCCGGAAATTGGTAGGGCCCATAGTTGTTGGAGCAGCGCGTGATGTTCAACGGCAAGCCGAAGGTTTCCGCATACGCGCGGCAGACCAAATCCGCACTCGCCTTCGCGGCGGAATACGGACTGTTGGGCGAAAGCGGCATGGTTTCGCTAAACTTGCCCTCTTTGCCAAGCGCGCCGTAAACCTCGTCGGTGGACACCTGCAAAAACTTTACGCCGGCACGGAAAGCGCGGCTGTATTTATCCTCCGGCGCCAGTTTCCAGTGCTTTTTTGCTGTGTCTAAGAGCGCCTGCGTGCCGATGACGTTGGTGCTTAAGAAGATCTCGGGATCAACGATGCTGCGGTCAACGTGCGATTCCGCGGCAAAGTTGACCACATGCGTAATGTCGTAGTCCGTAAAGATCGTGTCCATCTTCGCCCGGTCGCGAATATCCGCGCGCACAAAGCGATAGTGCTCATCCTCCGGAATATCGCTGAGGCTCTCAAGATTGCCCGCATACGTCAGCGCGTCCGCGTTGACGAGCAGGTGTTCCGGCGCGTGCTCTCGCATCCAGCGAATGAAGTTGCCGCCGATGAACCCCGCCCCTCCGGTCACGAGAATCCGCATTATTTCCCCTCCTTGGCCAGCGCGAGCAGGTATTGCCCATATTCCGTCATCTTGAGTTCCTCACCAAGCAGTTTGAGCTGCTCGGTCGTAATAAATCCGCGGCGCCAAGCAATCTCCTCAATGCAGGAGATGTAGAATCCCTGGCGCGATTGCACCGCCTCGACGTATTCGGCCGCCTTCAGCATGCCCTCCGGCGAGCCGGTATCCAGCCATGCCATGCCGCGGCCGAGCAGTTCTACGTGCAAGTCGCCCAGCGTCAAATAGGCATTGTTGACGGATGTGATCTCGATTTCTCCACGCGCGGAAGGCCGGACATGCTTTGCAATCTCCACCACGCGGTTATCATAAAAATACAATCCCGGCACGGCGTAGTTGGATTTTGGATGTTCCGGCTTTTCCTCTATGCCGAGCACGCGCTTCTCCTCGTCAAACTCCACAACGCCAAACGAACGCGCGTCCTTGACCGGGTAGCCAAAGATCGTCGCCCCGCTCTCGCGCTTCATCGCGGCGTTCAGCGTCGCCGTCAAATCCTGTCCATAAAACACGTTGTCCCCCAAAATCAGGCAAACGGCGTCGTCACCGATGAACTCCTCGCCGAGCAGAAACGCGTCCGCAAGCCCGCGCGGCGTCTCCTGCACCTTGTAGACAAAGCGCATCCCGAGGCGCTCTCCGCTGCCAAGGAGCCGTTCGTAGACCGGCGTATCCTCCGGCGTGGAGATGATCAGGACATCCTTGATGGAGGCAAGCATGAGCACGGAAAGCGGGTAATAGATCATGGGCTTGTCGTAGATTGGTAAAAGCTGCTTGCTCACAGCCTTGGTGCTCGGGTAAAGACGTGTTCCCCTGCCACCAGCGAGAATAATACCCTTCATACGCGTTCCACTCCGTTCTATCGTTGGTTCGCTCGCCATGCGGGATGCGGGATTGATCGCTATGCCGTCCAGATCGCTTTGCTCCACGGGGGGCGCAAAAGGCTCCTCGCAGGCTTCGCATGTCTGATCGATATCCTGCAGGTTGGTGATGTCAAATCCCTCCGTGCTCTCCGGCATAAAGATCACCTTTAGCGTCATAAAGAGAAGCTGCAGGTCATGCATGAGTGAGCAGTTCTCAATATAGAGCATGTCCAGTTTGAGCTTGTCCTCAAAGTTGGTATTGTATTTGCCATAGATCTGCGCATATCCCGTCAGTCCAGCCTTCACCTTCATGCGATAGCGAAACTCCGGCATACGCTCGCAATAGAAATCGACGTTCTCAATCCGCTCCGCGCGCGGCCCGACCAGAGACATTTCTCCGGAGAGAATGTTGAAAAACTGCGGCAGTTCGTCGATGCGCGAAGCCCGCATGAACCTGCCAAACGGAGTAATACGATCGTCCCCCGGCTTGGTGAACTGCGCACCGTTCTTCTCCGCGTCCACAATCATGCTCCGGAACTTCATCAGCGTGAAGCGTTCATAGTTTCGCGTATAGCGTACCTGTTTAAACAAAACGGGACCGCCGTCCTGAAGTTTGATAATCACGGCGGCGACGAGCATGATCGGGCTTGTGAGGATGATGCCGAGGAGCGAGAAGACAATGTCCATCAGGCGCTTGATCAGCAGCTGTTCCACCGAAAACACATTGTTGCGGCATTGATAAACCAGCGAATCGCCGATGATGTTCTCATGCGCGTTATGAAAGATGATATCCTCCACCGTAGGCAGAACAAAGAGCCGCTTGTTGTGTTCAAAGCAATACTCCGTCAAATCCAATCGCAGCTCCCGCGAGATATCGCCCATAAAAACGGTGGAATACGGCTCCATGCAGCGCTTGATCGCCTCCGCTCCCTGCGCCTCCGTAACCAAGGCGCAGATGGTGTGCCGCTCCTTCATCGAGTCTATCTTGCGAAACACCGCAACCTCGTGCTTGTCCTTAGAGCAGACGACAACGCTCTGCCGCGCGGGATAAAGCGCGTAATACAGCCGGTCCGCACCCCAATAGAGCAAAAGACCCGCGCTCCATTGCACCAAGGTCATCCAGCCCAGCGGCGCAATCGGCAGCAATTGTTTTGCCGTCAGGGAAAGGATGAAGTAGAAGATAAAGTTTGTTAAAAAGGTCGCAAGGATATAGGTGAAAATCAGCTCCCGATAGCGCATCGTGCCGATGTTAAAGCTTCGATAGGTTGACGCGAATGCAAGAAACACCACGAGATACAAAAACACAAATACAACAAAACCCTTAAACCAGAAGTCGGTCTCGGGGTAATAGTTCAGCACCAGATACAAAAAAGCGCCGGCAGTTGCAGCCGTGATCGCAAGCTTGCAAAATGTGATTAAAGAACCTTTAAACCGCCGAAGCGAATATCTTGACACCCTATATTCCTCACTCATGAATCGGTTAATCCTCTGCCGCGCCGTTGGCGCCAGATCCGCCGGAATGGAACAAACGGAATACAAAAACAAGCGGCCGCAACCCGCCGCCGAATCGATTGTAGCATGCCCGCAGCGCGATTGTCAAACCTTGCGGTCGTCCCGAATCGATCAAAAAGCGCGCGTTTTCGGCGCGCTTCTTTGGGCTATTGCGATATCTCCGCCGCTGTTTCAATCCCGGCGGACTGCTGCGCCGCGAGTTTTGTCTGCAGCCGGAATTCCAGATAGCTCAGCGCAAGACCAACGGCGAAGAAAACGGGGCACGCCCATGTAATCCCGGCGATGATCTTGGGCAGTATGAGCGCGATGGAACCAACCACAAACCCGATGACCGCCGCATACGAGGTCGCATGATGACGTCTCAAGACGCGGTTGACCAGCCGGATGATAAAAAACGAAACCAGGCCGAAGGAGCCGACCAGCGCAAGCAGCGGCCAAAACATCTCCCCGAGCTTTGCCAACATCGCGCCTAGGCCGGAGGCAGCAAGCGTCGAAAGATCCATAACGCTCGAAATTGCGGCGATGACGGCGGGGTACAGCCCGAGATAGACGAGAATGAACGAGGAGCTGATGCCGGGGATCACGGTTCCGACGGAAAGCACAAGCCCGGAGACCAGCGCTCCGGATACGCTCAGGCGCGCAGCCTCAGCATTATCCGCCACGCTGGACTCCCCGAGCGCAAAGAGCAGCACAAACCCGAAGCCAAGCAGCGCGGCGACGAGATGCTTCCATTTGAGCTTCTGTCCGCCTAGCCGAACCTCCGCATAGAGTCCCGGAAGGCTGCCGAGCACCAGCCCGGTAAACAGGGAAAGCATCTGCACCTCATACCGGTCGATGAGTATGCTCAACACATTGCTGGTGAGTAAAATCCCGATTCCTCCGCCAATCACGAGCGGCAGGAGATAGCGAATATTCGCTTTCATATTCTGAAAGAAGTTTCCGATCGCCAGCATCATCTTTTCGTAGACACCGAGGCTGATTGCCAGAATTCCGCCGGAAACGCCCGGCAAAACGCCGCCAATTCCCATCACGATTCCACAGACGAAGCGATAGATGATCGATCTCAAATTTTCAGTTCCTCCATTCGGTTGGCGTTGCAAGCAATGTCTTTTATTTCGGGTTGCCGCGCGAATCACACGCGGATTTGTCTCTCGTTACGGCAGTTCCGCCGGCGGGGCATATGCGGCGGCAACATTCGTAATCATGCCGTTTTCCGGCGAATCCTTGGTCAGCATAGGCGCATCTTCCGAAGCGGTATAGGAGTATTCCGCGGTTGCCGGGGAAACAGACGTTGCCTCGCCGTTGAGCGTCATCTCGCCGGTGAACCGTACGCTGTTCTTCCAGCGGAGCGTCCCTTCAACAAAATAGCGATAGGTGCCATCCGGCACCCGTTCTCCGGAAGCATCGGTTAAATCCCAATTGAATGCAAGCGGGCCGGACTTTGGCGTCGCGGAGCTGGTCGCGTCAACTCTCTCCAACGTGGCGGCGCCGGAACGTTCCACCCAGAGGGGAATCGCATCCGGCCGCTTCCGAAAGCCGCCGCTTGCCGTAAAGCGCGTCACGTACAGCGTTTTCACGAATGCCCCTTCGCTGTTTTCGACCCAGACGGCAAACTGGTTGGACGCATATCCGTCCTGAGCCAGATAGTTGAATGAAACGGTCATCTTTCCGTTTTGCGCGGATCGATCCGCCTGCGCCGCCCGCCCGCAAGCCGCTGAAATCAGCAGTCCGACCAGGGCAAGCAACAAAAAGGATCTTTTCATCTGAACTGCCCCCATTCGAAAAGACATCAGAAGCCAACCTCGACCCAAGCCTGCTTGTTTAGACCAGGTTATTATAACAAATGTGTCCCGTTCGCCGGGTGAATTTTCGGCAAACTTTTACCGGATGCCATATTTAAGTTGGTTTTTACCTCTTTCCTCCGCTGGCAAAGCCTGTTCTCCGGTGTTGTTTATAATATTTTTTCCGTTTCTGGCGTTACCCGCTACCTATAGTATCCAGCGGATTCCGCTACTACTGAACGCACTGAAAATACTATTGACAGACGCTTTCCTGTCGGATATAATGAGCTTGCAAGTCCTGGAAACGTTTCCAGTAACGTTTCCAACAATTCCGTGAGCGTCTTGGCTCCCCCAGTGCGGTCTGAAGTAATTTCGGCGGACGATAGTAACGAAACACAGGCAGCATCCCTCCTAGCGGCTGAATCCCATTTGGCGAAAGACGCCCGCATCGGAAAATAACCGAAGGAACACAACAACGAAACATGACAAACATCAAGGATATCGCTCAGCGCTGCGGCGTGGCGATCAGCACCGTTTCGCGCGTGCTCAACGACCATCCTGACGTCAGCGAAGAAACGCGCAGTAAGGTTTTACGTGCCGTTGCGGAGCTGCGCTACATTCCTAACGCCAGCGCGAGAAACCTTGTTCGCACCACATCGGATACGATCGCCTTGCTGGTCAAGGGCGTGAGCAACCCCTTCTTTGCAAAGCTCATCAAGGTGATTGAGCGGGAGATTACGCTGCGCGGCTACACCCTGGAGCTGCATCACATGGATACTTCGGAGGACGAGTTGCTCATCGGCGCACAGCTGGCCAATGAGCGAAAGCTCATCGGCATCCTCTTTCTCGGCGGCCGGTTTAATTATTCCCCCGGGGAGCTGAAGCTCATCAACGTCCCCAGCGTGTTTTGCACCTATACCAATACATTCGGAGATCTGGATGCTTCGGCCTACAGCTCCGTGGCAATTGACGATAAGCAGGCCGCGCGCTTCGCCGTGGATACGCTCGTTTCCCTTGGACACCGCAAGATAGCGATCCTTGCGGATAACGAATATGACAAATCCATCAGCGAGTTGCGCTTCCAGGGGTACAAGGACGCATTGAGCAGCCACGGCATACCATTTGATCCGCGCCTGGTCGCCTGTACGGGCACCTTCTCGGACATGGGCGCAATCTACCGCGCCACAAGCGACCTGATCGCACGGGATAGCTCCTTTACCGCCATCTTCGCCATCGCGGACTTGATGGCAATCGCCGCCATCAAAGCGCTCAGCGATCACGGAAAGCGCGTCCCGGAGGACTGCTCCGTTGTCGCAATCGACGGTCTGGAGCTTTCGGAATACACGCTGCCAACGCTGACCACCCTGGTTCAGCCGGTTGAAGATATGGGGCTTGCCTGTTCCAAAACCATCATCGAGCTCATCGAAAAGCGCGGCGAAAACAGGCAGTTTACCTTCAACCCCATGCTTCGCCCCGGCGGCTCGGTGCGGCGAATCGGCGGGTGACGCCCGGAGCGCTGCGCCGCCCCGACTCAGAACCAATGAATCTATGCGCTTAAGCGCTGGAGAATACAAAACGAAAGGGAAGGAACGATTTGTGAAAAAGCTAATTGCTCTGATTCTGGTTGCCCTGATGACAATCGCGTGCTTTGCGTGCGCGCCAGCCGCGGCGCCCGCCGCCACGCAGGCGCCCGCAGCGGAACCGGCCGCAACGGAAGCCCCCGCCGTCACAGGCAAGGTTTACTATCTCAACTTCAAACCCGAGGCCGATGCAGCCTGGCAGGCGCTGGCCGCCCAGTATACCGAGAAAACTGGCGTCCCCGTCACCGTCGTCACCGCCGCCTCCGGCACCTATTCGGAAACCCTGACCGCCGAGATGGACAAGGGTGCCTCCGCGCCGACGCTGTTCCAGTGCGGCAACAAAGCCGGCCTGGACACCTGGGGCGACTTCTGCTACGACCTCTCCGGCACCGACGTCTACAAAGAGATGACCACGAACGACTTCAACCTCTATAAAGAGAGCGGCGAACTGGCTGCCATCGGCTATTGCTACGAGTGCTTCGGCATCATCGTCAACAAGACCCTGCTGGAAAAAGCCGGCCATTCCATCGACGAGATCAAAGACTTTGCTTCCCTCAAAGCCGTAGTGGAGGATATCCACAGCCGCGCAGCCGAGCTGGGCTTCGACGCCTTCACCTCCTCCGGTCTTGATGGTTCCTCCAGCTGGCGTTTCTCCGGCCATCTGGCCAACATGCAGCTGTTCTATGAGTTCCGTGATGACGGTGTGACCGCGCAGCCCGCGACCATCACCGGCAAATACATGGAAAACTACAAGAACATCTGGGATCTCTACATCAACAACTCCGCAACCGAGCCGTCGCAGCTTGCAAAAGCCACCGGCGATCAGGCTGAGGCCGAGTTTGGCGAAAGCAAGGCCGCGTTCTATCAGAACGGTTCCTGGGAATATGCCAACCTAACCACGAAGTTCAACATGAGCGCGGATAGCCTCGCGATGATCCCGATCTATTGCGGTGTGGATGGCGAGACCAACGCCGGTCTCTGCTGCGGCACAGAAAATATGTGGGCCGTCAACTCCAAGGCCGCACCGGAAGATATCCAGGCGACGCTGGACTTCCTCCTCTGGGTCGTCACCTCGGACGAAGGCACCAAAATGATGGCCGAACAGTTCGGACCCATCCCGTTCAAAAACGCCAAGGCATCCACGAACGTGTTCTTCAACGATGCCAACAAGGCCCTCGCGGACGGCAAATACGTTGTTACCTGGGCCTTCAACTTCACTCCCAACGTAGACAACTGGCGCGCCGGCGTCGTCGCGGCGCTGACCCAGTATTCCGCAGGCACGGGCGCCTGGGACGACGTGGTCTCCGCGTTCGTCAGCGGTTGGGCCACCCAGTATGCCGCGCAATAACGGCATAGCACACGCCGTCATCGGCTGACCCTACACCGACAGGGGCGAGTGGCAACGCTCGCCCCTTTCTTCTCAAAGCCACAAGGGAGGTTGCCATGAAACGCAAAACTAGCAACTCCGGCTCATCCTTGAGCTCCAAACTCATCCGACGCCCGATTCAGCGAAGCTTTGCGCTGTTTCTGCTGCCCACGTTCGCGGCGTTCTGCATTGGCTTCATCTATCCTTTTTTCAAGGGCGTCTATCTCTCCTTCTGCAAGTTCACTACTACAAGCAACGCCAGGTGGGTCGGTCTGGATAACTACATCAAGGCGTTCAAGGATGCGAGCTTCATGCATGCGTTCCAGTACACCGCTCTGGTCGCAATTGTCTCGCTGGTCGTGATCAATGTGCTCGCGTTCGCCGTCGCCTATGCGCTAACGCGCGGCATCAAGGGTTCCAATGTGTTCCGTACGGTGTTTTTTATGCCCAACCTGATCGGCGGCATCGTGCTCGGTTACATCTGGTCGATGATTTTCGACGGCATCCTTGCCCGCTATGGTACATCCATTGTATTAAGCACCACTTACGGCTATTGGGGCCTGATTATATTGATGGCTTGGCAGCAAATCGGCTATATGATGATCATCTATATCGCCGGTCTTCAGTCTGTCTCCGAAGATATGATCGAGGCGGCAAAGATCGACGGCGCAAACGGCTGGCACACGCTCTGGAACATCACGATTCCGACCATAATGCCATCCATCACCATCTGCACATTCTTAACGCTGACCAACTCGTTTAAACTCTTCGACCAAAACCTTGTGCTCAATGGCGGGCAGCCATTCATCTTCATGGCGGACGGCACGGTGATTAAATCCACCGAGATGTTGGCGCTGAATATTTACAACACGTTTTATCTGAACGCAAATTCACGCGGCACCGGTCAGGCAAAGGCGGTTCTGTTCTTTATCCTGGTTGCGGTCATAGCGCTGATTCAGTTCACGGCAACG
Organism: Christensenella sp.; assembly: GCA_034926785.1. Classification (GTDB taxonomy): domain Bacteria; phylum Bacillota; class Clostridia; order Christensenellales; family CAG-138; genus UBA7703. Next base: position 46,627 of record JAYFQU010000025.1, read on the forward strand.
CGCAGAAAGGAGGTTCAGCAGTAAATGAAACGTGTAACAATCCAAAAAACACTGCTCACCGTCCTGTTTGTCGTGGTCTGCGTCTTTTATCTGATGCCGATCTTTATCGTGCTGATGAACTCCTTTAAAACCAATTCTTCCATCAATACGAATACCTTCCAGTTCCCGAATGCGAATACATTCACTGGAACATACAACTATGTGAACGGCATGACCTTTGGCGAGTATCCGTTCCTCAAGTCAGCGGGATACAGCCTTTTTATCACCATCGTCTCCGCCGCGCTGATTCTCGTGTGCACCTCGATGGCGGCGTGGTATATCTCGCGCGTCAACAGCCTTGCCGCAAAAATCGTATATTATTTCTGTGTCTTTTCCATGGTGGTCCCGTTCCAAATGGTGATGTTCACGCTGGCAAAAACCGCCAACACGCTGCATCTGGATTCGCCGTTTACAATTCCCGTCATCTATCTGGGTTTCGGCGCAGGGTTGGCCGTGTTTATGTTTGTGGGGTTTGTTAAGAGTATTCCGCTGGAGATCGAAGAGGCTGCCGCAATCGACGGCTGCGGGCCGATTCGGACGTTTTTCCTGATCGTGTTCCCCATGCTCAAGCCCGTGCTCATCTCCGTGGGCGTGCTGGAGATTATGTGGATCTGGAACGACTACCTCCTGCCCTATCTCGTATTGGATCGCACGAAGTACAAGACCATACCGATTCACATCCAGTATCTGCAGGGCAGCTATGGACATGTCGACCTTGGCGCGGTGATGGCGCTGATCATCGTGAGCATTCTCCCGATCATCATTTTCTACCTCACCTGCCAGAAATACATCATCAAAGGTGTCATTCAAGGCGCGGTGAAGGGATAACGCCCTTTGTCCCCCGGGAAACGGAACGCGCACGTACGGCGTGTGAAAGCTTGTCATAAAAGCCTTGGAATCGGTAAGGGCTTCGGCCCTTCCCCCATTGATTCCGGTTGCGGCGGCTTTGCCGCCGCGATGGATCGCCCGTGATCGGGCGGCTTCGTCGCAGCTCGTTGCCGCTCGGAATCCGGCGGACGAGAGGCAAGGGCGGTTACCCCGTCAACAAACTCGTTTTGAGGCGGCCTCCCGCACAAACAGTGTGTGATATTTTCTCTTGCCCTTTGGATGAAACACGATATAATAAAGCGAAATTTGAATGGCTTCGGTGTGCTTATGAAACGTTCTTCCGGTATTTTAATGCATATTTCCTCTCTGCCCTCTCCGTACGGCATCGGCACGTTCGGGCGGGAGGCGTATGCGTTTGCAGACTGCCTGGTGCGCGCGCATCAGCGCTACTGGCAGGTGCTTCCGCTCGGGCCGACCAGCTATGGCGATTCGCCCTATCAATCGTTCTCCGCCTTTGCGGGCAACCCATATTTTATCGATCTGGATCGCCTCGCGGACGAAGGGCTTCTGGATCGCGAATGGATTGCGTCTCTTGCATGGGGTTATGACGCACGCCAGGTGGATTATGGCGTCATCTTTGAGCGCCGCTTCCCCGTGCTTCGCGCCGCCTTTGAGCGCGCAAAGGGCAGCTGGGACCGCATGCAGAGGCTGGATCGCTTCGCTGCGGAAAACGCGGACTGGCTCAACGACTATGCGCTGTTTATGTCGCTCAAGGACGAAAACGGCGGCGTCGCTTGGGAGAGCTGGCCGTATGGCGTCCGCATGCGCGAAGAGGGCGCTCTTCGGGAAGCGCGGGAGCGCCTTTCAGACAGCATCCGCTTCTATCAGTTTATCCAATGCCTGTTTTTTGAGCAGTGGACCGCGCTCCGCTCCTATGCCAACGAACGCGGAATCAAGATTGTCGGCGATCTGCCGATCTATGTCCCGCTGGATTCTGCGGATGTCTGGAGCGCGCCGGAGGAGTTTTTGCTTGATGTTGAGCGCCGTCCGCGCTGCGTCGCAGGCGTTCCGCCGGACTATTTCTCGGCGGATGGCCAGCTCTGGGGCAATCCGATCTATGACTGGGCGTATATGAAGCAAACGGGCTATTCATGGTGGATGCGACGCATGCGCTCCGCCTGCACGCTGTTTGACTGTGTGCGGATCGATCACTTCCGTGGGCTCTCCTCCTATTGGAGCGTCGCGGCAGACGCCGAAACCGCACGGGACGGAGAGTGGATCCAGGGGCCGGGCAGCGACTTCGTAAACCAGCTCAAGGGAGCGTTCCCCTCGTTTGAGATCATCGCGGAAGATCTCGGCTTCCTGACGGACGAGGTTCGCACGCTGCTCAAGGAGAGCGGTTTCCCCGGCATGAAGGTGCTCCAGTTTGCGTTTGACGCGCGCGAGCCCAGCAACTACCTGCCCCACACCTATGACAACCACTGCGTCTGCTATGCGGGAACGCATGATAACACGACCGTCGCCGGTTGGTTCACCGAGGCAAATCCGGACGACGTTGCCTTCGCGGTACGCTATCTTGGGCTCAATGAGCGGGAGGGCTACGTCTGGGGCATTCTGCGCGGCGGTATGGGTTCGGTTGCCGATCTCTTCCTTGCGCAGATTCAGGACTATATCGGCCTCGACTCCAACGGCCGCATGAACATTCCCGGCACGCTCGGCGGCAATAACTGGCGCTGGCGCCTGCTCCCCGGCGAACTCAGCGACGAGCTCGTGCAAAAGATCGGCGAGATCACCGTCCTCTACGGCAGAGCATAACAACCAGGAACAAAGCAGGGCGAACCAAATCGGTTCGCCCTGCTTCAGCCCATCGACAAAGTCCTGCGGACTCTGCCGATGGTTTTTCTTTGGGTTAAAATGACGCGAATCGCGCCATTTTTTCACAAATTCGGCGAATGAATCGCCAAATTTGAAGGAACATGGGGGATTTTCGAAATCCCCCAACCTCCCTACTGGGTTTGTTGATGCTCTGAAAGCAGGGCGAACCAAACCGGTTCGCCCTGCTTTTGCGTCAATTCGATCTATTTCTTGCGAATCGGAATCCAGACCTCGCTGTAATAGTCGGCGGAGGTGACGTCCCCCTCCGTATACATCTCAATCTCGATGTTCTGCGCGATCTCGTAAACACCATTGGTCGGCAGCCACTCGGAGTAGATCTGTTTGGTCATGTCCTGAATCGCGCCCGGCATCGCGCCGACGCAGGCAAAGCGCGCCCAGAGAAACGCGGGAACCTCGCGCGTGACCAACCCTTCCTCCACCTTTTGACCGGGCTTAAGCGGCTCGCCGATCAGATAGGGAAAATTTCCGTTCGCATCCCCGTCAAAGCAGATGCCAAACATGGGAACGACCTTCTGCGCAAGTCCCTTTGCGTCAAATTCCGCCCAAAACTTCGGCACCTCCTGCATGCTGTTGTCCATGTGAAACACCCGCTCGACGCCGACCACCGTAAATGCGTCCATCTGTTCCAGTTTAAAATTCATCACGATTGCACCCTCCATTTTTAACGATATGGCAAGGGGGTTTTGGCAACGAAGCAGCGTACTCATCCGCCGCGCGGAGGTTGGCGTAACGCCGTGGAAGCGCGTAAACGCCTTGGTGAAGCTCTCCGGCGTGTCGTAGCCATACTGAAACGCGAGGTCAATCACCTTTGCGTCCCCGGAGAGCAGTTCCTGTGCCGCGAGCGAGAGGCGCCGGGCACGGATATACTCGCTGATGCTCATGCCGGTCAGCGACGCAAACGTCCGTTCCAGATAGAATCGGGACAGGCCAACGTGCCTTGCCGCCTTGGCGCTGTCCGCCTCGGCAAGCAGGTTCCGCTCGATATAGTTCAGCGCCCCGTTCAAGCTCTCGATGAGTTCCAATCGCTTCCCCTCCTGTTGCCCCGGCTTCCCTTGCTGACGCTATGGTATCAAACTTCGTCTTCCCGCGTCCTGTCTTTTCTTGTCAGAATTTGTCCGTTCAGAAGAAAGATCATCCCCGATTTTGCGCCACGGGTTCATAAGCGAACTCCCGCGCGCCCTTCTCGAGCAAACGTTCAGCGGCGGCAGCATCGTTTAGCCAATCCTCCCGCTGCTCCGGCGGCAGAATCAAGGGCATCCGGTCGTGAATAAACGAAATCCCCTCCGCCGCGGGCGCGGTTAAAATCACAAACACAGGCGTTTGGGCGCCCATCTCCGAACGATAAAGCCCCGCAAAGGTAAACATGCCTTTTGTTGCGGGGCGAAGTTTATACTTGATCTTCTGTTTTTCGCGCGTTTCCCACTCGAAATATCCCGCTGCCGGAATCAGGCAGCGTCCCGAATGCGCCTGCCCTCCGGCAAGCATCGGCGCGCGGAATATGCTCTTTTCCAGCGCGGTCTCACTGCGCGCGTTGATGATCCTGCCCTTGCCATCAAAGCGGGCGAACCCCCATTGCATAACGCGCGGGCCCAACGCGTCCAAGACGGGAACAAACTCGGTTGGAAAGACCTCCCCGTTTTTCAGCATGGAGAGTTCCGCCTCCTGCTGGCTCTGAAGATAGAGCAGCGCCAGCATCTCGCGGTATTCTTCGTCGTCAAAATCCGTATAAAATCGCCCGCACATGGCGCATCCCCCCCCTCGGCAGAATTGCTTTCAGCCAAGCCAGATGCCGACGCCGATGCCTACAATCGAACCGATGAGCACCTGCAGCGGCGTGTGTCCAATGAGTTCCTTGAGCTCCCATTCCGGCAGTTCCAGGATTTTTCCCTCCTGAATCAGGTGGTCGATGATCGCCGTAATGGTCACCGCCTGCTTGCCGGCCTCCTGACGCACGCCGCGCGCATCATGAAGCACGACCGAGGCCAGCACAAAGGAGATCGCAAATTCAAACGAAGCGAGACCGAATTCAATGGCGACCGCCGTAGCCAGAGCGCAAACCGTCGCAGCGTGGCTGCTCGGCATGCCGCCGCTGCCAACCAGCCGCTCAAACCTGAACTCGCGGTTGACGATGGTATATAAAATTGCTTTCGCCCCCTGCGCAATCGTCCACGCTACCAGGGCCGCGATAAGTATTCTGTTTTCTAAAAAACCCTTTAAAAATTCCATCGTTGTCGCTTCCAAATCCTTCTTCTGACTATGCGGCGGATCGACCGGCGCATGATGCGAAGAATATTGTATCTCACGGCGTAGAGAATTACAACAAGCATACAATGGGATCGGTTTTAAACACTTTTCACATTTTCTGTCTGAATTCATCAAGTATTTGTAAATATATCCCGTAGAACGATTGACAGAGCGAGCCGGAATACCGTACGCTTGGACAATGAAGAAACGATTGTTTAGCATAGCCTTATTTCTTTTTGCGCTTTGCGCTTTTCTGCTGCCCGGCGTCAGCCCTGCACGCGCCGAAGAGAGCGTGTCCCCCCGCTTAAGCTTTGGAGACGACGGAACGTTTACCGTCCTGATCCTTTCCGATTTACAGGACACACAACTCACCACCGAGCTCGTCATCCGCGGCGAAACCAATGTGATCCGCGATTATCCCGCGGATCTGATTGTTTTGCTTGGCGATCAGCTGGAAGGGCCAAGCCCCGTTTTGCGTCTTGGTGACGGCGTTGCCAACTGTGAGAAGACGCTTCGCACCCTGCTTGAGCCAATTGAGGCAAGCGGCATCCCGTTTGTGGTGGTGTTTGGCAATCACGACTATGAAGCGCCCATGCCGGTTAAGCAGCAGGCTGCGCTTTTCGAAAGCTACAGCAACTGCGTCGGCGTTTCGTACGGCAAAAACTCCAGTGAGAATGGCGCGTTTGTGCTCCCGATCGATCGCACAGGAAGCGATCAAGCAGGCATGGCGCTGTATTTCTTCGATTCCGGCTCCTACATCGCCAACGGCGATTATGACACCGTCTCCGGGGAGCAGGTAGTCTGGTATAACGAGCGGAGCGCCGCTTTTAAGGCCGAAAATGGCGGTCAGGCGCTGCCCTCTGCCGCGTTTTGCCATATCCCCGTTCCGGAAGTCTACCAGTTGCTCAGCGAAGTTCCCAAGGGCACGAAAGGCGCGCTTAAGGGCATCGGCGTCGGTAAGGGAAAATACTATCTGCCGGACGAAACCAAGATTTTCGCGGGCGAGGTAAATGAGGCCCCCTGCCCCTCCAGTGAAAACCACGGCCTTTTTGACGCCTATTTGAATAACGGCGATGTATTCCTCACCGTCAACGGACACGATCATATCAATTCATTCATCGGCAGCCTCGATGGAATTGATATCGCCAACGCGCCGGGCAGCAGCTACACGAGCTATGGTGACGAGGGAATCCGCGGCGCGCGGCTCTTCCGCTTCAGCGAAGCCAATGTGAGAGACTACGAGACCATGCATGTGCTCTACAGCGACTATAACACCCCCGCAAGCTACGGTTATTTAAAATACTATTTCAGCACCACTACGGGCATCTATAACGCCGTAAAGGTCGGCGTGAGCGGCATTGTCATCATTCTGGGAATCGTCGCGACAATCATTGTTTTGATCGTTCGCGGCAAGCGCCGCAGGGCAACGGCGGCTCCGGCTGCAACCAAACCCGACAATCCCGGCAGGGAAAAAGGCGGGAACGAATAGTCCGCAAAAAGCCAAAAAATCCGCCGAACGGCGGATTTTTTGTTTGCTTTACGTTTATTCAATCTCAATCTCGAGCAGTTCCGCCTGTGCGGCTGCCGCCGCGGCCCCTTCCAGATCGTGCTCGTAGAAGTTTACGATGCAGTGCATCGGGCAGACGGGAATACAGGCGCCGCAGCGGGTGCAGGTGGCCTCGTCTATGATTGCGACGCCGTTGATTACATGGATAGAGTCGGACGGGCATTGTTTTTCACAGCGTTTGCAGCCGACGCAGGCGGTTTTGCACTGCAGCCTTGCAATGCGGCCGATCGCCTCGTTGCGGCACATCACGACGACAGTCTGATCCTTTGGCAGCATCTGTATAATGCCGCGCGGGCAGGCGGCGACGCACATGGTGCAGCCGGTACAGACGTCGTCGTCAATCACCGCCACCCCGTCTACGATCGTAATCGCCCCAAACGCGCAATGAGAAATACAGTCCCCAAGACCAACACAGCCGAATTCACAGGCGTTTGGCCCGCCTGAGATGCCACTCGCCGCCCGGCAGGAAGGCACGCCGCTGTAGTCATAGCGTGCGGTGACATGGTCGCAGGTTCCCTGGCAGCGCACACGCGCAACCATCGGTTCAACCGCCTCCGCACTCACGCCCATAATTTCAGCAATAGCTTTCACCGTTTTTTCACCGCCGGGCGTACAGGCGTTTGCCCTCGCATCCCCGCGGACAACCGCCTCTGCATAGGCATCGCATCCGGCATAACCGCAGGCGCCGCAGTTTGCTCCCGCAACGGCCGCGCGAACCGCGCTCACGCGCTCGTCCACCTCGACGGAGAACTTTTTATCGGCAACGCCAAGCACGAGCCCAAAAAGAATACCGAGCCCGCCGAGGGCAAGTATGGCGTATAGAATCGGCAGATACTGCGCCATGATCACATCACCCCCGCAAACATATTGGAGAAGCCCAGAAACGCGATGCTCATCAGCCCTGCGATGACCAGCGAAATTGGGAATCCCTTGAGCGGGGCGGCGATCTTCGCCGTCTCCAGTCGTTCCCGAACGCCGGCCATCAGCACGATCGCAACCAGGAACCCCAGCGCGCCAAACGTGCCGTTGAGTACGGAATAGAGCAGATTATAGCCCTCCGTGATATTAAGGATGGTCACGCCGAGCACCGCACAGTTGGTTGTGATCAGCGGCAGGTAGATGCCCAGAGCGGAATAGAGCGACGGGGCGGATTTTTTGAGGAACATCTCCACTACCTGCACCAGCGACGCGATGACGAGAATGAACGCGATGGTATTGAGGTACTCCAGCTTGAGCGGTACGAGCAAATAGTAGTAAACAAAGTACGTAAACAAGCTTGCCAGCGCCATGACAAACGTCACCGCGAGTCCCATACCAAACGCGGTTTCCACCTTGTTGGAAACGCCAAGGAATGGGCAGCAGCCGAGAAAGCGCGAAAAGATATAGTTATTCGTCAGCACGCAACTGAACATAAAGAGAAGAATTTTCACAACAGGGCTCATTCGCTCTTCGCCTCCTTCCGCTTACCGGCCTTCATGCTCACGGCGTTAAACGCCGCAAGCAGCAAGCCGAACACGATGAATCCGCCGGCGGGGAGAATCAATAGCAGCATGGGCTGGTAGGATGCGCCAAACACCTGTGTCCCAAAGATCGTACCGTTGCCGAGAATCTCGCGAATACTGCCGATGAGCGTGAGCGCAACGGTGAAGCCAATGCCCATGCCAATGCCGTCCATCGCGCTGTGCAGTACCGGATTTTTACTTGCGAAAGCCTCCGCGCGCGCAAGGATGATGCAGTTGACCACAATCAGCGGCAGAAAGATGCCGAGGCTCTGATACAGCGCGGGCAAAAACGCGTTCATAAACATCTGCACCATGGTCACAAACGTGCAGATGACGATGATGAACGCCGGGATACGAATCTTATCGGGGATGAAGTTGCGCAGCATCGAGATCACGACGTTGGAACCGATGAGCACAAACGTCGCCGCCGCTCCCATGCCGATGCCGTTGGTTGCGTTGGTCGTCACCGCCATGGTCGGGCAGGTGCCAAGCACCAGCCGGAACGTGGGGTTTTCGGTGATCAGGCCGTTAAAAAATACACTCTTAAGCGATGTTTTCTGTTCCATATGGTTATCCCTCCGTCGGCGGCGTCAAACCGCCCAGCGCGAGAACCGCAGCGTTGACCGCCGTGGTCACCGCGCGGGATGTGATGGTTGCCGATGTGATGGCGTCGATGTCCCCGCCATCCTTCGCAAGCGCGATCGGCGCAGCTTTACCGACATATTGTTCGCCGAACCAGGCTTCCTTGGCGCGCGCGCCGAGGCCCGCGGTCTCCGAAAAGCTCGACCCGCCGATGGAAACGCCGGTCACCGCGCCGTTAATGTCGATGCCGACGGTGATTTCAATCTCACCGCCGTAACCCTTGGTGACGATGGTTCCGGTTTTTCCAACCAGAGCGCCGCTTGCATCATAACCAGCAAAGGCATCCTTCATGCCCTCCGGCGCGGTCTGTGCAGCGAAGGTTCCCGCTGCGGGCAGCACGGCGCGCCTCGCGGCATCCGCCGCCTGCTCAGCCTGCACCTGAATCGCGGGCGCGGTGATCATATTCGTCAGCCCAAGCGCAAGCCCCGCAACAGCCGCGAGCAGAAAGAGCTTTAAGCCAAGTACAAGCACATTACGCATTCGTCTTCACCTCCCCGTAAATTCTGCTGTGCAGCATACGATCGATGAGTGGGGTGAGCACGTTCATGATTAGGATCGCGTAGGTCGTGCCCTCCGGATAACCGCCGAACGTGCGGATCAGCGCAATGAGAAGTCCCGCTCCGCCTGCAAAGATCATTTGCCCCGCGTGCGTCATGGGGCTGGTGACATAGTCCGTCGCCATAAACACCGCGCCGAAGAGCACGCTGCCAACGAGCACACCCTGAAGCGGATCGCCGCCGAAGAGCCAGGTGAAGAGCATGAACGAGCCGATCATGGTGACGGGGATGTGCCAGGTGATCGTCTTTCGAATCAGCAGGTACGCAAGACCGAGCAGGATTGCAATCTTGCTCACCTCGCCGATGCAGCCGGGAATCCGGCCAATAAAGCACTGGATCAGCGACGGGGCCGCGGCGGCACCCGCTTCGCCGGAGAGCATTGCCAGCGGCGTTGCGCCGGAGACCGCGTCAAACGGGGTTACATAGGCGCCACCGCTCATCAGCGCAGGCCAGCTGGCAAGCAGCACCGCGCGGGCGGCGATTGCGGGGTTGACGAAGTTATCGCCAATGCCGCCAAAGAGCTGCTTGACCAGCAGAATCGCGACCGCGCTGCCGACCACCAGCATCCACCATGGCGCGGTGGACGGCATATTCATCGCGAGAATAATGCCCGTCACTATGGCGGAGAGATCGTTAATCGTAATCGGTTTCTTGAAGATCACCTGCCAGAGAAACTCCCACACGACGCAGGACGCGACGCAGATAAGGATGACGCGCAGAGCGGCCCAGCCAAAGAGCCAAACACCTGCAACCACCGTCGGCATGAGCGCGGTGATCACGTCCAGCATCAACACGGAAGTCGTATCCTTTGCAAAGATATGCGGCGCCGCCGACACGGCAAATCGCTTTTTCGTTTCCATTCGGGTCACCTCCTCGCCTTTGCGGCAATCTCTTCCCTCGCGGCCTTGTAGCTCGCGGTGAGATAGCGCCGCGCGGGGCAGATATAGGAGCACGCGCCGCAGAGCACGCAGTCCATAAGTCCGTGCTGCTTTGCGCCTTCCAGATCGTGTTTGTCCAGATCCGAGCGCAGCAGGTATGGGTGCAGCCCGATCGGGCAGACATGCACGCAACGCGCGCAGCGGATGCATGCGGTTTCCTGCATGGCCTTCGCCTGCTGTTCGTCAAACGCGATGATACCGTTGGTCGCCTTTGTCGCCGCCGCTTCCAGATCCGCCGCGCAAAGCCCCGTCATGGGACCGCCGGCAAACACCTTATGCGCACAATCGAGCAGACCGCCGCAGGCCGCAATCGCGTCCTCATAGCGCGTGCCGACGCGCAAAAGCAGATTGCCTGGTTCCTTCACGCAGCCGGTCACGGTCGTGATGCGCTCCACAAGCGGTTTGCCAAGCGACACCGCATCATTCACGGCGGCGGCGGTGCTCACGTTAAATACCAGCGCGCCCGCGTCCAGCGGCAGCTTTCCGCGCGGAACCTCACGCCCGGTAACCACTTTGATCAGTTGCTTTTCCGAGCCTTGCGGATATTTTGTTTTAAGCGGAAGAATTTGAATATTCTCATAGGCCGAAGCGGCCTGCTGCATGACTTGAATGGCGTCCGGCTTGTTGGATTCGATGGCAACAACCCCCCGGGATACGCCCGTTGCGCGGAGGATTAGCCTGAGCCCGGCGAGGATGCCCTCCGGGCTTTCCAGCATCAGCCGGTGGTCGGCGGTAAGATAGGGTTCACACTCCGCGCCGTTGAGAATGATGACGTCCGCATGCTTCCCTTCGGGAATGGTCATCTTGATGTGCGTTGGAAATGCCGCGCCGCCCATACCGCAGATCCCCGCGTTTTTCACGGCGGCAATGATTTCTTCAGGCGCGGCGCGTTCCGCACCCAACGGCGTGAGCGGCACCCATTCCTCCAAGCGGTCGTTTCGAATGCCGATGCAGAGCTCCGGCCTGCTCCGCAGCATCTGTCGCTCCTCCACAAACAGCACCTCTCCCGATACGCTCGCGTGAACGGGAAGCCCTAACGCGCCAACCGGTGTTGCAATCAGTTCCCCCAGCTTTACGCGCTGCCCTTTGGTCACGCATGGCTCGCTCGGCGCCCCTAGATGCATCCCGACGGGGATTACCACCGTGTCCGGCATGACGGCCCGTACGACGCTATCCCGCGTCAGCGGCTTGCCTTCGCCGATCTGGCGAAGCGGGTGAACGCCGCCTTGAAACGATTTCCTCAAATCCTATCCACCTGCCTTACATAGTTCAGACGTAGCTGCCCCGCTACGTCCGGTCGACTAAATTTCAGTATAAGGGAACAAAACAGAAATGTACAGATGTGGTTGCCGCGGAAAGCACGGTTTTCCTATCTCTCGGCTTTTATGCGTTTTGAATGGCGGTTTCATAAAAAGAACCGCCAGAATATGGCGGTTCTTCTGTTCATAAGGTTATTGATTGACGCCAAGATACTTCAAAATACCGTTGACAATCCCCTGCGCCATGGTCTGCTGAAACTCGGCGTTATTGATCTTTTTATCCTCGGCAGAGTTGCTGATATGCCCGAGGAAGAGCGTGCAAACGGGCGCGTTTGTCTTGTTTAGGAAGGTTTCGTCGGTCTTATTTACGATGGACTCCCCCCCGACTTCGCGCAACGGCAAACTGGTTGCGTCCACATAGGCGCCGAGCACGCTGGAGGCGAGTTTGTCGCAGTCCGCCTTCTTGTCGTGCTTTTCAGGAACCCAGGCCATCGTTCCGCGCGTATCAGAGGATTTCACGGAATTGCACTCGATTCGAACGGCGATCTCAACCTTTCCGTCGTTCAGAATCTTGACGCGCTCCGCCGCGGTCTTGTCGTCCTTCGCATCCTTGAGCGTAAAGACAACCGTAGCGCCCTCCGCCTCTAATTTTTCCTTGACCAGCGTCGCCACCGCGAAGTTGAGGCGATTGGCGTATACCTTTGTAGAAACACCCTGAATCTGTGAACTGTAACCGCGCGCGGGATCGATGCCAATCACGTGCCCGTCGAGCGATCCAGGCGGTTCTTCGGTCGGCGTTGGCGTTGCGCCGGGTTCCAGCGTAGGTGTCGGAGTGGGTTCCATGGGGTTGATGGTCGGCGTCGGCGTTGCCGTGACCGGCGCAACGGTCGGAGAAGGCGACGGCGTGGCGTTCGCAATTTGATAGCTCACGATGGCGGGAGAAATAACCCCTGCAACGAGCGCATAGGTCACGCCCGCGAGCAGAATCAGGATCATAGCGCATAGAATACCGAATGCGAGCGGGTTATTGATGCGAAACGTTCTCCTGCGCTTAACAATCTTTTTCATGCTCTCCACCTCAGTCGTGCTATCAAAGGTATTGTAACACGCACCTCTTGGAAAGTACCATAGGGAAACACAAGATTTTCAAATTTTCTACGTTTTTGTTTGAAAAAAGACATGACTTTTTGGCGCGGTACCACCTCGCCAAAACGCCCGATCTTCTGCGTAAAACGCCGGAATATGCGGGTTTTCACGTGTCCGCGCATCATCTTGGCGGGTTTTTCCGCGCGTCTTCTGGAAATAAACGCGAAAAACGATTCCCTTTTGCTTAACAATGGATTCCTCTTTTTCCGGCATACGGCCGAACGCCGCAAATCCATCTTAATACGTACGAAACCGATTGAAACTGTTGAATTTTTATTTTTAACTTGAAGCTGCTCTTCTGCGAATTATATAATGCATGTATGCCATATAATTATACGCATGCGCTGGTTGGCCTTGCCGCGCTGAAACAATCCAATGAGGCCGTCTCCGCGCTCGTCGCGGCGAACAAGGGCGAGTTCCTCATCGGCACCATGGGTCCCGACCCCTACTTTGGGGACGAGATGCCAAGGCCGTTGTTTTCGCATTCCCGCGTCGACCTCGCGCAGAAGCTGCATGAAACGGACGTGCGCAAAATCTTTCTCGCGATGCTGCCGCTTGCGAAAGGCAGCGCGCCGCTTTGCGCCTATCTGCTCGGGTTTCTCTGCCACTTTTTGCTGGACACCAACGCGCATCCATATATCGAGGCGCGTTTCCCCGGTTCCCAGCACACGCCTTCCGAGATACAGATCGATTTCATGATGACCGATCGCGTCGCCCTGCCCGGCATACCGCAGAAGCCGCGCGCTTTCTATCGCACGAATCACCTTTGCGAGCTGAATATGCTGCATGCCGCGCTTGCCAGAGAGATGTTTGGCGTAGATTCCAAGGACGCATTCGCCCGCAGCTTTCGAAAATGGATTCTGGTGAACTCCCTCTCGTTTGACCCGCACAATCGAAAACTGCGCTTCTTTGGTGCGTTGGAACAGCTCTTGGTTATAAAAGGAAAGATGACGGGCTATCTGGTCTCCCGCCATCCCGACCCCAATGACCGGCTGAACCTCTCCCACGCCATTTGGCGCGCGCCCTGGGAGGCGGCGTCTGAGCGCGCGGAATCGTTCCCGGATCTATTTGACCGCGCCTGCGCCGAAAGCGCGCCCTTGCTCAACGCGGCATATGCCGCTATGCAGGGCGGCGATACGGCGGAAGCGCTGCGGCTGATCGGCGCACGGAGGATGGATGCAAGACCGGTTTGAACGCGCAGCCGCCTGCTGCTTTACGGGACACAGACCCAACGCGCTGCCCGCCCTCGGCAAAGAGGACACAGAGGAGATGCAGAGCCTGGTTTTTCTGCTGGAACGCGCGGTGACCGACGCGCTGGAGAGCGGCGTAACAGATTTTTACGTCGGCGGCGCGCAGGGGTTTGATACGCTCGCGGCGGAGGCCGTCCTGCGCATGCGTTGGCTGTTTCCCGATCTGTCACTGCACCTCGCCCTGCCGGGAAGGGATCAGACGAAGGGTTGGAACGAGCGGGATCTTGCCCGCTATGAATCCATTTATCAAGACGCCGCGGAGGTCTGGTATGCGGCCGACCTCTGTTCGCCGGAGTCCATGCGCAGGAGAAACCGGTATCTGGTCGATCACGCGGGTCGGTGCGTCGCGTATCTTAGGCGCATGCGCGGCGGCACGCTCTACACGGTCAACTACGCGCTGGACAGCGGTATCCCCGTGGATAATCTCGCCGAGCGTATGATGTTGCTCTAAGCTCCAGAATATTGGCGCTTTCCGGGCGGTTTGCCGCGGAGAGCGCTTTTTTATTCCTTGCCACTGATTACGGATTCATGCTACAATCCGTACACTATGGAAACAACGACACAATCGGTGGCCCTGCCCGCCAAGCAAAACAAGATGGCCTATCAACCGGAGGGCAAGCTGCTCTTTGGCATGGGCGCGCCGCTCGCTATCTCCATGATGGTGCAAGCGCTATACAACATTGTAGACAGTGTTTTTGTCTCCTATCTCGGGGAAAACGCGCTGACCGCAATCACCCTCTCCTATCCGATTTTTATGCTCATGATCTCCGTCGCCGTCGGCACCGGCGTTGGCATCAACGCGCTGATCTCCCGCAAACTCGGCGCAAAGCAGCATGCGGACGCGGAGAAAGCGGCGAGCAACGGCTTCTTCGTCATGCTGCTCTCCTCCGTGATCTTCATTCTCTTCGGCATCTTTGGCACGCGCCCGTTCATCGAAGCCTATACGAGCAATCCCGAAACGGCGGAGTACGGCGTTGCCTATCTTTCCATTATCATGATTTTTTCTGTCGGCCTGTTCATGCAGATCTATTGCGAACGTATCCTGCAGTCTCAGGGCATGAACCTCCAGGCGATGCTGGTGCAGATCATCGGCGCGGTGTTCAACATCATCTTCGACCCGATCCTGATCTTCGGTCTGCTCGGCTTTCCGAAGCTTGGCATGGCGGGCGCGGCAATCGCCACCGTTGGCGGACAAATTCTTGCGATGATCTGCTCCTTCGCCATTCTTGCCAGCAAGCGAAACGAGGTTCGGCTGCGGTTTAAGGGGTTCCGTCCGAGCGTTCCAATCATTCGGGATATCTACAGCGTTGGGTTGCCTTCCGTTATATTGCAGGCCATCGGAACCGTGATGACGCTGGTAATGAACGGCATCCTCATCGCCTTTACCGAGACGGCGGTTGCCGTATTCGGGGTTTATTTCCGCGTCCAGTCCATCGCCCTCATGCCGCTGTTTGGCATGACCAACGCAGGCATGAGTATCCTCGCGTTTAACTATGGCGCGCAGAATCGAAAGCGTATTCAGCGAACCTGGAAACTCATGCTCACCGCGGGCGTTATCATGATGGTCATCATGACCGCCGTGTTTATTCTCCTGCCGGATCAGATTCTGGGGCTCTTTAACGCCACGCCGGAGATGCTTCGCATCGGCCGGGCGGCGATGACCATCATTCCGCTCGGGCTGATTCTTGCGAGCGTGAGTATCTGCTGTTCCGTGATGTTCCAGGCTGTCGGTATGGGAACCTACAGCATGTATCTCTCGTTGGCGCGGCAGCTTATCGTGCTCGTCCCCGCCGCGTGGCTGCTCGCGCGCCTCTTTCACGAGGTTACCGCCGTTTGGTGGGCGTTCCCGATTGCGGAAGCGCTCACGATCATCGTCGCATTGATCATGTTCAGGCACCTTTACGATCAGCGGGTTCGCACGCTCCCGCCGGAACCACCCGCAATCGCATAGCTCTTTGGAAGGCGCGGCAAAACCGCGCCTCAGAGCATCAGCAAACCCAGTAGGGGGTTTGGGGGATTTCGAAAATCCCCCATGTTCCTTCAAATTCGGCGATTCATTCGCCGAATTTGTGAAAAAATGGCGCGATTCGCGTCATTTTAACCCAAAGTAAAACCCATCGGCAGAGTCCGCAGGACTTTGTCGATGGGCTGAGGCGCGGCAAAACCGCGCCTTTATCGCGCGTTGCACGGCTTATGCGTAAAATTCAAATAAGTGTGCAGTCAAGCGTTGAAGTTCTCGCCGCAGTATGCGACAATAACGCAAAGGGGGATTAGACTCTATGGAACGCATCGGAAAACAAGCCTACTATCTCTCCATCGCTTCAGAGGTTGCAAAGCGCTCCACCTGCCTGAGGCGGCAATATGGCGCGGTCATCGTAAAAAACGATGAGATCATCGCTACGGGCTATAACGGCGCGCCGCGCGGGGACGAAAACTGCTGCGATGTCGGCTCCTGCTGGCGGGATCGCAACAACATACCCCATGGCGAACAATATGAGAAGTGCGTCGCGGTGCACGCGGAAGCAAACGCAATTATCAGCGCGAGCCGCCACGAAATGCTCGGCAGCACGCTGTATCTTTCCGGGTTCGAAGGGTTCGATCGCCCGATTGAAAACCCCGCGCCGTGCGTCATGTGTACGCGCCTGATTAAAAATGCGGGCATCGATCAAGTCATCAATTCACAGGGAGAAATCAAATTATGAATCAAATGCGGGTTGGGGACGGTAAGGTCGTTCTCCTTGCCGGCGGCGGGAAGGTATATACCGACGTCGCCGCGCGCTTCACGCGCAGCGAGCGGGGTCTGGATGAAATCATCGCTTCGCCCTATAACGCCGAACTTGTGCGAAGCATCATTGAAAAGGGGCATCTTGCCGCAACGGAGTTTGACTATTTTCTCTTTGGAGTCGAGGGATATTCCCGAGTTACCGAAGTGCAGCTGGTTCGCAAGCGCCTCGCGAGTTACCTCATCAAGAGCGGTCGCGTGGATAAGGGCGGCAAGCGTGCTTATGACGTCGTTCTGCCGGATTCCATTTTGCCCCACCGCGCTGATTGCACCCTGCCGGACGGAACAACGGTTTCTCTCGGCGCAGCAGACCTCCTCAGCATGCTGGAGGAGTGGTATAATGCCGGAGTTGAAAACGGTTATAAGGAAGAGGACCTGCGCTATCTTAAACCCCAGGCGACGGAGTTTAAGGCGCTCATCGGCATGAATGCGCACGCGCTGCTGGATTGGTTTAAAATTCGCTGCTGCATGAACGCGCAAAGGGAGATTCGCGACCTTGCAATGAAGATGATGCGCCTCTGCAAAGAAGCCGCCCCCGCGCTCTTTGAGGATGCGGGCGCGAGCTGCGTCTCCCTCGGCTATTGCCCGGAAAACGAGTTTCAAAACCCCGCCTGCCATATCATCCGCAAAAAAGATGCGTTGGAGTTGTTGAGGAATGCCGCAAAGCACACGTAAAAGACATATCGTCTGTAAAAAATGTAAAACGCGCTTTTCGGGCACCTATTGCCCCTATTGCGGTGCGGAAAACGGCGTCGGCCGCTTTCATCGCGGCAGGGGCGGTCTGCTTGGCGGGGTTCTGCGTTTTCTTCTCTCGCTGGTTGCGCTCGCCCTGCTGCTCGTTGCCGCATTTGTCGCGCTGGACTATATCGCCTCCGCCGGCGGGGATTCGCATTCCACCGCACGCGCCCTCCTGGACAGCGTGCGAAACGGAATTCCAAACGGTGTGCTGGAAGCGTATGCTTCGTTCAAAGCCGCCTATCTCGATCATTGGGTCGCGACGGTGAACGATTTCTTCCATGTGCTGTTTGGCTAAACAGAATAGGCTCCGCTGAACGGGCAAGCCTTACCAGGAGATTTGAGGGATTCAAAAATACCCCCTGTCCCATCAAATTCGGCGATTGATTCGCCGAATTTGTAAGAAAATGGCGCAAATAACCTCATTTTAACCCAAAGGTAACCCCCATTGACAACGTCCGCCGGACTTTGCCGATACACGAACAAGCCCGGCTTAGCCGGGCTTAGAGGTCGTCAAAAAACGAGTTTTTTGACGGGGCAACCGTTCTTTGCCTCTCGTCCGCCGGACTCCGAACGGCAAAGAACTGTGAAGAAATCGCCCGATTCCGGGCGATCCGTCGCGGCGGCAAAGCCGCCGCAGCCAGAACAGATGGGTTAAGGGCTGCGGCCCTTAACAATCCCGGGACTTTTTTGACAGACTGCAAGCCCGGCTTAGCCGGGCTTGTATGGTATCCATCCTGAATTATACCGCGACGCAGTTCCATCCGGCGATCAGCAGCACCAGAACGCCAAGGCCGACAAACGCTGCGGCGATCATCCCACGCATACCGAGTTTTCGCACCTTGACCTTGAGTAAAAACGCGGCGGCGGTGACCAGAAGACAAAGCGCATATAAGAGCAAAAATCCGCTCTTCATCACGGGACGAAGCGTATAGATCAGCGGGATGATCAGCGCGACAGTCGTCACCGGCAAACCATCGTAATAGACCCGCCGGGTGCCCTCGCAAAACTCCAGCTCATCCTCGGTCACGTTGTAGTAGGCGAGGCGAATGAGCGCAGATAGCACATAGACAATCAGCGCGGCAGACTCATACCACCTGGTCAGCCCGATCGAGAAGCCAATCGCCGCAGGCAGCACGCCAAAGCAGATCATGTCCGCCAGCGAATCAATCTGAATTCCAAACTTTTGCTCACTCTCCGTGCGCTTGCGCGTACGCGCAACCGATCCGTCGAACAAATCGCAAAAGCCGGAGATCATCAGGCAAACGATCGCCATGGACGTTCGCCCATACATCGCAAGCCCGACCCCGAGCATAGCGCTCACTACGCCGAAATAGGTCAATAGTACCGTGTAGTTATAGAACCCAACCATCCTGAACACCATTCCGTTCCCCGCATCGAATTTTTGCGCATAACAAATAGGCCTGTTACGCGTATTTTATTTATTTTTGATTATAATACGCTAAATACCAGTTTATGAACTGTTGTAGCCCATCTGAGATTTGTGTCTTTGGCGAGAATCCGAAGTCACGCTGCGTCGACGAAATATCCGCATAGGTCTTCTCCACATCGCCAGCCTGCATCGGCAGGTAGTTGAGCGTTGCCGTTTGATTCAGCGCCGCTTCAATCGCGCGGATAAAATCGATCAGTTTTACGGGGTTGTTGTTGCCGATGTTGTAGACGGCGTATGGCGCGCCGGTTTCGTCCGGCTTGGGAGGCGAAAACAGCATTCGTTCCACGCAGGCCGTCACATCGTCGATATAGGTAAAGTCCCGCAGCATATCTCCATTGTTGTAAACGTCGATCGGCTTGCCTTCCAGAATAGACTTGGTAAACTTAAAATACGCCATATCCGGCCGCCCGAATGGCCCATACACCGTAAAGAAACGCAGCCCGGTTGCGGGCACGCCGTAGAGATGCGCATAGGTGTAAGCGAAAAGCTCGTCGCTCTTCTTGGTCGCCGCGTAAAGCGACACCGGTTTGTCCACACGATCCTCGACCGAAAACGGCGTCTTATCATGATTGCCGTAGACCGAGGAACTCGACGCATACAAAAAATGCTCCACCGGATAACGGCGCACCGCCTCCAGCACGTTGAAAAAACCGACGATGTTGCTCTCGATATAGGCGCGCGGGTTTTCAATGCTATAGCGCACGCCCGCCTGAGCGGCAAGGTGCACGACGACATCCGGCCTCGTCTCTCTAAACAGCCTCTCGACCAGCCCGTCTTCCGCAAGATCCCCTTCCGTGAACGAGAAGCGTTCGTGTTTTTGCAGCTCCGCCAGTCGCGCGCGCTTGAGCGCAGGGTCATAGTAATCGTTCATGCTGTCAACCCCGGCGATGCGATAGCCGCGCAAAAGCAGCCGCTTCGCCAGGTGATAGCCGATGAAGCCCGCGGACCCCGTGATCAGTATGGTCTTTTCAATCGGTTCGGTCAATGCTCGCTCCCCTTAGCGGCCGATGGAATAGTATTCCACGCCGCCTTTTTTCATGTGCTCGGGATCAAAGATATTGCGCCCGTCGTAGACAAGCGGCACACGCATCGCCCTGCGGAATACCTCCGGCGAGAGGCGGACAAACTCCTCCCACTCCGTGAAGATAAAGCAGCAGAACGCGCCCTCCAGCGCCTCTTCCACGCTGCCCGCAAGCTTCACATCCGGATAGCGCTTTGAAAAATTCTCCGCCGCGATGGGGTCATAGCAGATGATATCCGCCCCATGCTCCTGCAGCAGGCGCACGTTGTCCAGCGACGGCGCTTCCCTTAAATCGTCCGTCCCGGGTTTAAACGCAAGGCCCAATATGGCGACCTTCACATTCTCAAAAGTCATCAGGCGTTGTTTCGCCTTTTCAAAAAGCTTTGTTTTCTGCGCGGCGTTAATCTCCACCGCAGCTTCCACGGTTTTGAGCGTGATGCCCTGCTGCCGCGCGAGGAAGGTCAGCGCCTTGGTGTCCTTCGGGAAGCAGCTGCCGCCGTATCCCACACCCGCCTTGAGGAACTTCGCGCCGATACGGGGATCGTACCGCATGCCCTCCGCCACGTCGTCGATGTTTGCGCCGACAAGCTCGCAGAGGTTCGCGATGTCGTTCATATACGAAATCTTGAGCGCGAGAAAGTTGTTGCAAGCATATTTGATCATCTCCGCCGAGCGGCGCGAGACCGAAACAATCGGCAGATCAAACGGGGCGTAGATCTCCTGAAGCATCTGTTCCGCCGTTTCATCCTCCGTACCGATGATGATGCGCGTGGCATGCATCGTGTCGTGCACGGCATTCCCCTGCGCCAGAAACTCCGGGTTGCTCGCAACGCGGACCTTCACGTCCCGCACAAGGTTGTCCTTGATGAATTGCTCCACCTTGTCGTTAGTGCCGACCGGGACGGTGGATTTCACGACAACGAGGCAATCGTGGACGACGCACTGCGCAATCTGGCGGCAAACCTCCGCAATATAGCTCAGATTTGCGCTGCCATCCGGCTTTTCAGGCGTACCGACGCCGATGAAGACCGCGTCCGATTCCGAATAGGCGGTCTGATAATCGCTCGTGAAACACAGCCGTTCCGCCGCGATATTCTTTTTGAGCAGTTCTTCCAGCCCCGCTTCATAGATCGGCGACACGCCGGATCGCATCAGGGCAATCTTCTCCTCGTCCACATCCACGCAGGTGACTAAATGCCCTTTTTCCGCGAAGCATACGCCCGCGACCAGGCCGACATATCCCGTTCCGGCGACCGCCAGTTTCATATGTGTTCGTTCCCTTCTATGCTGTCATAGCCCGTACGAAACATCCGCAGGGCGATCATTCTTTCCTTTGCTCGGCGGCGTCCGCCGCTTCGGCGGCCTGATCCGATTTTCTTGCTTTTCGTTTACCGAGATACCCCTTCATGGACTGCCAGAGGTAGGTGAAGCTTTCCAACTTCAATAATACCGCCATCGCGATATAAATCGCAACCCCACAGATGATTTCCAGCACCAGCTTCGGCAGATCGGGAATGCCGATCAGCGACACCGCGTAGACCACACCCCACATAACCGCGGAGAGCAGCACAGGCGGGGTCATATCCCATAACTGCTGCCCCCAGCCGTAGCCAAAGAGGCGCTTCATATAGACCATCGTGACAACCATCGAAAACACCGCAGTCGCAACCACCGCCCACGCGATTGCAAGAGGGGTTGTAAAAGCAAACACGGACACGGCAAGCGCGAGAATACCAAATATCTTCTTGATGATTTCGGTCTTGAGGTAGAGATCGCTCCGCCCCAGGGCGTTGATCGCCTGCAGATCCGTCGCCTCGACGGGATAGAGCGCGTAGACGATGCACATCAACTGCATATACGGCACACTTGCGATCCACCGGTCGGTGAGCAGCACGCGTACAAACGGCGTCGCCACGGCGGCCAATCCCGCCATCATGGGGAAGATCATCAGCGCCGTCGAGCGGTTCGTCTTTCGTACCATCTCGCGCACACGAATGCTATCGTCCTGATGCGCGGAATAGGCGGGGAAAAGTACCGAGAGCGCCACGCTCGTGAGATTGTTGGCGATCATCTCCGGATACTGCCGCCCGCGGTTATACAGCGCGAGCGAATCACCGATGTATCGCTTGCCGATCACAAGCGAGGAAAGGCTCGAATACCCCGTATCCAGCAGGGCGGAGACGAGTAGCTTCCAACCAAAGCTGAAGAGTGAACCGATGCGCTGGAGCGAGAAGGCCAGCACGGGTACCCAGCGATCCATGAGCCACAGCAGAATCACGGTTGCGACGGAGGCCATCACCTGCTGGACCACCAGCGCCCAGACGCCAAACCCGGCATAGGCCATATAGATGCCGACCACGCCGGAGGCAAGCGTTGCGCCCAAAGTGGCTACGCTGAGCTTTCGAAACTCCAGATTGCGCTGGATGATCGCGCTCTGCACGCTGTTGTAGGCGCCGGTAAAGAGCACAACGGAGACGACCCGCAGCGTCGGGATGAACAGCGGCTCTTCGTAAAAGCGCGCGATGGCCGGCGCGGAGAAGAACAGAACGACATAGAACACCGCCGACAGCGCGAGGCTGATCCAGAGCACGCTGGAGAAGTCCAGATTATCCGCGTCCTTGCGCTGCACCAGCGCCGTGGAAAACCCGCGCTTGATCAGCACATCCGCAAAGTTGACAAAGATGAGCAGCAACGCAAGCGTGGTATAATTCTCCGGCGAGAGCATGCGCGCGAGTACAACCGATATCACGAACCGAATCGCCTGATATCCGCCGCTCTCCATCGCCTTCCAGATCACGCCTGAAATGGTTTTGTTACGAAATGTATGATCCATATTTCCTGTCCGCCGTGCGCGGTGAGCGCATCCCAGCGGTCTTTCACTTTCCTGTTTACTTCGTGCTGCGCCGCCTGGCGAGGTAGCGCATGGTCAGGCCGGAAAAGAATGTTTCTCCCCAGAGCCGCAGCTTGCGTTTCGTTGAAAGTTCGCGGTAAAACATGCGGTAGGGCTTTTTCATCGCCTGCAAGAGTTTTCGTTCATAGCAGAGGATCAGAAACTCCTGATACCGTATCGCCTCTGTAAACGCCTCATGGTAAGCCCCGCCGGAATACGCGTCGTAAGCCTCGTTGAGCGCAATTAAATCCCGGCTGGTCTTGATGCGCGTCGCCTTGGCGGAGGCGTATTGCCGCGTGGACCAGGAGCCGGGCACAGCGACACGATAGGCCATCAGCGTGTCCGCAATATAATAGGCATATCCCTTGAGCGCGCCAAGCAGCTGAAACGGAATATCCTCCGCCTCAATGGCGTCCGCAAACGCGGGCAGATCCTTGAGCAGCTGCGTCGGCATCACAATGGTGTCCGAGGCGGTGAATCCGCCGCCCGCACGGATCATGTCCGCGGGGTCTATCACCCGGCTTTCGGGATAGGGCATCGCGCGGCCGACGACGCCGCCCTGTACATCCACGGCAACCGCCCCGCCGACGCAGAGCGTGCAGTCGGGATGCGCCTCCAGATAGCCAACCTGTTTTTGCAGCTTTTCAGGGTCGATCCAATAGTCGTCCCCGTCAAGAATCGCGGTATATTTCGCACTGACGCGGGGGATCAAAATATGGGACTGTATCCGCCGGTCGGTCTGATATTGGTTCACGGTCTGCGCAATGAGCGTAATTTTCTCCGAATATCGCGCGGCATACTCCCGGCAGATATCCGCCGTACCGTCCGTGGAGGCGTCGTCGTGCAGCAGAATATCAAACGGATACTCGGTTTTCTGCAGGAGTACGCTCTCGATGGCTCCGGCAATAAACGGCGCGTGGTTATGCGTCGGCAATATGACCGTGACCAGCGGGGTTGCCCGTTCCATGCGTCCCTCCGTCATTGTTGAATGATGCCCCAGTGCGCCAAATGCATGCGGATGCGCCGCCTGAGCGGCAGTTCCTGATAGCGCGCGCGGTACGGCGGGCGGTTCAGCGCTTTTACGTCGCACTTGAGCCGCAAAATTTCATAGTTTTGCTGGTAGGTGATGCAATAATCCACCGCGTCATGCCATCTGCCGCCCGTCTCCTCATCAAAGGAGCGCAGCGCGCGCGCCATGCCCTCGTGGTGACGAATGCGCGCCTCGTGCCGCGCGGCAAAGAAGGTCTTGGTCCAGGAGCCCGGCACATTATTGCGGTAGGCGCACATTGTCTCCGCGAAATAGTGTGTGGTTCCGTTTGCGCCAAACCAGAGCTGCAGCACCGCATCGTCCACATCCGCCATGTCGCAAAATGCGGCGCGTTCTTTTGCCAGGCGCGTCGGCGCAACGATCGACGCGGTCGCGACAAACCCGCCGCCGCCGCGGATCAGCTCCTCCATCGGGATATCGCAGTCCGCCTCGTAGGGGCAGACCGATCCGATGTTGCGCTTGTCGGGATCGACGAGCTCCGCCCCCGTCACGCAGAAGGTGCATTCCGGATGCGCCTCCATGTAGTCAATCTGCGTTTGCAGCTTGTTCGGGCTTGTCCAGTAGTCGTCCCCTTCGCAGATGGCGATGTATTTCCCCCGCGCGAGCGGGAAGACATAGTGCTCCAGGATCTTGGGATCGCTCGAATAGATATTTTCCGTGCGGTAGACGCAGCGGAATCGATCCGGATGCGCCGCTTCATAGGCGCGGATAATATCCGCCGTGCCGTCCGTTGAAGCGTCGTCATGCACGATGATCTCGAACGGAAAGCTCGTCTTCTGCGCGAGAAAGCCGTCCAGCGCGTCCCTCACGAACGGCGCATGGTTGTAGGTGTCGCAGACAATGGAGACGAGCGGGATTTTATTCTCCATGCGAAGCCCTCATTTTGATGGTGCCGAGCCGCTCGATCCAATCCAGCCGGCGCTGCTGCTTTTTTAGAATTGCGCGGAGCTGAACGCGGCGCATGCGCGGCAGAGCGCGGTTACTCGCATATTGCATACCCTCCCGGCTGATGTGCGCGCTCCAATCATAGTCCAGCACGACGCGTTTCTGCTCCTGCGTCTCCGCCGCGCGGTAGTGCTGCCAGAAGAGCGTGATGAGGCCGTTTAGCATTCGCGCGTGAAAACGCTCCAGCTGTTCCGGCGTGTCCATATGCCATAGGGTCATATAACGCCTGAGCTGCTCCATGACAGCGTCATTAAACTGTTTATCAATCTTGCCCGGCATCACGCGGGAGGAGATGCTCTGCTGAATCCGGCGGTAGTTATACAGCGGCACAGCACGGTAAACAATCGTCCCCGCATGCGTCACAGGATAAAGCGATTGCAGCAGGTCTTCCGTGTGCGGGTTGGCCGCATACTGCTCATAGGGCGTGTCGTCCTCCTTTACCAGCGGCGCACGAATCGCCTTGGTGCAGAGATTGTTGAGCCGCCAGGCAGCGATCATCTCCTCGTAGACGGCGCGCTTCTGCTCCTCGGTAGAAAACACGCTTCCATCGGCAAAGACCGGCTCGGAGATGGTCGTCGTAAACTCCGGCTCAAAGCGATTGTAGTAGTTATAGATCACGATATCCGCGTGTTCACGCTCGATGGTCTCGCGCAGCGTCGCCAGCGCATTGGGTTCGAGCGAATCATCCGCGTCGAGAAAAACGCAAAACCGCCCCTCCGCCGCGGCGATTCCAGCCCGGCGCGCGAGGATCAGGCCCCTGTTTGGCTGATGGATAACCTTTACGCGGTCGGGATGCATCGCGCGGCAACGGTCGCAGATCATGCCGCCGCCATCCACCGAGCCATCATTGACGAGCACGAGTTCAAAGTCCTGCTCGCTCTGGCGCAGGACGGAGTCAAGGCATTCCTTCAGATACGGCTCGGCATTATAAACCGGTACGAGAACGCTGAAAAACATATGGATACAGTCCTTTTTATGATTCGTCGCCGCGTTAGCGCGCGGCGGAGGCAGCGTCCTGCATGAGTCCTTCCACCATGAGTTCGCGGATGGACTCGCAGCGCAGCGTGTTCAGGATATTCGTTCTGCTCTGCCTGCTGTATAGCCGCATCGGCCTGCGCCCGGTGAGCCGCTTGAGCGTACGCAGCAGCGCGTTTCCGCTGAGAAATACGGAGAAGAGCTTTTCGCGTTCCCCCGCGGCATAGGCCGCGTAACGCGCGGGGACAAACCCCTCGACACGGATACGCAGGGAGCGCTTGTAAAATCCTCCCAAGATCTCCTCGGCCTTCGCCTCGTCTGCAAGCGCCGCGCCGCCCTTTATGCGCACGATGGGCAAAAAGTCCACCGAATCCGCGCCGTAGTCGCCGATGGTATAGCGCACGAGAAGTCCCGTGTCGAACGCCTCTCCGCCGTCGTCCACGTCAAAGACGAAATTCCCCTGACCGTAGACGATGGTAGCTCCGTTCCAGCGTTCGCTGCTGCCGACGCAGTGGCTATGCTGGCAGATGACGAGCGACGCGCCGCATTCCGCCATCTTGCGGCAGACCTTCTGCACATCCGGCGAAGGATAGGGATATCCCTCCCGTCCGCCGTGATAAAGCACGATCAGACGGTCGCAGTTCGCCTTAATCTCACGTACCCGGTCGCTGAGGTTTACCAGATCGAGCGGGTTCGCGCCCGCTTTACGCTCGGTTGCGATGGAAAACTCATGCTCGCAGACGGCGTATATGCCAACACGCATGCCGTGTTTCACGAAGAAATAAGCGCCGTCCGCCTCGTCGACATCCTCCCCGGCGCCGAAGCTCGCGATATGCCTCGCCTTTAGTGCGGCGCGCGTGGAAGAGAGCCCTTCCGCGCCATAGTCCATGATATGGTTATTGCAGAGGCAAACGGCGGTGGGATTCAGCGCCGCAATACCGGCGGCGGCTGCGGCGGGAGCCGAAAGACTCGGCCCGCATTTCTGTTCCGGCGCCGCGCTGTCCGTCAGCGGGGATTCAAGATTAAAGATGCGCGCATCGGCCTTTTGCCAAACCTCGCTCAAGCCGTTGAAGAGCAGCTTTGGCTGTTCCGATTGAAATGCGCCGAGGTTTGACGCGGTGGGCACGACGTCCGCACCGATCATGATCTCCAAGCTCATGCCTGTTCCTCCAGTTTTAAAAACTCGCCCATGATGCGGTCCCCCTCGCCGACGTAATCGTCCGCGAATCCGCTCTGGTCGAAAAATGTCATCTCGCCGAACTTGATCCCGTCCCGGGTGTCGTAGAGATCCACACGAACATGCTTGATCCCGCTCGAAAGCGTCTCGGCAATCGCAAGCATCCGGTCAAATTGCTTAGGCTTTGCAATCACGCGCTCCTGCGGCAGATTCGCCGTCGCCTCGTTTACGGGAAGCCGCCGGAATTCTCGATCAAAGAAATAGTAGTCCGCGTGCTTCCCGCTTCGGTTGGTGCAGACGCAGACCGCGCGGACAACCCCGTCAAAACAAAAGAACTTATAGTCGTCCGGCAGCGTGCCGTCGTCGGAACCGATGAACGCCTCTGCAACAACACGCGGCGGGATCGTGCGATACAGCCACTCCCGTCCCTGAAAATAATAGTTCTTTTTTAATTGCGCCGCGAGCTGTTTCACGGCGGCCTTCCGGTTCAGCTTTCCTTTGTCCCGGCAGACAATCACGCCGCCGGAATTATGAGTGCATTTGAGCACGAAGCGCTCCGGCAGGCTGTCAAAGTCGATCTCTTCCGCGCGGCTCCAGACGCCGAGCTGCTCCACCAGAAACGCGCCGCCTATTTTTTCGGAGACAAAATCCCGAACCGTGAGCTTATCCACCAGGCGAACATGCGCTTCCTCCCGGTCGTGCAGCTTAAGCCACTGAATCTTTTCGTTCATGGTGACGGGCGGGGTCAGGCGCAGTTCTTTGCCGAAGCGCGCGCGATAAAACCGCTTAAGATACGTCTCGTCGTCCATCCCGCGAAAAAAGCCACGCTCCGCAAGCCAGATGAAGAGGATGCGCGGATTCTTTAAAAACGCAAAAAACCGCTCGCCGTCCGACGCGCGGTTTCGCCCGATTCGCTCCGCAGCGACCAGAAGGATAAAATACACCGCCGCCGTCCGGTCAAAGTAGGATACCATTCCGTAGTCCATGACCATCTGCGCGAGTAGCAGCGCCATAAACACGCCGAGCGACGCGCGCGCCGCGCTTGGCGCCGCCATCGAATCTCCGCGTTTTCCCTTACCCAGCGTGCGTGCGGACAACGCCAGCGCCCCCAGCTGCGGCAGATAGTAGATCGCCAGCATGACCAAGCCACCCGAGACAAGGATCTCGGTAAAGTTATTATGTGAATAGGTGCCGCCGGACCCTTGCAGCAGGCGGAAGCAGCCGAGGCCGTAACCGCCGGCCGGCCGCAGGCGGAAGGCATCCATCGCCACCGTGATCAGAGAGTTCCTCGCAATAGCAGACTCTGCCTGCGCGGACCCATCCACATAATAATGCAACATCACATGCAGACGGTTGAGCAAGCCATTGCTAATGGGGCTATCCACATAGGCCAGTCCATAGACCGCTGCAATCCCCAACACGAACAGAATAGCCAGTTTGACCCCCCAGCGCTTGGGGTATAAAACAAGATAGATTACAACGGAAAGAAGGCCGAGCAGCAACAGCGCCTTAGCCGATTTTGTGAGCACGATCGTCGGGAGCAGCAAGGCCGCTGAAAACAGCCACCACGCGGAGCGATGCTTCGCAAGAACCAAACTAAAACCCAGCGCAATTGCCGCAAGCATGCCAAGCCAATTCGGGTTAACGCCCGCGGCAATGCCGGCGCGCACAGCCCCCAAATCAAACGGCAGCTCGCGCAGGATGGCATAAGCGCTCAGCAGCGCAATGCTCAGCACAAACGCCGCCATATAGCGGCGCATATCCCCCTGCAAAAGCAGATATTGAAACAGAAAGAAATAGAAGACCGCGTTCACCGCGAGCGTCTTTCCCATGTCCAGAGAAATCGCCCTGTCGATTGCCCAGCCGAAGGTGACGACGGTTCCCCAGAGGATCACAAGCACAACGGCCGCCATCCACCAGGAGAAAAACAGCTTCTTTTTCCGGATGCAGTACAGCGCGGTTACGCCAAAGAACAGCAGCATGCAGAGTTGGGAAAGCGTGCTGTGTTCAAAGAGCACCTCGGTGATCAGATAGAGCGCAAACGAGAGATCTGCCAGAAGCGGCAGGGCTTTATCGATCTGCGATTGTTTCAAGATACTGCCTCCATTTCGCGGCGACCAGCGATTCGTCCAGCCGTACTCGAATCTCGGTTGCCTTTTGGCCGAGCGCATCGGCCAGCGCCGAATCGTCGGCCAGCCTCGTAAGAGCCTGCACGAGCGCGCGCTCGTCGCGCACCGGAATCAGCAGGCCGTTTTCTCCGTCGGTAAGCAGGGATCGCACCCCACCGACAGGGCAGTCCGTCGCGATACAGCTCATGCCGCAGGCCATCGCCTCGATGAGCACATTCGGCATGCCCTCATAATCCGAACTCAGCACAAACATGGCGCAATCGTTGATGTCCTCCAATAGCGTCCTGCTCTGCCCCGGGAGCTCCACCGCGCCCGCGATGCCCAGGCGGCTCGCGGTCTTCATGAGCCGCTCCCTCTCCGGGCCTTCGCCATAGATCACGAGCGAATAATCATGATGCGTCTTATAAAATCGGGCGAACGCGCGAATCAGCAGTTCGAAATTCTTCTGCTCATGCAATCGCCCCGCCGCTGCGACGGTGCGCCTGCGCTCGCCGGTGAACCGCGCGGGAATCCGGCTGGTATCCAGCGGATTGTCCAGAACGATGCCGCGCTTGCGAACCGACTTTGGAAAATAATCCGCCGCATCCTGTGTTTGAAAGATGAACCCCTTGGCAAACGGATAGACTAGCCTGCGCAGGACGCGCTTTACCTTGTTCTCGGGATGGCGATTGGGGTCGTTTCGCTCGCTCACCACGACGGGAACGCCGGTGCCGAGCAAAAACAGCACCGTCCAGACATTCACCTTCTCCGGCAAGGCGAGCACGAGATCCGGCTTTTCCTGCTTTACGAGTTTCCGCAGCTTAGCATATGCCTTCGGAATTCGTTTGGCAGGCAGGGTTTTATCAAACGTCAGATAGATCTGCTCGACCGTTTCGGGGAGGTCATAAAACGACGGTACGCCGCATTCGGTCACAAGTTTGCACTCGATGCCGTCCCGCGCGTAGCAATGGAGCAGCTGCGCAATGACCCGTTCGCAGCCCCCTCCGCTCATCTTATGCGTTACGATCATGAGTTTCTTCATCGGCATCGATTCCTCAAACAATGTCCCTCAAGTGGTTTCCGGTGCGCCCGCGGCGTTATGCCCGCGCGAGCGATTCATATAGTTTCATCAGAGAACCGGCATTCCGCGAAACATCAAACCCCGCCTCGGCAACACGCCGGATGGCATCCTCGGACGCCACCGTGCGCTCCGGTCGGGCAAGGCCGGCCATCGCCTCGGCAAACGCCTCCACCCGCTCGACAGGAAAAAATGTCACCAGCGCCGTCAGCGCCGATTCCGGCGTCACGCGGTCGGAAGCCAGGCATGGCAGCCCCGCGCACTGCGCCTCGACCAGCGTCAAAGGCAGCCCCTCGTGCAGCGAGGGCAGCACAAACGCATCCGATGCAAAGAGCAGCGCGGGAATATCGTCCCGCTGGCCTAAGAACTCGACCCGCTTGCCGATGCCGAGCGTCTCCGCGCGCGCCCCGCAGCTGGGCCGCCGTTCCCCTTCCCCGACGAGAAGCAGCCTCGCGTTTGGTTCCCGTTCCAGATAGCGACCGAACGCCTCCAGCAGGAAAGCCTGGTTCTTCTGCTCGTTAAACGCCCCTACATGGAGAAATACCGTTTCCTCCGGCTGAAGTCCCAGCCGCTCGCGCATCTCGCGCCGCGTTGCCGCGTGAAAACGAAATGCGTCCGCATCGATGGCGTTGTTCAGCACGTCATATGGTCTCCCGGGATAGAGCCACTCTCCCGCCGCGGCGGAACAGGCCACCGCATGCGTGTAGCTCCGGTAGAATACGCCGCGCAGGAGCCGATCCGCCGTCTTCATCTTGCAGGTCGTATTGTGCGAATGCGGCAGACGGTGCTTCGCCCCGCCGCGTTTTGCCGCCATCATCTCCAGGTAGAGCGTCGCGCTGTTCCCGTGGGCATGAACAATCTCCTCGCCGCGTTCGCGAATGATGCGGCTTAGCTTGTTCCAATACCGCAAAGGCCGGCGGTTCCTCCCGCCGAGGATAAACACCTCGCCGCCCGTCTGGCGGATCATCGCCCGTGCCTGCTCGCCCGGCTCGTTGGGGCAGACAAGGTCGCAGCGCACCCGCGCGGGATCAAATCGCGAAACATAGTTCATCACGCAATTCGTGATTCCGTTTTTGCCATAGCGCACCGTGAGTATCATCAATACGGAAACGGGCTGTACAGAAACGGGATTTGGCATACGATCGCTCACTTTCCCAATGCGCGGAGAGTTTCCTCCGCGTGTCCGGTCTTTCGGTATTCGTAGATCTTTGCGTCTACCAGGAAGCGATACCAATAGCTCTCAAAATAGTGGTAGAGATACCCCTCTTTGCCGTCTAAAAATCCAAGCCTGAGATAGTAGTTGTAGAGGAACCACAGCCAGGCGCGGAGGAACATTGGCGCGCGATAATAGATTGTGAACTTCTTCTTGCGATGTTTACGGAGCTTTTCATCCGTGTTCGCGTCATACGCCGCGCCCTGCTCATAGGCGATATAGTCCTGCAGCTCGCGAATGGCGTACCAGTTGTAGCGGCTGATATAGCTCGTCAAATCCTTAAAATCATAATGCAGATAACGCTCGGAGATTGCGACCGTGCGGCCCTCCTGCAGGATCGTGTGCGCGTCGCGCTTGCGGTCCTCAATTCTGCCCTTCCCCGTTTTGAAGAGCATAATCTTCCGCTTCTTGCTGCCGCCGTGCTTCATTTGCCGGCCGAGGAAAAAGAAGTCGCTCTCCATCACGATTCCGTTGACATCGTCGGCGTCGTGTTCCGCCATCAGCTTCTCGCTATGCGCGCAGACGGCGGGAGTAAAGCGCTCGTCCGCATCCAAGCGAAGCGTCCATTTGGTCGTGATGTTCGTGTTATCCACGCCCCAGTTGTATTGCGCGGCATAGTAGGTGAACGCGTGCTCGTAGACATCCGCGCCGTACTCCCGCGCAATCTCCTGCGTGCGATCCGTGCTGCCGCTGTCGATGACGACCACGCGCTTGCAAAATCCGACGACGGATTTGAGGCATTCGCCGATATTCTTTTCCTCGTTTAAGGTCAGTACAATCGCCGTTACGTCAGCCATTCAGCGCGGTTCCTTTCGCCCGACAGGGTAAACTATCCCATTTACATCACGATATAATACCTTTCGTAGTGTACCATTTGACGGGGGGTCTGTCAAACGCGGCAGGGGTGTTCCGGCGTTTCTTCACGAAAGGTTTTCAAGTGTTTTTCGCTTCTCCCTTCCTTGAAAAAGAACCGGCTTTGTGCTACACTCCAGCACATGAAACAACAGATTTTGCGCTATCTTGAGCGGGACACGCTGGCAAATATCGACATGATCGGTCTGCTCCCGCTGCCTGCGGCAGAGGTGCTCCGCTGGGGTGAAGCCGGTGTACTGCTCCGGCATGGCACGCTGTATCTGCTCGCCGCCGAAGAGGGCTGCGCAAACGAATTTTTGCCCCTGATGACCCGGGGCCTGATGGAGTGCGTAGAGCGCCAGATCATTGTACGCAGCGGTGAGCTAATCCCGCAGTTGACGCGCGAATATGGCTTTTTTGTCTCTATGGAATGCCGCCACGCCGTCTATCCTTCTGCGGAGCCCATCCCTTATTCCCTGCCGGAGGGCGCGGAAATCCGTCCGCTGGATGTTGGCTATCTCGATTTTGTCCATGCGCATTATCACATGGTGGACGATGCCGCCTATCTCCGTGAGCGGCTGGAGGCGGGCATGTTCGGTGTGTTTGTCGGCGGCAGAATCGCCGGCTTTATCGGCACGCACGAGGAACAAACCATGGGGCTGCTGGAGATCCTGCCGGACTATCGCCGGTTGGGGCTCGCCTACGCGTTGGAAGCACATTTGATCAACCACCTGCTCTCCATCGGTCAGACGCCGTTTTGTCAGGTTGCGATTCATAACGAACCGTCGCTTCGGCTGCAGAAAAAGCTTGGGCTGACGCTTTCCGAGACGGTGGTCAATTGGCTTACCTATCCGGCCAAGTAAGCTGCCCTCCCGGTATAAAACCGCAAACAGGACGGGAAAACCCGTCCTCAGAGCATCAACAAACCCAGTAGGGGGTTTGGGGGATTTCGAAAATCCCCCATGTTCCTTCAAATTTGGCGATTCATTCGCCGAATTTGTGAAAAAATGGCGCGATTCGCGTCATTTTAACCCAAAGTAAAACCCATCG